>JAUWIJ010000010.1 GCA_030605415.1 archaeon | reverse complement strand
GCCATTTGAACCCACGACACACGTGTTGGGTGAACAATTCGCGCGAATTTTTCTCAACGAAGTGATTAGAAAAATTTTAGTGTGAATTGTGAATAGAGAAAATCCCCTCGAGGCCATTTGAACCCACGACACACGTGTTGGGTGAGCAATTTGCGCGAATTTTTCTCAACGAAGTGATTAGAAAAATTTTAGTGTGAATTGTGAATAGAGAAAATCCCCTCGAGGCCATAATGCCATCGATAGATGGCATATATCTCTCTGCGTATTTCAACGCACGGCAATGTCGGGGTGAACAATTCGCTTCGAGCAACACAAATTCAAAAAAAATATTGTTGCGAGATGCAAATTGTGAATAGAGAAAATCCCTCCGAGGCCATATTTTAATTTAAAAAATTCTTCAATAACCCAACGCGACTATGTCCTGATTTATACCAATCCTTCATTTCAGTAAATATCTTATACCCTTGTTTTTTATAGAAAGAAGGAGCTTCAAATCCTGCGGTCCATGTCCAAATGTGCTTAATTCCAAGTTTTGCAACTTTGTTTTCTAATTGCTTCAGAATTTTAGCACCTAACCCCTGTCCCCGATACTTTTCATTAACAAAGAGATCTGTTAAATAAAACCATTCCTTATTATCATTTGTTAGACCACTAGCACAACCAATAAAATTATTTTTATCCGTTATAACTATTGTAAATCTTTTTTTCTTTAAAGGGAGATTATTAAACTTGGCCATATGTTGGTCAAAACCTTGGTTCATCAACTTCAGTTCAGACTTAGTCATTTCCCGTTCAATAAATTTTATATTATTTGATTCCATGCTTAAATATGGTTTTCTCATTTAATAAAGTTTTTTATAGTAACTTCTTTTTATTGGATAGATAAGAGATATTTATAAAGAAAATAGTTTTGAATAGATTATGGAAATTAACGATACAAAAGTTAAAAAAATTTTTAATAATTTAAATCTTAAAGTAAAAGAAATAATCAAGATAAATACTTACTCTAATTTTTTAATAAAGGTCAAAACTGATTCTGGAAACTATTTCTTAAAAGTATTTACTAACCAAAAAGAAAATAAGATTGGCCACAAATTATCCTATTTGTACCCACTATTATCGAAAAAAAATATTCCAGTCCCAGATGTTTTGAAATATGATAATAGCTTACAAGTTCTTTCCCATCCTTATTTAATTATCACTGAGGTGAAAGGTAAAATGCTCGGGGAATCCATTGATAGATTTAAGGGACAGGATTTAAAGGAATTTTATTATGAATTTGGAAAAGTTGTTGCAAAGATTCATTCTATTACATTTCAAGAATTTGGAGAAACTTATGACGGAAAAATAGTTAAGGGTTTTTCTGAAATTGGGGACAAAGGACCCTACAAAAATTGGAAAGAAATGCATAGCGAAATCATTAATTCGAGATTAGATATATTTAGGGGAAGTTCTTTTGAAGATTTGATTAACCCGATTAAAGAGTGGTTTGAAAATGCCTCAAATCTTATTGATTATGATATTACTCCACGTTTACTCCATATTGACTTAAATCAAAAGAATATTTTTATAAAAGATAATAAAATAAGTGGGATAATAGACTTTGATGATGCATTTATAGGTCACAACGAGGAGGAGTTAATGAGGACCGAGTCTGCAAATTTTTCAAACAATGATGTACTAAGACATGCTTTTTTTAAAGGATATACAGAGGTCATTTCTCTTGACGAGGGATATGAAAAAAGAAGGACATTTTATTATCTTTCAAGATTACTTGTCCACATTGATTGTATAATAAAATATGGAGAAGACTATATTTCAGATATAGAAAAGGAGAAAAAATCCATTAAAGAAGAAATTATGAAAATTCTTAAAGGCAAATCCATAAATTTTGATAAAAATGGCTAATTTATCACTATCAACAAAATAATTCTATAAGCGTTGTTGCGAGATAAAAATTTTATATACCTAAGCCGAACAAGTCTTCCCCCTCCCCACTACTTACTACCAACTACCAACTACCCACTACGATTGACACTATGTGTCAATCGTCAACCCTAACAGTATTCCCACACTTCACACACTGATAAAATTTTGACTCGGCTTCATCCCCAGACCTCATCTGCCGAATCCAAAAATACGCCCTCTTGCCTCCACACTTTCGACAATCCCAATCCGTAATCGGATTCACATTTGATTTTTTCTCATCAACAACTGCAACAGGCACCCGCTCACAAACCTCTTCTTTAATCTCCATATCAACCTTCCCCTTCGCTGTATAACTACATCTAGGACAACCAGCCTTTGTTTTCTTCATTATAAGAAGAGCTCCACATTTCGGACAAAATTCCATCAATTAACTTAAAATTTAAAATTTAAAAATCTTTCTATTTGCATAAATTATTCCTCAACCGACTACCTAATCTTCCGAACACCGAACACCGAACCTCCCCCAACCTATTTCTCCCTTTTATTTGTGAGGGTGCCACCGAACTTCAAAGTCTCTCATTCTTCAAACTCCCTTCTGTTTTCACCAACGGGCAACAAAGTTGCCCTCCGAACTCCCACCAGCGAAGCGTCCGACTACCGACTACCGACACAATCCTCTTTGGGATTGTGTTCGCCCACCTTCAAAAAAAATCAACTTTATCCATCCAACAAACGGCACCTTAAATAAAGCCTTTCCAACAATCTGGTCCCCTGAAATATTTTTTTCAGAACTTAACTGTCTGGAATTAGTTTTATAATTATCACCCTTAGTCGCGTAACTATCACCAACCCCGACAACTCGATGAATCAAAGGATACTGCATACCACCATTAAAAATAATCACGTCGCCGATTTCTATATTTTTAGCTCCGACCACAAAAATCACATCACCCTTGCTAAATCCGTTCTGAAAAACCCAATTATCTGTATCTTCTAAAGTAATCCCATAATCCTCATAAACCGAGCTCTCAAAAGTCTTTTCAAATCCGTCCTCGTGATGATACATAGAACACGACTCGACAATCACCAACGGCAAACTTGTTCCAGTAATCAACGACAGCCCCGGAAAAAAAACTAACTTGATTATTATAAATGCCAACGCTAAAGTTACAATAAACGACGACCAACTATCTTCCTGGAGAAATCCCCAAAATCTCTTATACACATTATATAATTTATTAACCATATAACATAAAACCAATTCTCATTTATAATCTTTCGCACAACACAAATATTTATAAAGTATACACATTAAGTATACACATGTCGGACATATTCGATAACACAATACTTTGTAAACATTGCAACAAAAAAATGCAGACAGCCATTGTTATTAAAAACGGTTTTCGTCTTAGAGCGGTTAGATGCAAAGACTGTAAAAATCAAATTATCCATCCGGAAGATTTAAAAGAATACGCAGATTTTCAAAACATCAAGAAAAAAAATTTCAAAGTCAAACTTCGATATGTCGGCAACAGTTACGCCGTTTCAATCCCTCGGGAAATCATTGACTTTATGGGCGAACAGGAAAAACGAATGAGCGACATGGTAAACCTTTGCATGGAAGATTTAAGGAGACTTTCACTAGATTTCAAATGATAAAAAAACAAGACGAAACAAAATCAATTAAGTTAAGAGTAGTCGAAGCATTGCAAGACGATGCTTACAAGGGAATAGTCAGAATCGACCCGGATTTAATGCGGGAACTAGAACTTGATAGAGGAGATATAATTTCTATCAAAGGAGACAGAAAAACATATTCAATTGTGGACCAGGCGTATCCTGCCGACAGAGGCGAAGAAATAATCCGAATGGATGGAATTACACGAAAGAATTCTAAAACAGGAATTGGCGAACGTGTTGATATTAAAAAAGAAACAATCCTAGAAGCAAAAAAAGTTACAATTGCACCAGCGCAAAAAGGAATTGTAATTCAGGGCAACCCAGACAATTTCAAACGAGGACTTTTAGGAAAACCGGTTAGCAAAGGGGACATCGTAGTTATGGGGGGTTCACAGCAACGAAAAAATTTAATGTCGGGAGAATTCGGAGATTTATTCGGCGGAGACGTAGGAGAAATTTTTAACCAAATGGGCTTCGGCGGAATGCCGGGCGGACTAACACAAATACGTTTCGCAATAGTATCAACATCACCAAGTCAGCCTTGCGTCATTACGGAAAATACAGAAATTACATTAAGTCCAAAAGCGGTCGAAATTTCCGAAGAATCAATTCCATCGATAACCTATGAAGATATTGGAGGTCTGACTAATGAGGTAAAGAAAGTTAGAGAGATGGTAGAATTACCATTAAAACGCCCGGAAATTTTTATGCGTCTTGGAATTGAGCCACCAAAAGGCGTTCTACTTTACGGTCCTCCGGGAACAGGTAAAACACTTTTGGCAAAGGCCGTAGCCAACGAGTCCGAATCACATTTTATTCTACTAAATGGCCCAGAAATTATATCTAAATTCTATGGAGAATCTGAAAAGAAAATTCGAGAGATTTTCGACGAAGCAGAAAAGAATGCGCCCTCAATTATTTTTATAGATGAGATAGATGCAATAGCCCCGAAGCGGGAAGATGTAGGCGGAGAAGTCGAACGACGAGTCGTGTCACAATTACTAACAATGATGGACGGTCTTCAGGCAAGAGGAAAAGTTGTAGTAATCGGAGCAACAAATCGAATAAATGCCTTAGACCCAGCACTAAGACGACCGGGAAGATTTGACAGAGAGGTAGAAATTTCGGTTCCAGACAAAGCAGGAAGATTACAAATTTTGAAAATTCACACACGAGGTATGCCGCTAACCAAAAACGTAAAGCTCGAAGAGATAGCAAGAAAGACACATGGTTTCGTCGGTGCCGACATTAATTCGCTCGCAAAAGAAGCTGCGATGATTGTTCTTCGGAATAACTTAGATAAATTTAATTTAGAAGAAGATAAGGAAATTCCACAAGAAGTTTTAGACCAATTAAGAGTTTCAAAAAAAGATTTTGACGAAGCATTAAAAATTGTTCGACCTTCCGCAATGAGAGAAGTTTTAGTTGAAACCCCAAATACAAAATGGGCGGATATTGGTGGTGTCGAAAATGTAAAACGAGACTTAAAAGAAGCAGTTGAATGGCCACTAAAATTTCCAAATTCATTTACGCGAATGGGCATTACTCCGCCAAAGGGCGTTCTACTTTACGGTCCTCCGGGAACAGGTAAAACACTTTTAGCGAAAGCGGTAGCCAACGAATCAGAAGCGAATTTTATTCAGATTAAAGGACCAAGTTTATTGAGTATGTGGGTTGGCAAATCCGAAGAGGGAGTTCGGAAAATCTTTGAGCGAGCAAGACAGGTTTCACCTTGCGTAGTTTTCTTTGACGAAATTGATTCTCTGGCAGGCAAGCGGGGAGGAAATTATGGCGGAGGATCAAAAGTGACCGAAAATGTTTTGAATCAATTATTGGCAGAAATGGACGGCATCGAAGACCTGACAAACGTAATCGTAATCGGGGCAACAAACAGACCCGACATTTTAGACCCAGCCCTAATGCGACCGGGTAGATTCGACCGAATAGTTTACGTTTCCGTCCCAGATAAAGAAGGCAGATTACAGATTTTAAAAATTCACACGAAGAACATGCCGTTGGATAAATCTGTTGACATAGAAAAAATAGCGGAAGCCACCGAGGGTTTCACGGGTGCCGATATAGAATCCCTATCAAGGGAGGCAGCAATGCTCGCACTTCGGGAAAATATTGATACAAAACAAGTTACGAAAAAACATTTCGACGATGCAATGGAAAAAGTTTTACCTTCAGTTTCAAAACAAGACCAACAACAATACCAACAAGTCGAATCCAGATATCTTAAGTCGGCAAGAGCGGCACTGGTAAATTCTTCTGCAAGTTACGCAGGGTAGATTTTAGGAATTAGGGGTTTATCAGCTTCGCTGATAGTTTGGGGTTAGGTGTTAGGAGTTGGGGGCGGGGAACTCCAAACTCCCAACTACCAACTACAAACTGGAGAAGGGAGACTACCAACTGGGGAGCGGGGTAATTTTTCTCCCAAACTCATATAAACTACAACTCTTTTTCGTAGGTTATGAGGCGATTAATAATTGACACAGAGACGACAGGACTTTCTCCACGATTTAATAAAGTTTTAACCGTCGGGCTTCTTCTCGTTGATGCCAAAAAATCCCAACTTCAAATCTTAGACCAAAATCATATCTTCATTAAACATGAAAAATATCACGCTACAAAAGCGGCGATGAGAGTAAATAAAATAGATTTGGAGCAACACAATCTTCACGCCATTCCTCCGACGGACGCTTGCAATCAAATTAACTCATTCATAGAAAAAAATATTCTCCACCAATCTCCACTCGTCGGACATAACATTCACTTCGATAAAGGATTCCTCTCCGCCCTTTTTGAAAAGGCGGATATGTCTTCGAAGTTTTGCCACGAATCCGAAGACACAATGCGAATTTGGAGAAATCATCAGAAGCTCGGTAATGTGCCAAGTCATCTTCGAGCAACACTAGGAACTTTAGCAGATTTTTTCAAAATAGATTACACAAAAGCTCACGACGCACTAGCCGACTGCCACATAACAGCGAAGGTATACCATAAAATGTTGAGGATGTAGTTTTAAAATCAGTATGAAAAATGATTTTTTGTTGTGACTAATAAAAATAAGGTAAAAAAGTATAAAAAATTTGGAGATGCTATTGATAAAAGGTATATAAAATTAAGGCTAAATCAACTTCTAAAACGAGCCAAAAAACCCAAAAGATAGGACTTCCGTTTTTGAGGTGTTAATTCTAGTTTGTCGTCGATTAAATATTCAGAATATTCGCCCAAGCCCGTCGACTTAATATGTATGTGTAGGGGTACTGACTGGGGAGCTAATTAAAGAAGTTTAACATTTTTTTAATGTCTTTAGATAACTTTCCCGCCACAAACCTTATTTCCTCTTCAGTGCTATACTTACTCAATCCAATCCTTATAGTTGAAAAAGCCCTCTCTTTTTCATATCCCATACCCGTTATCACATAAGAAGGTTTAACTGTATCAGTATTACATGCAGACCCAGTCGAAATAGAAACATACTCTTTAACCTTAGTAATTAAAGCCTTAGCATCAATTCCCCTAATATATAAACTTAAATTATTCGGCAACCTATTCTCAATAGAACCATTAAGCTCTAAATCTAAATCCTTAGAAATTATCTCTAAAAATAAATCTCTTAACCTCTTAATCTCCAGGGTATTCTTTTCCCTCTCTTTATCTGATAACTCAAACGCTCTTGCCAGCCCAATAATTCCTGGAACATTTAAGGTACCTGGTCGAATATTTCTCTCCTGTCCTCCACCATAAATCAAAGGATTTATACGTATACCTCTTTTTACATAAAGTGCACCAACGCCTTTTGGCCCATAAATCTTATGACCAGATATAGACATTAAATCAATTCCCATCTCTTCTACATCCATTTTTTTATAAGAAATTATCTGAGTCGCATCAGTATGAAATAAAATACCGTTCTCTCCAGCTATTTTACCTATATCACTTATCGGAAAAATTGAACCAACCTCATTATTAGCAGACATAATAGATATAAGAATTGTTTTGTCATTTATAGAATTTTTTAATTCTTCCAAATCTATTTCGCCTTTCCTGTTAACCTGAAGATAAGTCACATCAAAACCCTCCCTTTTAAGTCCCGAACAAGATTCCAGTATGGCCTTATGCTCTATATTTGTAGTAATAATATGATTTCCTTTCTCTTTCAAGGATCTAGCAATCCCCGTTATTGCAATATTATCTGATTCCGTTGCTCCACTGGTAAAAATTATTTCATCTTCAGAAGCATTTATTTTTTCTGCAATCAATTCCCTAGCCTCATTCACCTTACCCAAAACCTTATTTCCCTGTATGTGATCTATGCTAGATGGGTTTGCATAGTCTTCTGTGAAAAAAGGCATCATGGATTCCAAAACCCTTTTATCCATCTTGGTGGTTGCATGATTGTCTAGATATATTGGCATTTTCATTCTATCAAATTAGTAAAATCGGATATATTTTTTACTCTTGCGTATATAGCCATAATTCCATTATTTAGATGTGCATTAAAAACTGATAAAAAATCTTTTTCTGAATCAAGTCCCTCCAATATACACTTCTCTCTCACCAATGCTGTTATTATTGAATCATATTCTCCCATAAAAGTATGTCTATTAAATTCTTGACCCAAATCATCGAATGGAACAAGATCAGTAATATTCATTTTATTAAGAGAATAACATAAAGCAATTCTGCATAAAATATTTGGAGTCAATCCCGTCCTACTTTTAAGAGTTTGTAGCTTAGTTGTAGCATCAATACTAATTTTAATTCTAGTAAAACTAATCATCTTATTCTTTAAAGTACCCCTTAACCGGTTTAGTTTCCCCATCCGCATATTCCAATATTATCTTCTTTGCCAAAAAAGGTTTTAGTTTTTTTGAATATTCTACATCTATTTCTGAATTTGTAGATAAAATTATTAATTGTTGTCCTGCCTTGGGTAAAAAGTTTAAAACAAAAGAATCCCGATGTTCCTTATCTAATCTTCCCATTGGAGTATCTATAATAAATGGTAAGGATCTTTTAGATATTCTTGTTAGTGTCCATAAAACTGCTAATGCATAAATTTGTTTTTCTCCAGCAGATAGAATTCTTTTAGGTATCTTTTGTTCTTTTGGATTATAAAGAGTCACTTCATAATTTTTAGGGTTTATTTCTATCCTACTACATAAATCCTTTTTTCTAATTAAAAAATTAAAAGACTTAATAAACTCTTTCGAAAATTCCTCTATTTTAATGCGTTTAAACTCCTCACCATATTTTCTTAGAACTTTCTCAACTTTTTCAACAAGTCTTGCTTTGTTGATTAGCCCATCTTTAAAATTAGCCTGATTTTCTATTTTTTTTATTTCCCTATTGATTTTTTCCATATTTAAAATATTTTTATTTTTATCTTCATCTAGAAAATTAAGACGAGATTCATAAAATCCTAATTTTCTATTTAAATCGAGCAACTTATCTAAGTAAGGTTTTACTACAGATTCTTCTGGAGCAAATGCTATTTCTTTTTCTAATTTATGGACTTCTTTAGATAGTTTCTCGTATTTTTTTGACAAAATAACAAATCTTTTTTTATCTTCAGATTCAACAACGCTAAATAAGAAAAATATTTTCTGTAATTCATTCTCAGATAAATTATGTATCTCCCCCTTTTTTGTTGCTTTTTCTTCATTCTTCAAATTTTCCTCAATCTTTTTAAAAAATTTTGCTAGATCCTCTTTTTTAGAAAAGAGTTGTTTAATTTCATTTTCCTTTAATAGAGTCTTTCTCATAGATTTAAATTTTTCATTTATAGATTCATTAAAGATTATTTGTTTCCTACATTTTTGTTCTTGAAGCAGAGATTTTTTTAGATGATTATTAATACTTAGAGAGAAAGCAAATGGGAGTCTTCCTGTACACATTTCTTTCATTTCTTCTTCAAATTGATTAATCTTCAACTCATAGTTTTTCTTTTTAATTTCTAAATCATTTTTTTTAATAGCAAACGACCCCCCTTCGAGATTAAGTTCATCATTAACCTTTTCAATAGAAGAATTTAGAAAATCTATTTTACTTCGTGTTTCTGCCTTTTGTGATGATAGACTCTCCATAGCTTGTTCATTGGCTTCTTTTACTTTTTCAAGATTGTATAGCTTTTTCTTTTCGTCTCCAGAAAAGATCTTTAAATTTTTATTAGAATATATCTTCAAATCTGCTCGGAGCTTGTCAACCAAATCAATACCCATCAAAGAATCAAATGACTCTCTCAGTTGACTTCCATTTTCCATATCTCCTGCGAGATCTTGTAATTTTTCTCCATCAAAGAAAAATAATTTTGATAAGCCAGGAGGTATTAATCCATTTATAAATTCTTGCCATTGTTCAGGATCGATTTCTAAAGGAGAATTGTTTTTTTCAACATTAAAAAGTTCTTCAATCAGGTTATTGTCTTTTTTAGTCCATGATCTTGTAATCTTATAAGTGTCTAATTCTCCTAAGGTTGAATATTGGAATTCTAATTCTACAGAAGCAGAATCATTAAATATTTTTTTTAATGGATTATTGTGTATTTTTTCTACTAAATATTTATCATAGTTTCTTTTCTGAAACGATCCGTTCATAATTTTGATGCCATATAGACACAATTTTATTGCATCAAAAAATGTAGTTTTCCCATTTCCATTTTGACCTCCAATTAGTATAACATTTTTATTTCTTTTGGGTTTTAAATCAAAATTATGTTTACCAGAATAAATACCAAAGTTTTCAAGAGATAGTTTGTTAATTATCATTTTTTAATTTATTCACCTCTATTATCTGTTTTTCTGTTCTCCATTCTTCTGAAAGGATTTTACCAAGCTTATGATATACCGAAGATCTTTTTGTCATTCCTTGGATTTGTTTTTCTAGATCTAGTAATTTCCTAACCAAACTTACGGGGATTTGTTCCTCTTTAGAAATTCTAGCCAATAGATCGTTCTCTTTTTTAGAAAATAATCCTAGGTCTTCATTCAACCAATCTAAATCTTTCCCCATTACCTCTTTATAGATTTTTGGAATTGAATCCTCCCAATCTCCTCTTTCTAAAAGCCAAAGTTTTCTGATTTCATGTATTTCTTCTGGGCTAATAACTGAGAACTTTATATTTGTCCCAGCTTCTTCTATCTCCTTTTGTATTTTAAGAACTTCTTTAAGTATCTTTTTTGAAAATTCTAACTTATACGGACCCCTAATTATTGTTCCATTATCTTTCAATCGCAGTTTGCCGTTCCTTCCTTTATATTCTCTATATTTTGCTTTATTTTCTGGAATGGTGGTCTGATAAAGAAAATCTCTTAATTTTGCCATTGGTTTCAATTTTTTATTTCCCGCATTTATCAGTTGGTTCATAGTTTTATCTTCTCTTACTAAAGTACATGTCCAACAACCAAAACGACTTCCACCACAGGAAGGAGAATTTTTATCGACTATTAATGGACATTCTTTGGAATCTTTCCCAGTGTACATTGCAAGAAGATCTTTATTATTTGCACCCCAAGGAGATCTCTTTTGGAGAAGATAAGTCCATACATCTTCTGTGCTAAAATTGGCAATAGGAGTATAAACAAATGCTTGTGAAAATTTTGAATGTCTCGAAAGTAACGAATCTTTAATTTTATAAGACTTTATGGTTTTAGCCCTAGATTGACTTTCGCTACTTCTAACTCCTAAGACTAATATCACTTCTCCATATTCACTCACTTCTTTAAAGATGAAATTATCCATAGGATCAATTTTCATTCGAGTAGTACACCAACGAAATCTTTGTGTAGGTGCAGGATAGCCCCTCCCTATTAGATTAGTCCAAAAGGTTTCAGTTGTTTTTGGAAATACTCTATTGACTCTTATTGGAAGTCCTTGTTTTTTTGCAGATTTTTCTATAAGTTTGTGGATTTTCGAAACATACTCTAGAAGGGTTGGGGATTCTACTAAAGTGTTTGAAGTTACTACTTCTACAGGTTTATTTAATTGCCTTTTATCTAATAGTGAAAGAGCCTCCCATACCAATTGTAAAACTAGCGTAGAATCTTTTCCTCCACTAAAAGCAATCACCCAAGGTCGTTCATCACTTAAATATACTTTTTGTATCTCTAAATAAAGCTCTTTTAATGTCTTGGTGTCAAATACAGATTTTTCAGACATTATTTCACCTGCAAACCAATTGATTTACTTAAAAATTTTGTTGTTTTATTTAAAAAATCTCTCGACTTATTTACTCTTCCATTAATAATAGCCACCCCTTCCCATTTTAAATTGTCTTTTTTCCAGTTAATGTTTTTTAATCCTTCTATCTTCTTTTTCCAATTTTTTGGATATCTTTTCATAAGGTTATATCCCATGATACCTAATGAGTGTAAAATTATTCCAGTCCCACTTATATAAGTTTCTCTTAAATCAAAAGGTGTCATTTCTTCAGAAACTATTTTTTTCCACTCCTTATTTTGTCTATATACCTCATTCCAAAATTCTATAACTAACTCTTTTTCGTGTGAGTTCATTTCTAACTGCTTTCCTTTTTTCCCCAGTAAATCTTTGGTTGAATTGTATAAACTGTTTAAAGTAAAAACTTTATTTGACCTATTAGAAATAGATGTTTTTTCTACGTCTGTTAAGCCATTAGCAAAAATAGGAACTTTTTTCATTAGGGATATTAATTCCCTTGAAAATGAATCTCTACTATTATAAAATATACCCAAAGAGGTAGTTGGTTTAACTGCATGCTTATTTAAATCGGCAAACATTTGCTGACTTCTCTTTAGCCCCCTATCAATATAAAATACTACGGATATTGTTTCGTTGCCTATTTCTGGGTTTAATTCTAACGCTTTCTCGATTGCAGCACGTCGATGTTGACCATCATTAATCACAAATCTTGAATCCATGGGAATAAGTAAAGTCCCAACCTTTGAATGCATCCCTACGTTTTCTGCAGGAATAAATTTAACATCTCCGTCGATAGATGCCGTGATTGAAGAAAAAGTGTAGTCTTCAAGATTGTCATTGATGTAGTTTACTATTTCTGGAATTCTTGATTTATTCAAAGTTCTTTGAGCCCGCAACTCGGGAGGCAAACCCGATTCATTAAAAATAAATATTTTTGATACTAATTTGAGCTGACACATAATAGAATAGTATTCTCTTCCTGCCTGAATTCCCCTAATTGCAGAAAAAGAAAAGTTATTATACTCATCTACCTTCTTTTTACTACTAACTCCCTTTTTTGCAATCATACTAAAAATAGCATTTTACCCTATTTAAACATTTATATAATTTAACTTCCAAATAAAAAAATTTAACTTCCAAAATAAAGATTTTTTTTAAAAGTTAAACAATAATTTTAAAAAGATTAATGGGTATGAATAACCTATGAAGGTACTAGATTATATATCAACAGGAGCCGATTTCTTGACTATTAAAGAAACCGAGGAATTAAAAAATATATTAAATTATATAATAATTAATGGAAAGAGCGAGAGAGCGGAAAAAGAAATAAAAAAAGTATTGGAAAAATAAAATGTCAAAATTTTTAAAAGAAATAAAACTAAATAATTTTCGAGCATATTACGATGCCACATTTAATTTTAGTATAAATTCTGATAAAAAATTAAATGTGGTTTTTGGAACAAATGATGATGGAAAAACTACATTTCTGAATGGACTAAGATATGCGCTGTATGGGGAAGAGGAAGTATCAGAAAGTAAGCATATGGGAGATAATAAAACGGAGATAAGTAATCTTTATCACCCAAAAGAAAACACAAAAGTAACATTAAATTTGGTTGATGAGTCAACTAAAAAAATTACAAGAATAGTGAGAAGAGATAATGAATTAAGTGTTTATGTTGGTCAAGAAAACAGGGAGGGGACTAAAGACATTGCCATGTTATTGCCTCTTGCTGTTAAAGATTTATTTATTTTTGAAGGAGAAAAATCAAAAAATCAAATAACAGGTTCTCTAAAAGAGACTATCGAGGAAGTATCTGGATTAACAGACCTGCTTACTGCCATCGAAATTCTTTCAAATTTAAAGGATAAATATCTTTCACAAGAAAAAAAATTAAATTATAAAAATGGAGAAAAACAAAAAGTAATTGAAGAGGTTCAAAAACATACAAAACAAATGGAAAAAATAAAAGGAGAAATTAAATTAAATAAATCAAAAAAAGAAACTTACAACAAGGAACTCGGAGAGGTTAATGAAAGATTGCGTCAAAATAACGAATCAATAGTTAGAGGACTTCAAAAAAACAAGGAGACATATGAGGGGAGAGTAAAAGATACCGAAGAGGCTCTAAGGATAAAAAAGGAGGATATTATTAACCTATATGTGGAAAACATATCTAATTGGATGATTCATGGGTGTATTGAAAAATATGACACTTTGCTAAAAGATCTTTTAGAAAAGGGTTTGTTGCCTACGCCATTTGACACAAAAGAAATAAAAAAATTGATAAACGGGAAAAAGGGAAAGCGGACTTGTATCTGTGGAAATTGTATTGGAAAAAAGGAGATAGAAGAACTAAATAAAATAATAGAGAAAAACAAAAAAGCCCCCCAAGATTCTGAACAATTACCTTATGTCAGGGCATCAGCAAATTTAGAAAAAGAAGATTTCAAAAAGTTAAAGGATAAATTAGATAATAGTCTTAAAATATTTGCAGCAGAGGAAACAAAGCTCGCTACATATCAGAAAGAACTTGGTATTGTGCAAAAATCTCTAGATGGATTAAGGGGTGAGGATATCGAAAGGGATGTTGCATTGCAGGCAGATTTAGAATATATGTTAAAAACCCTAGATACAAATATAGCTCGCGATAGTGAAAGTCTTTTGGTGGAAGATAGTTTGAAAAAAATAAATGAGAATAAACTTGATTCATACCCTACCACAAGCAAAGAAGAAGAAGAAATAAAGAAGGCAAAAGTAAAGGCAACTTATTGTATTAAAAAATTAGAACAGATTTATGAGAATTTCATGGAAAAAATGAAAAAAGAAATGTTATTCAAAATTAAGAAAATTTTTAAAAAGATATTCTCTAAAACTGAAAAAGGTAAGTATTTTGATTTTGATTTAGGGAATGGTTTCGAATTAGAAGTTAAGACTCCAGAAGGAAGAATTATGCCCATTGGATTATTGGGAACAGGGGTTAAAAAAAGTATGGGAATTTCAACTGCATTAGCCTTATCTGAGATATATGGATTTGAATTTCCAATGATTTTAGATGCCCCATTTACAGAATTAGATCGACCACAAAAAAAAGAACTTTTAGATGTCCTTATAGAAATATCGAAAAAACAACAAGTAATAATGTTAATTCTAAAGGAAGACTTAAATGATAGTGACATTTTTCCAATACTAAAGAAAAACGCATCAACATTAAACAAAATTTCTAATATGGGGAATAAAAATATTAAAGTAGAGGAAGTAAAATGAGTAATTTTGGAGACATTAATTTTGTAAATATTGGTCCAAGAAGAGATATAAAAATTGAAAAAACTGATCGTCATAAATATGAGACCCTCTTAAAAATACTTAATTTGAATTATGATAAAGATTTATTTATTCTTGCAATGAAAGTGGGATACTTTTATAATTTAGATTCAAAATTAAAGGGACCTAATGGAAAGTTCAATTATACATACATAGTAGAGTCTAAAAATAAGGCTGAAATGATATTGGTATCTTATCAAAAAAATAAGGATCCTGCAAAGATTTTTGATGGAGAAACTGTCTTTGAAACTTGTGAAAAATATGCCAATGGAGGAATAAAAAAACTTTATGAGATTTTTTATGAGTCAAATAAGGGTGAGGAAATTATTATTGAAGAAATGATGAATGAAATTGCAAAAAAAATAAAATAAATTATCTTACACCAAATTCTTTTTCTAAACCAAATTCTTTCAAAATTTTTAATAACTCATAATTTTTCCATTTTGTTTCTAAAATATTATTTGAATTAGCAATAAATTCTTTAATTCTTTTTAATTCTTTTTCTATTATTGTTTTGTCCAAATCATAATTATCTTTCTCAAAAATTGGGGGAATCATAAAAAAATCATAGATTTGCGCTACCTTAAATGGATTTTCTTTTTGATATCTAAGAACTCTTCCTCTTCTTTGAATATATTGCCGAGGATTGGTAGAACTAGACAGAATTATAGCGTTTTTCAAAGATTTGATACTTATTCCCTCATCCAATATAGATGTCGAGGTAACTATATCAAGATCCCCCTTTTTAATGTCTTCAAAAATTTTCTCCCTTTGTTCTGGTGGTGTATCTCCAATAATTTTCGAAGAATTAATTCCCCCAATTTTTTCAATACTTTCATATATCTTTTCTAAATGCTCAAGATCTTCTCCAAATACCAATGTATTTCCTATATCTCCTTTATTTTTAAGATCGCTTAATATTTTCTCAAATTCCATGAATTTAGAATGAGATTTTTTAATTATTCTTGCTCTTACATTAACCAATAATTCATAGAATTTGTTTTTTTCATCCTTATTCTTTGTTTTGTAATATAATGAAGCCAAATCCTTTGTAAGCTTTAAATATTTTTCATAATCCTCCCAAGTCATTTTTACTATTTTGATGTGATATTCATAATTGCACAATATTCTATCCCTTATTCCTTCCCTGATCCCATATCTTAAAATAATTTTTCCTAAAAAGTTATAAAGTTTGTCGTTCCTCTCTTTGTTATATATGCTTTCTGGAGTTGCACTCAATCCGAGCCTTTTTGGAAAGTTACTTGCAAAAAGATCATTGTCCATAATTTTTGAGGTTTCCTCTGCGCCCAACGAATGAGCTTCGTCCACAATAATAAGATTATTTCTTGATGAAATATTATATGAATTTAAAATATCCACTAACTTGGGCAACATATCATAGGTTGTTACGAAAACAATTGATTCAATGCGATTATTTTGGTAATGACTTAAAACGCTATGGGTATCTTTTTTCCAGTTTCCTTTTCCAGTAATGATCATTCTTTCAATGTTTAAAAACTTTTCAAAATCCTGAACCCATTGACTGTTTATTTCATTTTTTGGGGAAATTAATAAATTTATTGCCCTATTTTGTAAGTTTTCTTTTAATATCGAAACACCAATTATTGTTTTACCACAACCTGTGGCAATTCTCAAAATACCTTTTCTATCATTTTTATCCCATTCTTTGATTGCGGTTTCTTGACTGGGCCAGAGATCAATTTCTTCCTTTTCTTTTTGCCTTAATCCTTCTATCGACCTTATTTTTTTTATTTTTTGAGTCTCTTCTCTGGCTATTTTTTTAACTGCTTCGACCATATCATTACTTAATGTAGCAAATTCTTTTTTATTTGGTGCATTTTTTATAAGATTTTTCTTAAAGGCCTCTGAAATTGGATAAGAAATAGCTTTTGTCCCAGTATTGCCCCATAATCTTTCAAATGCTTCAACATCTTCTTTCAAATGATCTTTATCATCTTTCCAACTAGAATAAACATGAAACTGTTCATCATTATTTAACCAAGCATACAAGGTCTCATTATCTGATCCAGAAAAAGAAATTTTATTCTTTTCTTTGTCTTCAAAAATACCTATCTTTTTATGCGCAATTCCTAGTGGAACCACTGCAACTTTAATTTCAATTTTATCATATTTAATCATCCAAGCCAATATATCCAAATGTCCTTTTTTTAGAACATCCCCCATGTTTTCAATTTCATAAATTATTTCTTTTTCTTTTTGTTCTATTGCCTCTTTTATTGTTCTTTGATCGTCTTCACTTAATTGGGCACAACAAACTAATTCAATTTTATGCCCGCCGTTTTCAAAATATTTTTTAAAACCTACAGCGGCGGCGGCCAGTGCATTTGAGCTAAAATATCCTGCAACCCTTTTATATGAAACAGATTCAGACAGTGCGGGAATGTAAAATTCTTCCAATAGAGTATCCTCATAATTATTGAAATCATAGGCTATTTTGGGGTTAAAAGTTTTTAATGACATTTTATAATTGAGCGGGATGATCTATATTTAATTTTTCCCCTTTCTCTATCTCCCTCAACCCCTTTACAATCTCAACCTCAGCCAAAGTATCCAACTCGCAATATCTTTCCAAAGCCTCTCGAACCCTCAACCTCTCCTCTTCTCCGACATCCCCATAAGTCACTCTTTCATATTCCAAACTCGCCAAATCTCCCTTGCTGATTTCCAAATCCGAATATTTCAAATCACTCAAGACAGGCAAGACAGCTTTAATACTCGCACTTCCACCCTGCTCAGAATCATAATAATAAAAATTTCTAAAAACATCCCAAAGGTCTTTTATCCTCGGCAAAATATTCTCATCATACCATTCCCTAAACTCGGGAAACGCCGTCGCACTTTCATTCATGACTCCCTTTTCAAAACTCTGATTATAAACTAAAATACTTCCTTTCTCCCCAAGATTATCTTTCAAAGCCTGCATAAATTTCGGTCGAGGATCACTTGTGCCCTCCGCTAAAAATGAAATATGCTTAATCTCTCCACCCTCTTCTTCCTGAATATGCAAACTAAACTGAAAGGGAATTCTCTGGTAAGGTTTCATCCCATCAAATTTTGGAATCACCGGATTAATAGTTTCAAAATCCAAATAATAAATAGGATATTTTAAATTGTTAAGAAAATTTTTAATCTGCACTTTATCTATATGTTTCCCTCCGTCAAAAGCTAATCGTCGCTGAATTGCCTGTTTGTCATTTAATTTAACACTCTCAGGAACTTCATTCAAACAAATAATTCCACTATCATACAATTCAAAACATTTTTTCTTTAACATTCTATAAAAATCAAACACACTATCTTTTGGAACCCCTTCCCAACATTCACTCTTTATCGGACATTCATAAGGGTTGTTACAAGAAATATTTATTTTGCATTGAGGTTCTTGATTTGAATTAATAATTTTTATCATTTGCTCAATCCTTGATTCAATTCCCTCAGAAAACTTTTCCACATCTTCGGTAATTTCTGTTTGAACAAATAATTCCGAAGGCTCAACCTGACCATCCAAACAATATTGATTATTTATGTGCATCAAAAAACATTTTCTAATTTTTAGCCCAGCTTTTTCATAAGTATATTTCTGAAAAGAAACATCGTGGATATTTACATCTTTAACTTTGGTCGCACTTTTAACTTCAACAATATCCCATTCGTCTTCGCCGACAGGCACTAAAATATCTGCTCGAGAATATAAATTATCAACCATAAAAGCTGGCTCAAATAACGGAATTCTTTTGCTGATTAATTTTTTAGTGTTCTCTAAATTTTCTTTAAAATTCTCGTCAGGAATATTTTGTCCCTTAGGAAAAACCCTCGTCGCTAATTCTCCAATAATATGCCCTTCTGAAAATTTCTTTAGCGTGATTTCATCAGGTTCGGGAATTCTTTGTTTATCATTCTTCGCTACCCATAATAATTTAGGACATTGTAAGCCTAAAAGATAGTTGGATTTTGTCAGTAGTTTTGGCATGGTTAAAGTAAAGAAAGGTGGCTTATAAAATTAGTCATTAGATTCTTCCAAACCCCCAACCCCTAACCCCCAACTATCAGCGAAGCTGATAAACCCCTAATCCCCAATCTCTCTGTCTATCCTCTTCGACATTTCCCTCAATTTCTTAAAAGTCGAATAAACATCTTTTTCAATTTCTTTTGTCAAATCTTCCAAACTACCGAACCTCAAAAAATACCCCTGCTCTTTTTTCATAACCAGCCCGGAATCTATCAACCTCGAAACGTGATGAATCACCGTTGCCCTCGACAAATTAGATCGTTTAGCAAGTTGCTCCGACGACAAATATCCCTTTTCTTCCAACAGATGAACAAAAATTCTAAAGCAAGACTTTTCCTTGTCTCTTTTATTAAACATCCCAAGACAACTTGAAAATGCTTGTAACTCCTCGTTTAAAGCCCGTTTTTGCGGAAAATTTATATTCAGAATTCTTATTTCTTTTAAATATTCCATGCATCTCAAAGAACAGAAAGCTTTATATACCTGTTGATTTAAACTAAACATGTTGAGTTAAGGTCAACGTAATTGTTAAAATGGCAGAGAAAAAGAAAGAAAAAGTGAAGAAAGACGAATACCTTGAGCAGTTGCAAAGATTACAGGCGGAATTTGAAAATTTCAGAAAAAGAACAGAAAAAGAAAGACAGGCAATTTTTCTAAATGCTAACGAAAATTTAATTGTTAAATTGCTGGGGGTTTTGGATAATTTTGAGTTGGCTTTGAAACATGTAGACGACGAAGGAATAAAAATGATTTATTCGGAATTATATAGTATCTTAGAAAGCGAAGGGCTAAAGCCAATTAAAGCGGAAGGGAAATTTGATCCGAGAGTTCACGAGGCGTTGATTCAGGAAGATGGAAAGGAAGATGAAAAGATAATTGAAGAATTTCAGAAGGGCTATATGTTAAACGATAAAGTTATAAGGCATTCAAAAGTTAAAATAATGAAAATGGAGAAAAAAAATGAGTAAAATTATAGGAATTGATTTAGGGACGACGTTCTCAGCGGTGAGTGTGCTTGAGGGTGGTAAGCCAAAAATTATTCCAAACTCAGAGGGAAACAACACAACTCCGAGCGTGGTTTCGGTCAAAGGGGACGAGGTTTTAGTAGGAGAAATTGCCAGAAGGCAGGCTGTTGCGAATCCGAAGAATACCATTAGAAGTATAAAAAGAATAATGGGTAAGAAAGAAAAAATCGAGATTGACGGGAAAAAATATAGTCCGGAACAAATTTCTGCAATGATTCTGCAAAAATTAAAAAAGGACGCTGAATCTTATTTGGGTCACGAAATTAAGGATGCGGTAATAACTGTCCCGGCTTATTTCGGGGATGCGCAAAGACAGGCAACAAAAGACGCGGGTGAAATAGCGGGATTAAATGTTAAAAGAATTGTTAACGAGCCTACCGCAGCCGCACTATCTTATGGTCTGAATAAATCTAACGAGCATACAATCTTAGTTTTCGATTTCGGCGGAGGAACTTTCGACGTTTCGGTTTTAGAATTAGGAGACGGAGTATTCGAAGTCAAATCCACCAGCGGCGACAGCAAGCTCGGCGGGGATGATATCGACGAAATTATAATTGATTATTTATCCAAAGAATTCAAAAAAGAAAACGGAATTGATTTAAGAGAAGATTTGGTTGCCTTGCAACGACTTAAAGACTCATCCGAAAAAGCAAAAATAGAATTAAGTTCGGCTCAAACTACAAAAATAAACATACCTTATATAACCGCAAACGAGTCCGGACCAAAACATTTAGACATTGAATTAACAAGAGCTAAATTCGAGGAGATTTGTTCTCCGATTTTTGAGAAACTTAAGGCACCGACAAAACAGGCAATTAAGGATTCTAAATTGGATAAAATTGACAAGATTATTTTAGTTGGAGGTAGCACGAGAATACCAGAAGTTCAAAAAATTATTAAGAAGATAACTGACTTGGAACCTGACAAATCTGTCCATCCCGACGAGGCCGTTTCCTTGGGTGCCGCTATTCAGGGAGGAATTATTGGAGGAGATGTTAAAGACGTTTTACTATTAGACGTTACACCACTAACTCTAGGAATTGAAACTCTTGGTGGAATAAAAACTCCTTTGATAGAAAAAAATACTACAATCCCGACGAAAAAAAGTCAGGTGTTTTCTACCGCTGCCGACAATCAGCCCGCCGTAACAATAAATGTTTTGCAAGGAGAAAGGGAAATGGCTGCGGATAATAAATCACTGGGAGCGTTTGATTTGGTAGGAATACCGCCCGCACCCCGAGGTATACCACAAATAGAAGTCACATTTGATATAGACGCCAACGGAATTGTAAATGTCTCCGCCAAAGATTTGGGAACAGACAAAGAACAAAAAATAACTATCACGGGCGGTTCAGGATTAGACAAAGATGAGATAGAAAAAATGGTTAAAGAATCCGAGAAGTTTAAAGAAGAAGACAAGAAAAAGAAGGAAAAAATAGAAATCAAAAACAACGCAGAATCTTTGGTTTATTCTACTGAAAAAATGTTGGATGAGTATAAAGATAAAGTTGACAAAGAAACTTCGGAGAAAATTAAAAAGGAGTTGGAAGAATTAAAGGAGCTAATGAAGGAAGACGACGTTGAGAAAATTAAAAATAAATTAGAAGAAGTTCAAAAAGTATCTCAGGAAATGGGAGCTAAAATGTATCAGCAGGCCGCTCAGGAACAGGCATCAAAAGAATCTGGCGAGAAAAACTCTGATGAAAAAGTGGTCGACGCTGAAGTTGTTGATGAAGAATCTGATAAGAAAAAAGACGAGGATAAAAAATAAAAATTTCCTTTAATTTTACCAATAACTTTATAACTAATTTGAAAATATATTATTATGACAAATAAAACAGATTATTACGAAATTCTGGGAGTTGATAAAGGGGTAGATAAAGAAGTTTTAAAAAAAGCTTATAAAAAATTAGCATTAAAATATCATCCCGATAGAGCTCCGAAAGACAAGAAGGAAAAGTATGAAAAAAAATTTAAAGAAATAAGTGAAGCGTATACTATTTTGGGCGACGATAAAAAAAGAAAACAATACGATTCTTTCGGGCACGACGCTTCCGCTCAAGGATTTGGCGGTTTCGAAAGTTCTGGCGGTTTCAGCGGAGATAATCTTTCAGACATTTTCAAAGATTTATTCGAAAGTCATTTTGCCCAAAATACCAAGGGGTACACTGAGCAGTGGGGCGAAAGTTCATTCCGGGGCGCATACAATACAAGAGCGGGAGACGATTTGCAATACGGATTAACAATCGATTTCGAAGAAGCCGTGTTTGGATGCGAAAAGGAAATTGAAATTAGAAAACACGTTTCATGTGATTCGTGTGGAGAAACTGGGGCAAAAAACAAAAAATTAGAAAAATGCGATAAGTGTCATGGCGAGGGCAGAATCACAATCAACCAGAGAACTCCGTTTGGGATTTTTCGTCAGGTAGCAACTTGTGATAAATGTAACGGCGAAGGAAAAATCCCAAAACAAAAATGCAGACACTGTAACGGACAGGGAATTGTCAACGATAAAATCAAAATCAAAATCAAAATCCCCGAAGGAATCGACAACGACCAAATGATAAGAGTTGAAGGAAAAGGTGACGCAATTAAAAATGGAAGAAACGGAAATTTGTTTATTGTAATTAATGTGAGACCTCATAAAATTTTTAAAAGAGAGGGTGACAATATTTACATGAATTTTCCGATAAGTTTTTCACAAGCGACACTGGGATGCAAGATTTCTATCCCGACACTAAAAGGAACCAAAAAAATCAAAATAGCCTCAGGAACAGAATCCGGAACGATAGTTAGATTGAGGGGAGAAGGAATAAAAAATGTCAACGGCTACAGAACCGGCGACCAATTCATTAATTTAAAAATACAAACTCCTAAAAAACTGAACCGAAAACAGAAAAAATTATTTGAAGAGTTGGCTAAGTCAGAGTGAATAATTGTTTGATTAATTTTCTTCTACCCTTTACTTTTTCATATTTACTATTGTAAAAGGTAAGATTTATATTATCCCAGTCAAAAACATTTAAATAGCACTTAATACACATAACTATTAAATGATACAGATAAAACCACTTAAAAAAAATTCAATATTAACGAAAAAAGAAAACGAAGTAATAGGGAAAAAGCTGAAAAACAAAAAACTGACACAGCAGGACTCAAATTATCTAAGTCGATATGTTCGGCCAAAACTTCGGGAAATAAAATCCATAGATGCAATAGGGCTACTTAAGAAGCTGAAATATAATCAAAAAATTCCTGTAATCGAAAAAAAAATAAAAGATATTGTTCTCGAAAAAATAAAGAGTGTCGACTCTATTACAATACACGGCTCGGCAGTTCAGACAAATTATAACAAATATAATGATATTGATGTTCTAATAGTTGTCAAGAAAAAATTATGGAAGAATCTGTCGGAAAAATATAAAATAATACTAGAGCTAAAAAAATATGCAAAAAAATATGCTTTAAATTTAGATGTAGAAATATATGACAAAAAAACATTCAAAAAATCCTATCCGTCGAACATAACTCTGATATATCAGTTAAAAGATAAAAAGACAATTTATGGAAAACTTATCTTGCCCAAAAAAATTAAAATCCCAAAACTAAATCTGAGAATGAAAATTGATTATAGTATCCCCGACGAGGAATATTCCAGTTTAGATATTTATAAGGCAATTAGAAATTTACTCCTTGTGGAATTAATTTCTCGGAAAATTATAGATAACCAAAAATTAACAGAATCCATAAATGATGAAATCGGTAAAAATATTGCAGAGAAATTAAAGGCAAATTCTAAAACAAATATTGATAAAAAAATTGGATTATTACATCTTAACAGATTATTGGCAATAATTTTAAAAAAAATAGAGCAATCAAAATGGGAAAAAATAGAGTTATTAAATCAATAGGCAGATGCGTAGGAAATGTTGTTCTGCATAAAATATTAGTTGAACACACAAGCAAGCCCGAGTCTAAAAGTCACCTTGAAAGCGAGATTCTCTAATATGGTTTTAATGTATTTGAAAAAACACAAATGTTCAACTGGAATGAAAACGATAAAATAAAAATAAAAAAATTTGCAATTAAAAGAACACATAATCTTATCGAAAATTATCCCGATGTTTCTTTTGGCGACAAGCTAATTGAAAAGATAATTAACGAGACAATGAACGATTTAACATTATGAATTTCGGGTTATATAATGTTTCCACAAATCCCAAATCCCTATCCCGTCGTGCACAAAACTTTCCCATCGGCAATCACAAAAGTATTTTCAAATTGACTAACGGGCGATTTACTTTTTTCAATCAGCATCGGATACTCATACAAAATCTTTTGCTTAACCAACATCGCCAAAATAAATTTCAGTTTATTTTCGGTCAGTCTGTTCCCGACCCCCGACCCTCCGACCAGCGAACAGCGTGCCCCAACTTGTTTTTCTTTTATATCTGTGAGGGTAGCGTCCGACCCCCGACCTTCCGAACTCCAAGATGTCAGCCAGCGAAGACAAAACGGTCTTGTCACAAATTTATCCTTAATAAATTTCAAAACCTCACGGGCATTCCTATCACGAACCGGATTATCAGATTGCAAAACATAAATTCCACCAGGTTGTCCTTCATAAATATTTCCAACACCAGTCGTCACAAATGGCTCAATAGCAAAAGCCCCGCTCAGCTCAGATTGATTATCATTTCCATAATTAGAAATTGTCAACCCCGCGTGAATTTCATTCCGCCCTAACGAATGCCCTGACAAATTTTTAATTATGGAAAAGTCGCTATTATTTTTATTATTCCATTCCTCAAGCGTTTTCTGACAAGCTTCACCAATCTCACAAATCTTCATACCGACCCGAATTTTTTTTGTCGCCTCCTCTAAAATTTTCTCATTCAATTCCATCATGCCCGATGAAGATGGCACACCAGTGCCCTCCTTAGAGGGTATGCCGCGTGCGGCGGCGCTAAATTCTCCGCCATCAGTCAGGTCAACCGAAAAAGCAGTGTCCGCAATATATCCATCAACAGCCACGCCAAGGTCAACTTTTAAAATTCCTTCAGCAACTGTCTCGTCTCCGGGTGCGGGAGTGTAATGTGCCGCAATTTCATTCAAAGATAAATTCACTGGAAACGCCGGCTCGCCTCCAAGTTCAAAAATTTTCCCATCAATAGCCTCGGCTACATCAATTAATTTAATCCCCGGCTTAATCAAACCCCGAGCAAACTTCTTAACTTCCCTAGCTATTTCCCCAGCTTTAACATACGATTCAATCTCGGATTTTTCCATAAAATAATGAGTTCTATAATCTATTTAAAGATTAGGGAATAAATATAATCAAACATCTCCATAATTTTCAACCAAATCGGACAAAATTTCAAGGTCAATTTCTTTGGCGTTTCCTATGCAGTTTCTGATATCATATTGCTCTTGTCCCGGGAAAAAATTCTCAAGAACATACATTATACTATCGCTGTCCGAGTTTTCAGGATACGCAAACGCTCTTAGTAATGTATGTAGTTCTCTGTTCAAATGTCCACACGTCGCACCAACAAAACCAGACAGTCCCAATGTCCCAGTTTCCACAAACCCAGCCAATCCAATAAGTTCAATCCTCGCCTTCGTTATTACATTCCCTTTAACATCAAGCTTTACCTCACTTAAATCATGAGAACAAATAGAATCTCCATAACTCATTTTTTTATAACAATTCTCCAAAAACAAACATCTCACCTCGATATCTGACACAACACTGCTGTTATGTTTTTCAAATGTAATTACCCCGTACGAATCAGCTTGAATTTTATCGAAAGCCCGTTCCATTCTCGAAATTTCATACTTCCCGCACTCTTCATAAATATAATAACTAATCGGCATATGCGACCAATGAAGCCCCTCTATTTTTGAAAAATCATCTTCGATAGAAAACTCGTCACCATTTTCGTTCACAATATTATTATCAGATTTCGTTTCAACAATATCATCAGCTAAATTATAAAGTCCGTAAATTCCCAAAATAACTAAAGCCAAAATGCCAAACATAGCAACAAAAAAATTTAACCAACTACTCATCAATAAACACATTCTTTCAAATTTATATATGTTACTAGTTTCCCGCTACCGGTCTGCAGCGTTATTAGTTTGTAGCGTTATTAGTTTGCAGCGTTATTAGTTGGGAGTTGGTAGTTGGCAGTTAGTAGTCCCCCGCTTCCCCCGCTCCCAACTCCCAACTATCAGCGAAGCTGATAAGTCCCCCGCTTCCCCCACTACTCACTACCAACTACCCACTAATCCCTTAGCCCATTCGTTCTTTTCTTCTTCTCTCTTTTGGCAAAAATCCGAACAGTGTTTTTTTATCGTTGCCAATTTTTCCTACCCCAACAAAATCTTTTTCATCGGCAGATTTAATCGAAACAAATCCCGTGCTAATCTTCCCAACCTGTTCATCATCCAACTCAATATTTTTTCCCAAGAACCAATTCTTTTCCTGCTCCTCACTTAAAATAAAAATTCTTTCACTCAACTGTTCCCTCCAAGTATGCATCCCGTCCAAACTCAACCTAATCTCGTGAACTCCGTTTCGGTTAATCATATCTTTCCCAACATAAAGCCCGACTCCCTCAATCGGCAACAACCGCCAAATCTCCATAATCTGCTCCGTCGACAAATCCCCAGAATACGCTCGCACTCGCTCTTTCCCACTCTTAATCAAAAGCTCAGGAATTTTCTTCATCCCCAAATCCGAAAGCCCAGCTATAAATTTCTTTTTCTTTGCCCTGTCCATTATTTGTATTTTCATATGCAAAAATTTATATACTTCAATTTACTTAATATTTATAAGAGTTGCCTGGAGGAGCGATGTTACGGCTTCGGCTAAATATCGCATAATCGGGTTTGCACCCTAGTGGTGCCCACTCTTATTTTTTAAATTCAAATAAAATATCTTCAACCATCCTCCTTGTTATATTTAAATTAGCGTGTTTTTTATTTCTTTTCGTTTTGAGTGCAGTCCGATGAGCTTTTGATTTCGTACCGTTACTCTGTCTTTGACTTATTTTTATGTTTTCTAATTTATCATCAAATAACAACTGAAGAAGTCTTTTTAATCTACGAAAATTAACATCTCTACAAATAATAATCTCATCAATATTTTCTAAAAAATCTTTAATACAATAAAATATAAGAATACAATGAAGTTTTTCAATAAGATTTGTGACTTGTCCTTTATATTTTAATAAAATCCTTTTCTTAATTTTGCTTTTCATAAAAACACTTCTTTCAATTCCATCTTCTCGCTTGCAACCCAAAGCGGAATTAAGATTTTTTTGTTGAATCTGCCCACTTATATCAATATATATTCTCATTTCAAATGCTCCGTACAATTTAATAATAATGTTTTAACTTTGCCAGATTTATTGACTTCGAAAATGTTCATGCAGGTATTATCTTGATTTTTTAAATTCGAGATAGATTCTTCAGTCTCGTGAAACTTCCGAATTAGGGCTTTATTTATTCCTTCGTGTCCTACAAAAATAACAGTTTTACCAAAATTATTTTTTAAAGTTTCATTAAATAATTCAAAAATTCTTTTCTCCACTTCTTTTCTTGTTTCAAAATCTTCTGGGGGATTATCCCAATCGACATCTCTTGCAAGTTTTCCCTGAAAACTTCCAATATATCTCTCCCTTAATCTTTTATCACTAACGAAATCTATCTCTTTATGAAATTTAGCAATTTCTTTAGCGGTATTAAAAGCTCTATCTAAATCACTCGAAATTATCAAATCAATATTTTCATCTTTTAATCTTTCTGCTAATTTTTTAGCCTGTTTTTTTCCTAATTCAGAAAGTATACCAGGCAAATGTCCCTGAATAATTCCAGTTTTATTTTCTTCTGTTTCTCCATGTCTTACAGCTATTAATTTCATTTCCCGACCTCCCCCAACTTCCGAATCTTCGCAACAAAAAACCCGTCGGTATTATTGTCCTGCGGATATAATCTCAAACAATTCTTCATTTTCTTATCCATCCTAACATCTCCCCATTCACAAACACCACAACGAAATTTTACCCCGTCCGAGGTCGACTTTGAGAGACCGACCCCTAGGGGTACACCAATTGGGTGCCCAATTTGCTCAATCTCGACATCAAAATTCTTAACCAAATAATCAACAATCATTTCATCTTCCTCTGGCGCCAAAGTACAAGTCGAATAAACCATTTCTCCGCCAACCTTCAAAATTTTCAAAGCCGCCTCCGCCAATCTCCTTTGCGTCCCGGCAATTTTCTTAATCATATTAACATTCCACATCTGAAAAGTCCTCGGCGATTTTCTCAAAGTTCCCTCGCCAGAACACGGCGCATCAACCAAAATTTTATCAAACTTAAATTGCGTCTTCTTCAAAAATCTCTCACACAAAGCAACGCCCTCTTTTCGCGTAACAATCGTATTCATAACCCCACATCTTTCTAAATTAGAATTCAAAATTCCAATACGTCCCATGCTAATTTCGTTCGCGATAATCGTCCCGTCATTCTCCATCATCGCCGCCGCCTGCGTCGTTTTGCTTCCCGGCGACGCACACAAATCCAAAACCAAATCCCCAGCTTCAGGTTGCAACACCAACATCGGCAACATCGACGAAATTTCCTGAACATAATAATACCCCAACAAATGTTCTTTCGTCTTTCCCAACTCCCCCGGTTCCAACTTCGAATCAATAATCATAACCTCAGGAAATTTTTCAAACGGCTGTCTCAACTTCCAACCATAATTTTCCAATCTTGTCTTTAAATCCTCAACCGAAATTTTCAAACTATTACATCTAATTGAACTCGGTGTCTTAGTGTAGCAAATATCAAAAAACGCTTTCGCCTCTTTCTCGCCCAAAAGCAATTCCATCCTTTTAACAAACGCTTCCTTCGGCGGAAACTTCTCTTTCAAATACTGGGAATAAGATTTCTTATCCATCTTATAAATTATCTAACGAGCTTTTTATATGTTTTTTGCTTGCAAGAATAAATCATCTAATCAAACCAGTGCATCTCCAGTTTATTGACGTTCCCCTTGTTTCTATGTCAATAACGCAAGCGGGGTTGCATCCCCTTCTTTCGATGTTTAAATCAATCCAGTAAGTTCCTGTGTTTTCATTGCAGAAATAAGTTCCCCTGAGTCTGTCGCCACATTCGCTGTTTATAGCAATCTGTCTGGCATCACTCAAAGTTAATATATTCCCGTTACTCTGACAACTTTCCTCTGTAAACGTCACCCCGTCGGCTCTGCACTGCATCGGATAACTTTCCATTACCGGATAACCAGCATTAACACAATCATCAAAACTTTTGATTTCCAATTCCTTGTCATTCATGCCCATTAAAGATATATAGATTAGTGTCGCCACAATAAATAACGCCACGACCACGCCCACAATTATTAGAGATATTTCTTTTTCCCCTTTTTGTGCGTTCGTCTTAATCGCCATTTCTAATTAAATAAAGTTTGATTTTTATATTTATTGTTTTGGGCGGCTTTGCGTCAAAACTAATCTCCAACCAAATTAAAATTACTTTGTCTTTAATACCTTAGAATCACTACAGAGTTCTTCTTTGTAGTCATGTAAATTCATAAAAAAACTACATTTGTTTTTTAAGTCAGAGACATTTGTTTTTTCTTTATCATTAAAAATAATTACCTTCATTTAAAAATTTAAAGAGAATATCACCAAAGGTGACACCCTCTAGTATTTGTAGTTAACAATTATAGTGGGATTTTGTTTATAAATTTTACCGTAGTTGATTATGAATTGGTGAAGATTAATTCCAAAAGATTTAATTGAAAAACAATTATGCAAGAACTAATTCTGAAGAGGGGCTTGTTTCAAAAGAAATTTTAAGTCCTTCATTTTTGTATTGATTTTTAACATTTTTAAACATCGCAGATACTTCCAAAGATATATTTCTCTCTATAATTTGTTTATTTGCCCTTTCTTTCTGTTTCAAATATTCATCAGCACAAGATCTTGAAATAAAATCCACTTTTGCAAAATTTAAGATTAATCTTTTTTCATTCAATGAATTAATCACTTTAAAAAAATGAATAATTGAACTTCTAGTGAAAATATTTTTGCCAAAATTATCTGATAAAATTATTTCTTTTTCCATAGTATAATTATGAAAAGGATGTATTTAAAATTTACTATTCCACATATTTGTAAATATCTAACTTTTTATTTGGCTGTTTCAACCTAAAATATAAAAATGTTCCATCAAGGGGAAAGTCGTTAATATCATAAAGTTGTGGTTTTTCTCCTGATTCAAGAAGAAGAATTCCTTTCCTATAAATAATATGTAATTCTCCCCCAAGTCCTTTTAATGAGAGCTCTTTACATGTCCTTAACCCGTATCCCCTCGAATCCTCTTTTTTTGTAGTTATTCCTTCATAAACTGCTTTTCTAATAGAATCTGAATCGCTTTCAAAGCAAACATTGTGTTTTTCAAAAACCCCAGGAATTGTAAGTCCATCATCAAAAATTGCAATATCAATAGTCTTCTTTTGTGGAAAAAATTGTGCCATTAGCGAAGCAGATTTAAATTCAGAATGGTCATCAATATTATCTGAAAGCTCTCCCAAAATATATTTTATACTGCTTCCAAATTCTCCAGGTATTTTCTTTTCCATAGAGTCTAAAAGTTCATTAACTTTTTTATTTACCTGAGAAGAATCTTTTTTATCATGAATGAAATGTTTTATTGAAAAAAAAGAATTACCATCCTCTTTTTTACCTAATGGGAAACCAATAGCTTCCATGTGTTTTTTTACATTCTGATTTAAGGAAGGCTTATAACTAATAGATTTCGCCTCTTTTTCCAAAAAGTATCTTACCTTATTGCTTATTAAAATAATTGAACAAGGAATAATCCAATCAACCCCCGAGAAATCTAATGAAATTGATTGATTTTTTTTAAATTCAAAGTCCATCTTTTTTAAAATTTCGAGAGTTGCATGTAAATGCTCCAATATATTATCACTTCTTGGAAAGATTATTTTTATCATAAGGGGGATAATATTTAATACTATAAAAACTTACTTCCCCTGTCCCCCGTTCCCAGTTTCCCCCGAACACCGAACCCCGAGGGTCTGCCCCAACCAATCTTCCATATTAATCTGTGAGGGTGCCAGCGAAGCGTCCGAACTCCGAATCACCCCCCCCTTCCCCGCTCCCAACCCCAAACCCCTAACTCCCAACTATCAGCAAAGCTGATAATCAGCAAAGCTGATAAACATCTCCGATGTTGCCCCCCACAAATCCCAAATCCCAAATTCCTAGCTCGTGTCCCTCGTCTGTGTAACTCCCTCAGAAAGATTTAAATACTTGATATGTGTTATCATACATATCGCACGTATCGCACGTGTAGGAGAAAAAAATGCCATCATTAACATTATCAGTACCAAAAGAATTCAAGCAAAGAATGGACCAGTTTGAATGGCTCAACTGGTCTTCGATAGCAAGAGAAGCATTTGCTAAAAGAATGAAACAGCTTGAAACATTAGAAAAGTTCCAAAAGGATTTTGAAAATTCTAAATTAACAGACAAAGATTGTATTGAATTAGGAAGAAGATTAAAAGAGGATATGCTCAAATCATCAAAAGAAAGGAGATTATGAATGCAATTAATAGCAGATACTAATGTCATTTTTTCTTTGTTCAAAAAAGACTCATTCATAAATAAATTATTAAAAGAACATAAACTTAAATTATACTCCCCAAGATGTTTGATTGAAGAATTGCATAAATACTCTAAAGATATTTGTTCTAAATCAAAAGTTTCTAAAGATACTTTCTTAGAAGATGTTTCACTATTGCCTAAATTAATTGAGTTTAGAGAACCTAATCCTTTTTTTGAATCAAAAGCATCACAATTAATCTCAGATGAAAAAGATGTTCCATTCTTAGCATTAGCACTAGAATTAAACATTCCCATCTGGTCCAATGACAAGCACTTCAAAGAACAATCCGAACTTCCTGTATTTAAAACAAGTGAACTAAAAAGATTTTTAGATGAAGAATAAATCCTATACTCTCCTCCCCCTTCCCAGTTTCCCCCGAACACCGAACCCCGACCAGCGAAGCATCCGAACCCCGAACTCGCCCCCGTTCCCCTCCCCACAAATCCCAAATCCCCAATCCCAAATACCTCGCTTATGTCCCAAATCCCAAATACCTAGCTTATGTCCCAAATTCCTAGCTCGTGTCCCAAATCCCAAATACCCAGCTCGTGCCCCCCCGTTCCCCTCTGAGTTCTAAGAGCGAAGCGGTCTGAGTTCTGAGTTCTTATTGGAGTTCTAAGCTCTGAGATCTGAGTACTGAGATCTGAGTTCTCGTCGAGTTCTCCGTTCTAATGTTGTCTTAGACAATATTTATAAATCTGAATTATTATTAATCTACTATTAAAAGAGTGAAAATGGAAAAACAAAAATACTATATAAAAAATATATTCTAAATTGAGAACTTTAAAATATGACTAAAAAATTAACAACCAAAGACGAGATAACAGAATTATTTCTATATCATTCAGCAAATGGTGAAGTTAAAATAGAAGTTTTTCTCCACGATGAAAACGTTTGGCTCACCCAAGAAAAAATGGCAATTTTATTTGGAGTTCAAAGACCAGCAATTACAAAACACCTAATTAATATTTTTAAAAGTGAAGAATTAAACGAGAATTCAGTTAGTTCCATTTTGGAACATACTGCTTTCGATGGCAAAAAATACAATACTAAATTTTACAATCTCGACGCAATTATATCTGTAGGATATAGAGTAAATTCTAATCAGGCAACGCAATTTAGAATTTGGGCGACGAAAGTTTTGAAAGAATATATTATCAAAGGATTCGCAATGAATGACGAAAAACTAAAAAATCCAAACACTCTATTCGGAAAAGATTATTTTGACGAACAACTCGAAAGAATAAAAAATATTCGTAGTAGTGAAAGAAGATTTTATCAAAAAATTACAGACATATATTCTCAATGTAGCGTGGATTACAACCCCAAATCGAAACTAACTGAAGATTTTTTTGCAATCATACAAAATAAATTACACTGGGCTACAACAGGTCAAACCGCTGCGGAATTAATTTCTTTTAGAGTAGATAGTAAAAAGAAAAATATGGGATTAAAAACATGGAAAAATGCCCCTAAAGGAAAAATCAGAAAAAATGATATCGGCATAGCTAAAAATTATTTAAATAAAAATGAATTAAATCACTTAAACACCATAGTATCCATGTATTTAGATTATGCAGAGTTACAAGCAAAAAATAAAAAGATTATGCACATGGAAGACTGGATAAAAAAATTAGATGCATTTTTGAAATTTAATGATAAAGAACTTTTGCAAGGAAAGGGTAAAATATCTCAAGAAGTCGCAAAGCAATTAGTTGATAGCGAATTTAAAAAATATTCCAAGGAACAGGAAAAATTATTTGAATCTGATTTTGATAATTTTGCAAAAAAACTAATTGAAAGAACTTAGAACTCAGAATTTCAGAACTCAGACTGCTTACCCTCACAGATTTACTTTCACTATTGGTTGGGGCAGACCCTCGCTCTTAGACCGCGCCCCCACTCCCAACCCCAAACTCCCAACCCCCAACTATCAGCGAAGCTGATAAACCCCCAAATACCTAGCTCGTGTCCCTCGGTATTTAATCAATCGTTGTTTGGTGTTCAGTAACTTGTTCGACTTTGCTATTCTATATTTCTATTAGTTCCTTTGGAATTATTATTTTTTCTTTAGAATATATAATTTCCTCTACCTGAGAGATTGCTTGTTTACAGTTCTTCATCATATCTTCATATCTTTCTTCAACTTGCTCTATTTTAACTGCCGAGCTATATCTTGCGAATTCTCTTTTGTCTACTTCCGATTCTTCTTCCTTTCTTGAATAGACTTTTATCATTTGAATAAATCTTTCGTCGTAATCAAGCAAATCTTTTGATTTTAAATATTCTAAAAGTAAGGCAGTGTATTTTTGACTTCTTGATTCTATACCCATTTTAGAGAGAATTGCTAATCCGCAATAGTATAATGTGTAAAACCATTCTTCTGGGAGCTTATAATCAAAACCGCCATTTTTATATAATTCGCATAACTTTAATTCTTGCTTTGCTTTTTCGATATATTCTTTAGATTCTTCTTTATCTGATTGAACAATTAGTAAACCCTTATGCTTTATCCCTTTTTCTTCTTGTTTTTTAGCCACCTTAAAACATTCTTTTAACTGTTTCTCAATTTCCATTTAATCTTTCCATTTGTTTAATAAAATTATCCTGACCAAATAAAACTACCCCTTTTTTTATAGCATCCGAATAAGCCTTATTTTTATTTTTTATTTCTTTGTAAAACTCTTCGTTTGTCAATTGAATAACATGGATTTTCTTTGGCTGGACTTTTTGAATTTCTAAAATTTCTTCTTCTACTTTTTTAAAATTTTTCTTTTTAGGAATTACTAATAGGTCTATGTCATTTGCTTGTTTGGGGTTTGTCAAGATACTTCCGAATAATAAGACGAAATTGGTTAATTTTTCTAATTCTGCAAAGTTTTGAATCCATCTTTCATTTTCTATTGCTTCTTTGGTTAATATTAGGGAAAGAGTTTTTTTTAACAATAGGTTTTTGAAATTCAAATTAATTATTTTAACGCTTTTTCGTTTGTTATTCAATTGTCTTGAGATTATTATTTCTTCTTCAATAAGTTTTTTTAATAGTTTCCAAACCGCCTGACGAGAAATTTTTAGTTGCTCTGCTAATTGCGTGGCGGTTTGCTCATTTTTTCTTAATAAGCAGGATAAGATTTTTTCCTTTGTTTCCATTTGGTTGATAGTTGTAAACCTTATGGTTGATAGAGTATTTAAATGTGTTGGCGGTATGTTGGGTTGTAGTAATGGGTATTTTGTAAGGGATACAATAGGGAATTTTGGGGTTTAAAGATTTGGAGAGTCTAAGCTCTAAGTTCTAAGTTCTGGAAAAACTTCCCGTTTTTCCGTCCTCAGCCCGTTCATTTCATTCGCTCTTAGAACCGCCCCCGCTTCCCCTGTCCACGAATACCAAATCCCAAATCCCTCGCTCGTGTTCCAAATCCCAAATCCCTCGCTCGTGTCCCAAATCCCCGCTCCCCTGTTCCTACAAATCCCAAATCTCCCCTTCCCCTTGGCAGTCGGCAGTCCCCTACAAATCCCAAATCCCCAATCCCAAATACCTAGCTCGTGTACCCCGCTCCCCCCTCCCCACAAATCCCAAATCCCAAATACCTAGCTTGTG
>JAUWIJ010000014.1 GCA_030605415.1 archaeon | reverse complement strand
GGAGAGCGCTTGCGTAGGAGACTTACCCTCACGGATATATTTTTTAATTAGGTTGGGGCAGATCTAGGAGGGTCGGGGTTCGGACGCTACCCTCACAGATATAAAGGAGATACAGGTTGGGGCACACTGTTCGCTGGTCGGAGGGTCGGAGGGCAACCTTGTTGCCCGAGTTGGTAATGTAAAATGAGGGACTTTAGAGTTCGGTTGGTCGGTAGTTTGGGGCACGCTGACGCTTGCGTAGGAGACTACGCCACACAACCTCCCGCCTCGCCTGAACCTGCTAAGAATTAAGGAAGTTATTTGGGGTTTTAATATTGGGGATAAAAGAAGTTTTACTTCAACTTAACTGCCGTGCCATAAGTAACTTTTAATAAAAGTTTCATGCTGTCACCTTAGTTTAACCGCAGTGCCATAGGCTAACATTTCTGCGGCGCCTTGCATTATCATAGAAGTTGAGTATCGGACTCCGATTATGGCGTCGGCTTTCATGTCGATTGCCTCGTTTACCATTCGGTTAAAGGCTTCCTCTCTTGCTTTGGTGGTCATTTGTGTGTAGGATTTTATTTCACCGCCGATGACATTTTTTAATCCCGCCATAACGTCTCGCCCGATGTTTCGTGCTCGAATAGTGTTTCCTTTTGCGATTCCTAAGACTTCAATAACTTCTTTTCCTGGAATTTCAAATGCTGTAGTTGTGATTAATTTTTTCATAATATATTGTTGAACCAATTGTTTATATATGTTTGGTGATATTATTATTTATGAAAAAGAAGGTGATTTTTATCCCGGGAATTTTTAATTTGAGGTGGTATCAGTTTCGCTGGAGAAAAGAGTGTGATAGGTTGGGTTATGAATTTTTATGTTTTGATAAACCGTTTTATAGTTATTGGAATATTAAGCGAATGAGGAAACTAATAAGCGAGGGAAAAAGGATGTTGGAAAAAAATTCTAATTCAATAGTTGTGTGCCATTCTTTTGGAGGAATTTTGTTTAATTGTATTTTACAAAAGATAACTAAGCCGAAGATAAAAAGAGTGGTTTTGATTACATGTCCTTTGGGAATGAATATATTTGGGATGAGAAAAAGGAAAAAGTTGCTGGGTTACGACGGGAATTTGAAATATAATTTTGACAGTGTTAGTTTCGGGGCTTATTTTGATGAGTTAGTTTTGCCTGTTTGGACGAGATATAAAGACGAGAGACATTATAATTTATTTGTGGACCATATGGTCGTTTTATTTATGAAAAGGGTTGTGAAAAAAATTATGAGGCTGAGTAAAATAAATTAGTCTTTTCTTTCTTCTATTTTGTCTTCTTCTTTATAGAAAAACATTAGACCAATTCCGATGAGTGTTGGGACGAGTGCGGGAATGATTTTGTGGGTTTTTATAAAGATGCCTATTCCTAAAATAACACTTGCGACCCCAATAAGGAAAACTTCTTTTGCCATGACTATAAATGGTTTTTAGGTTAATAAATCTTTAGAATGATAGGTAAAATATTATTTGTCTATTTATAGAAATTGACAAGAACTCAGAACTCAGATCTCAGATACCCTCACAGATAAAAGGGGGAAATAGGTTGGGGCACGCCGACTTAGAGGGGAGCGGGGGCAGGGGGCACGCCCTCGGGGCAGAGGAAGTGGGGAAGTGGTTCTAAGTTCTAATAGCGAAGCGGTCTGAGTTCTGAGTTCTAAGGAGAGCGAAGCGACCTAAATCTTTAAAACGGCAGATAAAATATTATTGTGGGAATTAGGATTGCGCCCATTTTCCAGTTGGTAGTTGGTAGTCCGCTTCGCTGGTAGTTGGTAGTGGTTTGTTGCGCGGTTAGTCCGCGCGCTTTTGGAAGTTGTGACTAAAACGGTAAATAAAATATTATTGTGGGGATTAGGATTGCGCCCATTAGGAAACTTCGGCGGGTTTGGATTTCGATACAGGTGAGTCCGAGGATGGTTGCGACGGTGAGAATTATTAGTCCGATGATGCCGGTAAAAAGTGCGGTGATTATTATTAAAAAAATTAGGATGGGTATTGAGATTTTTGTGTAGGAGATTTTGTGGATGCGTTTAGCAATGAACTTTGAAATTGTGAGAGAAATTGGGATGGCGATAATTGCAGATAGGATTATTGTTATTAAGATTGTGGCGAGGTCTGTCGTTGAGAGTTGGGTGATTTGTGAGATTGCGAATGCGGCTCCTGTTCGTGTTTTTTGAAAGAGAAAAAGTGTAACGAAAGATACAGACATTACGATTGTATTTATTGAGCCGAGCAGAATTAAAAATTCTTCGCTGTTTAGGTTATCCTGGTTGTCTGGTGTTTTTTTGTCTGGAGAAATTTTGGGCATTATTTCGGAGCCGATGATTGCTGCCTGGCTTGAGCCGAGACCAGGGAAGAACGAGCAGATTGGTGAAATGAAGAGGGTGGTTAGAGTTGGACCGATTAAATCTTTTTTGTTTATTTTGAGTTTTTCGATTTTTTGTTCTGGGACAATTGTTTTGGATTTTATTGAGTATATTATTGTTGATGTTCCGAAGAGTCCGGTTAGAAGTGGGAGGAGAGGTTGTTCGACGTTGAGATTTAGTGTTGCCAGTCCAAGGAATCCTGCCATGACGAAAATTAAAACGGCTTTTGTTTTGGATTCTTTTTCGCTATAAATTAGAAATATGACTATCCAGATTAGGAAGAATGCCATCATTTTTTGGAGTGTGGGATAAATTTTTGGGATGGCGAAAATAAAAACGGGGATGACGATTATTAAAGTAAGGACGGCGATGGTTGAGCCGAGGAGGGTGAGTTTTAGGGCGTGGTGACCTTGTCCGTTTAGAAGTAGTTTGTGTCCTGGGAGAACTCCGAGTGCGGTGTCTTCGTCCGGGGCACCGAGAAAAATTGACGGAATGAAATCTATAAAGGTGTGAGTGATTGCCATTGCGGTTATGAAAATTAGCAGGGTTGTTATTGGAAGTTGAGAGATAAACGCGAGAGATAAAACTAAAATAGCGACGAGATTTATATGAATTCCGGGAATGAGTCCGGTAGTTGTTCCGGCGAGAATGCCAAGAATTAGAGGGATGATTAGGTTTAGCATTTAGAAATTTTCTTCCAAAAAAATCCTGCTTTTGCTTGCAGTTTTTCAACCTTTCCTTCTTCGCTAAGGTCTTTTAATAAACGATAGAGCAGGTGCCAGTTAATTACTTTTTTTGTTTTTTGTTCAAGCTCTTTCAGAATTTCGTTGGTACTTTTTATTTTATTTGTTTTTAGAAGTTCTAAGACGTCTTTTTTGTATTTGCTCATACAAATGTTTGGTATAAATATTTTAATAGCATAGATACAAATGTTTGTATATGGGTCTACGTAATTGTTTTATTGTAAATCTGGTTCAACGAGAAATATTTTGTTTACAATAATTTGTTCTTTGCCTCTATATGTGTTTTGGTTTCCTTGAAATTCTATGATATCACCTTTTTTGAGACTGGTAAAAGAGATGTCGAAGAGGACTAATTCAACAGAATTATTTTTGAGTTGGATTGTTATTTTATTTTCCGAAGTTTGGATTGATTTTATTGTGCCGATTTGAGATTGTTGCGTTGTCTGAGTTAGAAAAATTAGGAAGAGTATTCCGAGGAGGGAGAGGATGAAGAGAATTTTATGGGTTTTCATTGATTTCTTTCTTTTAGAAAGTCGCACTACGTGAGTACCCTTCGGGCAAAATTTCTCTTCCGCCTAAAATAGCGTACCTCTGCTGAAGCAATCCAGTAGGTGCTCTGGTGAGCTAAGTAGAGAAACCCAGTTTCCAAAATCTTTTTTTAGTGTGTTTAATTTTTGTCATGTTACTTTGTTTGGAACTCGATAGTGTCTTTATCTTTTAGGACGTGTCCAAGTCCGATTATTTGGCCGCCGAATTTCGAGGAGGGACCCCATATTCTTGCTTGTTTAATTTTTTTCGATACGCCTTTTAGGATTTTTTCGGCAGCGTTTTTGAAAGTAGAGTTCGTCTTCAAAATCATCGGTTCTTTGCTTGCGGTTTTTTTCGGCTCTTTAGTGTAAATTCTAATGATTGGAAATGTGTCGAATATTTTTTTAGTTAGTTCCTGAAGTTTTGTATTTGTTGGTTTGTCTGAGAAAAAAATGTAGTCGAATTTTTTGTGTTTTGATTTTAGCGTTGCTTCGATTTTTCGTCTTTTTGATTCTGATAATAAATTGTCTTTGTTGTATATTAAAATTACCTTCGCATGAGATTGATGAAAATATTTTTCTGCGTATTTGATTTGTTCCAGATTGTCGATGACAAATAGCAATGTGTCCGTCGAGTTGATTAGGGATTTGTCGTGATTGGGGAATGCCGGAGAGTCGATGATTTGTATTGGCGCGTCTTCGAAATAGAATGTTCCGAGTTGTGGCTGGTAGGTTGTAAATTGATGTGGCGATATTTTGGGATTAAGTTTCGTTAGTGTTTTGAAAATTGTTGATTTTCCTGTGTTCGGGAATCCAATTAGAACGCATTGCATATCAGCTTTTTTGATTCCTATTTGTCCACCTTTGCCCGACTGTTTCTGTTTTGTGATGTTTGCTTTTAATTTTTTGTAACGATTAGTTAAATTTTTCCGCATATTTTCAGAAGATTTATGTTTTGGGCATTCCTTCATCATTATTTCTAAGCATTCGATTCGTTCTTCGTCGGTAGAAGCTTCATGGAACTTTTGTTCGGCTCTTTGGTAGAATGGGGATTGGTTTGTCGATGCCATGATTTCTTTCTTTTTAGAAAAAATTTCTCTTCCGCCCAAAATGGCGTACCTCTGTTGAGGCAAAGTAGAAAAACTTATTTTCCAAAACTGCGTTTTGATTTAATTCCATAAAGTTATTAAGGTAGGTTGGTTTATAAAAATTATGAAAGAAGTGGTTATAGTATTATTGGTTTTTGTTTTGATAGGCATGGGGAGTTGTGCGGAAGATAGTTGGGGAGATATTAACGACGGAGAAGGTTTTGGAGACGAGGGGTTTTTGGAGAGTGAGAATGTTTCTAATGGGATTTTGTCGAGTCAGGGAGATGCTGGGGATTTAGTATTGGGTACTGGGGATTCGGATGAGGATGGTGAGGAATGGACGCGTGATTTTTTTATTGCGTTGGGAGCGGGGGGACTTGGTCTTTTGATTGTAGGGTTATTTATTTATTTATTTTTACGAGGTCCGAAGAATAAGTGGAAAAAGTAGGAGTTTATCAGCTTCGCTGATAGTTGGGAGTTAGGGGTTTGGGGTTGGGAGTGGGGGAACTACCAACTGGGAACGGGGATTAGGGATTAGTAAGAAAGTTATGACTAACTATCATAAGCGCATTTGGTACAAATGCGTAAGATTGTTAAATTGATTTTTCTGTTAGGTTTTATGAAGTTGGCGGTTTTGTTTTCCGGAGGGAAAGATTCGTGTTTAGCTTTGCATAAAATTTTACAGGAAGGTCATGAGGTGAAGTGTTTATTAAATATTTATCCGAAAAATAGAGATAGTTTTATGTTTCATAGGCAGGATTTAAAATTGTTAAATACCCAGGCTGAAAGATTGGGGATTGAAATGGTTTCTGTCGAAAGTGAGGGTGTCGAGGAAAAAGAGTTGGCTGATTTGAGCGAATTAATTGGGAAAGTTAAGGGTAAAGTTGATGGAATTGTTGTGGGAGGGATTGCGTCTTCGTATCAAGGGAAGAGGGTGAAGAAAATTTGTGACGAGTTTGGATTAAAATTTATTGCTCCGCTTTGGGATTATAAATCTGAAAAACTTTGGGATGAATTATTTGAAGAGAAGTTCGAAATTATTATGATTAAGATTGCTTGTGATGGTATTAGGAAAGAATGGCTTGGTAAAATTATTGATAGGAATAATTTTAATGAGTTGAAAAAGTTGTCGGAGAAATATAAGTTCCGATTGGATTTTGAGGGTGGCGAGGCAGAAACTGTCGTTTTGAATATGCCAGAATATAGTAAAAGAATTGAGATTGATTTTGATATTGAAAACGAGGGAGAGTATAGACATTGGATTAAGGATGTGGTGGTTCGATGAAAATTATTGAGGCGATTAAAAAGAAACGGGAATTTTCGGGATTGCCTAATTCTATTGTTGAGCGGGTGGCTGAAATGTCGAAGGGGGACGTTAAAGAGTCGCGGGCTTTGTTGCGGAAATATTTTGGGGTGTTTTTGACGAATAAGATTTTAAAGGGGAAAATTTCGGATGATGAAATGCTGGTTTCGCATATGTCTTCGAAGAAGAGAGATTATGAGAAATTTTATGGGGAGATTTTTTCGGAGATTAAGGGGGTTGGTTCGGTGATTGATTTGGGGTGTGGGGTTAACGGGTTTTCGTATAAATATTTGAGAGATGTCGTCGGTAATGTGGATTATGTTGGAGTTGAGGCGACGGGGCAGTTGGTTGAATATATGAATAGATATTTTCGCAAAGAGAATTTTTCGGCGAGGGCTGTTGCTGGTGATTTGTTTGATGTTGGAAGTGTTTTAAGGATTTTAAAGAGGGCGAAGAAAAACAGGGTTGTGTTTTTGTTTCAGGTCGTTGATGCTTTGGAGAATTTGGAGAGAGATTTTTCTAAGAAATTTATTTTGGAAATCTCGAAAGAGTGTGAGAAGATTATTTTAAGTTTGCCAACTGAAAGTTTGGGCGGGCGGAAAAAATTTGCGGTTCGGAGAAAATGGCTTTTGGATTTTTTGCGAGAGGATTTTGTAATTGAGAAAGATTTTGTGAGGGGTGGGGAGAGAATTATTTGTTTTCGCAAATAACGAGTAAGGATAATTTGTATTTATTTGTTAACTTATTTTCTCGAATTCTTCTCTTGTTAGTTTGATATCTTTTTTAATAATTTTGTTTAATAATCCATATCCAATTTTTTCGTTGGAGTGATACGGGACAATGGTTGTTCTTCCGTTCTTGTGTCTGAAAAACATATGGCTTCCTTATTGTCTTATAAATTCAAATCCTAATTTTTTGCATACCGACGAATTCGCTTTGTATTTCAATTTCAGGTTTTTCGCATTCCAAATAAAGTGTTATTGCTTCCCTTGTTCTTTCTATAAGTTCATCCATGCTTTTTGCCTGCGTGTGACATCCAGGCAGTTCAATTACTTCGGATACAAAATATCCATCTTCGTCTTTTTCAATTGTAATATTAAAGTTAGTCATAGTGGTTATAGCGATTAGGGGTATATAAAATTTTCTTTTCAAAGTTTTATAGTAAATTACTTTTTTTATATTGTTTTCCAAAACTGGGAAGGTGAATAGTTATATTTTTAAATCTGAATAGTTTTTGTGTTGTATGACTATTTATGTTATTGGGCACAAAAATCCTGATACGGATTCGGTATGCGCTGCGATAGCTGTTGCTGATTTGAAAAGCAAGTTGGGCGACGCCTCAAATAGGCATGACCCTGCTGGCCCTAATGCAGTGGCGTGTATGCAGGGGGAATTGAGTCCTGAGACGAAGTTTGTTTTGGAAAAGTTTAATGTTGATAAGCCTGAAATTTTAAAAGAGGGGGCTGGGAAAGATTTGATACTTGTAGACCATTCAGAGATTTCACAATCCGTTGATAATTTGGGTGAGGCAGAAATTGTAGGGATAGTTGACCATCATAAATTGGGGGATGTGACTACTTCTTCTCCCGTTGATATTTTGATTAGATCGGTCGGAAGTACTTGTACGATTGTTAAGTCGCTATATGATTATTATAAGAAAAAGATTCCTAAAAAAATTGCGGGGATTATGTTTTGTGCTGTTTTGAGTGATACGGTTATTTTTAAATCTGCTACGACAACTAATGAGGATAAACGTGTTGCTAAAGAGTTGGCGAAGATTGCAGGGGTTGGAAACATTAAGGAACTTGGTATGGAAATGTTTAGAGTGAAGTCTGCGGTCGAGGGAGTTTCTGCCAAGGAGCTTGTTTTAAGGGACTATAAAGATTTTGATATGAATGGAAAACGAATTGGAATTGGACAGTTGGAGTTGGTTGATTTTTTGGCGATTGAAAATATTAGGGGTGAGTTGTATGAGGAGATTAGAAAATTAAAGGATGAAGGCAGGCATAGTGTTTTGTTGTTGTTGACGGATATAATGAAAGAAGGTTCGGAGTTGTTATATGTGTCTGACGATTCTTCGATTATTGAGGGAGTTTTTGGGAAGTCTTCTAAGGAGAAAGGTGTTTGGCTTGAGGGAGTAATGAGCCGAAAGAAACAGGTCGTGCCAGAATTAGAGAAGGTATTTTCTTAAGAAAATAATATTAAAAAATAAAAAATAAATTTGGTTTGTTTGTTTATTTCTTGCTTGCAATTATGATTGCTTTGACAGATACTACTAATGCTGCTGCAGCTACAAATACTGTGAAGTTGCTTAAAGCTATCTGCAGGTATCCCACTGTTGTTATAAGTTGTCCTACTGCAAGTGCACCAAGACTTCCTACTGCGAGTAGAGCGATTACAGAAACCAGAAATTCTGTGGTATTCTTTTTGTCTATGTTAAGGGAACCTACAATTAATCCTAAAATAAATAGGATAAGCAGAGTTGCAGATGTTCCGATAGCGGTGACAAAAGCTGCCAGGATAGCAATAACTAATCCAGCGATAAATGCCCACTTTCCGATTAAGTCTAATTCCATATTACACCTCTTTTTAGTTGTAAATTAAAGGAGAAAGCTATTTAAGTAGGTTGTGTTTTTGGGTTTAATGGAATTTAAAAAAATAAAATTGAAAAATGGGCTTACGGTTTTATTTGAGAGGCGGGACGTGCCTGTGACGACTGTTATGCTGGCGGCAAAGTATGGGGCTGCTTATGAGTTGGTAGAGGAAAAGGGGATAGCTCATTTTATGGAACATTTGTGTTTTAAGGGGACGGAAAAAAGAACCGTTAAACAAATTGCCGAGGAGGTTGAGAAAGTTGGAGGGGATTTGAATGCGTTTACTCATGAGGAAGTTACGGCCTATCATGTAAAGTTGCCGTCGGAACATTTGAATATTGCGATGGATGTTATTTTTGATATTTTTTTTAATGCGAGTTTTCCAGAGGATGAGGTCAAGAAAGAGGCGAATGTTATTTGCGAGGAGATTAAGATGTATAAAGATAATCCGAGAATGCACGTGCTGGAGAACATAAAGAAAAATTTATATGAGGAGCCGTTCGGGTGTTTTATTGCTGGGTCGCAAAAAGGTGTTAAGGGGATGACGAGAGAACAGTTATTTAAGAAACATCGCGAGATGTATGTGCCGAGCAATTCGGTTCTTTGTGTTGTCGGGAATAATGAGTTTGAAGAAGTAATTTCTCTTGCGGAGAAATTGACTTCTCAGAACTCAGAACTAGAGAAAAAACGGGAAGTTTTTCCAGAACTTAGAACTCAGACCGCTTCGCTCTTAGAACTCAGAGGGGAACAGGGGGCAGGGGAACGGAACTCAGACCGACTTAAAATTCCTGAAATTGTAAAGAAAAGTGTTAGAGATTCAGAAAAGAGAGCGGGAATTGAACAGATGAATCTTGCGATTGGTTTTCACTTTCCGCATTCGGGGGAAGATGGGCGTTATGTCGCCGAGGTGTTTTCTGCAATTTTGGGACAGGGGATGTCGTCGAAGTTGTTTAGTGAGGTTCGAGAGAAAAGGGGCTTGGTTTATGGGGTTAAGAGTGATTTAGATTTGGGAAAGAATTATGGTTATATGATTATTTGGGCTGGGACAGATCCTGCGAAAGAAAAGGAGGTTGTTGATATTTGTTTGGAGGAGTTTAGGAAAATGGGAGATATTAGCGAGGAGGAATTGGCGGTGGCGAAGGTGCAGGTTGTTGGAAATCGGCATGTTGAATCTGAGGGCTCAAGTGAAACTGCGGTTGGTTTAATTATGGAAGAAATTTCTGGAGACGCTGAGAATTATTATAATTATGAGAAGAAGATTGATTCTGTGAGTTTGGAAGATATTAAGAAGTTGGCTGGTAAGACTGGGTATGCGAGTTTTAGTTTAGGTCCATAATGGAAACTAGTTGGTAGTGAGTAGTTGGTAGTGAGTAGTGGGGAAGGGAACTACAAACTAAAGATTAAGAGGGTAGTGAGAGGGGGAACAGGGAATTGAAGATGATACATAATTTTAAAATCTGATTATTTGTTGGGTTTATATGAAGATTATAAGTGTGCCGAGGGTTAATGCTTTGGGGAAGATGGGTCCGGAGAAAATGGGGGAAGCGCTCAGAACTCAGAACTCAGATACCCTCACAAATATAATAGAAAAACAGGTTGGGGCACGCCGACTCAGAACTCAGATGTCGGAGATTGAGGTTGATAATTCAAATGTTGAGAGTTCGGAAAAGGAGATTTATTCTGGGGCAAGGGAGATTTTCAAAGGCAAGGATAAGGCGGTTTTTGTCGGGGGTGACCACTCTATAACTTATCCGATTTTGAAGGCGTTTGGCGAGGTGAATAAAAATGCGTTTTTAATTGTGTTTGATGCGCATGCGGATTGTGATTATGCGAATAAGGAACCGACACATGAGGAATGGTTGAGGGCGGTTATTGAAAAGGGTTTTGTTAGGCCAGAAAATGTTATTCTTATTGGGGTGCGTAAAATGTGGGATGTTGAGAAAAAGTTTTTGGAGGAAAATGGAGTAAAAGTTTTTGGGGATATTTTTGATTTAGAGGCGGTGGCGGATTATATAACCGAGAGGGCGAATGGGAAGGATGTTTATGTTTCGGTTGATGTTGATGTGCTTGACCCTGCGTTTGCTCCGGCGGTTAGTTATCCCGAGCCGAATGGTTTGTTATCGAGAGAATTATTTTATTTGTTGAGGAGAATTTTTTGTATTAAAAGTTTGAGAGCGTTGGATGTCGTTGAGGTTGTTCCAGAGAAGGATGAGAAATATGATTATCGGACGGTTAAAGTTGCGGCGAAAATTGTTGAGGAGTTTTTGGAGAGTAAATAAAATATGAAATAGAAAGATAAATTAGCTTTATATGATTAATGGTTTGTGATGAATATTTTTAGGTATAATAATTTTTATAAAGGGATAATAATTATTGTATTTTTGATGGAGAAAGATATAACGGATAAGATTGTTGAAGATTTAGTGGATGGTATAAAGTCAGAAAATTATCGCGGCGTGATTTGTATTAGGGGTGGAAATAAGGAGATTCGCAAGAAGGTTGTTTATAAGGTTTCTTCTAAGGTTGAAAATATTGTTACTGATAATCCAAATGTAGATTTGAAATATTCGGTTGATTTAGATTCTTTTATTAGGATGTATAGCAATAGTTAGTTTTTCAAAAGTGAAAAGAATTTTTCTAATTTATCTTCGCTGAGTATTTTCATTTCTTTCAATTCTTTTTCGGTTGCATTGAAGACATTCTTGAGAGTTTTAAATTTTTTTAAAAGTGTTTCTGTGGCTACTGGTCCGATTCCCGGAAATCCTTCGAGGATGAATTGTTTTTGTTCTTCCAATGTTTTGAGAGTTTTAGTTGGGCGAATTGTGTTTTGCGATTTTGGTTTTTCGTATCGTTTAGCGACGAGAATTAGAAAGTTTGCGGTGTCTTCTTCGTTTTCTGTATATATTATCGGGATTTTGAAATCTGTTGCGATTGATAATAGCATTCCTTTGATGGCATTTTTGTGGACGTTGAAATCGTTGTAGTTATAGTAAAATCCTTCGATAATCAGAAAATGTTTTGAGTATTTTTTAATATTTAAAAGTTGCTCCAGCAGTCTTTTGTTTAACATTGAGCTGACGAAATCTGAAAAAGTTTTTCGTTCGATAATTGTGTCTTCGATTAGATAGTCGCCGATGTCCAGTTTCTCAAATTTGATATTTGCTTTTTTTTCGATGAGGTTTGCCGAGATGAGAGATTGTTTTTCCCGAGTGTCTACTATGATTGGTGCTTTAGGATTGGGGCAATTTCGGATGGTACCCTCACAGATTAATATGGAAGATTGGTTGGGGCAGACCCTCGGTGTTAGGATGGTCGGACGCTTTGCTGGTCGGAGGGGATGGGGGTAGACCCTCGGGGTTCGGGATTTGGTGAATATGTTTTCTATGGGTTTCATTATTTTTTATAAGAGTTTTAGTATAAACGTTTTTCTATGCATAATTTTTTAAAGTTTTTCTTTATTATTATGTGATGTGTCCAAAAATTGATGAAACAAATTGCGATGAGGAATTTAATAATAAGAAAGTTTCTGGGTTAAAGTATGGCGTGATTCATTCTCAGATTGGGTTTTCCGACGGAGTTTCGATAGTGATGAAACAAGTCGAGAGGGTTTTGGTTGAAAATCTTGATATTTCTAAGGAGGATATTGTATATCTTGTTGGAAAGTCAAATGTAAAAAATAAGAGGATAACTGAAAATGAAATCTTGTGGGACGGACACAGAGTTAATCGGATGATGCTTCGTCATTTTGAAAGTGGTTACGGGGGAGGGTTAAGCGAAAAGATTGAATTGGCTATATGGAATGCAAGAGAGATTATTGAAGAATGGGTTTTTAGGAATAAGATTGATATTTTGATTGTTCATAATTCTTCTCATCCGGTGAATTTTATTAGTTCGATTGCATTATCAAGATTTTATAGAGATTCTATAAGAAAACATAGAAAGGCGCCAAAATATATTTTATGGTGGCATGATTCACATTTGGAGAGAAAACATTTTGATAATCCTGCGACAGATGTCGAGAAATATTTATTGGAAGGAGTCCCTGGCAGATTTGTTGAACATGTGATTTTTATTAATAATTTGCAATTTAAGGAGGCGCAGAAATATTTATTGAAGATTAACAAACGTTATCCCGGGTTTTATGACAGGATTTTGTCAAATTATAATGTGGTTTATAATACTGCTGATACTTCTATTGATTCATTTAAAGATATTGAAAGTTTGGAAAATAATATTAGATTAAAACAATTCATTAAGGATTTTGATATTAAGAAATTCTTGAAACGACATAAATTGGAATTAAAAGATGTTTTATTTTGTTTGCAGCATACACGAGTTCTTGATAGAAAAAGGATTGATTTTGCGTTGAAATATTGTTATGAACTTTTATTGAAAAATAAAGGGAAAAATTTTAAGACGATTTATTTTTTGGTTTCCGGTCAAAGCACCAGAGATGGGTCGCGTAAAAAATTGGGAAGGTTAAATAGAAAATTAGCGAGAGAGTATGGGTTACAATTATTTTTGACTTTTGCTGAGGACTATTACATGAAAACGAAACTTTCTTTCGACGAGTATCCGATTATTTTTGCAAAGCTTGGTGGTTTTTCTACTTATTTTAGTGAAGTGGAAGGTTTCGGTAATAATCTTTTGGAGGTGTTGGCGTCGGGGCTAATTCCGGTTGTTTATAGGTATCCGGTTTTTAAGAAAGATATTGAAAAATATAATTTTAAATTATTAATGTTGGATGATTTTGAAATTAAAGAAAGTGATTTAAAGGAGACTTTGAATGTTGTCAGGAATAATCGAAAACGCAAAAAAATGGTTGATAAAAATCTCAAAATTTTGAAGAAACATTTTTCCCATGATATTTTAGCTATGAATTTGAGGCAGGTGGCGGGGAAAAATAAAAAGAACTGAAGTTCTTTTTATTCTTCCCAGAACTCAGAACTCAGATCTCAGAACTCAGAGGGGGAACGGGGGACGGGGACAACGAGAACTCCGACGAGAACTCAGAACTCAGTACTCAGATCTCAGAAGGGGAACTGGGAACTGGGGAGCGGGGAGCGGGGGGCGGGGG
>JAUWIJ010000022.1 GCA_030605415.1 archaeon | reverse complement strand
CAAATCAATAATTCGGTAATCTTTAGCGGAAAACCCATAATAGGATCTGAGGAATATTTTAATCAGATGGTTAAGGCTTTAGGTATTATTATAGAGAGATGTCCCAAAGGGAGACCTCGTAAAATGGAAAGCTAAACCATTGAAAAAATAGGATGCTCCTATTTAAATTAACGAGAGAAGAAATAAAAGTCGTGGAAGGGAAAATAATTGAATAGAGGAGGATAACTATGAATGTTTATAATTGTCCAAGAGGTTCTGAATGGCGTAAGTGGGATTTGCATGTACATACGCCTGTTTCATACGAAAACCATTTTTCGGGGTGGGATAGTTATATAAAAAAACTTAAAGAAAAAGCATTTGAACACGGAATTGAAGCAATGGGAGTCACTGATTATTTTTCCGTTAATGGTTACGAGAAACTTTTAGAAGAATGCGAAGAAGAAACAAAAAATACAAACCCTTGCATAAAATTAGACAATGGTAAAATGCTTCATATATTTCCTATAGTTGAATTAAGATTGGAGAATTTTACAAGCGATAATGAATCAGTAAATATCCATGTTGTTTTTTCTCCGGACCTTCTTCCTTCAACAATTCGAAGTTCATTTTTAGAAAAATTGAGCATAAAATACAGAACTTATAATTTAAATTGCAAAGAAGATGATTTAGTTAAAATTGGATATGCTGAAGAAAAAAACGAACGTTTTAATGTAAATCTAGATTTATCATCTTTTTCTCCACAAGATAAAGAACGTCTACTTAATAAAGCACTAAAATTCATTTCGTTTTCTAGTTCTATTTTTGAAGAGGGTATTGAGAAATTTACAAATATTTTGAAAATGTCTGGAATTAATGATGACAAATATTTAATAATCATTGCAAACAAAGGCACAGGTGGTCTTAATGCTTTTCCCTGGCATGACAAGCAAAAGTTCTTATCCCGAGCAGGAAATATAAGACAAAATCTATTGAATTTATCTGATGTGTGCTTTTCTAACGATGAGAACGATATTCAATTCTTATTGGGACAAAAAAAAGACACACCAAGTGATGAAATTTTAAATCGTTTCAGGAGCTATAAGCCGTGCATTTGGGGTTCAGATGCACACACGGAAGAGAATTTGTTTCATCCATCAAATGGAAATACTAAAGATTACACATGGATTAAGGCTGATCTAACTTTTGAAGGATTAAAACAAATAGTTTATGAACCAAAACCTGGGGAGCGTGTTAAAATAAGCCCAGTTAAACCTGATCAAAAGGATGATTACAAAATCATATCGAAGATTCGATTTAATAGTGCAAATGATTTTCCAAGTGAAATTGAATTCAACAAAAATCTCTGTTCAATTATAGGCAGTCGGTCATCAGGTAAATCGGCTTTACTCGCTTATATTGCTCATTCTATCGATGCAGAGCTAGCAGAAAGAATGGTTGATGGACCCGGTGAAGGAGAAGATTATCACTGGAATAAAATAAAATTTGAATACTCAATTGAGTGGTATAACGGACAGACAAACGATGAAAATCCCGGCAAAATTGTTTATATTCCCCAGAATTACCTATTTGAAAAAAGTAAAGATTCAGACGAAATAAAAGAAAAGATTAAACCGGTGTTGTTTAAGGTACTTCCCGATTTTGAAGTAAAATACGCGCAGGCAGAGAATAATATTGATCTATATAATCAGCAAATTTCAGAACAAGTTGATAATTATTTTGAGTTATCCGAATCTGTTAATTTGTTTGATGAAAAATTAAAAAATTTGGGCAACAAAAAGGCTATCAAAAAAGAAAAGGGAGAGATTCAATCAAAAATAAAAAAGTTAAAAGATAAGGATCAATTGAGCGATGATGAGATAAAACAGTATCAAAAAATAATAGCTGACGTATCAAAAATTGATAGCAAAATTAAGGAAATAGATAAGAAACTCTCACAACTATCTGATGTTTCGGAGGAACGATATTTTTTTAGTGCACTAACGATTACGCTTTCTCCATCGTTGGCGAGTTTGCCAAAGGAACTCCAAGATGCAATTAAAGAAAACTTAGAAAAAACAAAGCGTGAAATCCTGGAAGATGTCAATAAGCAAGTTGTTAAGTATAAAAACTCTATCGAAAAGGAAAGGACAGAAGCTGAGGGGAAAGAATTAAAGATTAAAGATGAAAATAAAGAGCTTATAGAGAAATATCAGAAAAATGTTGAGTTACAAAGCTTTGTAGAAAAAATTAATGAATATGTCGAAAACCTGAAAAATATTTTTTACACAGAAAAAGAAATTAAAAATGTACAAGAAAAGTTAGAAAGTTGTGGGGGAATAATCAAAACGAAAATAGATCAAAGAAAATCACTTATTAAAGAGTTGACGACCGATATAAAAAGTGCAGATCAAAGTAAACTTGTGGGTATTAAATTTGGAGTTGAATACGGGTTTAGTGAAAATCTTGAGAAAGTCACACAGAAGATAAATATCAAAGACAAATCGGAATTTATTAAGAAAGGTCGATTGAAGATCGATTATATTGGAGAAAAACCTGGTAAGTTTTTATCGGTTGTTTATTCAGGGAAGCAAAAAGTGATTGCAGGTAATGATAAGAAAGAAGTTGCCCGAAACATTTTATTGTTAGCAGAAAAAGTTCTTTTCACTGCCGAAATGGAGGGAGACAAGATAGGTGGATTCTCTGAATCAACAATGACACCGGGGAAACGAGCATTGTTTCTATTAAGGTTAATACTCGCGGAATCCGAAGTTACATGGCCGTTGTTAATTGATCAACCGGAAGACGATTTGGATAGCAGGT
>JAUWIJ010000005.1 GCA_030605415.1 archaeon | reverse complement strand
GAAATGCAAAGTGTGAACAGGGGTATGGGCGTATTTGTTTTAGAATCGAACGGCTTGCCGTTTGCTTGTGAGATTTATCGAGTCAAGCAGCGAGCTTCTTCGAAGTGACGCCGATTCGGGGTATGGGCGTATAGAATCGAACGTTCGATTTGCCCTCGAAGAGGGTACTTACGAAATGTAAACATCTTCGCTTTGAATAGAGATTCTGTGCTCTTAAAGATAAAAATTTTCACAACAAAACTTAAAACCAAACATATATAAAATAAAATAACCTATTTAACACATGCCAAGAATATCCGAACAAAAAATTGAAAGAATATCCGAACAAATTTTATTTTATTTATATTCTATATTTCCAAAACAAGTTTTTACAGCAGATATAGCAAAAGAAATTGCAAGAGACGAAGAATTTATAAAAAATCTATTAATAAAATTAGAAAAAAGAAAACTAATTATAAAAATTAATAAAAATTCACAAGGTATTCAATATTCTCGCAGATTAAGATGGAGAATTTCAAATAAGGCCCACGATATATATAAAATTAACCAATAAATATTATTAGAAATATCCTTAAACCATAAAAATGGAAATATATTTCAAAAAACAATTATAATTATAAACCAAAACTTCCTCTGATTATCATGGATCCAATAAAAGAGGCCTTTCTTAAAATAAAAAAAGATATATTCTATTTAAAAGATGAAATTTCACAACTTAAAATTCAAATAAAAAACACTCAGACAACTCCAACACATAATCTACCACAAACATACCAACAAACAGACAAACAGACCAACACTCAGACAACTCCAACACATAATCGTACAGTAGAGCCTCTATATACCCCAAATTATGATAGTTCCACAGGAAATAAGGGGGTTCCAACAGACAAACAGACAAACAGACAAACAGACCAACAATCAAACAACTACACTCAAACTATATCCAATTCGGATTTCAAACAAGCAAATAATATGTTAACATCCCTCGATAATATAAAGAAAGGAATCCGCCTTAAATTTAAAAGATTAACACCCCAAGAAATGCTTGTTTTTAGCACTCTATACAGCCTAGAGGAGCAAAATACTAACAAAATAACATATCGTACCCTTGCATTACAAATTAAACTCAGCGAGTCCTCTATAAGAGATTATATTAACAAACTCATTAATAAAGGCATTCCAATAGAAAAAATTAAACAAAACAACAAATTAATCATCCTAAAAATATCACCAGATCTCAAAAATATAGCTACTTTAGCTACAATTTGCCAACTAAGAGAATTGTAGCTTTTACGAAACATTAAAGTAATGTTACTTTAACTACAATTCAAAATCTTCGGAACTTGTAGATACTCGAAACATTCACCAAGAATGTTACTTTAGCTACAATTTGCCAACTAAGAGAATTGTAGCTTTTACGAAACATTAAAGTAATGTTACTTTAACTACAATTCGCCAAAACCATAAAATCACAAATTTTTATTTTACCGACGATAAAACATATTCTATAAACACATCCAGCAAACTATTTACAAGAAAGTAATATAACTATATGTTATTCGGTTAAACGATTATTATATTCCATCTAATTAACTCACTTTTTACCCTAATATACCACAATTTAACATACCAATTAATCACCAAACCTAACCTCATTAAACCCCAAATCTCACCTATTTGGGCATGTTTTTATTTGAATCTAATTACTCACTTTTCACCTTTTTAAACTAATAAAACCTTTTCAAATACTCACTTTTCTTTTTTTCTCACAAAAAACTACTGCATTTTTAAGAGATTTACCCTATTTAACTCTCACTTTTCGAGTTTTCAAGTATTTTTAGTCTTTTTTATTGTTTTAACCTTAACTTTTACACTTTTTACAATAATTGCTTTAATTTCATCAGGTATATATAGTCTTTTTTTACCATTTATCTCTCGAGCTTCCATAATTATTCCCTCACCCTTTTGTTTTATCGTATTAATTTGGCCCCTTATGGTACTTTTATCTTTACCAAGCAAAGCAGCCAAATCTTCATAACTAAGCTTCATCTCAGAATTCAATAATGCCCATACAATAGCTCTTTCCATTACAGTAAGATTGTCTAAAATATGTGTTTGGACACCTGTTTGGACACCTGTTTGGACACCATGAGACACTGTTTGTTTAACCCCCATTGTTTGCACCTGTTTGGACACCCCCCTAGATAATTGAGGACCAAAGAAAGAAATGAAATCTTTTATCTCTGCAATATCTTCATGTATTGTTAAGAGCTGATTTTTGATATTAGGAAGTTCATTATCATACAATAGATGTTTATCGTCGAGATGTTTAATCCATTTACCCACTTTATTAAAATCTTTTTTTACATAGTTAAACGAATCCCGAACCTCTATCCTTAATTTATTAATTCTTTTTCTATGCCCAAATAAATCTAACATCTTACAAATTTTTAAGCAACTTTCTTTATAAATGTTTCGTGCTGTTTGGACAGCAAACACTATTATATACTAATTTAAACACTAAAACCATTAAAAACCATCATTTAAACACCAAAATCATCACGTCGTCCAAAGCTTAAACAGCTACTTTTATCGTCGACAAACCTCACAATGTTTTACAAATTCCTAAACATTCATTTAAACACCCGTCCAAACACTCATATTTCGCCATTTAAACACCCTTTGCGTGTGGGCATTGTCCAAACACACATTTAAAATCAATTAAAAATTCACGCCAAAACAATTATAAACTTCAAAAACCACACTAAAACATGCAATTAAAAAAGAAGCTAATGTATTCGGGTATTATTTCTGCGGCCGCATTAATCACCTCAATTTTTATACCAATTATTCCATGCCGAACAGCACCAGGAGTCCCAAATCCAATATATAAATGGACACCGTGTTCCCTAAATCCAGACAATGTAAAATCTTTAGGATCTATCAAAGAATATTTTGGATACACAACGTCATTAACAGAATCATATATATTAGTACTTTTAATTGCGTTTGTAGTGGCAATGGTGTTTTTTCACTATACCGCGAAGAGAAAAAGAAAAAATTAAAAGGAGATAAATAAAAATGAGTGAAAACAATTTGGTTGGAATTCTATCGTGGATTGTCGGAGTTATCGTAGCTCTCGCTGTTGGTTCAGGAATGATAGAAGGCATATTAGGTATACCAGGCATTCCAAGCATAATAACAATTTTAGCCGGATGGATAGTAGTAATTGGCGCAATCATAAGTCTGGTTTTAGCAATTTTCAACAAGTAAAACTAAGAAACTTTTTCTTTTTCTTTGTCCAAATTTTCTTTGGACATCTGTTTTTTTAACTATAACAACATTGTTTTCACAAAGCTAACCAAAGTGCACAACTGCCATGCATGGAGACAGAATTCAGTAATTTCTAGACTACAATAATCATTAACAAAAAACCTTACGCAAATTCCCCAAAGAAGCTATCAAGAGCAGATTGTGCGAATTTTTAACAGCCCCAAAATCAAAAGTTTGTATAATCTGCGAAATCTTACACAAGTCTCCCAAAGAAATTAGCAGGAGCAGATTGTGCGAATTTTTGATAGAACCCAAATCAAAAGTTTGTATAATCTGCGAAATCTTATGCGAACTTTTCCATTCCCCCGAAAAGTTCGCATAAGATAGATTGTATGACGTTCTTCCATAACTAATCGAACGGAAATAGTCCGTTTGCACAAAGTTTTTAATATGCGAACGCTTTATTTCTGGATGATAAAAGAATGTGCCAACTGCAAGTCCAAAAAAGAGCATCACGCCAAAGGATTATGTTACAATTGTTACAAAAAGCTAAAATGGCAACCAAAAATCAAAACATGCAAACGATGCAAACGAAAAATAATCATTCACGCCAAAGGCCTCTGCGCAGGTTGTTATAATTACATTTTTCATCTCGACAAAAACAAAGCGTACAGTCAACGAAAACAAAACCACATAGACCTCAAAACCTACCGAAAAACAATAAAATTTTGCGTCATTTGCGGATTCGACAAAATCGTAGACATCCATCACATCGACGCCAACAAATCCAACAATTCCCCAAAAAATCTCATCGGTCTCTGCCCAAACCACCACAGAATGATTCATAATTTTAATTTCCGAAGCGAAATCTTCCAAATTCTCAAAGAAAAAGGCTTCGACTTACCGCTGGACGAAAAGCTCAAATTCCACGGATAATACCCCAATTTTATAGACCATTTTTCAAATTTTAACATATCTCTATTGAATTTTAACATTATAAACAATAAAACCATCAACTTCTATCAAAAACACGCACAAACACCCCTTAAAGCACAAAATCACCGTTTTTTACATTATCTCTGTCGCCTTCTCAAAATTATTAAAAACAACCAATTTTTAAGCGAAAAAGTGAGAGTTAACTCTCATCTTTTTCCAGAAAAAGTTGCCCCAAAGTATTGGGTATTGGGGTACGCCAGGTGGCGCGAGTTAACTCTCATCTTTTTCCAGAAAAAGATGCCCCAAAATTAGAGAAACATAAAATAATGAGAGTTAAAAATATTGTTTCTTAGCAGAAATGTGAGAGATGCACGGTAAATTCTAATATATAACCTTTAACGACTATTCATCTATCTCTGGCAAGAACTGTAGGAAAAACATTATGTTTTTCCAGAACTCAGATCTCAGAACTCAGAGGGGAAAGCGGGGGACAGTTCTCAGAGCGAAGCGGTGGGTCTGCCCCAACATATTTATCTTTTATATATGGTAGGGTACTCAGTTCTAAGAGCGAATGAAATGAGCGGTCTCAATTCTAAAGCAAAGAGCGAAGCGGTGAGTCTGCCCCAACCTATTTTTCTTTTATATAAGTGAGGGTACTCAATTCTAAGTTCTATGGGGAGCGAAGCGACCTAATCATATAAACCAACCACATCAAACAAAATAATAGTTATTCGGTTAGACGAAAATCAAAATACCTAATTTTTACTCTTCCTAAAACAATCCCTGCAAAGAACAGGTCTCCCAGATACGGGCTTAAACGGAACAGTCGTCGCTTTGCCACACTCAGCACAAACCACATCAACATCTCTCCGCTTATTAAAACTTCGTTGAGGTCGCCCTTTTCTAAAACAATCATTGCACTTAACCGGTCGCCCCTCGGTCGGCTTAAACGGAACCTCACATTCCTTGCCACAATCAGCACAAACCGCCTTAAATTTTTCTCTATCCATAAAATTACACAGAATCACCCTATAAAAACCTTCCCCCCAAAAAATTATAAACTAAAGTTCGCACAATATATTAGGTGAAAATGAACTCAGACGAATTTCTAAAAAAAATAGAGGTAGAGCTAAAAATATCAAAAAACTCAAGCCACACTATTCGTAATTACGTCAAATCAAATAAAAAATTATTAAACTTCATAAATAAATCTCCAGATAAAATCACAACAGAAGATGTCAAACTTTTCATCGCCGAAAACCTAACCGACAAGGCCGCAATGTCAATCATACTTTTTCTCTCCGCAATCAAATATGCCTACCTCTCAATCTTCAACAACGATATCACCGCCTCAATCAAACGACCAAAAAAAGAACAACAACTCCCGACAATTTTATCAAAAGACGAAATTAAAAAATTACTCGAAGAACTCAAAACCGAAAAATCAAAACTAATAGTCAGTCTAATGTATGCCTGTGGGTTCCGAGTTTCTGAATTAGTAAATTTAAAAATTGCAAACCTAAATTTCCCAGAAAAAATTGGTTACATTCGTCAGGCAAAGGGAAACAAAGACAGAATTTTTAACATCCCAGAATTTTTAACCGACGAACTTCAATATCAGACGGAAAAACAAAAAGGAAAAGAATATCTATTCACGGGGCGAAACGGAAAACTCTCCACGAGAAACATCCAAAAAATAGTTTCATCGGCCGCCAACCGAGCCGGACTAAAAGGCGTCCATTGTCACACGCTCAGACACTCATTCGCAACTCACCTATTAGAAAGCGGAATCGATATAAGGCACATTCAGGAACTACTCGGACACGCCGATTTATCGACGACACAAATATACACTCACGTCTCAACAGAACAAATAAAAAAAATAAAATCCCCAATAGATAACTTATAAAATTAAACTATTTTTTCTTTTTCTTCGCAACTTTATCTGGAACACTGCACTGGCAACATCCATGACTCATTCCAATCTTTATAATAATAATCACAAAAGCTCCAACAAACCACCAAATATTTGTGTTGTGAACCCAGTTCATCGCACCACCCCAAATCTTCAAGATAATAATCACAAAAACCATAGTGCCAACTTTACCTAAAGCAATCGTCCACTTATCCAAAACATAAGTATCTTTTAACATACCACATCTCCAAAACCAACAAGTAATTCAACTATAAAAACCCATCCCCGTTACTCAGTTTGTAGTCTTTAGTTTGTAGTTCCCTTCCCCACTACCAACTACCAACTACCAACTTCAACATCTTTGATGTTGAGCTACCAACTACTCACTACTCACTAACCCTCAATCCATTTCCAAATTGCCAAAACTTCCTTCCCACGAATCTCAATTAAAAACTCAACCTCTTCATCTTTACAATTATCTAACATTTCCAACTCCTGCGTTTCCCAATTCACACCCCGAATATTTTTAACAAAACAACTTCCGTCACAATAAACAACCTCATTAAGAATCTTCTGAAAATTATCCCGAACAAAATCCGGAACATTATTTAAATCGATACCAAATTCGGCAATCCTATCAATATCAACACAATCCTGAGTTACACCACAAGGCATCGTAGTATCAATCGCATCACCAACACAAACCCGCACCGTCTTAAAAACATAAAAATTATAAAAATAAACTCCTGCTCCAATAACCCCGATTAACAAAACTAAAATCACAATTCCAATAATTAATAACGCACCGCCTCTCTTCCCCATCAAAATATAGCAACAACACATTTTATAAATTCTTCTGAACACTAATCTACATGACATGTAAAAAATGTGGCTACTCAGATAAAAAAGAAAAGGTAATTTTCGGAAGTCCTTTATGTCCGATTTGTACTACATTTGCTCCAGATAAAATTCACGACTTCCAAAATTATATTGCCGAAAAAATTGACTGGAAAATTCTTGATACCTTTAGAAAATACAAACAATTTCCGGGCAAAAAACAAAAACAAGGAATGGAAAAAATGGCGAGCATCGGACGACTTGTCACACGAGCCCCCCTCGGATACGACGTTGTCAACGGCAATTTAATACCAAATGAAGACGCAGTCAGAGTCCACTCACTATTCCGAACATTCTTAAATCGAAACTACTCCCTAAATTCTCTTGCAAAAAATTTCTCTCTTTCAGTCAACGGTCTAAAAAAAATTCTGACAAATAGAACATATCTCGGAGAAATAAAATTCGACGGCAAAATTCACAAAGGCGACCACCAACCAATAATCAACCCAGAAATATTTTACGCAGTTCAAAGAAAACTAAAAACATATTTGAGACCTCGGAAACACAAAACTTAAATGACATAAATCATTATAATTAAGATGGACATATGTGATTTACCAAAACCCGTTTCAGATTTTTTAAAAGTCTCAGATTTTTCATTAGAAGAATGCCTAATAGATATTAAACAATTTGACAAAAAATTTAACTGGAACGATATTAGAAGTCATCTTGTTTATAGCACCATGAAAAAGATTCGCCAATATCACGGAATAGATAATTCTATATGCGATTTTCCAAACCACTATACGATACCAAACGAAGCCTTGAAAAATGCTCACTATCATGGTGGTAATGGAAAATCTATCGCTCTCGAATTTGGCACGTTTTTAACACCTGTTGGAATAACTTATTCTTTTTGCGACGGAGGCTTATATTTTACCAAGAAAGATGTCAAACAACATTGGGAAGCGAGAAAACATCATCCAGAAAAACATATTATAAACATAAGAAATGTAGGATTTGGCGTAGGAACAAAAACAATTTATTCAATTTGTGATTTAATATTTGTGGATAATGAAAGAGGTATGTTGTTCACGGGAATAACAAGAAAAAATAAATATTATTAACATCCTTCCCCCTCAATTCCCTTTCCCCACAAATCCCAAAAAGCGAAGCGACCAAATCCCAAATGCCTCATTCCGTTTAACGGAATGAAGTCTGTCTCATCGCCCGAGCCTTAGAGTCACCCGGCTTACAAGCTTCTTTTCTCCGAGTATCAGCAATCAACATATTTCTATCATACATCAAAAACGCATTTTTCAAATCTTTATTCTTCGTGAATTTAACAATCGCTCTTGCAATCGCCAATCGACCAGCTTCAACCTGACAAGCAGTTCCGCCACCCTTAATATTCAAAGCAATATTAAAATTCAATTTACCCAAAACATCCTTCGCAATAACCAATGGCTCATTAATCTCTAACTGTTGCAAATTACTCAAAAAACTTAACGGCCTCTTGTTGAAAGTCACGACTCCACTACCGTCTTCAATTGTCGCCTTGGCAACCGCAGTTTTTCTTTTTCCCGAAACAACTATTTTATTCATATTACTTCAACAACCTCACAATTTCTTTAATTGACGAATATCTCATAGGCTTCTTATGATTTAATTTTACGACATCTTTCATCTCATCTGCTCCCAACCTACCATTCCCAACATAACACTTCAATCTCCTAAACGCATCTTGTCCCTTCATTCTATCCCTCGGCAACATTCCCCGAATCATCCGCTTGACCAGTCTGTCTGCAACTCTCGGATATTTCGGACCCTTCAGCGAACTGCCTGCTCCCATTTCTCTCTTAGCTAAAATCTTCGCCACAAAAAGTTTCTTATCCCCTGAAACAATTATCTCCTCACAATTAATAAGTTCAACAGAATTACCTTTCAATAAATTCTTAGCAACAACACTCGCCAACCTGCCAAAAATTGTCCCCTCGCCGTCATAAATTAATTTACTCATTTTTCAACTCCTTCGCATTCCTAATCAATTCTTCAAATACAGAAGGAGTGTCCGTCCAAAAATGACTCATTTTCCCTCCGGCAAGGCAAGATTTTCCCTCCAAAAGGGCCACTTGACTAGACAACACATTACCATACATATATTTTCTGTTGGCTCCATATAAATTAACCTCAGTAGTTCCAGAATTCTCATGAACGATTATTCCGCAATATTCTTTATCGTTAAGTGGATTCATCGCAAAATATCATAACCATTTAGTTCAGGATTTTTCTTCATTTCATCAATAATCGAAATAAATGTTCCCTTCGCGCCCTTAATTTTTTCAGCCGCCCTACCCGACGCAGACCACGCAACAATTTTCTTCGCCCCACTCAAATCACCAGCACTCAAAACTTTCCCCGCAATCAAAACATCGCCCTTAATCATATCGATATCTTTCAAATTAATCGCAGGCCATCTTCGCTTCGGTCGAGCTAACTCTTTCGCAACAATAGGATTAGTCTTTTTCAATTTTACGATAACCTCGACTAAAGAAACATTCATCTTGTGTTTCATTCTTTTCTCTATTTTTGTTTTGCTTATTTTTATATCCATTTTCTCATACTGGGAATAATATATTCCCTAAAAATTCCTCAAGAACTTTTAGTTAATTATTTAATTGCCTTAGAGACTTCCGAAAGATTTCCCTTCAAAGCCTTACACGCTTCGGTAAAAATTTCTTTAGCTTCAATCTGCCCCCACGATTCAATTGTGAAAACCAAATGATTATCAAATTCAACACTAATGCCAGGATAGTCGACCATGTCGTCCTGATCCAAATCACAAGCCACGGCATTTTTAACCTTCAACTTCTCGCCGAACATTTCAAAAACTTCAGGATAAATTTCAGCCAACTCACTCTGCTTTTCACCCTCGCCAGAAATTTTAATCTTGGGTAAATGTTTATAGAAAGCAAGTCCGGGCATAAACCTCGCGTGTTCAATCCCTTTTCCAATTTTAGCCCGAGCAACCAACTCAATTTCCTGTCCATCACTAAGCAAAACAATCGGAGCTTCAGGATAAATAACATCACCACCAAGTTCGCCAGCAAAAACCTCAGTCACCTCGCCTTTCCCCTTAACCTTTAATTTCATTTCAACACTCTGGTTGGCCTTCATTTTTTGATTCTTCAAAGGTATAAGTCCAAGTCTATGCGCAATAACTTCATCGTAAAGAGCAGAGTCATTTTTATAAATATCAGCCTCGACAATCGCCAAAATCGGAACCTCCCCAACACTTTTTCGAATCGCATTAGCCAAACTAACATTCATCTCACTAACAAAACTAATCTCTTCCGGCGTTTTTATAATCATTTCCATTTTATTTTATTCAGTTTTTAGTTTATAAGTTTATATCTTAACACCAAAAGTGCAAGAATAATGCCTCAATTCTTCATTTATTTTATCATCCATTCCATGCGTATCATGATTATAGCAGTATCTTATGGCTTTATAATTATTCACAGTATCTTTGATTCTTGTGCCAGCCATCCTGCCACTTACCCACATATTAATTTGATAAAAAGCATCAGTAAACTCTGCAACTAAATTTTCTACAGTCCCAATCTCATTCCCATCATAATCTCTAAAATTTCCCTCCCTCACATTAGCTCGAGCAACTTTCTCACTATAAGGCGCAACATGTTCTTCTCCCATTATTTCATTCCCCCAACTTTACTTAACCGCCAAGCCCCGAACAGCGAAGCGTCCGAACACCGAACAGCGAAGCGTCCGAACACCGATGATGAAATCTCTGATTTCATCATACTCTCCGCCCCCTTCTTCCGCCCTTCTTTTTTGGACCACCACGAGCAACAGCAGTCGTCTCAACTATACTTAAAATTTTAAATCCCTCTTTAGTCAAAGTCCGAACAATCGCATGCGCCCCAGGTCCGATTCCAGTCGCCCCAGTTTGCCCCTTCATCCTGACATAAAGCGTTTTAATCCTATAATCCCTACACGCGTCATGCACCTTCTTCGCAATAAACATAGCAATCGTAGGATTCGCCCTCATCCGGTCATGCTTCGTAATCTGCCCACCAGAAATCCGCCCAATAGTATTCCCAGCCAAATCAGTCACGGTCGCAATCGTATTATTAAAACTCGCATAAATATTCAAAACCCCAACATTATCTTCATTCTTTACCATTTTTTTAAACCTATCTTTAAATAAAATAGTTCATGAACGATTCTTGAATCATACTTTACCATCTTCAATAACTTCCTCCTTTACTTCCTTATTTTCTTCATCCATTACCTTTTCCACAGGAGCTTTTTTCTTAACCCTCTTTTCTTTCAGGACAATCTTATCTTCCAATTCTTTGGTTACAATAAACGAAGGGATATTAACAACAGAGCCATCAACCAAAACATTCTTATGAATAATTAATTGTCGCGCCTGCTTTATTGTATTAGCTAACTTCTTTTTAAAAAGGAAAGTTTGTAGTCGCCTCTCAAAAATATTTTCCTCGGTCAAAGCCAACACATCAGAAACATCCGTAATGTTCATACCAATTTTATTTAACCTATCAAAAAATATTTGCTGTTCAGTCATATCTTTACCAATTAAAGTCTTGGCTCTTCGTCTCAGTTTTGAAACAGTAGTTTTTGCTTTCCATATTTCCCGCTTATTTTTCAAACCATATCGCTTAACCAAAACATTCTCCTCGTCCATTCTAACCCGATCAAATAATTTTTTAGGTCGACTAAACAATTTTCGTTTTCTTTTAATGCCTCCCATTTTATTTCGTTTTCTTAGCAGCCGCAACAGATTTTTTCCTATTACGCCTGAAATTTGCTTTAGTTTTTTGTCCCCTCACAGGTAAATTGGCCGCATGTCGAACACCCTTATACGACCTGATTTTTTTCAACCTCTTAATATCAAACTCCTTCCTCAGCTTCAAATCCATTCCGCCAATATGTTTATCCTCACCATCCTCAAAATCTTTTTGTCTATTTTTCAAAAACCCAGGAACCTCAGGATTCTTAATAAATTCTTCAATCACCACCATCTCTTCCTTGTTCACGTCTTGAATTCTTTGTTGCTTATCAAGTTTCAAAATTTTACAAATAGCATTAGCAAATGTCCAGGAAATTCCGCTAATCTTAGTAAGTGCTTGACCAACCTTAGTATCTCCTCGGATATCCTTTCCCAACACCCTCACTAATGTAACGTCGTTTTGTTCTTCCTTGTTGTATTTTTTCTTTATTTTTTCCATTTTAATATTACAAAATAAACAAATTATGTCTCTGTATTTCTGTCAACTCTTCCATAATTCTTTTTTCAATAAGCTTCTCCGGAGAGGGTATATTGGGAATTCGCTTTTTGATATCATCAAATGACTCGAAATCCTTTTCTTTTCTCGCCGCAAGAATCGCTCTCGTATGTTTCTTTCCAAGTCCAGGCAACAATTCAAATTGATGAAGTCGAGTATTTATAGCTTGCGCCTCATTAAAAAACTTAACAAATTTTTGCTCATCTTTTTCGACCGCATTCTTAACAAACTCTTCCATCTCACGCTTCGCCGCCTCAGTTAACTTTTCCCTCGGACATCGTCCAAGAATATATTGAACCTTCTCTCGCTTCCCATCACCAATATAAACAACCTCTCCAACTTCAAACCTTTCTCCTCGTCGAGGAACAAGTTGAAGCAAAGTAAGTCCGATAGTTCCGATAGCTTGAGCCATAGGCATTCTTTTATTTTCCAACGGATAGCCATAAGGCAAAAAATCCAATATAACCGCATTCTCTTCTTTAGCCATTTTTCAATCTCCTAAAAATGGATTCATGAAACATTTCTAATGTTACTTTAGCCATTTTTCAATCTCCTAAAAATGGATTTATGAAATATTGAAAATATTACTTTAGCCATAGTTAATATTTTTTAGTAACATCTAAAATTTTATTTACTTCGTCCTGATCAAGAGAAACTCCAACAAGAATTTTATTTAATTCGGAAACATCAGTCGGAATAAAATCTACAATTTTCACAATATTCTCGTCTTTCAACTTAATCAAATCAAGACCCTTTAACTCTTCTTTCATCTCTCTCGCCTTCTTAATATTCACCGTATCAAAATTCTTAATAAAATCCTTAATCGCTTTGCCTTTGTCTGAGCCTTCAGCCAAGACAACGACTTCTGCCATAGTAATAGGTGTTTTTTCTTTTATCGTCATTTTATAACTTTCTCAGGTGAACAGGATGAATTATAAATGTCTTCAACTTGTCCCCATCTTTAATTTTTACTAACTTAAATTTTCCCCGACTTCCGCAAACTTTCCCACTCATTCCCTTCAGTCTCTTGGGAAACGAAGCCCGAATCCCAGCATCAGTTACCAGAGCAACATCCGCATCATCATCAATTTTTTTAAAGTAAGAACTAAGTTTCAACTTTCCCTTTTCCCTAACTCGCTTTCCTCGTCTTGCCATTTTCTAATTCGAGATTTTTAAAAAAGGTTCTCGTGACCCTTGTAGTTACTATTTTAACTTTTATTAATATAAACGAAACTCCCCCGTTTTCTCGCTATACCAAATGATTACAGAACTACTTGCGCTGCAAACAACTCGGACAATAATTATCCTAACAAATCAAGAAAAATTCCCTTTATAAACTTTTTCGCCGAAATTTATACGCAAAATTTCTCTGCATCTCCAACTTCAGAACAATCAACAATGTTCTCAGAATCAACCCCACTACCAACTTCCCCCTTCCTCAGTTTCCCCGTTCCCACGAATTCCAAATCCCAAATGCCAAATACCTCGCTCCCCTGTCCCCGCTCCCGTTCCCCACGAATCCCAAATCCCAAATACCAAATCCCTCGCTTATGTCCCAAATGCCTCGCTCGTGTCCCTCTCTTTCTCCATTCCCTCGACAATCGCCTTCGTCATCTTCTCACCCCAAACCTGATACATACAACGCTGGCATATGTCAACAACCGAACCAGAATCAATTTCCACAGAACAATAAATACATTTTTTTGCCATTTAATTAATCACCTTTTTTATTTATGGTACTCTTTGAGAACCATCTCACATTTCTGCCAAGTTTCCTTTTTAAATTTTTCTGAGATAATTTAAACAATCACCGGTTTTTAAAATTAGAAGTATTTAAAAATAAAAGAATATAATATATACTATGAAAAAAAGCGTGATGATGTTATTACTGGTTTTATCAATTGCAATGGCGACGGCAGAAACGGCATGCGACCTCGACGTTACACTATTAAATCAAGACCCCTACCCAGCTGTCCCGGGCGATTACGTAAAACTGGTTTTCCAAATTGAAGGAACCGATAACCCATACTGCGACGACATAACATTCAATTTATTATCAGACTACCCAATAGAATTTGACCCAGGGGAATCGGGATTAAGAACTTTCAAAAAAGTAGACTATCTAAAAGATTACGAATCGAACCTGCTAATTCCATACAAAGTCAGAATAAACAAAGACGCACTGAACGGTGCGAACCCAATTGAAGTTAGAATACAAAACAATTACGACGCACCAATTTTAAAAACATTCGACATAGAAGTGGACGACGTCCGGGCCGACTTTGAAGTCAGAGTCCAAAACTATGATTACCAAACTCACGAATTAATAATAGAAATTTTAAATATCGAATCCTCAGACGTCGAGGCACTGAGTATAAAAATTCCAAAACAAGACGGTATCACAATTAAAGGAGCAAGCCAAATAATCGTCGGAGACCTCGACTCAAACGAATACACCTCGGCCGAATTTGAAGCAATTCCAACCGACGGAGAATTTAAAGTAATATTAACTTACTCAGATGCAATAAATACAAGAAGAACAATCGAAAAAACACTCACATTCGACTCCTCATATTTCACAGACAGAATAGCCGACCAGTCAACAGCCTCCATAACGACATATTTCTTTTTAGGATTAGTTGTTCTGCTAATAATTTATTTCGGCTACAAAAAAATTACGAAGAAGAAAAAGAAATAATTTTTTGCAATAAAAAACTTCCAAAACAATTAAATACTATTTTATCTATAGTGATAATAACATAATAAAATGGAAAACAAAAAGGGAGATATCGGGAAAATTGAATCTGTGGCTTGGATTAAAAAAGCCGAAAGTGATTTAAGAAAAGCAAGAATACTTTTTCAAGCTGGAGAGTATGATGGTGCCTTATTTTACTCACAGCAAACTGCCGAGAAAGGACTTAAAGCAGTTCACATCTATAAAGGATTAGGACTTATTAAAACGCACGAACTTGGTTCTTTATCTAGAAGAATAAACGCTCCAAAAAATATTCAAGAAAAAGGAATTTTATTAAATCCATATGAAAGTTTTTCAAGATATCCTGATAAAAACAATGAGATTTTTGACAAGGAAAGTTCTATTGACGCCTTGAAATATTCACAGGAGATATTAAAATGGTGCAAACAACAGCTAAAAATTTAAAAATTATAAAAAATTATTTTAAGAAATTGAAAAAAATCAATGCTGAAAGAGTTATTTTTTTTGGAAGCCGAGCGAAAGGCAATTTCCATAATGATAGCGATTTTGATTTAATCGTAGTCTCTAAAAAATTTGAAAATTTAAAACAGGGCAATAGAGTTTTACTTAGCTATCGACTTTGGAAAAATGATTTTGCTTTAGAATTATTATGCTATACTCCTGAGGAATTTGAGGAAAGAAAAAACGGATTAAACATTGTAAGCGAAGCACTCAAAACTGGGATTGAAATAAATTAATATTTAATTAACTCTTTAGCAACATATATTATTTTAGGGGCGATTGTTTTGCTCACTCAAGATAGTGAGAGATTGTCCATAGCTCTTCAAGCAAATAGCTTTTGTCTTCGACAAAAGAGAAAAACTTCTTTTATCCGACCACAAAATCAAAAACAACGAAATTAAAATTTCGCATAACCAAGGATAAAAGGTTCGCCTTTCTCCCCCAAATTTTTCATTGATAGGGGAATTCCTAATCTTTCGGATAATTTGTCGGTTTTGCCGAAATGATTATAAACCTCTTTTTAATTTATTCTTTATGGCAAAATCTCTTAAGGTTAGGGTTATAACAAAAGAAGAGCAAGAAGAAAAATATAAGATGATTGTTTATCTCTTTGTTGTAGGAGCTTTAATATTTTTATTGTATTTAGCTTACAATTACATCCGAACATTAGGATTTAATCATAACTCTACTATCGCTTTAATTATATCAATTCCGGTTATTTTATTGGTATTTATCTTTAAGAGCAAAAAAATTTATTGGGCTATTAAATCTTTATCCCAAGATAATTATCATAAAAACAAATATAAAAAACAGAATAGAAAAGGTTTCTTTTGGTTATTAATTATAACATTATTAATTTTGGTAGTTTTATTTTTACAATTTTATCCTTCAATTCCAAACAAAATTAATAGCATTACTGAAAACTCTCAAACTATTAAGGAAGAAAATTCATTTATAGAATTGGCTAATCAGAGAGATTATCCTAAAGTAAATGTTCTTACAGATTTAGAATCAAAGGAAATATGTTCTCTTAAATGTGAAGGTAATTTGATGAGTTATACTTCAGACACATCCAATTTTTATGTTATAGAATGTGATTGTGGTAGAATAAATTCTTTATCAATGCAAGTTGAAGTTGAACCAAAGAATTATTATCTTGATTTGAAAACTCTCAAAGAAATAACAAGAGAAGAATTTTTATTAAAAATTGGAAAATAATCTTCTTTTAGAAAACAGAAACAAAAAGTAGGCTTATCTCTCTAATACATTGGTCGTCCCACCGCCCTCCCTCAACCTGAAAATAAAAATTAAAACTCTGCATCACTTTACTTCTTGCTACACCTCACTCCATCCATCCATCCAAGCCGAACAAGTCCGCAAATTAAAATTTTAGGTTCAGGTGTCCTCTGGACGGAACCGTTAAAAAATTTTAATTTGCATTAAATACGATAAGATAAAATTTATTTTCCATAGAAAATAAATTTTGATTATCGCAATATGAGGAGGCTACTTGTAGGGAACCTTAGGTTCCGTCGATTACTCGTAGCGAAGCGCATCAACAGCATTAATCTTACTCGCTCTCCAAGCTGGAATCATCCCAGAAATCGCACCAGTTAAAGTTGCAAATAAAACCAGCCCGCTAAACAAAACCCAGGAATAATGCGGACTCAAAAACCCATATCCAAAACTATCCAAAGCATTCGCCGCAAAAATCGTCATTCCCCATCCAGCCAAAACTCCAATCACCCCAGCGACAAATCCAAGAAACCCAGACTCAAATAAAAATATCTTAAAAATTTCACTATTCCGGGCGCCAATAGATTTCAAAACCCCAATCTCCTTAAATCTCTCAAGCACCGAAGTAATCATAGTATTCGCAGTATTAACCGCCGACACAAGTACGGAAATTAAAGCAATCAAAATAATAAACCCGACAATAATATCCAAAACAATCATATAAGATTCCAACAAGCCGGCGTAAGACTCGACGGTAAAATCCTCTTTCCCTTCGTCCAAATCTCTAAACTGCCCCAGCTTCTTCTCAACCCTTTCACCGACCTCATCAACATTATCCTTATCCGCCCGCGCAATTATCATACCATAAGAAATAATTTTATCCGGATAAAGCTCAGACACAAAATCATTCGTCACATAAATATTAGAATCATCCTGCGGGTTCCCAATTTTCTCGTAAAACCCGACGACCCGAAGATCCTGCCCCTGCACATTAATTTTACTATTCAAAGAATACGCTTTAGGGAAAATTTTATTCTTAATCATATAATTATATCCCAAAGTAACCTTCCCAGAATCGCCATCCCGAAGAGCCCGTCCCTCAACTACCTCAACGTCAGAAAGTTCCATTATCATCGGTAAGTCAGGATCGTAACTTGCAACAAATACATATTTTTTCGAATCGCCTTGTATCACCTCAGCTACACCCATATGCACTCCCGTCGCCTCATAAACCCCTGCCGTTTTTTTAATCGCCTCCACGTCATCATCCAAAAGTTTAAACGTCGTATCCAGACCAGGAATAAGACCACCCTTGGGCATAATCATCAACTTATCTGCCGACGACGACGAAGTAAACTCATCAATATAATCATAAAGTCCCCACCCAAAACTAACAAAAATAAAAATCGTAGCAATCCCAACAAAAATAGATAAAATCGTAAGCACACTTCTCGCCTTGCTTTTCTTAATATTATTCAAAGAATATTTCACACTCTCTTTACTAATCACCATTCCCGAACCTCCTTAAGTTGCCCAAGTCACCGAACACCGAACACCGAACACCGAACACCGAAATTAAAATCTTTGATTTTAATTTCATCCTCGTAGCGCCTCCACCGGATTTTGTTTAGCTGCACTCATCGCCGGAACAATCCCCGCAACGGCTCCAACCACAAAACTTCCAATCAAAGCTCCCGCAATCAACACAAAATCAATCACAAAAGAAAGTTCCGCCCCAAGATAACTATTAATTCCCATAATTCCCGCAACACCAATCAAAGTCCCAAAAATCACACCAATCAAGCCACCAATAAAACCCAACATCCCAGACTCAAAAAAGAACTGCAAAAAAACCTGAAAATTTGTAGCGCCAATCGCTTTCATAATTCCAATCTCTTTTCTCCTTTCCAAAACAGAAGCCGTCATCGTATTAACAATTCCAAGCGCCCCGACCAAAATTGAAATCGATGCAATAATTATAATAAAAGCCTGAACGCCCCCAAGAATACTATTAACAGTTTCCATCATTGCCTCCGGAGTAGAAACTTCAAAATCCTCTTCTCCCTCGTCGACATCTCTCCTGTCCCTCAATAACTTAGTAATATCCCCTACTGCCTTATCCATTAAATCACTTCGTTTAACCTTAACAGAAACAACGTCGACATAATCTTCATTATCTACAAGGTCGTCCAAATCATCAATTGTAATCCCAATAATATTATCAATAATAAGACTACCCTTTTTGCTCATTATCCCAACAACTCTAAAAGAAACATCATTCAAATTTATCTTATCGCCTACTTGCACCGCTTTATCAAAACCATTTTTATCCTCAAACATATAGTTATACCCCAAGATAACCTTTTTTCTATCTCCCGCCTGCAGAAGCCGTCCTTTTTCCGCTTCGATATCTTGCATCTCATAATCCCATTTCCCTTTTTCTCCCTCATGAAATCCCGCCCCCATATTAAATACAACCCGGTCATTATATTCTACTTTAAATGTCTCGATATTTCTTCCGATGGCTAAATCTACACTAGACAAACTTTCAATGGCTCGAACATCGGCATTTGTCAGACGATCAACAGCCCCGCTTCCAGGTGCGCCAAAAGCATTAACCCCCCCTGCCTGAACAGTTATAACTTCTGTAGAACTGATTCCAAATTGAGCGCCAACCGCCGCCTGCAACCCAGCACCCAAACTCATCAAAGAAACAACAGCGGTCACGCCAATAAAAATCCCAAGCAAAGTCAACCAAGAACGAATTCCACGATGCCTCAAATTCTTCAACGCCAGAATTAAATGATCAAGCCTCATTATTTTCTCCTCTTTTTCTTAGTAGTTTCCCTATCTTCCTTCTTTTTCTTCTTCGTAACATCAACAAATCTTTTCCCAACTCTCTTAGTAACCTTATCAAGTTTCCCATCCAAAAGCCAATAAACAACATCGGCATACTCTTCAGCTAAATCAGAATCGTGAGTAACCATAATAACAGTCTTCCCCTGTTTGTTTAACTTTTCCAAAAATTCCATAACAATCGTCCCGGTCTTAGTGTCCAGATTCCCAGTCGGCTCATCAGCCAAAATAACTTCAGGGTCATTCGCCAAACTCCGCGCAATCGCAACCCTCTGCATTTCGCCACCAGAAATTTCTCCGGGGTAATGGTCCATCCTATCCTCCAAATCAACTAGTCCTAAAAGTTCCTCTGCCCTATCCATCCTATCATCAATATCTGTCCCCTGAAACATCATCGGCAACATCACATTTTCCTTCACCGTCAAATTAGGAATCAAATTAAACGACTGAAAAATAAACCCAATCTTCTTCCCCCTAATTTGCGCCAAGTCAGATTCGTCCAGTTCCGAAATATCACCGCCATCCAAATAAATCGCACCATAAGTAGGCATATCCAAACTCCCGACAAGATTCATCATTGTGGATTTTCCAGAACCACTCGGTCCCATAATCGCCACAAACTCCCCTTTAAAAACCTTAAACTCCAAATGACTAAGAGCTTTCACAACAGAATCCCCCATCGGGTAATGCCTCGAAACATCTCGCAATCTAATTATCTCCCTCCCTCTTTCCATAACATCAATAAACAATCCACATATATAAATTTAGCCATAAGATTTATCTCACCAGAGATACCTACTGGGTGAATAGAAAGTACAATTATTTATAAAACTTGCAACGTAAGTTTTACGCTTCACCAGAAGCGCCTACTGGGCAAACTATTAAATATTATTTATAAAACTTGCAACGTAAGTTTTATAAACTAATTTTTCGCTACTCAATTATGATAATTCCGATAAGATGTTTTAGTTGCGGGAAGCCAATAGCACACCTGTATCCAAAATATAAAAAAATGGTAGAAGATGACATGTCTCAAAAAGAGGCGTTAGATAAATTAGGAATCAAAAGATATTGTTGCCGAGCGCAGATTCTAGGACAAACAGATACTTTAGAATTAGTTAATAAATTTAAGAAATTTTAAAGATTTATATAAATAGTTATCTATCTTTATTTAAAAAAATAAACAGACAGCTCCGTGTGTTCCCATCAAAGACAGTACAAACACGAACGTAATAAGCTTAACTTCTGAGTTCGGGATGGGATCAGGTGTAACCAAATTACTATGGCCGTCTAATTTTGATAGAAAATCTTCGTTTATAAAACTGCCGATTGTGAAAAATAACTAATTGGCAAAATAATTTCCAAGAGCATATCCTATGCCAATCAGTCCACTGACGCCACAAAACGCTCCAAATAAATAATGATTACCTTGTACATTATTAATATTTTCTTGATTATGTGCAACCATTATTTTATCCACCATGACAATATCCACCATATTAATATCTCTTGAGCCACTAAATATTTCTTTTTCCAAATCACACAAAATAACCTGCCTTTTCTCTTTCAATCTTTCCATCTTCAAGCGTAATCCTACAAAAGGAATTTTATCTGCTATATATTCTACAATATCCCTTTTGTCTAACTTCCTAAAACTTTCCTTGGCTATGTTATAATTTCCCATATTTTATATCATAAAAACAACTTTTTAAGAATTGTTATAGTTAAAAATATATTTCAATACGCCCTTGGCAGGACTTGAACCTGCGACATCTTCCTTAGGAGGGAAGCACTCTAATCCAACTGAGCTACAAGGGCATAATTAATTGAAAAATACTTAATATAAAAAGTTAATGAGAGAAGGGCGTCAGATTAAAAATCCTCGCTGCTTGACTCGATAAATCTCACAAGCAAGGAATCGAAACACAGGATTCGAATAAATGAGAGAAGGAGGATTCGAACCCCCGTAGGCATAAGCCAACAGATTTTGAGTCTGCCCCGTTTGACCACTCCGGCATTCTCTCATTATAAAATACAAAAATCAGAGTATAAAAATATTTGGAGTGGGCAAGCGGGCGTTTGACTGAGTGAAACACTTTGAGCAAAACAAAATTCAAAAATATTTTTGCGAAATGTATTTTACGAACAACAGAGGCATTCCCTCAATGCGCGGACGGGGACTCGAACCCCGGTCAATTGGTCTCTTCAAAAGATTATGGAAGCCAATTATTCTTCCTCTAAACTATCCACGCATAAAACAAATACCTAATTTAACGTTTTAAACTTTATTGTTTTTGAAATGAAGCTTTCTATGACAATTAGCACAAAGTGCATCACACTTTTCGAGCTCCTCTTTGATTCTTTTAATAGAATATCCATCCGCTACCATTATTGAAACACCTTTTTCTTTGCTTCCAATTCTATGATGAAAATCAATTGTTGAGACATGCCTCTCCCCACATTTTAAACATTTAAGCTTAGACTTATATTCCCAAAACCATTTTCTAATTTCTAATTTCCTTCTCTTTATATGAGCTTTTTCAGAATTTTTATTCTTGGCATACCATTCTCTGCGAAAAGCTTTTCTTTTTTCATGATCTTTATATGGCATGAAATTATAGGATACTAACCTTTATAAAAGTTTGTATACCACACTCTTCCCAACAAACATTTAAAACCCGACATTTTCTAAATATATTATGGAATTCGAACAGTGGTACAACAAAAATCACAAAACACTTCTAATTATTCCAGCCGTCGTATTAACGCTATCTATATTATATCTAGGATTTTTTTACATGCAAACCGGCGACATAATTAACAAAGACGTATCCCTGACCGGCGGAACCACGATTACAATCCAAACCGAAATTTCATCACAAGAAATAGAAAATACAATTTCAAAAAATATCTCCGATTTTGAAATCAAAACAATTTCAGACAACGCAGGAAACCAAATACAATTAATGGTCACTGTCGGAGAATCAAATACAGAAACCCTCGAAATACTTCTGGAAGATTTTCTCGGCTATAACCTAACTTCCGAAAATTCATCGAAAGAGACAACAAGCGCTTCACTTTCCGCAGACTTTTACAAACAACTAATTGTTGCGGTTATACTCGCATTCTTCTGGATGGCGGCAGTCGTTTTTCTAATTTTCTCCAAAGGCAATAAAACAAAATTTTGGATAATTGTTCTAAATATATTATTTGGATTTTTTCTGGGAAAATTTTTCTTAACAATTAATCCAATTATTTCAGCAATTATTTTTCTTGCGTTTGCGATAACGCTTATCAGAATATATATCAAAAACTCAGTCCCCGCTTTCGCAGTAATGCTTTGCGCCTTTTCGAGTATTATTATGACACTCACAATTGTTGACATCATTGGAATAAAAATATCAACTGCGGGGATAGTCGCGTTCCTTATGCTTATAGGTTACTCCGTAGACACAGATATTCTTCTAACGACACGACTTCTAAAAAGAAAAGAGAGCGTGAACAAAGCACTTTTCGGGGCGTTCAAAACCGGAACAACAATGACAGTCACATCTATCATCGCAATCACCGTAGCACTAATCACCGTTTACTCTTTCGCATCCGTCCTTAATCAAATTTTCACAATCCTATTAATCGGCCTCGGCTTCGATCTTTTCAACACATGGATAACAAACGCTTCAATAATTAAATGGCACGTCGAGAAACAATGAAAATAACCTTTAAAATATGGGTATTAATAGTGGTAGTCACACTTTCTTTAATTTCTATTTTTTCAATACCCCCAATGATTCTCAGAGACGGAGTAGTTGTAACATCAGTCAAACAAAACTCAACAATTTTTGAACATGGACTTCGGGAAGGAATGACAATCCTATCAATAAACGGACAAATAATCGAATCCATAGAAGATTACAAAATATCACTTAAGTCATTCAGCAACTTAGACGAAAACGAAACGCAAAAATTAACCATTCAAACAGAAGGACTTGAAATTATAAATTTATTTACCAAACAAATCATCGACGACATTTCAGCAGAAGAAATTCCAATCTCAAGAATCAAAACAGGCTTAGATTTACGAGGCGGCGCGCGGGCATTTATCAAAGCAGACATCCCACTAAATGATGCCCAGCTGAATGACCTAATCGCAGTTTCCGAGCAACGACTAAATGTCTACGGATTTTCCGACGTCAAATTTTTCAAAGTCTTAACATCTTCCGGAGACAACTTAATGGGAATCGAAATAGCCGGAACATCGCCAGATGACCTGGAGGAACTAATTGCAAAACAGGGAAAGTTCGAAGCAAAAATCGGAAACGATACAGTTTTCATTGGAGGAGATAAAGACATAACGCACGTTGGCAGAACGGGGCAGGACGCACTTATAACAGAATGTCACCAGTCTCAAGACGGCGGAGAATACTGTAATTTCCAGTTCACAATTTTTCTAAGTGAGGAAGCCGCACAAAGACACGCAGACATAACGGACAAACTAACAATCAACGGCTCATACCTAAGTAAGAAATTAGATTTTTTTATAGACGAAAAATTAACATCATCTCTCAATATAGGTTCGGGGCTTAAGGGCTCGGTAACAACACAAATCGCAATTTCAGGCTCTGGCTCAGGAACAACACGGGACGAAGCAATCGACGCAGCAAAACTCGAAATGAAAAAACTCCAAACAATCCTTATCACCGGCTCACTACCATTCAAATTAGAAATCGTAAAAATCGATAAAATTTCTCCAAATCTGGGAGAAGAATTTACAAAACAGATTATGCTGGCAGGACTCTTCGCAATCCTCGCAGTTTCAATCGTCGTCTTTGTTAGATACAGAAAAATCAAAGTCTCGTTGGCATTGGTAACAGTCTCACTGTCAGAAGTCTTAATTATTCTCGGAGTCGCGACACTGGTAGGATGGAATCTAGACCTGCCTTCAATCGCAGGAATCATCGCCGCAGTCGGGACAGGTATAGATTCCCAACTAATTATTCTCGACGAGGCGCGTTCTAAATTTGAATCAATTGTTCAACGAATTAAAAAAGCACTTTTCATTATCATAACAGCTTTCGCAACAACATGCGTAGCGATGATTCCGCTGACAGGGTTCTTGAGCTTTATGGGTATTGGGGCAGCGTCGGCAGGGCTTCTAAAAGGTTTCGCAGTAACGACATTGATAGGAATCACAACAGGCGTTTTAATTTCACGACCAGCTTTCGCCGACATCGCACGCCAACTTGCAGAATAAAATTTAATCCATAACCTTTAACAACTATTTATCTATCTTTGGCAAGAACTCAGAACTGAGAACTTAGAGGGGAAGCGGGGGGCAGTTCTCAGAGCGAAGCGGTGAGTCTGCCCCAACCTATTTTTCTTTTATATAGGTGAGGGTACTCAGTTCTAAGAGCGAATGAAATGAGCGGTCTCAGTTCTAAAGCAAAGAGCGAAGCGGTCTAAGTTCTCAGAGTGAAACGACCTCAGTTCTGAGATTTGGGAGCGAAGCGACCTAATTTCTTAATAACTAACCAAGAATTCTTTCAACTTCTTTCTTGTTGTCTAAAATTTCACGAACACCTTTCGACAAACTTCGAGGATTAAATTCAGGATAAATATTTTTCAGTTTAGAAATATCAGTCCTTTTTTCAAAAGTTCCGTCTGGTTTCGAGTTATCCCATTCAATTTTATATTCCCCGCCAACCTCCTCTTTTATTGTGTCAGCAATCTCTTTAACAGAGTAATCAAATCCAGTTCCAATATTAACAATTTTTTCAGAAGAATAATTTTCCATTAAATAGACAATTGCATCTGCACAATCTTCACTGTACATAGTTTCTCGTCGGGGAGTGCCAGAGCCCCACAAAGTTACACTACCACCATCTTTTTTTGCAACCAAAAATTTCTTAATCAAACTAGGAATCATATGTCCATTTTCTAAATCGTAATTATCATTTAATCCGTATATATTAGTAGGCATAACACAAATCGTATCGAGGCCATACTGTTGCCGATACAACTGACAAGCAACAATACCCATTCCCTTCGCAACAGCATATCCCCTATTTGTTTCTTCTAATTTCCCACACATAAATCTATTCTCATTAATCGGTTGAGGATTATCCTTCGGATAAATACAAGTTGAGCCAGTATACAAAATCTTACTTTTTGGCGAAAACTTTCTAACACCTTCCAATAAATTTAATATCATCATTGAATTCTGATAAAGAAAATCTGCAGGTCTAGTTTTATTTCCCAGAATTCCGCCAACTAATCCTGCTATCATAAAAATATATTCTGGTTGCTCCACTTCAAGATAATTCTCCAAACCATCCTTTTCCAATAAATTAACCTCAGAACTCCGCGGAGATTTTATATTTTCAAAATTTTTTTCAACCAACACTCTTTTTACCGCACTACCTAATAAGCCATTTCCTCCAAAAATAACGATTTTAGAAATTCTTTTCATTTTAATAAAGAACTTTTTCCCCTCGAGAAATCAGGTCATAATCACTTTTAACCATCAATCTTGCCAATTCACTGAATTTAATTTTAGCTTCCCACCCTAATTTTTCTTTAGCCTTTGTAGGGTTTCCTAATAAAACATCAACCTCAGTTGGTCTAAAATATTTAGAATTAATTTTAATTATAATTTTCCCACTATTCTCATCAATCCCAACCTCATCAGTCCCCTCGCCCTCCCATTTCAATTTAATATCCAATTCTTCACAACATGCCTCAATAAATTCCCGAACAGAATGAGTCTCTCCTGTAGCAATAACAAAATCTTCAGGCTTATCCTGCTGCAACATTAACCACATCGCCTCGACATATTCTTTCGCATAGCCCCAATCTCTTTTGGAATCAAGATTTCCCAATTCGAGAACCTCCCGCTTTCCCAATTTAATTTTAGATAAAGCAATAGCTATTTTTCTCGTGACAAAATTAAAACCCCTCCTCTCACTTTCATGATTAAATAGAATCCCATTACACGCAAACATATTATATGCTTCACGATAATTTTTTATAATCCAAAATGCATATAATTTTGCGACTGCATACGGACTTCTTGGATAAAAAGGAGTTTTTTCACTCTGTGGTGTCTCTACAACTTTCCCATATAATTCCGAAGTCGAAGCCTGATATATCCTGATTTTATTTCTCAGTCCAAGATTTTTCACCACCTCCAACAATTTTAAAGTTCCAAGCGCATCAATATTCGCAGTTATTTCAGGAATCTCAAATGAAATCTTAACATGACTCTGAGCCGCCAAATTATAAATTTCGTCAGGCTTTATTTTTGTAATAAGATTAGTCATAGAAATCGCATCAGTCATATCCCCATAATGTAAAAATAATTTTTTATCACGAATTTCTTTATCTTTATACAAGTGGTCAATCCTCCACGTGCCAATAGAACTAATCCTACGAACTAGCCCATGAACTTCATATCCCTTTTCCAAAAGAAGTTCTGCCAAGTAAGAACCATCCTGTCCAGTGATGCCAGTAATCAATGCCTTCTTCATTATCAAGAAAAAGACATTAGCTTTTTATAGGTTTCTACATTTAAAATAAACAAAATGAAATTCAAATATCACCTTCTCATCGGTCTCGTAACGTCTCTTGCTTTAGTCCAACTTTTCAACCTCTCATTCTCAGCGGGTTTAATTATATTTCTCGCCTCATGGATAATTGACTTTGACCACTATCTTTGGTATGGCTTTGAAATGAAAAATTGGAATCCAATTCGTGCAATAAAATGGTACATAAAATCAATTCCAAAATGGCACAGTTTGTCTTTACAAGAAAGGGAAAAATTCAAACAAGGAGTATTTATCTTTCACGGAATTCTATTCTGGGCAATTATAGCGTCACTATCACTTGTTTATAACTTATTCTTTTGGATTTTAATTGGTGTCGCAATTCATATGGTTGCAGACTGGATCGACCTGACTATGAGAGGCGAACCACTATATAATAAAATTTTCCCACTTTATATTATGGGAAGAAATGAGGGCAAGAGGAGCTTGAAAGATTTATAAGTTTATGAAAAAGGGGGAATAGAACTTTCCGATTATTATGAAACAGAAATTTTGGGATTACAAAAAATTAAAAATTAAAAAAAGAAAATTCTAAAATAGAGTTCTTTAATTTTATTCTTTGGAGCAGGATTTATTTCTAATTTTTTCGAAAATCCGGATTACCCATACAAAATTTTAAGGCATATCTTTAATAAATAAGGAGTTTTATAGATTAAATGATTAAGCCAAAAAAACTTATATTCAAAGGAAAAGAAATCCGTCATGCATGGATTAGCGAGGACGAAGAATGGTTGTTTAGTATTGTGGACATTATTGACATTTTAACAGATAGCCCCAATCCACGAAATTATTGGAAGGTTCTCAAATATAGGCTTAAAAAAGAAGGAAGTCAGTTGGTTACAAATTGTAACCAACTGAAATTGAAAGCCCCTGATGGAAAATATTATTTAACAGACGTTGGAACAACTAAGCAAATTTTGAGATTAGTTCAGTCTATTCCATCAAAGAAAGCCGAACCATTTAAATTATGGCTTGCAAATGTTGGAAATGAGAGAATTAACGAAACGGCTGACCCCGAACTTGCAATTAATCGAGCGCTTAAGACTTATCTAGAAAAGGGCTATTCAAAAGAATGGATTAACCAAAGATTGAAATCTATTGAAATTAGAAAAGATTTGACTAACGAATGGGAAAAGAGAGGTGTTCAGAAAGGAAAGGAGTTCGCAATTCTAACAGACGAAATTTCTAAAGCATGGTCAGAAATGACTACAAAAGAATATAAGAATTTCAAAAATTTAAAAAAAGAAGGATTAAGGGACAATATGAGTAATATAGAGTTAGTTTTGAATATGTTAGCCGAAGCTACAACGGCGGAGATTTCTAAAAACAAATTACCAAAGGGGTTTGAAGAAAGCAAAGTTATCGCAAAAGAAGGAGGCACTATCGCAGGAAACGCGAAAAAAGAAATTGAAAAGAAAACCGGCAAAAGAGTCGTCTCTATAAATAATTTCATTGAGAAAAATCCTACAAAAATCCTAAAATAAAAAAGAACTATAAAGTTTAACCAAAAGTTTAAATAGTATTGTAATATTTAAATTACACATGGAAACAAAAGTTACCAATAGCTATTATCAAGTTTTAAGAGTATTAGAAATTGGAGAAAATCACAGCAGAAGAATCTCTAGGAAGATAAATATTTCTCACGCTCAGATAACAAAAATTTTAAATTTTTTTTATCAGCAGGGTGTATTAGAAAAGAAAAAGTTTGGAAAAAGCATAGTTTATTTTATCAATAAAAATTTTGTAGCAAAGCAATATTTGGTAGCGTTATCCAAACAAAAACTAATAGAAATTATAGTAAAAAATCCAAAACTAAAAATAGTTATTGAAGAACTAATGTTGGAAATAAACAAAGAAATTTTTAATATTGATTGTATGATTTTATTCGGAAGCTATTCGACTGGGTCAAATAACAAAAAGTCGGACGTGGACCTGTTTTTTATCACAAATCTAAAAAAAGAAAAACTCAATCCTATAACCCGTAGAGTTTCTGAGAATTATGGAATTGATATAAACATTAAAGTATTAAACAAGAAAGAGTTTATTAAACAAATAAATCATCCGCTTACCGTGGAAGTTTTGACAGGAATTCCCATATTAAATTCGGAGTTATTTTATAAATTAAAATGGTTAAAGTAAATTATAAATTTTTAAAAAAGAAGGATATAATACAGCTGGTCAAACCGAATAAAAACCTAACTCAAAATTATTTTTTAACTTCCATCAAATTCTTTCAGAGTGCCAAACTTTTATTTAATAATAACTTTTATGAATCATCTACTAGTGATTTTTACTATTCAATTTATAATTCAATTCTAGCATTATTATTTTTCTGTGGTATAAAATCAGAAAACCATAATGCCTCGATAGAACTAATTAAGGAATTATTTAACGATAAGGAACTTTGCGATATAGCTACAAATATTAAACTGGATAGAATAGATAAGCAATATTATCACGAGACCAATGCAACAAAAGACGATTTGATCGAAACAATGAGACTATGTCAAAAATTCAATTTAAAAATAAAGATTACTGTAAACAATTTAAAAGCTGAAGAGGTAGATAATATAAGAGGAAAATTCAAAAAACTATGAATATAATAAAAAAAGAAACAGGCGAAGCCAAAGAAATTTTAGGCAGATTTAAGCGGAGGGATTTTTCGGGAAACGAGGGACGAGCTATAAAAAATTCAACTTGGCAAATTGCAACAACCTTGGTCGCAAAAATAGGCTCACTTCTCTTTACTATCATTATAGCGAGACTAATGCTGCCAGAAATTTATGGACTATATGGTCTGGCTCTCTCAACTATTTTACTTATGGGAGTTTTTAGTGATTTTGGAATAAGTTCGGCGCTGATGACATTCATGTCAAAAACAATAGACAAAAATCCCGCCAAAGCTAAAGGGTATCTCTATCTTCTGACAAAATATAAAATTTTATTAATTGCACTATCATCCATAATACTTTTGGCCTCGGCAGGATGGCTTGCTAATTCATACTACAATAAACCAATTTATTATGCCCTACTCGCAGGTGCAATCTATCTTCCAATAGTAATTTTCTCAGGATATTTAGGACCAATTTTCACCGCTAAAAACGACTTCCGTCCCCAATTCACAAAAGAAATAATTGTCCAGCTATCCAGATTAACAATAGTCCCACTTTTCATAATTTATTTTTTAGCCAAAGTCTCCTCAGTAGAATTTTATTTGCTGTGGATTTTTATAGCCCTCTCTCTCTGCAATTTTCTTGGAGGCGCCTATCTCTTTATAACAGCAAAACTAAAACATCCATTCAGAAAAACAAAAGCGCAAAAATTAAATTCCAAAGAAAAAAGCGAATTAATAAAATTCATCCTTCCACTATCTATCACAGCTCTCTCCGGAATATTTTTTGGCTATATTGATCAAATTATGCTCGGACATTATGTCGAAGGCCAATTCCTCGGATTTTATCAGGCGGCTTTCAATCTAGTAGCCTCAGCTTCAGTTATAATTGCGTTTTCTGCCGCCGCCACCTTTCCAATATTCGCCAGACTTAAAGGGAAGAAGCTTGAGCAGGGATTCAAAAAAACCAGAAACATTACACTTCTAATTTCAATCGCGGCAGCAATATTTACATTTATCGTAGCCCCACTACTTATTCAATTTATTTATGGCGCAGAATATCTAACGGCAATTAGTTATCTAAAAGTACTATCGCTTCTTTTAATCAGCTTTCCAATGATTAGTTTATACACAACATACTACACATCTCAAAAAAGAACAAAAATTATTTCAGTTTTATTAATCATCTCAACAATATTAAATATAATTCTAAATTACGCATTCATTAATATTGGACTACACTATTCAATGTTTCACGCAGTTATGGGAGCATGTATAGCGACAATTATTTCAAGATATGTTTATTTGGCGGGATTAGTAATATCAAGAAAATTAAATTGAAACTAACTATTTCTTTTCCCCCATTTCCTAAATAAAATCCTAAAAAATTCTCTAATTTTAAAAACTGGGCTGAATAAACCAATCTTAATCAAAAAAGATCCAACCATAACAGAATCAAAAATTCCAACTTTTAAAATATTTATAATTTTAAAATCCTCATCATTCCAAATCTTCTTCTTGTGCAATATCTCATCGAGTTCTTCACTGGCATAAAACATCACGCCATAAATAGCCAAATAATTATAAAGCTTAAAATAAAGAAATTCTCTTTGATATTTCTCTAAAATTCTTTTCTCTTTCAAAAGCCCCTCCATTAGCCGAATACTCTCAAAATAATTTTCAATTCTTCTTTTAGGTTTAGTATAAGACATCAACGATCCCTCACGAAGATTGTAGTTGTAAAAATACTCATCCACAAAACTAATTTTCTTAGCATAATAAATAACCTTAGCAGAAAAATTCATATCCTCCGCAATATAAATATCAGGAAAATTAATCCTATTCTTAATCAATAATTCTCTCTTAATAAATTTCGACCACGGTGCCCAAGCAACCTTCCTCATAAGATTCTTTCTAAAAATAACATCCTTATCCTCAACATCCTCCAAACTAAGTAACCTCTTATCCAAAACAACCCTGTCAGCAAAAACCAACTTCGGCCAAATGTAAACAACATCCAAATTCTCACTCTTCCCCTTCTTATGCAATCTCTCCAAAGCATCCCCCTCCAACCAATCATCCGAATCAAGAAAACAAACATACTCACCACGAGCCTTTTTTATTCCAACATTCCGAGACAAACCAGGCCCAACATTTTTCTTATTTCTAAAGACCCTAACTCTTCTATCACTCCTCTCAAGTTTCCGAAGAACCTCCAATGAACCATCACTCGAACAGTCATCCACACAAATAATTTCCACATCTTTCAGGCTCTGATTTAAAACCGAACTAATAGCTTTTTCCAAATATTTCCTAGAATTATAAACAGGCATAATAACAGACACGGCAAGAATTTTATTCATACAACAAATAGCCTTAAATACTTTTTATTGCTTTGGGTAGAATGACAAGGTCTATAATTTCAATAATAACAGTCTGCTACAACGAAGAAAAAAAGATAAAGGCAACCTGCGAAAGTATCGCCAAACAAACTTACAAAGATTTTGAATGGATAATAATTGACGGGAAATCAACAGATAAAACTCTCTCTATAATAAAAGAATATAAAAAATATACAACCTCAATTACCTCCGAAAAAGATACAGGAATCTATAATGCAATGAACAAAGGAATATTAAAATCAAAAGGAGAATATCTTCTATTTCTCAACGGAGGAGATTACCTAAAGGATAAAAATGTTTTACGAAAAGTCTCTGATTTCATTCAAAAAGATAAAAAGAAAAATGAGATATATTACGGAGATTTAGTTTATGATAACGAAGAAGTTGTAGATTACGGTGAAGCAAAACTAAGCAAGAAATTTTTTATTAACAAAACAATTTCCCATCAGGCAACCTTTATTAAAAAAAATTTATTCAAGAAATTTGGGGGATATGATGAGAAATATAAAATTGTTAGTGATTATGAATTCTGGATAAAGACAATTGTTAAAGGCAGAGTTAAAGTGAAATATCTACCAGTTATTGTTTCGGTTTTTGATTTAAATGGAATGAGTACTACTTATAAAATTGCAAGACAACATATCAAGGAAAGACTAGGAGTTTTACTAAAATACAATCTAATATATCAGAAACAAGCTGTAGCCCTGAAAAGAAAATGGCTTATTCTAACAACACTTAAGAAGATAGGTCTATACGATTTTTTAAGAAAAAATTATAGGAAAATTATAAGAAGATGAAAAATAAAATGGAATACTCAAAAGATTTTTATAATAACCGTACGGCATCTCTAAAATCTGCAAAAGTAATAGTTCCAATAGTAATAGACTTAATCAACCCACGAAGTGTTATTGACATTGGGTGTGGCAACGGAAGCTTTCTCAAAGTGTTTAAGGATAATAGTGTGAAAGACGTCCTAGGAGTTGATGGGCCATGGATTAAAAAAGAACAGCTTTTAATTTCTGAAAAAGAATTCTTAGAAGAAAACCTAGAAAAATTTGTACCTACGGGAAAAAATTTTAATTTAGCAATATCGCTAGAAGTGGCAGAGCATTTGTCAAAAGGGACAGCAAGGCAATTTATTAAAAACATAACTAGCGAATCAGACATGGTACTTTTTTCCGCAGCGATACCCTTACAGGGAGGAGTTAATCACATAAACGAGCAATGGCAAACTTATTGGGTAAATATATTCAAAAATTATGGATATGTTCCAATAGATTGTTTTAGAAATAAACTTTGGAACAATGACGACGTAAGTTTTTGGTTTGCTCAAAACATGTTTCTATTTGTAAAGAGAAGCCGATTGGAAAAGGAGCCTAAGTTAAAAAAGATATTCAGTAAAAACGGGAAAGTTCCATTAAATATAGTTCACCCGAAGTTATTTTCCCCAAAGGCACAAAGATATCATCAAATTTCTTCCATAATTCCACAAAAAATCAAGAGAATCCTCAGGCGAGTGATTCCATGAAAATGAATAAGCAATTAAGAAATCTCATAAAAAAAAACAAAGCATTAGAAAAAATATTTAGAATCCCTTATAATTTAATCAAAAAAATAAAATTCTCTTTCTTGACATATATCGTAAAAATACTTGGAATCAACAATGGCAAAAAACGTTTAAAATTACTATCGGATAAAACAGCAAACGATTTAATAAAAAAAATGATTAATTCCGAAAAACCTTTTATGATAGGGAGATATGGGGGCACAGAGTTTTCAACATTATTTAAATTAAAAAACGAAGACGATGCAATAGAGGAATTAAATAGACTCTCTGGATTTTTTCCAAAAGACAAACAATTGCTCCCAAAGTTTAAAAAAATATATGCAGAATCCGCAAGGCAAGTAGATGTATTAGCAATATGGCTTTACAAATATTATTTTAATAAAAAAAAAGAAGTTATAGTATCACTACCCAATATTAACGCTTTGATTAGCTTAGAATCTCTAAATACTTATAAAAATAATTGGACACAGTCATTAGTAGGAAAAAGAGTTTTAATCATTCACCCTTTCAAAAAGACTATCGAATATCAATATAAAAACAAAAAACAAATTAAAATAATTCCCAACTTTAAAAGTCTAAAAGTAATTCAAGCCGTGCAAAGTTCAAGAGGAGAAAAAATAAAATTCAAAGATTGGTTTGAAGCATTGGAATATATAAAAAAACAAATAAACAAAAATAAAAACAATTTCGATATTGCCTTAATCGGTTGCGGTGCCTACGGATTTCCATTAGCAGCACATGTTAAAAAAATTGGAAAGCAGGCAATCCATATAGGAGGCACATTACAATTATTATTCGGAATTAAAGGTAGAAGATGGGAAGAAGTGGAAAAAATAAATTTTCCAAAAAATTGGATTTATCCACTTCTTGAAGATACTCCGAAAAAGCTAAAAGAAATAAAAGATGGGAATTCCTACTGGTAATGGCAAAAAAGATTTTAATCAACTACACAAACGATGCCTACAAAAAGTCTCAAAAACTAAACTCAAAAACCGGGATGGAAGTCGGAAACTTCGATCGAGTAATAGAATATTCACCAAAAGACATAGATGAAAAATTCTACAAAAAAAACAAACACATCCTGAAGCAACTAAGAGGCGGAGGTTACTGGCTTTGGAAACCTTATATAATATTAAAGACCTTAATGAGAAAAGATATTAAGCATGGAGATTTTATTTTTTATGCAGATTCGGGTTCTTATTTCATTAACAAGATAGATTATTTGATTGATTTATCTAAAAAATATAATCAAGATATAATGGGATTTTCAAATAAAAAGGGACATCTAGAAAAAGTATGGACAAAAAGAGATGCTTTTATTTTAATGAATACTGATTCCAAAAAATATTATAACACTCCTCAAAGAGGTGCGGGTAGCATGCTTTTTAAAAAAAGCCCAAAGTCTATTAGCTTTATTAAGGATTATCTAAATTATGCTCAAGACGAAAGAATCATAACAGATATTCCAAGTCAGTTGGGTAAAAATTATTCAGGATTTGTGCAGAATCGACATGACCAGAGTATCTTTAGTTTATTATATAAAAAAAACAATCTAAGGCCATTTAGACACCACTGTCAATATGGACAAAAAGAGACTCAATTATGGCCTGATGATTATCCACAAATAGTTATTCACGCAAGAGCAAACAATAGGACAATCAGAGAAAAAATTATATATCAAAAAGCTTGTTCTAAAAATAAATTAGATTTCATTAAAAGAATTGTATTAATGGTCCCTAAAAAAATATTAGCCATTACAACATTCTCTAAATAAACCCATTTTTTCTAACTCTTTTATCAAAAAAGGTACAGCTCTTTGAGAAAGATGTACACCATCGATTTGATAATGCACAAGGGTTTGCCCCTTTTTATCTACTAAATAATCATACAGAGATACCACGGGAACATTAAACTTTGACAAATTTCTCTCAAGATACTCGTTGAATTCCTTAGTGATTTTGTTTCTAAAAATACCAGAACCAAGATGAGGGTACTGTCTATCTTTAAACGGGAAATTATTACTTGGAGGGACACCAAACACGATTGGGTTGTAATCTTTTTTTAGACTTTTGATAAACTCCATATATCTTTCTGCACAACTATAAATAATTTGTTGTTGTTTTTCTTTACTCGGTTCTTTCAATATTCTTTTTGACAGATGAACTCTACAGTCAATCTCGCCAAAACTTAAAATTATTTTGCTCCCTTTTGGTATTTCTCTCAAAATACACTCTATTTTTTCTTTAGATTTTGTTTTTGTGTCTTGTCTCATTAAGTTGTAAGCTAATGCCGGACCGATTTGATAAACTATAAAGTTTTCATTCTCTCTATAACAACGGTTATTAAAATCCCATATCGGCAATAATTTATCCCTTTTAGAAAAAAGAACCACATGGCTATCCCCAATACAATATATCTTTTCTTTAAGTTTAGGCATTTGGGCAATAGCGACTTTTGGTTTTTTATGATTTAAACAATAAAAGAGATAGTAAGCTCTAAAAACAATTTGGTTAGAATAATGTTTTATCATGTTATGAATATTTTTTATTGTTCTCATTTTATTTTAATCCTTGGCTTAATAATATTAATTATTTTAGCACTCTTTTAATCTTCCCAATAAGTTTTTTAGCAGATTCAAACAATCCAAGCCTCTTCAATACAATTCTCACCACTCGCTTAAATCCCCTAATCCAAAATCCAAAACTAAAATACTTAAACTTATCAAACAACCAATACCACTTCAAAAACATATAATAACTAGAAACATTTTCATAAGCATTCCTTAACTGCATATATTTCTTAGGATCGCTATGAGCATCACAAGTTATTGATCCTTTGTGTTCTCGGAAAAATACTAAATGATCTGTAATTATTCCAACTTTTTTATATCTCAAAACAGCAAGTAGTGTCATAAAAGAATCCGGACCAACTCCATGATAACCCTTATATTTTGAAACAGGCAATTCTCCCTGATATAACGCATCAATCAAATCCTTCTTCCTAAAGAAACTAGCACTAGGAGAATACATCGCTCCCTTAAGCAATCTCTTCTCTAATGTTTTCCGAAGAAAAACCCCAGTCTTACCAAATATCTTCTTAAATTTAAACATCCCATAAGCATCCGCAATAACAACTCCAACATCATCCCTCATCAACTTCATGCACTTCGCAATAAACTTCTTATCAATCCAATCATCATCAAACTGCAAATGAACAAATTCAGCATCAGCATTAAGTATCCCTTCTAACCAACAAAAATGAGGACCAAAATCCTTTTCCCTTCGAATATATTTTATCTTGTCACCATACAATTCAAAAGGTTTATTCAAATCCTCTTTTTCCAATCTTTCCTTGATGTTAGGATACAAAAAGGGTTTCTTTTGACTCTCATGATAAAAACTAAAAATCCTACCGATACAAAAATTATCACAATGCTCAATAATCATATTCTCTGCTTCATATTTTGTCTTACCATATTCCGAAACAGGATAAATTTTATCATCCTCATTAATAGGAGAATCTTTACTCCTGTAAACATGAGAAGTACTCGCGTAAAACAGCCAAGGGTTTTGTCTCGAGAGCTTTATCTCTTCAACTAAATTTTTAGTACCAATAACATTAACAGCATAAGCCTTTTCGGGATTATCTTTTACCTTTGCTGTAGGAACAATAGCTGCCAGATGTATTATAAAATTAAAACTATTTTCACTAAGCCATCCGCGTATGTCGTTCTTAGAACGAATATCTCCATTAAAACTTCGATATTCTAAATTATTTCTCTTTAATCTTTTTATGACTAATTTTCCCAAGATACCGTTAGCGCCAGTAATTCCAATCATTTTGGATTTCATTGTGTAACCTTTAATAATTTTACAATCCTTCCAATTTCCTCATCGTTCATCTCAGGATTATTGCCAAAGTAAAATCCATTTACATGTATGTCACTAATATTAGGAAAATCTTCAATAGAATCAACCCATTTTCTAAAAAATGGTTGCTTTGAAATATCTCCGCCAATTATAGGCCGAATTTCTATTTCGTTTTTTATAAATAAATCTCTATATTTTTCGAACTTTATTTTATCCCTAAATAACAAAGGGAAGCCAAAATTAGAAACAATATTTAAGTTATCTATTTTCAATTTTAAAATATCGTCATTTGTTAAAGCCGCCTCATTAAATTTATTAAAATTACATTCCCTCTTGTTGACAATTTCATCCCAATAATTTATTTGTAGGTTCCCAATGAAGCCATTAATTTCTGTTGGTCTAAAATTGTACGCTAGATCATAAAAAGCATAGGTATTATAGAAATTATTAATACTAAACTTAGATTTCATATTTTCTTTAAATTTGTTCGAATTATTACGAGTCCATCCATGAGCTCTTGCAAGTTTCAAATTTTCATATAAATCTTCGTCATTTGTGCAAATCATTCCACCTTCTATGGTTGATATATGATGTCCAACAAAAAAAGAGAAAGTAGAAGCAAGACCAAAATTACCGAGTTTAATCTGTTTGTATTCAGATCCCAAAGATTCACAATTATCTTCTAAAAATAAGATATCTTTTTCTTCACAAAATTTTTTTATATTATCAATGTCTGAACAAAATCCCAAAGCATTTGTTAGAAAAAGGCATTTTATATCTTTGTTATTTTCATAACTTTTTTTTAATATATTGGAAGACACATTAAAAGTTTCTTTCTCAACATCTATTAAAATAGGTACTAATCCTAGTTGAATTATAGGCATTATATTTGTTGCCCATGTTAATCCGGAAATAAAAACTTTGTCATCTTTTTTTAATTTGCCCATGTTTAACATAACTTGAATCAATAAGAGGTTCGCACAACTTCCATTAGTAACAAAAACAGAGTATTTTACTCCCTGTTTTAATGAAAATTTCTCTTCAAACTTACGACATTCTGAACCCATACTTAAAACACAGGCATCCTTTATAAAATTACATAGACGCTCCTTTGTATCCTGTTCTCTTAAGAAAGTAGATTTAATGAGTTTTATTTTATTCATAGAAAAAACAGTTCTTTAGGTATTATAAAGATTATCATAATATATTTAATTTGAAAGATTAAACATACTTTGTTTTTCTTTTATCAAACTAATCCAATATTCATTAGTCAATTTCTTCCTTATCTCTGAAGTGAACATTTTAGAATACTTCTCATGCCACCTTTTTAAATTTTTTTCATTAATCTCAGAAACATCATTAATAATCACAACAGGAAACTGTCGGTGTAGATTATCCATCGGAATATTTATTTTTTCTACTATTGGTATTTGTTTTAGCAACAAAGATTCCCAAGTCCTAATACAATCTGATCCATTTCCAATAGGAGAAAGATTAAAAGCAAATTTCTCCTGAATCTTCCACATTTTAGTTCTGGGCATTCTAGTTTTTTGAAAATATATATTGAATTGTTTTTTAGCAGGTTATATAATTCTTTTCTCCGAGGGTTTGTATTGCTTAACTGGAAATTAGAAAAAATCTTAAGTCTCTTTTTAGAATCCTTTTGAATAATATCATTGAGTATATTTTCTTGAACAAAAGCACTTTTCATTTTCTCTCCAGTCCAAGGTTGTGTAACTAAAGATTGCAAATCTAAACCTATTGGAAGAGCAGTAGTCTTGTCGCTATCAATATCATTATTTTGGGCAAACCAATGAAGCAGATATTTATTATTCAAAATTTCTTTAAATTTAGATGTTGAATAATCCGAATCACCAGTCACCAAAACAAATGGAATTTTTATCTTGGGAAGAACCCTTCTTGTAAAAGTTTCCATTTCAGTTAAGCTAACATAGACAGAATTGTTTTTTCTTAATTTTTCATTAATATTCCTATAACTCATCCACACAAAAAACCGCGTTAACAAAAACATGTTACCCAAGAAGGTATCAGTAATCTCTCTTCTTTTTGGAAAATATATTGGATAAACTCCACATGAAATTGCTATGGCCCTATGCCATATGAAAAAAGACTTAGAAGCATTAACCTTTGTCTGAGTACTTATAAACAAGGAATATATAAGGACATTGAAATTTTTATAAAGTTTTCCTATAACTTTTGTAACTATGTTCATGTTTCAATCTATAAAATCCAGTTTATAATTATTTGTACCTTATTTTTTAAGTAACCCAGTGGTTAAAATCATTCCTAAAATAATTTAAACCAATATTGCTACATTTAGATATGAAAAAAGAAATTAAAGTTAGAGCCGAATTTCACTGGAAACTAAAAGATTACTTCCTAACAAACATCCTTTCAAAAACCCACAACCTAAAAAAAGTTAAAACAAATCCAGACATAACAATTGGTCTAGTAGAACCAACCCCCTTAACAAAAGAATTTAAGGTCTCCCCAAAAAAAATCCTAGTCGCAGGAGAAAACTTAAACTACAAAATCAACATCTTCAAAGCTATAGAATATCTAACAAAAAAAACTTCCATAAAATTCAACATACTAAATAAAACACTCCCCAGAAAATTCCTAAATATAAAACTAGGGCTAATAAGAAAACAATATTACAACTACATAAAAGAAATAGCCAACAATTCCTCAAAGGGAGAATATGCCATAATAACCAATAATATAAAAGGAAAAAATATTCTAAATCTTCCCTTTTTCCTACAAGTCAAACAAATAACCGACAACCTAAATAAATTAGAGAAAAAGAAAATCATAGACATGAACAAAAAGAGAAAGTTTTGCTGTATAATAATATCTAACGAATCTTCTTTCGAAAGAATTGACTTCTTCAAACAACTATCAAAATACAAAAAAGTAGACTGTTTCGGAAAAACATCCCTAACGAATTCAGACAATTCTCTACTTCCAAAATGCTGGACGGAAAATCCGAAATTCCTCTCCCGGTACAAATTTGTCATAAACTTCGAAAATTCTTTTGAAGAAGAGTATATTACAGAAAAACTTCCAAACACAATGTTAGCAAATTCAATTCCAATCTATAGAGGCGCCCCGAACATATTAAAATATTTCAACACGAAGTCCTTCATTAATTATGAAGATTGCGGAAAAAGTTACTTCAAAATGATAAAAAAAATAATCCAATTAGATAAAGATGATGAAAAATACAAAGAATTTTTATTAAGAAACTGGTTTACAGATAACAACAAAACGTGTATAAAAAATAAACAAAAAGAGTTAATTAAATTTCTAAATAAAATTTCTAAAAAATAACTTTATCCAAACAACCCATCCAAACTTCCAAACCCATTTCTAGCTATATAGTTTTTATCCCTAAACTCAGGCACAACTTTAATTTCCTCAGGAATTTCTGAGACATCCCAAATTTTTATCGGACCCCTAAATCCCTGATAATAAACAAAGTCACCGACCATAGCACTCTGACCTTTCAAGCTCGCAACAACAGGACTATCCTCACTGTGTACAAGTTCAAGAGTCTCGTATTCGCCAAACACATCATCCAACAAAAACAACCGTGCAAACAAGCTCTTAGATACCTTCTGAGACAAATAAATCGCCGCACCCACCTGATTCATTGAACTTCCGCTGAAGGCAGGAATAATATCAATAATCACATCCAGCCCACTCTTAAAATCGACAAGTTCGCCGTTGATGTAAATATACCTGACAGGAATTCGTGTCTGAATATTATTATAGATATAAACCGCCTCGGGCTGCTTAATTATCACTCCTTCGGGCTCACCAGAGTCATGTCCGTTGAGGACCAAATTAACAATAATTCCAACGACCGCCGCCTTCCCTGCAGGCAAAAACACATCTTTGCCATTATCATTATAAATAATATCCTCGAACAAATAAGAGCCACCACTAAAAACAATCATTGTCCCGTTTGCAGTTTCTCGGGTTTGTTTATCGTCAGCTAACATAACGGGAATCGCAGAATATCTATCAAACTCACTTTCTCCCTCGCCTCCACCAATCTTTGAGTAAGCAGGATATTTTCCCAAATCAGTCTGATAAATCAACAAATGACTAACTCCCATACTCTTAAAGTAAGAAAGTGCACTTTCTGGATTAGTAGTAGTCAAAACATATCTACCAATTTTGTGATTTCCGTCCTCAGCACCCTGGAAGTGCCCACCATCAGCTATCGTAGCTCTCTCTCCAAGCGTTTGAACCCAATATCCATAATCCCACCAATGAGCAAAAACTGAAGTCTCACTGGTATTATTCCTAACCCAACTCATCGCACCCTGCCACTGAGCATTCGCTGAAGGACCAGTTCTTTCGGCAGTAGAAGTACTAACCTCATAAGAAGAATAAATAGTGAAACAAGAAGCAATTAAACTAATAATAAGCAAAATTCCTAAAACAATCTTTAATATTTCTTCCTTAGAATTTCGCCACTCAGAATACATTTTTATAACAAAATAAGCAGCAAAAAAACAAACAAACGGAGTAATCGCAAAAAACACCCTAACCGCCGCACGACCCGCAACAATAGTATAAAACAAAATACCAAAAATCACAACATCTCTAGCATTCCACTCAAACTTCTCATGTGAATAAACATAAAAGAGATAACCCCAAAAAGCAAAAAGCGAGATAATATAAAACGCCTGACTAATAAAATTAGTGCCATTAAAAACACTAGAAGCAGAATATTTAGAAAACACAATCCCAATAATCATAAACACATACAAAGCTCCAAGAATAATAGACCGTTTAACATTCTTAATCTTTCGAGCTAAATAAACTCCAAAAAAAATCGATCCAAACAAAAACAACCAAAATATCTGAGAGCCAACAGTGCCAATCCAATCTTGTAAAAAAGGCTGAGCATTCTCAGCGACAGTAGTTCCAAATCTACCAGACCCAAAAGGTCTAATTAAACGAGCAATCATACCAAAAATTAAAGAAAAAGGATTCCTTCCCATAGCAAACAAACCAATAAACCCAATAACAGCAGAAACACCCAAGCCATACAAAATTCTAAAATTCTTTTTAATAAAATCAGGTTTCATAAAAATTATAGCAAAATCTATAACAATAAACCCGAGAATAGCAAGCGACATAATATTAGTAGATCCCAAAAATAAACTCCAAACATTTCCAATAGTTCTATTAAATAAAGGAGCAAGTAGCAAACTAAAAACAATCCAACAAATATAAAACAAGACCCCCTTCCACGCAAATTTTTTTATATCCTCACCACCCTGAGTCTTAAATATCCAAAACAAGAAAAAACTCACAGGAATAATAATAAACAAAAAAGAGGTAACTCCAGACCAGGATGCGTAAGTAAAAAGTGTAACTAAAGAAACAGCAATCCCGGAAATTCCAGCACACCACAATCCACACCTTTTCTTTTCAATCCATATCAAAGCAACAGAGAAGACAATTATCGCACCAAAAAACGCAACCATACCAATCGCCTCATGATCCGAAAACCCAGCCATTGTCCTATAAAGATAAGCCGGAGTAAAAGCCAAAAACGTCGAAGCCAAAACTCCAGCGAATTTACTATTAGTTAAAACATAAACCAGAATAAAAAACAAAATCAAACCAATCCCATAAAACAAAACCGGAGAAAAAACATTAACTTCCCTCAATGTATAATTCCCAAAAACATTCGCAATCTTCCACATACCAACTACAACTTGTGGCATAATCTCGGGATGCCACGGAGTATCACTCCCCGCAACATATCGCATCTCATCAAACTCGGGCATCGCCCCATCAGTTTCAACAATTGTTTCAGCAACTCTTAAAAAATAAAATGGATCCAAAGCCAAAGGAATTTTCTCACCCGTCGTCGAATCAGTCAACAAATCCCAATTAGAAAGTCGAATCGAAGAACTCATCATCAACACAATAAACAAAACAGCAAAAGTCGCAATCCATTGATATTTTTTATTAGATACAATATCCAAACCAATTTTTTTCACTTCACTATATTCCATAAAATCCTATATTGATTCTTCTTTAAAAAACTTGTTGCCATCAATATTCTTCATTTCCAAAACTAAACTCACCAAACGAGATATCTATTTAAACCAAGAAGCATTATTAGAAACTTATGAAAGAAGGTTCTCAGTTGTACGATAATATCGTACAACTGAAAATGAAATCATCTGATGGAAAAGCGTATATGACAGATTGTGCAAACAAGGTTTTCCCCAGAATTCCCCTCTCCCTCTAAGTTCTCAGCTCTAAGAGTGAAACGACCTGAGTTCTGCTTTGAATTTCCAGTTCTTAAAATTCAAAGCATCACAAACGCAATCAAAATAAACAATATCTGGAACGCGTGAATCAAGTAAGTCACCTTCCTTTCCGTCGCCTTGCCAAACTTATTCAAAATTTTAATTGCCAAATGCGTAAGCCCGTAAATTCTCTTATCATAAGGCAAACTTAAATTCCCATTTTTATCAGGAACCCCAAACGAATGTTTTTCCAGCCCACCACGCAATTTCAAAACAACCTCGAAAATATAAGGGATAAAAACAACGAACGCAATTTTCTCGAAATTTCCAAGAATAGCCATTCCCGCAATCAAAGCTCCAATAGAATAAGTCACAATATCTCCGGGGAAAACTTTCGCAGGAACTTTATTAAAATAATAAAACCCAATCAGCGACGCTACCATACAAAGTCCGACAGCTGCCAACCATGGTGAACCCGTAACGTAAGCCACAAAAGACAAAAAACTCAAAATTAAAATTCCCTGTCCAGACTCAAGTCCATTAAATCCAGCTAAAAAATTATAAGTTGTTCCAGCCCCGACAATTCCCAGCGGAATCAAAATCAGCGGATACAATATTCCAAAATTAACCGAGCCAATAAACGGCAAAACCATCAAATGAGTTCCGGCATTAATTACAACCAAAGGTATCGATGCAGTCGTCGCCAACAACAATCTAATCCTCACAGACAATCCCTTGTTTCTCCATCCAAGTAAATCATCAGTCAAACCAACAATTCCCAAAATCAAAATAACACTAAGTAAAGCAAAAATTTCCAGTGCCCTGACCGTTCCGCCAAAAACAAAAGTTTTCAAAGCAACATAAGTCAAAACACCGAACACAAAAGCCATAATGACCACAATTCCGCCAGACGCCGCAACATTTTTAGGATGCCCAAACTTATTCATATCCTCCCAAACCAAACCAATCTTCCGACAAGTCTTAATCCATTTAGGCAAAAGCAACACGGTTAATAAAAAACTAACCAACACCGAAATCACAAGCAAATATTCCATAACCTACTTTACAAATCACAACTTAAAAATATACCTGTTTACAGGTTCTTGTGCCATATCCAACATGGTATCTAAAAAAGAAGCGGAGTCAAATACACTTCCATCAATGCCGCCACAACCAAAATCCCAATCGCAATAATAACCATCAGTAACGAATCCTGTAGTATTTTCCATGTTCCCTCCCCTCTTAAATCCTTTCTAATCACAGCCACCGAAACAATCCCACCAGCCAATGCCCCGACAAAATACGCTGAAATCTCGGGAATTCCATGAATCATATATCGCAAAACTCCCATAGGCAAACTAGCCAGACTTCCTTTGGCAAAAATACCAATCGCCGCCGCAATCACCGACGCATTCCAGACCAAAATGAAAATCGCCCCCGCCCCAAACACCAACGAAAATAAAATGGTAAAAATTAAAACGTAAATATTGTTGGCAAAAATTCTCAAAGTGCTACTACTCTTGGTGACCGCCCCAGTTCCAGCAGGAATCCCGTGTTGCTCAATACAGTAATCATAATTGGACGGACTATTAATCGCACAAAAAGTTTTTATCTGAAAATTAAAAGTTTGCCCATGATCTATATCAAAAGCAAAAGGTCCAACCTGAAAAGAAGGAACAAGATACCAAAACGAAAAAGCAATAACAAACCCGAGAAACATCCACATCATAGCATGAATTGCCTTCGAGTGTTCCTTAATTAATTTACCCGAATCATTAATCTCAATATCTTTCCCTTCCTCTAACTTGATAATATAATACATAAACGGCAAACAACTCATCACAGTAAAAATCACGACCAATAGTCCCGATCCTTCTTTCAAAATTGAATCCTTCCCGAAAACAAATGTTACGAACAGCAAAGAAATCGACGCCCAAATTAAACCTACAAAAAACATTTCCCACGGCCGCCTCTCAGCCTTTTTTGGTTTCATAAACAGTTCTATCATAGTGCACCTTCGTATCTAAACATTAACGCCCTTTTTTAAACTTTCCACAAATTTTATATAACAAAACTTTCACGATAAATTTTCAATGTTCCACAAACCGAAGTTTTTTATATAGCCCAATCTACACTAATCTATGGAAAAGAAGGTGCCAATATCTCAATTCAATAAAATCTTAACAGATATAAAATCCATAAAAATCCAAGGGGCCGAAAATGTCGCCAAAGCCGGAATTGAAGCATTTCTCTTAAAGCCGAATAAAAAATCAGCAAAAAAAATATTAACAGTCAGACCAACAGAACCACTTCTGCAAAACGCAATAAAAATTCTCCTTAAATCCCCGTCCCCGAAACAAACAGCAAAAAAATTTCTATCGAACCTAAAAAAATCCCACGAGGCAATAGCGAAAAAAGGAGCAAGTTTAATTAAAAATGACATGAATATCTACACCCACTGCCACTCCTCGACCGTTATAGATATTTTAAAATACGCACATAAAAAACAAAAGAAAGATTTCGTAGTTTACATAACAGAAGTCGAACCGCTATTACAGGGAAGGCAGACAGCAAAAGACTTAGCGAAATCGAAAATAAAAGTCATCATAGCTCCAGATTTAGCAGCCGAACACTCTTTAAAAAAATGCGACCTCCTTCTATTCGGAGCAGATGCCTTCACAAAATCCGTAGTCGCAAACAAAATCGGAACGAGCACCCTTGTCCGATTAGCAAAATTTCACAATGTCCCAAGATATTCCTGCGGCGTCGCGCTAAAGCTCACAAAAAAAATCAAAATAGAAAAACGCTCATCACGAGAAGTCTGGGACGAACGCGAACAAAAAATCGAAGTCATCAACCCCGCCTTCGACAAAACAAAACTCAAAGAACTCTCAGGAGTAATTTCCGAATTTGGAATTTTGACACCAAAGCAGTTTGTAAAAAGAGCAAGGGAGAAGTTAAGAACTATTTAGTATATTAAATCGCACGACCACTGCCAACTACCAACTGCTAGCTAATTCCCCTCTGAGTTCTGAGTACTGAGTTCTAAGTTCTGGGAGTAAAGCGACCTATGCAACTTTCAAAACCTTTCTCAAAATTATAGAAGCGACAACACTATAACCGATATAATACCAAATCCAACTACCCCCCATCACCGGACTATAGATTCCTCTTAGCCACATAAATAAAAGCAAAAATGGAATAATCGTAACAAACATCGGCTTCATCGACGACTTAAACATAACCCCGACAATCTTCATCATCTCCAGATTCAACTCCTTCATAATACCGTCGTCTTTACATTTCTTCAACTCTTTCTGAATTTCCTTTTGTCTCTTCTTTAGACTTTTCAAATGCTCCTGATTCGTCAACCATTTCTGTGCTAACGTCGAGACCAAAGTCACAACCACCGAAAAAATCGCTATAGAAATCTTCGGATCCGCCGCCATCATCTCTGTTAAAGTCATAATTATAATCACCAATTTATCTTTTTAAACTTAATCCCCAATTTTCTCCGAACTCCGACCATCCGACCAGCGAACAGCGTGCCCCAACCTGTTTCTCTTTTATATCTGTGAGGGTAGCGTCCGACCCTCCGAACTCCTCGTCGCTACGCCCCAAAAAATCCCTTCAGCACCAGATTCATATCAAGGTTATAGATTTTTCTGAATCTCCTTGACAATCGCAACTCGCATATCTTTTGACTCAACCGCTTTATCTTTACTATCATCATAATGATGTCCAAACTCCCCATCATCAAAAATCTCTCCAGCAAACAAAACCTTCTCCCGATACCGAGGCTTCATATGCCAATGCAAATGTGGATTAGGGTTTTCTTTTTGATAAAAATTATTCATTAAACACATCCAATTAAACATAGTAGCTCTAAACGCCTTTCTAAGAGCACCCTCAAGTTTTTTCACAACTTCAAGAAAATCCAACACTTCCTCTTTAGTTATATCAGCCATATTGCCAAAATGTCTCTTAGGGAAAATAAAGCATCTTCCAAGATATCTCTGATTAAACGAAAGGAGTATCCTCCAAAAATCAGTTTCGAAAATTAAATCCTTCTCATTTTTCTTTTCAGCAATCTCGCAAACATGACATCCCATATTGATTCTTAACATCATTTCTTTTTAAATCTACTTTCCCTTCTTCTCCAAAAACTTAATCACCCCAAAAAGCATTCGCCTAATTTCAATAACCTCATTCTTCAATTCCCCTTCTTCTCCATTTTTAAAATACCTCAACTTCCCAACCATTTCAATCTGTGCCTCCAGCTCATTAGCACTCCCAATCGCAACCTTCAAAAAATAAATATATTCCTTGATTCCTCGACTACATCCCTCACTAATATTAGACCCAATACTCTCCGTAGCTCGCCTCATCTGTCTCCCAAGCTCATAACTTTCCCGAGCAGGAAACTTATCTGTCAACCGAACAACTTCCCCAACCAAATCAATAGCTCTATTCAGCACCTTCAGCCTCTTGGGATTAAACATAAAACAGAAACACATCAAATATATTTAAACTCTCCCTACCCGCCAACTCGGGCGAAGCCCTAACTCACAGCGAAGCGAACTCAAACACTTACCACTCACAGGAAAAGCAAAACTTTTCCGAACTGCGCTCATGCCCCAAAAAATCCCTTGAGCGCCGGATTCATATCAACCGCATGTTGCTGTGCGATATTTTGATAAAATTGATACATAATCATAATCGCCAAAAGAATAGCAGTCCCGCCAACCAAAGCACCAAGTAAATCCGCCACCGACGCCAACAGACCAATTGCAACACCACCCATAATTGTCAATGGCCCAACATACCTTTTCAAAATAGACTCCAAAATTCTCTCGTCTTTTCTAAACCCGGGCATACTCATCCCAGAATGGATAATCTTATTCGCCTGACTTCTCGCGTCCATACCCGAAGTCTGAACCCAAAAGAAAGAGAACAAGACAGAAAATACTACATAAAATAAAACATGGAAAAAAGCCTGACCGGCATAAATCCATCTAAAACTTCCGGTAATAATTGTCTCTAAAATAGGAGTCGAACCAATCCAAAATGCAATTCCTGAAATTGCCTGTCCACCGGAACCGAAGCCCCCAAGGAAAGTTGCATGACCTAACCAATTTTGTAACAACGAACCAAACAACTGCAAATTAGCAACCAAAGCTGAAACTAAAATTACAGGAATAACCCCAGCATAAAAAAACTGCAACGGCCACTTAACCGAATGACCACGGATTCTATCAAATGCCAAAGGAACCTCAACCTTCAAACTCTGAGCAAACACAACTATCAAAAACAAAACAGCGGTAACAATAATAGGAAAGATAGCCCGCGCCGCACCGGTTCCATCTCCAACAATAATAGATGCCACCAAAGCTAAAACCTTACCGCTCGCCTCAAAAGTTCCCTGTATGCCAATAAACTGGAACAACTGCGCAAACAATCTCCAGCCAATACCTGCCGCAATAAACAACGAAACCCCAGAACCGAAACCCCATTTTTGAACAACCTCATCCATAAAAATAATCAAAATACCGCCAAGACACAACTGGAAAATCACAAGCCCGACAAACCCAGGTTCAGCCTCAATACCTTTCATTAAAACATAAACCATCGCCTCAAAAATTACAAACGCAAACGCCAAAACTTTTTGCATAGCCTGAAAAAATCGCTTACCCTCAGTAGTATTTGTATCAATATTCAAAATTTGCGCCCCTTTTAATAACTGCAAAATAATTGAACTCATAACAATAGGACCAATACCCAACGAAATAATCGAACCAAAAGATGTCCCAAGCAAAATAGCCAAATATTCAAACCGCGACATCGAACCCTCGACCATTCCAAAAAGCGGAACATTCGCCAAAATAAAATAACCAACCAGAATAACCAACGTCCATTTTAACTTAACATTAAAACTAACCTTCTTCTCCGTCGGCGATCTAACCTCAGGCAAATTATACAACAAATTCCTTAAAGCCATGTTTTATGAAGATAAAATTGTTTTATAAAGTTTTGGAGATTAAAATTTATTCAAATATTTTTCCAAATCCTTATAATCATTTTTCCTTTCCAGTAAACAAACTAAAATAACATTAGGTTCTAAAATAACATAAATCATCCTAACCTCTCGCTTATCCAAATTCAACCTAATCCTAAATGTCTTTCCAAATTTTTTAGAATGAATTCTCTTAAATCTATAAGGATTTTCCCTAATCAATCGAATTTTATCGCTAATTATTCTTCTTGATTTTTGACTCTCTCTATCAACCTGCCTCTCAAATATCCCTAAGGATTTTACATTATAACTCATTTCAAGAGAGTCTTGTTTAATTCTTCTTCAGAAATAACATCACCCTTCATTATAGATTTCTCAATCAAAGAATCAATCAAAACTATTTCCTTGTCGGAAAAATCATCATCATAAGAATTACTCTCAAAAATCTTTTCTCTCAAACTCTCCGCAATCAATTCCTGAACATTCCTAAAACCAAAATTCCTCGCATAATTCTCTGCCGCGAAATGTAAATTCTCAGGCATTTTAAAATTAATCTGCTTAACTTCCATAATATCTTTAGATATCTTTAGATATTTAAATCTTCCTATTCTTCTCTTCAACCTTTTCTTTCTCAACCCACTGTTTAACCGCTTTCTTAACCTCGGGTAAAATAATTTTTCCACCCGCCTTTTCCATTTTAGAAATTGCTGAAGCAGTCGCAGCTAAAGCTGTAATTTCTGCTTTGAATCCTTCGCCCATTCCGAGAATTTTATGCTTAGATAAATTAATTTTATCTCCATCTTTCTTAAAAAAATTATCTTTAATATCTTTTAAGTTAATCTTCTCATATTTTGCGATAGCTGTTCCCTTAGATGTTACACCCTGCTTACCAAAATATCTTTTTTTCTTCCTACTATCGGATTCCAAAGCAACCTGTTTCTTATGGTCAGCCCGCTTTCCAGTTCCAGCCATACCGAAACCACCCTTATTTCCATGTCCCTTATGCTTCTGCCTAAATCCCCATCCAACAGTCCGCGCCCCACGAATCCTCGAGTTCTTTTTTCTTTTATGAGTTTTCATTATAACATCCTCCCAACCAATTTAACAATATCTTTATGTTCACCCAAAATTCCTTTCGGTGTCGAAACCTTCGAACCCTTCTTAAACCCACCTCGTGGTGGATGCAAAAAATAAACACCTTCCTTATCTTTCCGCGAACTTTTCAATTCTTTAACAAAAACATCATCAACATTCCCATAAGCTACCATATGCCCAACACTTCCAACCATCCCCATTCGAACAACATCATCTAACTCAACCAAAATCGCACTGAACTTTTTATTCATCTTCAATCTCTTCAAAGTCTCATTATCTTTCTTTCTATTTTTGACTTGCCCCGCAATTCTAACCACAAAATACACCATTATCCAAAAACCTCCATATCAAGTTGCCCAAGCCCCGAACCCCGAATAGCGAACAGTGTGCCCCAACCTGTTTCTCCTTTATATCTGTGAGGGTAGCGTCCGAACCCCGACCACCGCAAATATGAAATCAAAGATTTCATATTTGAACCTCCCCAATTTTCTCCAAAGCAGCCATGCACGCTTTCGCGGAATTAAAAGTCGTCCTCAGTTTTCCAGAACACTTACTATAAACATCCTTAACTCCAACCGCCCTCAAAATCTTTTTCAACTCGTCACTAACAACCAAGCCAGTTCCTTGCGGCGCAGGCATCAAATTAACAACAACCGAAGAACATTTCCCCGTAACAGCAACCGGAATACTATGCTCCTCGTCACACGAACAATCAAACGATGCACATCCTCGTATAATCTTAACAATATTCAACTTAGCCTTCCTGATAGCTTTCTCCTTCGCGGGTAAAGTTTCACTAGCTCTGCCATAGCCAAGACCAACATGCCCGTGCCCATCACCGACAACAGCCATAACACCGAAAGTCAAAACATTACCCTCCTTAGTTTTTTTCTGAGTTTGCCTAAATGCCCTTCTCTTGCCACCACCAAACTTACCCTTAGCCTGACCAATAAACAAAGTATCAGTTTTCAATCCAGGAACTAATAAATCAACAATTTCAGGTTCCATAATTTTCTGTCCACCTTCAAGAATCTCATCAATATTCTTAATCTTTCCATTTCGAGTAACCCTGCCTAATTCAGTTTTCGGCACCCAATTATCCAATTTTACCTGAGCTTCTCGGGCGAATCTTTCCTCTCTCGACTCTCTCTTCCACTCTCCCCGACCCTCGGCAACCTTAGCTTTCTCGTCAAATTCTTTTGAAACCTTTTCTTCTTTCCCTTTTTCCTTTGCCTCAACTATGGTTTCCATTTCTTTCAACTGTTTCTCCGGCGCAACTTCCTTGATTTCCTTTTCTTCTGCCATCATTCAAATGCCCCCATTATTTTATTTCTGAGGGTTATAGCGCTATTTGATAATCTAATATTTGAAGTAGACGATACAGAAGTATTTTTGTTATCGTGACATTCCTGAACATTTTCATAAAATCTATTCAAGCCAATAATCTTTCTACCTAAAGCGGAAACTACTTTTTTAGTAACTGTATTTGTATCAACATATTTTTTTGCAGGCGTTCCAACATCCATACTTTTATATATTTCTTCTTTAATTCCCATTATTTCAACCCTCCCCTAACTTTCGCAATCATATTTTTAACATCATCTTTCAAATGTTCTCCGTTTAATCTCTCTTCCGACGGGAACACATTTTCATTTGCAGGAATATCCAAACCGCCATCAATCAATCCCTTAACAACCGCAAAAACTCGCGAACCCTTAATCGTTCTTGTCATCCCCAAATCCATAATAAACTGACTTCCGAGTGTCTGCCCCAACCTCTTTTTCTTTTGTATTTGTGAGGGTACTTCTGACTTCTTCCCCGTAATTCCCTTCTGAGTTCTGAGTTTCCTTGCCATCAATAATCCAGTCAAATATCCAGCAGGAATAGACTTTAAACTTCCGCCCGCTTTGGCATCCCAACCATTTTTAAGAAGTTCCTTAGATGTAAGCGTCCCAATAACTTTATCCTGAGCCTCGTCACTCTCAACAGCCTGAAGAATAAAATATTTGTTCGTCCTTCGCACAACTATCCTTGGAATTCCCGACGTCAACAAAATTCGCCGCACTTTATAATCCGTCCTATTTTCTCTCCTTCTTCGTTTTTGTATTCTTAATCCTGCCATTATAATTCCTCCAAACTTTCTTTTAAATGTCTTTTGCTTTTAAACTTCCGCGCCCGAATCTGTTTTCTAATTTCCCTATTTTTCTCTTTATCAACCGCGCCAGTTCTAACAAGTCCCCTAATAAATTTTCTCAACTTCCTGGTAATTATCACATACTCTGCCTTCCGGTTATTAACTTTATTTTTAACCTTCCCAACTCTTCTCCGATTCTTCCTTTTGACAATTTTTTTCCTACCGCTAACTTCCTTAATCTGAATTGCCCCACTTTTATTCAAATCCAAAATGTCCAATCTCGTAATCGCTTCCTTAATCTCAGACAAATGTTCCTTAACAAAAACAATCCGATTCCTTCCAACCTTCAAAACTTTCGCCGCCAAATTCTTCTTCTTTGCTAAATTCATTTCTTATCCCCCTGCTTAACTACTGGCTTCTCATCTTTCATTTTATATTTATTTAAAATTTTCATTTTCATTTCGTTCGCCTTTACAATAATATCAGCCCTTTTCTTCGCCCCAACTTTCCCAATAATAATACCAAATCCCTTTTTGACTTTTAGAAGTTCGTTAATATTTTCAACCCTAACATACCTAATTCCCAATACCAAATCCCGAATTCCTTTTGGGGCTCCCCAACCAACTTTAGGTCTCTGTCCTCGCCCTTTTCTATTTAATCTTAACTTATTTTGCCTTCCTTTCGCTCCATGCCATTTCTGATTTTTCTTAACGCCCCGCCCAAGTCTAATCTTCTTATGCCAATCCGTCCGCAAAAACTTCGGCTTCTTTCTCGACACTGTTTTCTTTTCTTCTACCATTTTATTTTAACACTCCAATATAACATCCAGTTGCCCAAGCCCCGAATACCGACCAGCGAAGCGTCCGAACCACCGAACACCGATGATGAAATCTTTGATTTCATCAAATAACCCTCCACGGTTTTTTAGTCATAAAAATTCCGTCTTGAAAAATTCGCCTATCTCGCCCAGTTAATCGAGTCGCTTTTTCTAAATTTGCCGCAGTCTGTCCAGCCGCTTCAATATTGTTTGAGCTAACTGTAATTTTATTTCCCTTAATATCTATCTTAACATTTGGCAAAATCTTTGCAACTCTCTCTATTGTCTCACCCAAAAAAGATTTGATAACAATTCTATCTCCATCAACTTTTACATTCATAGGAAAATGCACATTACAAACCTCAAGCTCATAAACAAACTCCTCGCCTATTCCCTTAATCATATTCTTCAAATGCGCCCAAACTGTTCCAATCATTTTTGATTCTCGCCGAGTTGCCCCCTTCGCCGTCAAAACAACTTTATCATCCTTAACCACAGCGCCAATCTTTCCCAGATTAAAACTTCTACTTAACTCATTACCATCACCCTTAACAACAAAATTATTCTCACTAATAATAACTTCAACTCCTTCAGGAATCTCGACAACTCTCTCTAAATCTTTATTCATTTTGGGCTCCCTTAGTTTTATAATAAGGATTAATAGAACATTCCTTAGCTCCTATTACGCCATCTGAATTCGTTTTCCCAAAACGAATACAATAACAGCTTTCATCCACGCTCTTGGTCGTATTTCTTAGGACCCCTTCTTCAAATATACAATCATTACAGCGCTCAACTCCGTCTACCATCAGTAAAAATAAGCGATAACGCTTCCTCCTACTTTATTTTTAATTGCATCTTTGTGATTTAATAATCCCATATTTGTCGAGATAATCAAACTGCCGAAATTCCTCGATGGCAAAAATCGCCTCATATACTTATCAATACCATCAACGCCAACATAATATCTCGGCTTAATCGCCCTGCACTTATTCAGTTTAATCACCTTAACACTAACCGTTTTCTCTTCCTTATTAACTTCATAATCAATATGACCCTCCGCCTTCATTATCTCAAACAAATTCAACAAGACCTTAGAGCACCGCTTAATAACAATATCCATCTTCCCTATTTGCTTCGCGTTCATTATCTGATTTAACCCATCCGCTACTATATCTTGACTCATTCCAAAACCTCCATCTTTAGTTGCTCAAGCCCCGACCATCCGACCATCCGAGGGCCTGCCCCAACCTGATGTTCCTTTATATTTGTGAGGGTAACACCGAACACCGAAAATACGAATATCATGAGTATTTTTTGAACCCCAGTTCAACTGCCAACTCTCTGAAACAGTGTCGGCATAAATTTAGATTATAAGATGAAATATGCGCACCGTGTCGTCCGCAGACTTCACATTTATAGGCAGCAACGCCAAATTTTCTAGCTTTTGGTTTATTATGTTTCAAAAACTTCTTAAGCACAGCCGGCTTTCCCCGAAGCTGTCTCGTTATTTTTCTCCAATCACTCGCTGTCATTTTATTCTTCGTCCTCCATAATCTTCTTTTGTTTCCGCAAAATTTCTGTGTTAAATTTAGTTACAAGATAATCTTCAATTTCTTTACGCGTAACAATTAATCTACGAGATTTTCCCCTTTTAACCTTTTTCTTTTCGACCGATTTGCCAGCCCTCGAAAACACAATCGTAACTTCAAATCCCATAATTCCAACTTCTCTAATATACTCAACACCCGGAATCTCAATATATTCATGTATCCCAAACGAAAAACAATTATCCTGAATCTGCTTCTCCTTCAACGTATTATCAATTGCCGGCAACAATTTTTTAACCATATTCAAAGCATCCTTGCCTCGTAACGTAACCTTCGTTCCAACTTCCAAACCAGGCCGAACACTCCACGTCGGAATTCTCTTAGTAGCTTTAACTTTAATCGCCTTCTTTCCGCTAATAGTTTCAAGCAAAATAATTCCCTTATCCAACTTATCAGCAACTCCGCCAATATTCAAAACGACCTTATCCAACTTAATTTCTCTCATTTTATTTGCCATTATCCAATCACCAAAATAGTCTTGTAAGGCAAACTCACAGTTCTATCTTTTAATTTAATTTGATAACTTCTACCTCGAACCAAACTTTCAAAGCCAATCAACTTGCCTTTCTTCCCGGCATGCTTCCCTGCGACAATTTCCACATCGGCCCCCTCTTTCAACGGCAAAATTTTCACAACTTTCTTTTCCTTAGTATTCAAAACAACCGAATCCCCAACCGAAAACTTTTCTTTCATAATAATATTCTGCCCATCATCGAGATTCATCTGAATCTTTTTAACTCCAAGAATCTTTTTCCCGCTAATCTTAACAATCTTATTCTCAGCATCCTTGACCGAAATTTTAATCAGACTAAATTTCTTATTAACAATCTCCAGTCTATAATTCAACTTTGCCTTTTCAAGATTAATCGTGTCGAAAACCTGTACCGGGAAATTCTCATCCTTCCTGATTTGATTATTAACCTTAACCATTCCGTTTAATGTCATATGCCTAGCCTCCTTCCTCGTCTTTACAATTTTCAAAACATCTCTAAGTAAAAACAAAATCGAAATACCCTTTGAAGTCGCATGACTAGGCACAGCTACAAATCTCCTTCCTCTTCCCTTCCGTGGAACCGGCCACAAAGTGGACATTTGAGTTTTTTTAATATGTGCCATTATTTTTTCTCCTTAGTTATTTTTTTAGTTTTCTTAACAGTCTTCTTAATTTTGTCGACCTTGTCCACGTCAGCGGATACCGTTTCCCCAACTACCTTCTTCCCGCGTTTCAATCTCCGAGCATCCTCATTGTCTAAAATAATTATCTTAACATTTGACGGATGGAACCACGTAATCAACTTTTCCCCACCAGCTTTAACTCTCTGAATTCCCTCAATCTGAATCCTTGTCCTTTTAACATCAACACTTCCAACTTTCCCCTGCTTCCCTTTAAACTTCCCTCGCATAACTTTAACCTCGTCGCCCTTTCTAACTTCAATATTTCGTCTCCCATATTTCTCTCTCAATGGCTTATCTAAAGTGGTTCCCATAAATGTCCGCTTAATATGATTCGGCGCATTCACCCTAAACTTAACCTGCTTCCTCGGTTGCTTACTCGAATTCCACGATTTACTAAATTTTGATTTCATCTTAATATACCCCCCCCGCAATTTTAGCAACCTCCTTCCATCTTTCCTGAATCTCTCGAGCAACAACTCCTTTAACCTGTGTTCCTTTTGGATTCCCTTTTTCGTCTTTTAAAAGCGCAACCGCATTATCGCTGAAACAGACTCGCTCTCCAGTATTTCTTCTCCATGGTTTTCTCTGCCTGACAAGAACAGCGTCGAAAACCTCTCCTTTCATTTTCGGGTCGCCCTTTCTAACTGAAACCTTAACCCAGTCCGCAATTTTCGCATAACCCTGCCGACCCTTAGAAGTTTTCCCATGCTTAATCGAAACAATCCGACAAATCCGTGCCCCGCTATTATCACAAGCCTCCAACAAACTCCCAATATTCAAACTCCTCGTCGCTCTTCCACTTATTGCTCTCATTTCTTTACCTCCAATAATTTTCTAAATTCCTTTGTTTTTGTCATTTGTTCTAGTAAAGAATTATATTGTGGGTCTCTTGGGTAAATAAATTCTAATCCATATTCTTTGGGATTAATTAGAACACTCCCTTCCCTTGAAAATCCAATTATCTCTCCATTCCAACATTCTATATCCCTTCCTTCCATTCCTTTTTGATAATCTGCAGTGTTTAATCTAATAAAGCACTCTTTTTCAAAAGGGAGGTTATTAGCCCACATTGCTTCTGTATAAATACAGCCAATATTTATCCTGTACCATTTGTTATTAATTAAAGATTCTTTATTAAATGCCTTTTGTGTTTCTATTCTACCTTTCATTTCAGTACCTCCAGTTGCTCAAGCCCCGAACCCCGACCAGCGAACAGTGTGCCCCAACCTGTTTCTCCTTTATATCTGTGAGGGTAGCGTCCGACCACCGACCACCGCAAATATGAAATCTTTGATTTCATATTTTAGCCTCCACTTTTTTAACAACTTTAACAACAACAAAGTGAATCATCTTGCTAATTGGTCGAGTTTCTGTAATCTGAATCAAGTCTCCAATCGCAACATCATTTTTCATACAGTCAGGCAGTCTCGCGTGAATCTTCGTTTTCCTTTTTTCATATCTCTCATACTTCGGCAGTTTCAACATTCTCTCAAACTGAATTGTAACCCGAGTATTTCGCTTTCTAATCACAACACCCTCAAAAGTCCGACCTCGCATCTTCAATTTTCTATCTCCATGCTTAGGACAAAGTCTATCCTTACATTCGACATCTTCAATCTTCTCAATTTTCTTATCAATTTTTTTCTTTACCATTTTAATCATTTATTTGGTCCTCGCTAAAACCTTCTGAAACCAAAATAGGTTTTATGAAGCTCTTGTGATTTCCTTGCAATTCGATAATTTTATTTTTAACCGTTCCGCCACAAGCCCTTTTCATTTTGAGCTTTTTTGCGAGGTCTTTAATATTAACACCGTCGTCGAATCCACTTATTATAGTATTAACTTTTCCGAAACGCCTTGTCTCCGTTTTCACAGTAATTTGCTGTTGCGTCTTGGCAATCTCGCCACAAACACACGCCGGCATAGGCAATCCACACTTCGGACAAATTTCCACTTTACTTGCTCCCTCCATCCGATTTAGTATTACTTTTCTTTCCCTTCTTGTTCCCAGTTGTTTCAGCATCCGACACCCCGACACCCCGAACACCGACACCCCGAGAAGCAGAGCTTCTTGCCATAGTTAATAACCGCGCAATTTCCTTTTTAATGCTTTTTCTTTTCGTTACATTTTTCAATAACTCAATCTTCAAATCAATAATTTTTCTCTTCATTTCCTTCGCTGTCATAATTTTTTTATTTACCATTATTTTTCCTCACCACCTTCCGTTTCTTTTTAACTTTAACCTCTTCAACAATTTCAAAAGCAGCATTACTCCTAACTTTATTCATAAAATCTTCATCAATAGTAATTTGGTCACACATCTTAATACCCGGAGCCAAAATCGCAACTTTAATTCCAACAATACCTTGTTTCGTCTGAGCAATAGACTCAGCCCTATCTACAACTTTCGCAGCGTCCCCAGTTTTCTTCAAATAACCAAAATGAAATCTCCAAACCCTCGCCCTATCACTTGGCAATTTACCTGATAACCTCAGCTCAGCACCCAATGCACCAGAATTTTTAATTTTTCCAAGAGCTCTATAACTTGCCGCTTTATATTTCATCGCACCGAATCTCTCAAGAGTCAAAGCAATATCGTCGGCAACCAACTGCGCATCAAACTCAGGATGCATAATCTCCTCAATATCAACGTGGGGATTCTCCATCTTAAATCGTTTCTTTAAAATTTCAGTCAGCTCATTAATCTTCTCACCTCGCTTACCAATTATCCAACCCGGCTTATGCGTCGAAACAACAATTCTCTCTCCGACGGGAGTATACTCAATCCGAACTTTTGAAACCTTTCCCTTGCCAAACATTCGCTTTACAAACTGTTTAATATTATACTCGTCCTTTCTTACTCCAACAAATTTCTTTTCTTCCATTATTTTGCTTTCCCAATCGATTTAGTTCTATCTCGAATCTCAATATGAATATGAGTCCTCTTGGCTTTTCGCCCGGCCTTTCTATACGGGGCCGAAGCCCTATCAGATCTGGCAATACTAATCACAGAATTCTCAATTCCAGCAATAATGGAATTAGCTTTAACCTGCTTCACAATCTCAATAATCGCCTTACACGCATTTTTCGGAAATTTACCACCAGCAAGTCCTTTTCCTTTCTTATGTCCAACTTCCAAACCAGCCATAGGAACAACTCTTTTCTCGCTAATAACATCCTGCAATCTTACAACGGCATTGTCAGGACTCTTGCCTCGAATAATTCTCATAATATATTTAGATTGCTTAGGCGAAATCTTCAACGAAAAACCATTAGCAACCGCAACATCCTTTTTAGAAATCTCCTTTTGTTTAACAATCTTTTTTTTCTTGCCTTTCTCGGCTTTAATATTTTCCACTTTTTCAACATCTGTTTTCATTTTTGGAGTCTCGTCTACTTTTGATTTTTCTTTGCCGACCTTGTCCGATTTATCGGATGCCATCCGGGCAGGAGGTACACCCTTGGGTGCAGTTTCTTTTATTTCTTTGCCCTTCAAGGGTACACTCGGTGCTGCCATTTTATTTATCTACCACCTTCTTTTTAGCTCCGCCTCCAACGGATGTATGTTTTGCAATTTTTCTCGTCATAGAAAATTCACCCAATCTATGTCCCAACATTTCTTCAACAATGACAACCTTACTAAACTCCTTTCCATTATGAACCCCAATAGTTTTACCGACCATTTTTGGAACAATAACCAAACTTCTATCATGGGTTTTTATTGGTTTATTTTTCAGAGTGTTTTTCTCACACTTCGCAACAAAAGCCTCGATAACATCATAGTTTCTCAAAATCGTTCTTCTCTCTCGAGCCTTAACCAACTTCGCAAACTCCCGGGTATCAACCGATTTTAATTCTTCAGTTTTCTTCCCCCGATAAAATTTGCTTTTATCTCTCTTTTGTATTGTTTCTACCATTATTATTGTGTTCCCCCTATATTATATTTATTTAAAAAAGCGTCACTTTTGCAATAACTCAAAAACACAAACCATGTATCGTTACGCGGTTTTGATGGAATTTGTATCTCAAAATCCAAACCATCACCATCATAATTTATAATTCTATCAACTCCAGTAGCTTCTGCTATTTGATAAAAAGAATCTTCATCATCTACACGAAGTATATATTTATGCCCAGCAAGACATAAACTTTCACTATCAAGTACCCCAAGAGATTCCAAATAAGAAACACATGCCCTTTCTCTTTCCATGCCATCCATTAAAATTGCCATTTTATTTCATCCCCCTCCATGTCAAGTTGCTCAAGCCCCGAACACCGACCAGCGAAGCGTCCGAACCACCGACCACCCGAAAAGATGCAATCGAAGATTTCATCTTTTCTTCCTCCCTGTTCTTCTCGGTCTAATTAAACCAACCTTCTTACCCGGCGACGCATTTCTCTTAGCAATTTTACTTTTCATTCTTTTCCCCCGACCACTACCAAACGGATGGTCAATAGCATTCATCTTAACAGCAGAAGTTCTCGGCCATAATTTAGATTTTGTTTTCATTATATAAAACTTCTTACCCGCCTTCAAAATCGGCTTATCCATTCTACCATCTCCCGCAGCCCGACCAACAGTCGCCCTGCAATTCACGTTAAATTTCTTCACCTTTTTCGACGGCATCATAATCTTAACAACATCTCCCTCTTTCGCCATAATTGTCCCAAAATTCCCACCAGTTCTGACAAACTTTCCTCCATCCTTAGGATTATACTCAATATTAAAAACCTCAGTCCCATTCTTCAAATCCCCAAGCTTCGCAATATCACCCGGCTTATTTCCATTAATGCCAATTTTCTGCCCAACATATAATAAATCAACCGAAAAATTATGGAAGATCTCACCGCCCTTATTCATGAACTTTGCAATTGGAACAGAATGCCCAACCGACGCAATCAGTTTCACACACTCAAATTCACCCTTCAAACCAGAAGCATAACCTGGCCTAATTTTCCCAGCTTTCTCTCTGGTCTTATAAGTATGTCCACCCCTTCCGCGTCGCTGTTGAATTATTCTCTTTCCCATTTTAACAATAACCTCCCATAACAACAGTTGCCCAAGCCCCGAGGGCCTGCCCCAACCTGATTTTCCTTTATATTTGTGAGGGTAACACCGACAACCCGAACTCCGAACACCGTAAATGAAATCTTTGATTTCATTTACATCATCCCCAACTTGGTCGCAACATCCACCGCTGGATAATCCGCCTTTAATTTAACATAAGCAATCTTCTTATTTTTCAAAGTGTGTGTTCGAACTTTTGCAACTTTAACATCAAATAAATTCTCAACTTCATCTCTAACTTCCTTCTTGCTAATCGCTCTATCAACTATAAAAGCCAAAATATTATCCGACTCAATCTGCCGAACAAGTTTTTCCGTAGATTTAATCTTCTCTAAAATTATTGTTTTTACCATTTTATTTAAGTTTCTCCAAAGTATCCTGTTTAATTTCATCAAAAACCTTTAATACTCTTTCAGCTCCACAAGCAAATCCCCTATATCCATATTTCCCTCTATTATTATATTCATATCCATATCCATCTTCTATATCTCGTGCTTTTTTATACGCACTTTGAAAACAATCTTCAAATAATAAAACTCTTTTTTTAAAATCATCCATACATTCTTGTTCCTGAGCTATATCCTTTGGATCTTCTAAATTAACAGGAACTCTTGTCTTTATATCACTATTTATATTAACTACATTACGGCGATATATTTCCATACTTTCAAGATAATCCATATATTCTATTCCTTTCCTAAAGTCCCCAAACTTCCTTTCAACAATCTTCTTTTTCCACCACATTTTATTTAAACCTCTTGGAAATGTTTGCATTTGCAAATGATTTGGCTTTGCCAAACCTTTCCTCAATATCTTTAATTGCCTTCTCACTATAACAAACTAATCGCCCTGGTTCTCCGTTCGGCGACAAATCCTTAATCGTTAAATCAACAACCCGAACAACTTCTACACCTTTTCTTTTCATACCCTCATCATTCCCGATAACGAATAATAGTCCAGCGTTCGACTTATATTTTCTACCTCTCATCTTCCCGATACCAGCCCGAATTGACTTATGTTTCAAAATAGTACCAAAAGCGTCACCAAAAACTTTCTTCATAGCCGCAATAAAATCTTTTGTTTTAATCTCTAAAATATCAGCGCCAAAAACAAAACCACTATTTACCTTCCCCCCATATTTTTTCTCCAAAGATTTCACATCAACCGTTCCAGCTAAAGCAGAATCAAAAGCAATCAAAAGTTCTTTCTTATTAATTTTCTTAATTAAATTCTTCGCACTTCTTGGAGCATGTGGTCTTCGTCCACCTCGAGTACTTGCAACGGTTGCACCAATCCAATTAAACGAAGCACCATGCCTCGACATAATTTTTCTCGGAATTCTGGAAATTCCCTTACCATAGGTTGCCTTCCAATCATGCCGTTTTTTCTTTGAAATACCAGAAGCAGAATACTGGGCACCAGCACCTTCCATCGCACCATAGACCTGAGCATAAAGACCTTTCTGCGCTTCAAACACCTTAGCCAAAATATCTTCCCGAATCTTAACCGAAAAATTCTTAGGCAAAGCTACATCACCTTTCGCTTTCCCGTTTTTGTCAAATAGTTTTGTTTTCATTATAAAAAGTCAGCCCCCAATTTATCTGCAATATTTTCAAGAAGTTTAGTTTGTTTTCTTGCTCTTTTAAATCCCAATACTCTCACCACTAAAATGTCAGAAGAATAACATCTCCCATTTTTTTCACCTCCAGCAAAATAAACTTGCTGATTATTATCCCATGTAATAATACCATCACAAACACCAGTATGATACATCAAACAACCTTCTTTATTATAATTTAAACACTGCAAGTTTTGTCCACATAAAGAGTTATCGTTTTGTGTTCTTGTTTTCATCGTAACTCAATTACCTCAAATTTTTTCTTAGCAAGATATTTAGTTGGTCTAATAGCAGTAGTAACCATAAGTCCTCTTTTCTTCGGTCCCGGAATCGAACCCTTCAAAATTATATAATCAGTCTTAATAACCCCATAATGTTCAAACCCACCTTTCTTGTTAATATCCTTTTCTTTAATTTTACCAATTTCTAAAATCAAATTATTATAACTAATTCTATTATGATAACCAGTTTGCCCAGCCTGAGGTGCTCGGAAAGTAACTCTCGACGGATGCCACGGTGCCAAAGAGCCAGGTCTTCGCCTTCCCTTTTCAGACTTATGCGATTTCAATGCAATGCCAAATCTTTTCATAGGACCCTGTGTTCCATAACCTTTTGTAACACCCCGAACATCAACGAGCCCTTCACTAAAAACATCACCAACCAAAATTTCCTTTCCAATATTCTCTTTAATAAAAGCCAGTTTCTCGTCGTTAGAACCCGAAACCCCAACCTCAATCATATCTGCCTTGTTTTTGTCAACACAAGTTTTTCTCACGCCAGAATACATAATCACCCTAACGTCGTCAAAATTGCCGACCTTGTCTGCGTCAGCAGATGCCATCTGGGCAGGAGGTACACCCTTGGGTGCGACGACATCCTTAAATTCACCAACCGACTTAGAAAGTTTAACACTCTTTTTCAAATCTTTATCATTAGAAACAACAACGTCTTTACTCACTTTCCCATTTTTATAGAATCGAACCGAATAAATTTTCATAACAGGACACTCAACAACAGTCGCCGGAATAGAAATCCTTTTACCTTTTGTCATAGAATGCTCAGTCCCGTCTTTTGCCCAAACAGAAATCATCCCAACCTTATACCCAACAAAACCCATAAGCCCAACACCGTCTTTGGAAACCGGTTTCCAATTCACACTAGGCACAACTTTCTTAGCTCGCACCCTCGGGTAAAACTGCAAACTTCCACTTCGTATTCCATTGTTATCTGTCATTCTTGTATGTCCTGATAGCTCTAACTATCTGATAATTAAGCAATAGCACTTGCGTTTTATCGTGACCAACCAATCACAAAATTCTCTTCATCCAAACATTTAAGTTTTGGATGGAACCTTAAAAATAACCAGAAAAATGCCTTTATAAAACTTTATATTGCAATTTTTAATTATTTAAGAAAGAGGATTATTTAGCTGATTTATAAATAGGTTGAAAAAATTTAACTTCTATTTTGACTTTAAATAAATTATTGTGCTCATAAAACATTTTTAATTTCCGATTTATAGCGAATTACCCCACCAACAACTCTTAAAAACCTCCTTTCCCTTTTTCCTTTATGACAATAAAAACTCCGAACATTCTCCCGGGCGAAAAAGGTTACATTTCTAAAAAAGACAAAACTATCGCGAAAAAGTCTGCCGAAAAAAAAGAGTGGGCTATTCGAAGAAAAAAAGATTTAATGATTGGAAAAATCAAAGCAGGTGCGAAAGCTTATCGGATAGGCAAACTCACCATAACTCCGCGAAAAGAAAAGAAATACCCAATCTGGAGATACTCCCGAAAAATCGGCGAAATTATCATTTCCAATATAAATACCGCAGAAGAAACAATCACTTTAACATTTAATCGACTCGGTGGCATCGGAAACTACAAACATCTAATACAAGACGCAGACTTTCAACTTCAGTGGGCAATTCGCGAACAGGAACTTTTAATGACACAAACAAACTGTTACAGCTGTAATAAAAAAATATCAAAATCCGCGAAGCCAAATCTCTATCACTACAAAATGTTCAAGAAACGAATCGATTTATTAGAAAAAGCATCAAAAGTTCCAGAAAGAGTTATTTCAGGCAAACTAACAATCGAAAAAGGCTGGGAGAAATTCAACAACATTCTTGAACAAGGCAACAGATATTATATGTCCTTAAAAGATACCGCCCTCATTTGTTCATCCTGTGCAAAACAAAAAAACCTCAATATATAATGGAAATAAAAACCAAGCAACCAAAATCATTTCTTGGACTAATCGGCACTGACAAACCACATAGCATTCCACAAATCCCAAATCCCTCGTCTCGTCCCTCGCTTCCCCGTTCCCTGTCCCCACAAATCCCAAATCCCAAATACCAGTTTCCCCTTCCCCTCTCCCACGAATCCCAAATCCCAAATCCCAAATACCTCGCTCGTGTCCCTCGCTTGCAAATCCCAAATCCCAAATACCAAATACCTCAGTGCCAGGCACTGTGGTTCGTTTATATTCTCGAATGCCAAGATGGTTCTTTTTATACTGGCGTTACCAACGACCTCGACAAACGAATGAAAATTCACGCCGAAGGCAAAGGTAGTAAATATGTCCGCCAGAAAAAATTCAGAAAACTTTTACGAACCAAAAAATGTTCCAGTAGATCTGACGCACAAAAAGCCGAATATCAAATTAAAAAATTGGATAAGTGGGATAAGTTGGGCTGGTTTGATTAATCAACCCCTAGCTTCCAAAATTGGCAAATTCGCTTCAGTCGGTACATATATCACCTCGGTATTTCCGTCATTCAACCCCTCGACAAACTTATATTGAATATATCTTTCAGTTAAACTTTCAGAAATAATTTCATTCGCCTCAGCAATTCCCTTCGCTCGAATAACTTCAGCATCCGCTTTTAATTTTGCCGACTCCTTCAATGCCTCCGCTTCCTGAACCGCAATCTGCCTATTCCATTCCGCCTCTCTCAATTGTGCCTTCCCGTTTAACTCACGAGCATAAACCTTATAATTAGGAATTCCCCAAAGGATACCACCAAGCAAAAGCAAAGCAACAAAAATTCCAACAACAGCAACCCAATCAATCCTCATGATATCTAAAACAATTTCTTATATTTAAATCTTACTACGCCACAAATTCAACTTCACGCATTTTTATAATTCCGTCCACATCAATATCTCTTTTAATAACACCCTTTCTCTTCGCCAATTCTCTAATCTCAATCGGCTTCAAATTTTCTATATCTGCAGGATAAATAATATCGGTTACATCAATCTCATGGCTAATAGAAATCTCTTGAAAATCTCCAACTCCGAAAAACAACTCATCAATAATTGCCCTATCCTCAGTTTTCAGAGAACAAAAATCAGCAACCGGCTTCTTGTCATCCTTTCCCGGCTTCCCATTTTTCGGTGCCTTTGCTTTAATCTTCAAAACAAAACCCTCTCCCTTAAAACTTAAAGCAAAAAAACCCTTCGGATATTTATTCATCAAATCTAAAATTTTCGAGGGCTCAACTTCAATATCAATAATATATTTTCGAACACCCTGAAAATTACTAACTTTTTTAATTTCAAATTCAATCTCATTTTTCAAATCCAAAGTCGAAACAATAACTCCCCTAATCGCAACATATCCATCAATTTTTCCCAGACAACTTCTCACCAAAAAATTTGTATATTCCGCTCCCGTTTTAACTGCCCAATTCTTTGCCTGCCTTTTTCCATGTAGCAAATATTTATTTTTATATTGCCCTCGACCAAATCGCAAAAATGCCACATGCACCTCGTTATCAAAAATACCACCAAAAATCTTCTTCATAATCATCACACAAAAACATAAAATCTCTTTATAAATTTTCCGTAGAAAATTTATTCATAAAACTTCTCTGAAATCTCTTTATAAATTCTTCTGCCCGTTTTCCGAAACTTTATAAATTGTCAATTCATAGATTATTATGGCAGATTATAAAGATATAAAGAGAGGTATAGCCGGTGCAATAATCCTCGGTATTTTTGTTCTGACATTTTTTATTTTAAAAGAAATAATTATACCGATAATATTCGGACTTCTTTTTGCCTATATTTTTAATCCAGTTTATAAAAAAATTCTAACACGAGTCAAAAGAAAAACCCTATCAGCTCTCATACTTCTTTTCGGATTAATAATACTAATCGCAATTCCAATAATTTATATGGTTCCAATTTTAGTCAACCAGCTCTTTGAAATATATGTTCTGCTTCAAAACTTCAATTTTGGAGAATACATAAATAATTTTGTTCAGAGCAACATATCATCGACTTTAGCAATAAATCTTGATAATATTATAGGCAAACTTTTCTCAACATCTTTAGATCAATTCAAAATATTAGTCAAAAATTTTCCGTCATTACTTCTTCAATTTGCAGTTTTCTTTTTTACATTTTACTTTGCAACACGAGACGCCAATGAACTTCGGGAATATATTTCAACACTATCCCCGTTTTCCGATGCTACGGAAGCAAAAATTCTTAAAGAATTCAGGGGAATAACTAATGCAATAGTTTTCGGACAAGTTTTCATTGGAATTGTTCAAGGTCTGGCGGTCGGAGCGTGTCTATTTTTTCTGGGAGTTTCTAACGCCCTAACTTTAACATTCATCGCATGCATTGTATCAATGATTCCAATTCTCGGTTCTTGGATTGTCTGGTTGCCAGTCAGTATTTTTCTGCTAATCAATGGTCAAACATTCGACGGAGTATTTCTTCTGCTTTATGGCGCACTATTTGTCTCAACAATCGATAATCTACTCAGACCGTACATCCTGTCAAAACAGACAAATCTTCCAATCGTATTAAGCGTCATCGGAACAATAGGAGGTCTTTATTTCTTCGGAATTACAGGATTACTTCTTGGTCCGCTCACCCTCGCATACGTGCTGATTATTATTGAATTCTATCGACAAGGCAAACTAAAAGATCTGTTTAACAAATAAGAGGTTCAAAAGTGAAATTAAAAATAAAAAACTTTAACTGGCTCGCAGGTCGTCCAGTAGCCGTTCTTAATGACGAGACTGCAAAAAAGATGAATGTGTTTGTTGACGATCGAATTGTAATTTCGAATTCAAAAAAAGTTTATGCCGTGGTTGACATCTTTCCGAAATTGGTCAAAAAAAATCAGATAGGTTTATCGCACGAGCTAAGCAAAATTCTACAACTAAAAAATAGATCACTCGTAGAAGTTGGCACATCGGAAATGTCCAGTGCAACACTTTTAATTAAGAAAAAACTAAATGGAGAAAGATTAAATAAAGAAGAATTGCAACATTTAATTTCTGAGATTGTCCATAATAATTTAACTGAATCTGAAATTGCATTCTTCGCCGCATCCGAAAAGTTAAATGGAATGAACTTTGAAGAAATAATTAATCTAATTAAGGCAATGGCAAAAACAGGAGCAAGATTAAAATTCAAAGGTAAATACATAGCTGATAAGCACTGTATCGGAGGAATTGCTGGAAACAGAACGACCCCAATTGTTGTGGCTATCTGTGCGGCGGCGGGACTAACAATGCCAAAGACATCATCACGAGCGATAACCTCAGCCTCGGGGACCGCAGATGTAATTGAAACAATTTCGAATGTCGAGCTATCTATAAAACAAATTACAAAAATCGTTAACAATACAGGTGCTTGCATAACATGGGGAGGCTCACTCGGACTCGCGCCTTCCGACGACAAAATTATACAAGTGGAACGACTACTAAATTTAGATGTAGAACCACAACTTCTGGCATCAATTATGTCAAAGAAAATCTCAGCAGGCTCAAAATATATTTTAATTGATATTCCATATGGCAAGGGAGCAAAAAAGAAAAACATAATCGACGCGAAAAAACTTGGAAGAAAATTCAAAAAAATAGGTAAACGATTCAGATTAAAATTAAAAATAGTTTATACCGACGGGAGTCAACCAATTGGCAATGGTGTTGGTCCAGTTTTAGAAATGCTCGATATCTTAAAAGTTTTACAGAATGAAGGTCCCCAGGATTTAAAAGAAAAGTCATTATATCTTTCAGCCGAACTATTAAAACTTTGCAGAATCAAAAATGCAAAAAAGACGGCAGAAGAAATGCTATCTTCGGGAAAAGCTTATAAAAAATTCAAAGAAATTATTAATACACAGAATGGTAGCAAAAACTTTAATGAAAAAATAAAACTACTGACGCTGGCAAAACATAAAAAAATAATTAGAGCAAAACGCTCAGGTAGAATTATTGCCATAAGCAATAAAGGGATAAACTCGCTCTGTCGGGTTCTCGGAACTCCCGAAACAATTTCAGCGGGAGTTTATTTGCACAAACACGTCGGCAAAATAAAAAAGGGCGAACCCATCCTAACTCTATATACCGAATCCAGAAAAAAAAGGAGAGATGCTCTAAAATTTATAAAAGAATTTAAGCCAATCAAAATTAAATGAAAAAAAATAAAGTCCCACTTTTTTGGACGCACCTCACTCTGATTATTTTAATTTGGACATCACCATTTTTCATTGATTGGAAAATAATACTGTTTTTTATATTTCTATACTATCTGCAACTTATAATAATCGGCGATTGCATAATAACAAAAAAACAATTCAAAACGAAAAAAAGAGAAATGACATTTTATTCTTTTTTGTTAGAAAGCATAGGCTTTAATTTCAGCAGAAAGAAAATAAGATATTTAGCAGACAACGTATTCCCCTGGATAATATTATTTATTGCATTAGTGTGGCAGTTAATTCTCAAATAACACTCGCCTTAACAACTATTTATCTATTTTCAGTAAGAGCTGAGAACTTTAGAAAAACATAATGTTTTTCCAGAACTGAGAATTTGATGGACGGGAAGTCCGTCCAGAACTTAGAGCTGAGTATCCTCACCTATATAAAAGAGAAATAGGTTGGGGCAGACCCACCGCTTCGCTCTTAGAACTTAGAGGGGAAACGGGAAGCGGGGGTGGTTCTGGGAGCGAATGAAATGAGCGGTCTGAGATTTGGATTTTTTGAAAAAAATCCAGAACTTAGAGCTTAGAACTGAGAGCTTAGAGGGGGCG
>JAUWIJ010000020.1 GCA_030605415.1 archaeon | reverse complement strand
TACCGTATTTTTTATTATCCCTAATTCCATTTTTACTTTTTTCATTTATATTTAATTTTGTATTAATCGGCGACAGGATGATGGGGGATTCAATGTTCCCAGAATTAAAACCGTGGGATATGGTTTACTCTGTTAAGACTGATAACATTCAGGTTGGAGACGTTGTTATATTTGAAAATTCAAAAGGCGATAAGGTAATTCATCGGGTAATAAAAATAAAAGATGGCAGATATCTAACAAAAGGAGACAATAATTTATGGTCTGATTGGAATGAAAATGTGACTCTGGAAAATATCAAAGGCAAAATGATTTTTAGAATTCCTTTTGGGGGGATATTTTAATATGAATCAGAAAATCATTTCCACATGGAATACAAAGGAAAGATTTAGCGAAATATTAAATAGATATCGTTTGAAGTTCTTTAATAATCAAACTTCATCACTAATTCAATTATGCGAATTTGACAAAATGGTTAGTGAAATATTGAATCAAAATATTAAATGTAAGTTCAAAAATGCGAAGGGATATTGTAAACATAAAATAAATAAATTTGCAAATAACAAATATGGAATGAGGTGTTTTGAGGGCGGATGTCCTTATTATTCAGTTCCTTATTTATCTCACGTGTGTAAATAATGAGAAGGGGCGTGAAGATTAATTCAAATTTGTGATTAATCACGATAATTTCATATATTACAAATACGGATTAATCGCGCAACAATTCTAATATTAGTTTCAATCCTAATCATACCCACTCATATTCCCAAGTTTTCCAGAATTACCGGAACTTTTTTTCGACGCAATCACATCATCAATTCGAAGAATCATAATCGCAACTTCCGTCGCTGAGGCAATTGCCTGTGTCTTTACTCTCAATGGCTCAATAATTCCATTTACCAAACTATCCTCAACCTTTCCGCTAAATAAATTCAGGCCTGCATTTTTCATCCCAGCGTCATGACTTGCTCTAAGTTCAGTCAAAACATCAATCGGGTCCATCCCTGCATTTTCTGCCAGTGTTGTAGGGATAAATTCTAAAGATAGAGCAAATTCCTCAACTGCTAATCTTTCACGTCCTTTCAACTCAGAAGCAAACTCCCGCAACCTTTTTGACAATTCAATTTCAATCGCGCCACCTCCGGCAACAATTTTTGAATCTTTCAGGGCTACAGCGACATCACCCAAAGCATCCAACACTGCCCGTTCGACTTCATCAATGACGTGCTCGGTTCCGCCTCGAATCAAAATTGTCAACGCCTTCGGATTTCTACAACCCATAATATAAGTCATTCCATCCTCGCTGTCTCTTCGTTCTTCAACAAAACTCGCATAACCCAAGTCCTCATCAATGATTTCGCTTAGCTTCGAGACAATATGCCCGCCAGTTGCCTTTGCTAAACTTTGCATATCTGATTTTGCAACACGTCTGACAGCGTAAATCCCGGCCTTTGCTAAATAATATTGAACCAACTCATCAACTCCCTTTTGCACAAAAATAACATTCGCCCCCGACTCCTTAATTTTATCAACCTTCTCTCTCAAAATAGAATCTTCCTGATTCAAAAAATTCTGCAACTGGTCAGGCGTTGAAACCGCAATTTTAGCTTCGGTTTCAGGTCCGCGAATCTCTAACGCTTCCTCAATCAAAGCAATCCTCGCCTCATCAACACGAGCTGGCATCTCCAGATTAATTCTTTCCTTATCTAAAACAATTCCCTTAATCAATTCCGAATCCTCAATAGCCCGACCCTTCTGTTTTTTTATTTTAATATCGTCTAAATTCACATTATTATTTTCGGCAACAATTTCAATCGCTTCAACAATCATTTTACCAAATTTTTCTTTCAAATACTCCGCACCTTTTCCAGTCATTGCAGTTTGCGCAACTTTTATTAACTCTTCTTTTGAATTAATTTCAATTGATAGTTCCTTCAAAATCGCTTGTGCTTTCTCCTCAGCCCATCGATAACCTCGCGTAATAATGGTCGGATGAATTTTCATATCTAGTAACTTCTCCCCGTTTTCCAAAAATTTCCCGGCCAACATGACAGCTGTCGTCGTCCCATCACCAACTTCATTCTCTTGCGTTTTCGCAATCTCAACTACCATTTTTGCCGCCGGATGTTCAATCTCCATCTCGTCCAAAATTGTCACTCCGTCATTCGTCACAACAATATTACCGACTCTATCAACCAACATTTTATCCATTCCCTTCGGTCCCAAAGTGGTTTTCACCGTCTCAGCCACGACACGTGCTGCCAAAATATTATTTCTCTGGGCATCTCGCCCAAGAATTCGATTTCCTTCTTCTGATACGACATTTTCAACCATGACAAAAAAACTCCAAAATTCTTTATAAGGATTATTGTGATTAAGTCGTAGTGCCATAAATATTTAAACAAGTTCGTCTTAATACAAATATGAAGATAGGCATGAAGATAGGCGATTTAATGACGAGGGATTTTACTTACGTTGGTCCTGGTGTGAATCTCAAAGAATGCGCAAAAGTGATGATAAAAAAAAGGGTTGGAAGTTTAATCGTTAAAGAAGGGGATAACCTTAGGGGAATTTTAACTGAAAAAGATATTGTTTGGGCAGTTTCTAAAAAATCAAAGAGAGATTTGGAAGATATCCATGCGGAAGATTTAATGAAGCGCAAAATTGTTACGATAAGACCGAGTGCTGATATAATTGAAGCTATGAAGAAATTCAAAAAGGAAATAATTCGACGTTTACCTGTTATTGAAAACGGGAAACTTATCGGGATAATAACTGCAAATGATATTTTGAGAATTGACCCTGGGCTTTTTCAAATGATATTTGAAACAATTAAAATAAGAGAAGAAACTGAAAAACTCAGACGAAGTGATATTAATACTTTACATGAACAAGGTATCTGCGAAGAGTGCGGTGAATTTGACGTTCTTTACCACGATGAATCTCAGTGGCTTTGTGAATCTTGTTATGCCAAACGATAACGTTTATATATTATGTTTCTTTTAAATTTTCAAGATGGTACAGAGAAAAGAGGTCTACAAGGAAAGACTTAAGCAAACTGGATACTGGCAATATAAAGAAGTCTACGATATGGCATTTGGTTGGCTGAGAGATAAAAGCTATCTTCTTAAAGAGGATCTCTATAACGAAAAACTTCTGAGTAATGGTAAAGAAGTAATTATAAGGTGGACTGCTATAAGAAAAGTTACAGATTATTTTATGTTTGAGATAAAATTAGACTGGCATATTTTGGGAATGAAAGATGCAGAGGTTGAAGTTGATGGTAAAAAAATTAAAACAAATAAGGGTGAAGTCGAAATTGTTTTTAAGGGGAATATAGTTAAAGATTATGAAAAGAGATGGGAAGATAAACCTATATGGAAGTTTTTGCGGGGGGTGTATGAAAAGCATATTATTCGGGAGACAATCGACCAATTCGAAGATGACCTTGAGGACGAAGTGAAGGAGTTAGTAAGCGATATTAAGGCACTTCTTCGAATTCCGGGGCGTTTTTGATTAAATGCTCACTGAAGCACAACAATGCTTATAAAATAATTTTTACATTATATTGTATGAAAAAAATATCATTATTTTTGATGACGGGATTAATGTGTCTTAGTCTAGTTTCAGCTCTGGAAATGTCGGCGAAATATAGCACCGATGTCATTGTTCACGACGTTGAAAACTCGATTGAATTAACATTGGAAATTACTAACGCATCGCAGGGGACATATAATCTTTATACTCTTGCCGATATTTCAATTTATCCATTCGAAACATTCGTGATAACGCGAAGTCCAGTCGAAAAGAATTTCACAATAACAGCAACAGATAATCTCAAGGTGGAGGGTCGTTACGCATTTACTTATACTTTGAATCATCGGGGTGTTGAAAAAATAGACGAGAAATTTTTAATCAATTTAATGAACCTTGAGGATGTTCTTGAAATAAGCTCGGATTCAATTGACCCAGCATCGGGTGAGGTTTCATTCTATATTCAAAATAAAGAATCTGTCAGTTTAAAAAATTTGTCTGCGAAGTTCTCATCAATCTTATTTGAAACTGAAAAAACATTTGACTTAGGACCAAACGAGAAACTTGAAATTTTTGTTGATGTCGATAAAGGGAAACTTGAAAAAACAAAAGCGGGTGTCTATGTAATTGAGTCGGTTTTTCAGACCGAAAAGGGAGCGAAAAAAATCGAGGGTAATTTGTATCTTGGAGAAAAGAAAGGGATAACTTCGACTGAAGACAAATCGGGTATTTTGATTCAGACGAAAACTATAACGAAAGTTAATGTTGGTAACGTTTTGGAGAGTGTTCAGATAAAGTTGGAGCGGAATATTTTCTCGAGACTTTTCACGAGTTTTAATACTGAGCCAATAATTATTGAGCGAGAAGGTTTGACGATTAAGTATACGTGGGTAAAAGAAAGGTTAAATCCGACGGAAGCGTACATTGTGAAAGCAAAAACGAATTATGTTTTGCCATTTTTGGTGATTGTTTTGGCTGTTTTGGCATTATTGGGATTTAAGAGATTTTCTGAAACAAAACTCGAAGTGAAAAAATCCGTATCACATGTCAAAACAAAAAACGACGAATTCGCATTAAAAATAACCTTATTACTAAAAGCAAAAAAGGCTGTTGAGAATGTGACTTTGATAGATAAGGTTCCGGCAATTGTTAAAATTTATAAAAAATTTGGGATGGTCAAACCGGATAAAATTGATGCGGAGAGTCGGAGAATCCATTGGCACGTCGGTGATTTGAATGCTGGTGAAGAGCGAATTTTTACTTATATAGTTTATTCGAAGGTTGGCGTTGTTGGAAAGTTTTCACTTCCGGAAGCACTGGCGGTTTTCGAGAAAGATGAGAAAATTCACGAAGTTGATTCTAATAAAGTTTTCTTTATGAGCGACCAAATTAGGGGTGATTAGGTTTTATGGGAAAATTTGATAAAGTTCCGGCAAAATTAAAACACAAAACTGAAGATTTTGTCGTCGAGGAAATTGGAGAAAAATGGGGTACAAAAATTTCGGAGGAATTTATTCCAAATACAATTCCTAATCTTGATAATTTAGATTTATCCAACTCAAAAGAATTTCTATGGTGTGAAATGGAAAAACAAAATATAGACCACTTCTCAGCAATCAAAGAAGTTGCGAGGTTGCTTAACAAGAGAACCAATGCAATCGGCTATGCCGGAACAAAAGACAAACGGGCTTGGACATCTCAACGAATTTCAATTTTTAATCCTGATATGGAAAAAGTAAAATTATTTTGTCATTCAAAAATCATTTTAAAAAATTTCAAGTGGAATAAACGAAAAATAAAAATGGGGTATTTGGAAGCGAATCACTTCAAGATAATTTTAAGAGATATTGATAAAAAAGATGCGATGAAAATTGTCAAACATATTAGGAGTATTAAGTGGTTTCCAAATTATTTTGGACCGCAAAGATTTGGGGCAAAAGGGAATAATGTTAAAATTGGGAAGCTGATTCTTAAAAGAAAATTTGAAGAAGTAATCCGAGAAATTTCCGAAGACAGTCAGCGTCAGGGAGAATATATGAAATATCATTTAGAAAGAAATCCGGAAGATTATATAGGAGCTCTAAAAAAAGTCGACAGAAAAAATATACTAATGTTTATTCATTCGGTTCAGTCAAAAATATTTAATGAAATTTTGAAGACTGCATTGAGCGAAGGATTAGATTTTACGAAAAAAGGGCAGACAAGTTGTCTTCTCGTCGGCTATAAGACAAAATTTTATAATGGATGTCTCGGAGAAATTGAGCAACAAGTTTTGGTAAGTCATAATTTGAAACTTGAAGATTTTGACATTAAAGAAATTCCTTATTTGAGAATTAAGGGTTCTTTTCGAAAAGCTGTAACTGAGATTTCAGATCTTGGAGTAGAGACATCCGACGACGAAGAGTTTGAAGGTTCAAAGAAAATTGAATTAAAATTTACGCTACCTTCGGGAGTTTATGCGACGACTTTTTTGGAGTTGTTTTTTGGGTTTGCGTAACTTTATTAAATACATTAAATATAAACTTATATGAAAGGGTCGATAAGAACTGGTGTTTCGTTTGGCTTGACTTCTGGGATAATTACAACGTTGGGGATAATGGTAGGTTTGGATGCGGGCACCGGTCTTCGGCTGGCGGTCATTGGCGGGATTTTAACTGTTGCTATTGCGGACGCATTTTCTGATGCTCTTGGTATTCATATTTCTGAAGAGTCGTCGAGGAGAAACGGACATAAAGAAGTTTGGGAAGCAACCTTCGCGACTTTTTTTACTAAACTTATCGTCGCCTTGTCATTTTTAATTCCAATTTTTCTTTTTGAATTATCAACTGCTATAAAAGTAAATTTAGCCTGGGGATTATTTTTAATCGTAACATTTAATTATTTCTTGGCTAAGATGCGAAAGGAAAAGCCCTTGATGATAATTTCTGAACATGTTCTGATTGCTGTGGCGGTAGTCGTAATAACTTTTTTCCTGGGGAAATTCATAGCAATTTATTTCGGATAAAAATAGGGATCGAACTCCCGGTCGAAACCGAGAGCCTGATGAAATGATAGGTTAATTTAAGTTTTTAAGGTTTTGGGGTCAAAAATTAAATCTAAATCCCCCAACCCCATAATGGACATTTGTGGCATCCTGCGGGGACTCACTTTTTTATATCGAATATTTTATGGTATATAATCTTTAACAACTTTTAGCAAGAACGGAGTACTCAGATCTCAGAACTCAGAGGGGGTGGAGTAGGAAACGGAGACTCGGGGCGGTTCTGAGTCGGCGTGCCCCAACCTAATTAAAAAATAAATCAGTGAGGGTATCTAAGAGCGAGGGTCTGCCCCAACCAATAGTGAAAGTAAATCTGTGAGGGTAAGCGGTCTCAGTTCTCAGTTCTGGGAGCAAAGCGACCTAAATTT
>JAUWIJ010000002.1 GCA_030605415.1 archaeon | reverse complement strand
TACCGTATTTTTTATTATCCCTAATTCCATTTTTACTTTTTTCATTTATATTTAATTTTGTATTAATCGGCGACAGGATGATGGGGGATTCAATGTTCCCAGAATTAAAACCGTGGGATATGGTTTATTCTATTAAAACTGATAACATTCAGGTTGGAGACGTTGTTATATTTGAAAATTCAAAAGGCGATAAGGTAATTCATCGGGTAATAAAAATAAAAGATGGCAGATATATAACGAAGGGAGATAATAATTTGTGGTCTGATTGGAATGAAAATGTGACTCTGGAAAATATCAAAGGTGAAATGGTTTTTAGGATTCCTTTTGGGGAATTGATTTAATATGAATCAGAAAATTATTTCCACATGGAATACAAAGGAAAGATTTAGCGAAATATTAAATAGATATCGTTTGAAGTTCTTTAATAATCAAGCTTCATCACTAATTCAACTATATGAATTTGACAAAATGATTAGTGAAATATTGAATCAAAATATTAAATGTAAGTTCAAAAATGCGAAGGGATATTGTAAACATAAAAAAAATAAATCTGCAAATGACAAGTATGGAATGAAGTGTTTTGAAGGCGGATGTCCTTATTATTCAGTTCCTTATTTATCTCACGTGTGTAAATAATAGGAAGGGGTGTGAAAATTAATTCAAATTTGTAATTAATCACAATAATTTCATATATCACAAGTACGGATTAACCGTGCAACAATCCAAATGTCAAATCCCAATTTCTTCTACTGCAAATCCTTTTTCGTAACTCCCAAAAAATAGTCAGAAAGCTTTATAATCTCTAAATACCGTTGTTATTTGTTCAACTTCGGTTGAATATACTTGGCTTCGGTTAAGTATTGGAGGCTAAATAGCTTCGGTTTTTTAGCCTCCTCTTTTTATTTATACTACCTAAATATTTATAAAGAATTTAAGACAATATAATTTATGGAAAAAGAAATTGGAAAAATCCCGAAAGGGGAATATCAAGGAATCGTGACTGAAATTGTCGTGGGAATTAAAGAGTTTAACGGAAAGGTAGGAATTGATATTAGAGAATTTACTCAAAGTGAAACCTATACGGGACCGACGAAAAAAGGGCTGAGAATTCCAGCCGATAAATTCGAAGAGTTTAAGAAGATGATTAATTCTATTGATTCTGCAGATCTTAAATCTGAAGTGGTAAAGGAAGTACCTGGCAAACCACAGGCAGAACCAACGGCGACCGAAGATGATGACGCGGGAATCGACGAGCAGGGATTGATGTGAGCCGATAATAAATAGACGCCTCGGCGTCCTACTCGGAGGTTCCGTCGCGCGTGACGCCTCACAAACTTTTATAAACTTCTCATCTGATATAAACAAAGGTGACAAGATGGTTTGGTTGAAAGTTAAAACAAAATTAAATAGTTCTTATATTTCTAAATATGAAAAAAAGTAAGGGCATTAAATATGTGACAAAAAAGGGGGGGGTGTTCTGGCCGAGTGATGCAATGAAAGAAATTGCAAATATGTCTGACCCAAAAATTTATGACAAGGCCGAAAAGAATCCCGTTAAATTCTGGGGAGAACTCGCAAAGGGAGGATTAACGTGGGAAAAAGAATGGGATGAAACTTATGAAGAAAAACTCCCGTATTTCAAATGGTTCAAGGGGGGCGAGTTAAATTTTTGTGTTAATTGTCTCGACAGGTACTTAGATAAACCAAAAGCAATAGCGATGATATGGGTTCCCGAACCAACAAATGAAAAACCAATAAAAATAACTTATGGTGAACTCTACGATAAAGTTAACAAATTTGCAAATGTTCTAAAGCAAAATGGAATTAAAAAGGGTGACGTCGTTTCGATATATCTCCCGATGATACCGCAAGCTTTAACCGCAATGTTGGCTTGCACGCGAATTGGTGCAATTCACTCGGTCGTCTTTTCGGCATTTTCGGCCGACGCGCTGAAAGCAAGAATCCAAGATGGTAAAGCAAAAATTTTGATTACCGCCGACGGATATTATAGACAAGGCAAAAAAGAACCGTTATTAAAGAAGGCGAAGGTGGCTGCAAGAAAAACAACAATCAAAAAAATAATTGTGGTAAACCGAATAGGGGGGAAAGTCAGAGGGGGGAAATTTTTAGACTTTGACACGGAGATAGAAAAGGCAAACTCATATTGCAAGCCGGAAATAATGAAATCCGAAGATACCATGTTTTTATTGTATACGTCTGGGACAACTGGAAAACCAAAGGGGATAGTTCATGACACTGGCGGATATGCAACTCAGGCATATTGGACATGTAAATGGAATTTTGATTTACATCGAGGAGATGTAATGTGGTGCACCGCAGACATCGGATGGATAACCGGACACACTTACGCAATGTACGGTCCGCTTTTAACGGGAGCAACAACACTAATTTATGAAGGCGGACCAGTATTTCCAAATCCGGGCAGATGGTGGAAAATAATTCAGGACAATGAAGTTAATGTGTTTTATACTGCACCGACGGCAATCAGAATGTTTATGGGCGGCGACAAAAAATGGATTAGTAAATATGATTTGTCCTCGCTGAAAATTCTGGGAACTGTTGGGGAGCCGATTGATAAAGAATCGTGGATGTGGTATTTCAATAAAATCGGAGGAGGGAGGTGTCCTTTGATTGACACATGGTGGCAAACCGAAACTGGCGGAACGTTGATTAATACATTGCCGGGAATTGGTCCTTTTGTTCCAACGGTTTCGGGAACAAGTTTTCCTGGCACTCGGCACGCAATTGTAAATGAAAGGGGGGGGGCTGTGCCAAAAGGAGATTCCGGATTTTTAGTGCAACAAAGTCCATTCGCTCCTGGAATGCTTCATGGAATATTCAACAATCACAAAAAATACGTAGACACCTACTGGAAAAAATTCAAAACAATGTATGATACCAGCGACGGAGCATATTTGCAAAATGGTTTAATTAGAATTACCGGGCGAACAGATGACGTTATGAAAGTTGCCGGGCATCGGCTTTCGACGGCAGAAGTAGAAAACGCAATACACGACAACTGGCATGTAAAAGATTGTGCGGTGGTTCCAATGCCGGACAAAATTAAGGGACAGGTTCCGATTGCTTTCGTGGTGCTAAAATGGAGAAAGAGTTCGGAGAAATTGGAGAAGAAGTTAAAGAAACATGTAGATATTAAAATAGGTCCAACGGCAAGACCGAAAAGAATTTTTTTCGTAGAAGATTTGCCGAAGACAAGAAGCGGAAAAATAATGAGAAGAATATTAAAGGCATTATTGATAAATGAAAAACCCGAAGGATTAATGACACTGGTAAATCCTAACTCCGTCGAGAAAATTAAAGAAGTTGTAAGTGCGAGGAGTTAGGGGTTTTATGAGGTTGAATATTATTATAGGTGGCAAGGCGGGTCAGGGTATTAACAAAGTTTCGCAAATTGTATCAAACGTTCTGGTTGGATACGGCTATTTTACTTTCAACTACCGTGACTACCAGTCTTTAATCCGTGGCGGTCATAATTTCAATACTCTTTCAATCTCTGATGTTCAAATTGAAAGCCACGAAGCAAGGGCCGATATTTTAATCGCTTTAGATGAGCGAACAATAAAAACACACAGGCAGGCTTTGAAAAAAAATGGACTTATAATTACAGCAGATGAATTTAAAAATGAAGGACGGAATATTAATATTTCCCTCGCTGGAGCTCTAATAAAAATTTTCGGTATTCCATTAGTGGAGTTAGAAAAAGAAATAAAATCGCAGTTTAAAGAATTTGATAAGGCGATTATTTCGGCTAAGAAAGGTTACGATTCTCAGAAAATAATTCATCAATTGAAAAAGCTTAATAATAAACCATCAATTTTATCGGGGAGTCAGGCGATTGCGATTGGTGCGAAAAACTCTGGGTTAGATTTGTACATTGCTTATCCGATGACGCCGGCGACAAACGCGATGAACGAACTTGCAAAAGACCAGGTGGAAAATAAGTTAATGGTATTCCAAGCTGAAAACGAAATTGCGGCGGCGAATATGGCGCTCGGTGCTTCTTTTGCCGGAGCTAAAACAATGACCGGAACTTCTGGCGGTGGCTTTGATTTAATGGGTGAAACTTTTTCTCTTCAGGGCATATCCGAAATTCCGCTAACTGTTTATCTTGCATCGCGACCAGGACCAGGGACGGGTGTTCCAACTTATACAGCACAATCAGATTTGAATGTCGCACTCAGAGCAGGACATGGTGAATTTCCACGAGTCGTTGTTGCCCCTGGGAATCCAACTGAAACAATTGAAAAAACATCCGAAGCGTTATACCTCGCGGAAAAATTCAGAACACTATCAATAATTCTTAGCGACAAACATTTGGCCGAATCCGAGTTCTCTTCGGTAGAATCTTCAAACAAAACTCCAAAATTTAAAATCATAAGAAAAATCCCGGGTAAAAATTTAGTAAAAAATTCATCATACGAAACTGATAAATTTGGAAACTCGACCGAGTCTTATAGATTGACCACAGAAAATGCCAACAGGCGATTGGCAAAATATGCGACCTTGAAAGATTTTATTAAAGATAAATTTGAAATGATAAAAATTCATGGAAACGAAAAATCGAAAAATTTAATTGTTGGATGGGGTTCAACCTCGGGTGTAATCAAGGATGTAATTAAAGACCTCGACGCCAAATTTTTGCAAGTTTTATATATGAAACCGTTATCAAATCGAATTAAGAAGGAATTGCAAGAAGCCGATAATGTAATTCTCGTTGAATGTAATCTTACTGGGCAATTGGGCAGATTAATCAGAGAGAAAACTGGAATCAAAATTGAGAACCGACTTTTGAAATACAATGGTCGACCTTTTCATACCGACGAACTAAAAAATTTAATTGAGGGGATGATATAGAATGGAAATAAATATATTTAAGATAGTCGCGGTTATTGGATTGGTGTTTATAATTCTTGGGACTTCTGCAATTGCATCTAAAAAGGAATTCGGGAGAAAGTATGTTTATCCGTTGTTAATACTCGGAGGAATTTGTTTGGAAATATATAGTATCTACATCGGAGATTTAATTTTCATTATTTTGCAAGGGGTTTTTATAATATCCTCGACTTACGGATTAATTAAAATGAATGGAAAATTTATGGAAAATTTGATTGGGGGGATTGTATGAAAATAGAACTAAGAAAATTTAAAATGTCTGATTTGGACGAAATGATGGAGATGTTTTTAGATGAAAAAGTAACGGATGCTATTGGACTAACGCTTTCATCAAATCCTCCAAAAATAACAAAAAAATTTGAAAAGAAATGGCTAAAGGAATCTATTGCGGAATACAAAAAGAAAAAACCTTCGAAATATAATTTTGCTATTATCTCAGATGGAATTTATGTAGGGAATATGGGAACCCACAAAATAGATTACGAAAATGAATCAACAGAGATTGGGTATTGGATTGGAAAGAAGTGCTGGGGAAATGGAATCGCGACAAGGGCATTAAAATTATTTATCAAAAAACTTAATGAAAAATTCAAACTAAAAAGAATAGTAGGATTCGCGTTCACATTTAATCCTGCGTCAAAAAGGGTAATGGAGAAATGTGGATTTAAATTAGAAGGAATCAGAAAACAAGTCAAAAAAGGAAAAAATAAATTTTATGATGACTATCAATTAGTAAAAATACAATGAAACCAAACTTGAATACAAAATCTGAAAACACCTGGTGCCCAGGATGTCCGAATCATATGATACTCGAGAGTGTTAAGCAAACTATAGTAAAGTTAATTCAGTCAGGAAAACATAAACAAACCGATTTCGCAATCACGACGGATATAGGTTGCCATGCGAAAATTTTTGACTATCTAAATTTGTCAGGAATTAATTGCCTTCATGGTCGGGCAATTCCAACTGCAATCGGAATAAAAATGGGGAACCCAAATTTAAAAGTTTTAACATTCGCTGGTGATGGAGCTGTGTATGCAGAGGGTATTTCGCATTTTATTCACGCATTCAAATACAACGCCGACATGACGCTAATTCTCCACGATAATCAATCCTTCTCGCTAACAACGGGGCAACCAACTCCAACGTCCCAGCGAGGATATATTTCAAAATCGGCGCCACTGGGAGTGTTTGACAAACCAATGAATCCGATTAAATTAGCACTCGCATCAAATGCAACATTTATTGCACGAACAAACGCGCGAGACGTTCCGCACATGGTTGAAACATTTACAAAAGCAATCGCACACAAAGGTTTCTCGTTTGTCGAAGTAATTCAGGACTGCCTGATTTTTAATCCCGACGCCAACAATAAAGATAAGCAAATGTATAAAATTAAAACTAATACAAATAAAAAAATTGCGGAAAAATTGGCTGACGAATTTGACTACAATTCAAAAAGGGGAAAAATTTCTCTTGGTATAATTTATCAATCAAAAGAACCGACACCTGAAAAAAAATGGCCACAGCTTTCTGAATTGTTGAGGAGTAAAAAATTATGGAGAGATAAATGAAAAATAATATCCCAAAGATGGAGCGACTTCTTAAAAAAGAAAAGTGTGTAGCACTCGTTGCCCCGTCTTTTGTTACGGATTTTACATACCCTTCTTTTGTGTGGCGACTAAAAAAATTTGGATTTGATAAAGTTGTTGAACTGACCTTTGGGGCAAAAATGGTCAACATGGAATATCATAAACTCTTAAAAAAATCAAAAGGATTAGTCATATCCTCCCCATGTCCTGGAGTTGTTTCGACTATAACTAATAAATTTCCCGAATTAAAAAACAAGCTTGTCAAAATAGATAGTCCCGTGGTAGCGATGGCAAAAATTTGCAAAAAACATTTTCCAAAACACAAAACAATTTTTTTATCACCTTGTGACTTCAAGAAAATAGAAGCGGAGTCGTGTAAATATATTGACGGGATAATTGACTACGACCAGTTAAAAGAACTCTTCGGGAAATACAAAATTAGGAAACCTTTGTTTAGGAAAAAAATAAAATTCGATAAATTCTACAATGATTATACAAAAATTTTTCCTCTCTCGGGAGGGTTAGCCAAAACGGCACATATTAAAAAAATAATTCGCAAAGACGAAATTAAAATCATTGATGGGATAAATGAGGTCGTGGAATTTTTAAAAAATCCTGACCCAAAAATAAAACTCCTTGATTGTTTATTTTGTGTCGGTGGATGTATTGGAGGACCGCACACAAATAAAAAACTAAGTGTTAAGCAAAAACATAACAAGGTAATGCAATATTTAAGGAAAGCGAGAAAAGAGGACATTCCCGAAAATAGGAAGGGGCTGGTCAGCAAGGCGAAAGGAATAAAATTCAGCGGAAAATGTTGGTTTAATTAGCGATAATTAAGATTGCCCCAATAATCATTATCGCAGTTGCGATACATCTCCTCGTCAAGCTTCTGTCTTCAAATAATTTTCCTCCAATTAAAACAGCAAAGAAAACGGAAATTCTTTTAATCGAAAGAACCAATGCGACCGGCGCAATCTTTACCGCATAAAGATACGAATATCGATAAACAATAGTAATTACAGCTAAGATGGCAATTAGTTTCCATGAAAACTTAAACGATTTTTTCAAGCTCACGCCTCGAGAATATATAATTGCCAAGAACACAAAAACTATTGCAAAAAATAAATGTTGAAAACCCATAAATGCATTTAGCGGAACCTTGTAATTTTGCAAAAGGGCTTTATCTAAAATTGACGTGATTGTAAATAATACTAATGCAAGAATAATATAATAATTCCCTTTAACCTTAATAAAAGATTTCCATGGACTCAAAAAACCTCGCCGATTATCCAATTGCAAAATATAAGTTCCTCCCAGCAATAAAACCATACCGCCAATCTCAATTAATTTGAGGGCTTCTCCGAGAATGATAAATGCAGAAAAAGCAACCAGCCCAGGAGTCAAAACGAGCAAAGGCAATGCTTTGCTAATATCTAAATTTTTAATCCCTTTCATAACAAACAAAAACGCAACCGCGCCAAGAATTGATTTGAAAAATAAAACACTTATTCCCGAAGCTGAAAGCAAAGTATAATCAATAAAAAAGAAAAAGGGGATAGCTAAAACAAGATTGAACATAGCGAGAATAAGTGAAAGCGAAAGTGCCTTTTCTTTAAACAAAATCTTTTTCTCGAGAATCGCCGCCGACGCAGAAAAAAACGCCGCAATGAGAGCAATAATATACCATTCCATCTTTACAAATTAAATAAGTTTTTGGCATTATTAAATATTTGCTTCGCGACTTTTTTTTCACTTAAACCTTTAATCTCAGCAATAATTTTAATCGTTGTAATAATATTCGCAGACTCATTTCTCTCTCCTGCAACTGGCGATAAATAAGGAGCATCTGTTTCTGTCAACAATTGCTTTAGTGGAACCATCTCGACTAACATTTTAAAATGCTCCAGTCTCGCAATCACAGGTGGTACTGAAAAACTCCAGTCATTTTCAACACACCGACGAATTAAACTTTTCTTCCCGTTAAAACAATGCATTATCACGCCGACCCTGTCTGTGCCAGCAGATGCCGTCTGGGCAGGAGGTGTACCCTTGGGTACTATAAAATCCGTCTCCTCCAAAATTTCTATCGCATCCAACTCCGCCTTCCTCGAATGAATCACAACCGGTTTTTTAATTTTTTTCGCCAAGCCCAGCACTTTTCTAAAAACTTCTTTCTGCTTTTCCCTCATCTCTTCCGTCTGAAAATCTTTGGGACCATCAGGGTCATCCTTCGAGGACCAATTATAATCTAATCCAATTTCCCCAATCGCAACACAATCGTTGGTGTGTTTTTCAATCCAATCCAATTCTTCGTCGACACTAAACTTTTCTATATCTCTCAGAAAACCATTTGCTTCACCATTTTCAATTTCTTTTGCTAAAGCATCAATGGGGTAAAGACCGAAACTACATTTTACAACATTATATTTTTTAGAAAGCTCAAGAATTTTTCGATTCGTAGCAGGATTTACACCAGACGAAATAATAAATTTCCCGCCCGCTTTCTCAAATCTTTTAACAACTTCATCTAAATCTTTTTCAAAACGAGCATGGTCCAAATGTGCGTGGACATCAATTAGTTTCATAACATTTAATAACATCGACCAATTAAAAACCCTATGATAGAATACTTAGCACTCGTCCTTGCAATTCCACTTGGCTTCGCACTCGCAACCCTTACAAAAGACGAAAAACAAATTTATTCAAATAGTCCTTACTTCCCAATTATTTTATGGGTGTTGGCTTTCTTCGCTGCAATTTTCTATGCTACAAATGAGCAGGTCGCCATAACTTTGACTTTTGTTTTCTTGATGACTTTTGTTTGGAATAAGGCATAAGAATATTTTTTCTCTAAAACTGCACACTTTTCGTCGCCTGTCCGCTCGACATTCCCAAACTCACACCAAACGATTTTCGTCCTCTCTCGTCTGTTGATGATTTTTGATTTGAAGTCAAACTTGCAATTTTAATATCACATCCCGCCTTCCGACAAATTTTCACATTTTGAATTAGCCGTCTTATCCTCAACGCCTTTTCTTTAGTTTTCAACTTTTGAATCTCATTAAAATTAATAATAATTACAATGCCCCTCTTCGCTGCTTCTTTTGCTACGACGTGATTAATCCCGGAATCTCTTTGTTTTAAGTTATCTTTTTTTACTTCCCGCTCGGGCGAAATCAAATAATCGATTTTCAAAGTTTCAACTACACGACGGTTAAATGCATCATCTCCGCCGGCAATTGCAATTTTTTTGCCTGATGAAGATGGCACTCTTGTGCCCAATTTAGAAGGTATGTCGCGTGCGACGCCAGAACCCTTCAAGGATTCAATAATCCTCCTTGCTTCTTTTTCCGAAGAGTCAATTAAAAATCCGTCACAAGAATCATCTTTTGAAACTTCTGTTTTAGATTTTACTTTCTTTAAATAGATTGAATCTTTTGTTTGGAATAAGTTTATGTCTTTCATTTATTTATAACCAAATCTTTTATTATATTTCTTGTGGTCAAGCATTTCAATTACAAACGCTACAATCTCAATTTTTGTTTCACCCTCTTCCAACGAGTACAACATTCTCCAAAAATTAGGAAGCTCAATCCTGAACAAATTCTTTGTGCCATATTTTTTAACATATTCTTTTGGGATAAGCTTTTTCGCTATTGGGTTCCCATAATGAGGATTTTCTTTAATAAGTACTGCCTTATTTTTAATCGCATTTAAAATACTTTTTTCAATTTTTGAAGTTGTAGCCTCGCTATTTAGATATCTATAAACCTCTTTAGCTTCATTAGACAAAATAATTCTTACTTCTTTTTCAAACATTTTAAATCTCCATCCCATTACGAATAGCTTCTTTTAACTTCGGATTCGTATCATGTATCCAGGTTATTCCTCTTAATCCGACAAGAATTTTATTGCTCTTATCTAAATATTCCAAAATTGTTATCAATGTATTATGATTTACCTGTCTTGGCAAACTTTTTTTTAGCTCAGGAATTGTCATAACGCTACCGGACATGTTCTTCAGGGCTTTTTCCACCATAATCACAGTATTCAAAGTTGGCCAGTGTAACGGTTTTTTTTGCATTAACATATTTATCATATTTTATTACATTTATATAAATTATAATTACATATATGTATATAAACTTTCCGATTTCATTCTCCAATCACCGTTCCGACAAACTTTTTGTTTTTCAAAATTTTATCAATTGCTTCAAGTGAACCGACAATATAAGTTGTGATTTTTTTCTCCTTAATTGTCTTTGCTGCAATCTGGTCCAGAACAAAATGTTGTCCTGCTTCATATTTTATTTTTTTTGCAATTTTCATGAATTTTTCCCAACTAATTTTCGCAATGAATTTTGCCTTCTTGTTCTTTTTTGGGTTAGAAGTATAAAGACCCTTGATGTTTGTTAAATTAATAAATGGACATTTCAAATAACCGGCAATTTTCGCCGCCGTCCCATCCGATGTATTTTTTCGTCGATATCTTAACGCTCCGCAAAATACGACTCGATTTTTCCTGAGTAAGTTTCGGACTCTTTTTATATTTAGGGGTAAATCTTCATTCGCTTCCTCGCCAAAAAATCTCATCATAAATCCGGCGTGCAGTCTCGTAATCGCGATTCCTTCTGTTGATTGTGCTTTTGTTTTTTTCCCCAATTTTTTTAAGGCGTTAATATATCTCCGAGCTGTCGAGCCACCACCAGTCACAACCACAAATTTTTGAGAGTTATGGGAATCTAATAATTTCTTGAACTTTAATAAAAATTTATCGTCGACATCGTCCGGAACAATTCTCGAACCGCCTAAACTAATCACCCACGTATTTTTCATAAATTAAAAGAGTAATTTGGATTTATATAGATTTGGCTTGAACCTGAGACACTGGGGATGTAAGCTTAGAAGCAGCTATCATTTAAAGAAAGCGTAACAGCTCACCTATTAAGGTTCAGTGCCCTGAAAATGGACAGGGCTAAGCATAATACCGATACTTTGGAGGCATTTGGTTTAAAATTGTGTTGAAGAAAAATTTGTAATTTTTCATTCGTCCGCCCAAGCGTGGTCGAACGAGAGAATTTTTTGATTTTTATAATCATCACTTCAAAAAAGAAAGATTTATAAATTTGAAGAAACTAATAAATTCATGGAAATGCAAATAAATATGCAAGAAATAATGAATAAACTAATTCAGATTCAGAAAGATGTTAATATTATCAGACAAAATAGTGTGGACGAAGATTGCATTTTAGACTATGATGATAGAGAAGCATTAAGAATTGCTGATGAAGAATTTAAAGAAAGGAAAACATTTTCTTTAGAAGATATTGAAAATGAAAGAAGTAAAAATGTTTGAACTGGAATTTTCAAATCAAGCAAAAAAGTTTCTTTCAAAATGCGAGGATAAATTATTTGCCCGTATTAAAACAAAATTAAATTCTTTGAAAGAAAATTCAGTTCCTTCAGGCTCCAAATTTATTGGAAGAGAAGAAAATGAAAAAGTTTTTAGATATAGAATTGGAAAATGTAGAGTTCTTTACAAAGTTAAGAATAAGGAGAACACAATTCTCATAACAAAAATTGATAAAAGAGAAAAAGTTTACAATTAGTTTTTTATTATAAAACAAAATTATTATTCGCAACATTATTAGTGGGAGAAGAATTGAAGTTATTAGAGAGTGATAACAAAATAGAAAGGTTTATAAAGTTTAATTTTTTGAAGATACTATGGAACAACTTGAAATAAAAACGGAAAAATTTTCAAATCTAGTTCCAACTGGTTTAGAAAGGAATCTTCCAATAATAGGCTTCTACAAATATCTTTCAAGAACAGAAAAGAGTCCTCATCAAGATTTAGAGAGTTACAGCGATGAAAGGAAGAGATATATCGATGAAATCGGTTTTAGACAAGCAAAAATTAGTGGATTGGTGGGTTTAGGAATAGTTACTGTAGATTTACTGAGACGAGCTTATTTTCCATAAAATTTTATTTTCTTAATTTGCTAAAAATAATTTCACAAATCATATTCATCTCGCAAAGCGAGATTTTCATATTTAATTTTTTCCAACATCAAAATCTAATATTATTAATATAGGATGTTCTGGTAAGCAGGCGTGGTTTTTGCGCAGAAGATTTTTCGAGAGAAAGGCTGGAGCGAGAAGTAATGAGAATCCTGGTAATAATAGGATGTGATTATTCTTTTTTAATAGTAATCCCAAAAAACTTTAACAAATCGTAAACAATTCGTCATCATCGACATCAAATATTTTTAACCGAACTCCAGAATCCAACCAGCCATGCGCGTAATTCAAAGCCGCAAAAGCATTTACCCAATCACCCTTGTCTTTAAAATGATGCGCATCCGAAACATAATTCTCAACCATCTCAATAATTTCTTTTCCTTCGGACTCTTTCCCTTTAAAAATATTTTTCTTGACTTCGGTCAAACCTTCCTTTGTTAGCTTAAAATATTTTTTTAATTTTTCTGTGCCAATTTTATTTTTCATGATAAAGCCAAATTTAGTAATTATTTAAGATTATGCCTGTTACATTAAGAAGAACATTTTTATTATTTTCTGAATTTCAATAATCTGCCCGTCCTCTTTATTTTCAATGAAGAACTCTGCTCATAAATTCTTGATAACTTATATTGGGGGTATAGTTTTTTCCAATTACATCCTGAAATTTTTTCCATAATTCAAATTCTTTCAGGCCATCTTCAGAACCTTGCATTCTATTAAAATACTTTACCGAATCTTTAGTTTTTACAATTCCTACATAAATATCACCCAAGGTTTCAACTTCTTCAGATGAAAAAGGCAAATCCTTTTTAGCTCTACCTATGGATTTCTGTACTTCTAATTCCTTTTCTAATTCCCTTTCTTTATATTCCCTATCTGGATTTCCTTCCATCCAGAAAGAATAAAATAGCGGGATTTAAATCTTTCTATTAAAATTACCTTTCTAACATTGCATAAGCGGTCTGTTTTTTGATTATAAATTTTGAGCCAATTATTTCCGAGATTACCGCATTGATAGAAAAGTTGTCGGCGGCGGCTCGGAATACTCCTTCGAGTAATGGAATGTGTGTTGTGTCTGAAATTTTCTTTAAAAGATTTTTAATATCCCCCGCGCTCAAAACTATTTTTGTCATTTGTTTTTGTCCAGCTCGAATAATCGTTATAGATTTTCCCGCTCCCTGACACTCGATTGTAGAAACCGACGGGTCGTTCAATAGGGGAATAATCTTTCCATAATCCTGACTCGGTTCAGTGTGGATTTCTTGTGGGGCGCTCGGTGGAGTGACTGGCTGAATGGGCGGAGTCGCTTGTGGAACTTCAACCCGTAGCGGCATTCTTCTAACTGGTGGTGAAACCGGAGGGCGTGTAATCATTGGCATAGGTATTGGGGCAACTAACTCACTTAGGTTCCTTTTTTTTGGAATTGTTTTTTCTCCTAACGATGCCAACATAACTTTCTCGGAAACCTTCGGCACTAAATCTGCATGAATTACGTGCTTTTCTTCATGAGGAAACTCCTTAACCCGAATGGACTGAATAATTGCAAATACAAACTTACAGATAAATGGGTTAATGGCTATTGTAGAAATTTCTTCAGAGCTCATATGTTTGGAAGTGGCTTTGGTCTAATATGGGGCGCCTCGATTTTAGGTTGCACCATTTGTGGCTCCTCAGCTCGCCCCCTCAACTTCCCTTCCATTAAAACCAATCCTTTCGCAATTGTTTTATTTTGATTTAATAACGAATCAATTTTGCTCAACATATCCTTGTCGTTATTCTTTCCACCTGAAATAAAATTCTTTGCGGCTTCTTCAAAAACTTGCAATAATTTACTAATATTATCTGAAAGCAATCCAAATTTAATAGACATATTTGTCATTGCATGTTGTAACCCCACAAAATTCTCAATCAAAAGTTCTTCCCTTTCTTTTGCTGTCATTTTATTTTTTGCTGATTTTTTCTCAGTCTCTTTTGGAGGATGTTCTTTCACAGTTGTTTTCTTGGAACCGTCATCACTAATCGTTTCAGTAATCGTTTTCTTCGTCACCTTTTTCACCATACTAAAATTAAGAAGTTCTTATTTATAAAAGTATTGGGGAGTCGAACTCATGCAAAATTTTTCATATCTTCAGTCAAGAATTCGGGTAACTTAATTTGTTTATTAAAATTAAATGGATCATAATGTTTACAATATTGATATAATTCAAGAGCATATCCGTTTCCGACTACCAGCCCATGGGGAATGGAGTGTGATTTATTAGCTGTAAAGGGTGCGTTTTTACCGTTATAATGTTTACATTCATATGGACATGTCCGACAAATTTTTTCTCTTAATTTTTTCTTGATAATTGATGAACCCATTATTGTGTAAGAGTATTGTCATTTTATAAAGGTAACGATTAAATATTAATGTATAAAATTAAAAATGGGAATAGGAGGAATTCAACCCCCACCCCTCGGGGTCCCCAAATAAATTTCTGGAGCCGAGTAGACTAAGCATTATCCGATATTCCCTTATGGTGTATTTCTCTATGGCAATTCGCACACAATAATATACACTTCTTTATTTCTTTTAAAGCCTTCCCTTGCGAAAAATTCTTTATTATATGAGCAATATTCCCCTCTTTGTTGCCCCCATTGTGATGAAATTCAAGTGCAGCAACACATTTATGATAGCCACATTTAGAACACTTTCCACCCAAAATATTTATCAAATTAATTTTTCTATTTTTCAATCGCCTTACCTTGCTATCATAAATTTTCTTTTTATTATTCTCATAATAAAATTTGTCAACTTTTTTCCTGTAATTCTTGTTTTTTGGTTTATTAACAGGTGCTCGTCCTCTTGATAGCCCAAGTCGTGCAGCTTTATGCTTAATTGCCCTAACGCTTTTATTTAATTGGTTACCTAATTCCATTAAATTAATACTCGAAGAATATTTTTCTATTAATACTTTTTTCTCATCATCTGTCCATTTCATACTATCACTAAGAATATAATATATTTAAATGTTTGCACCTTAAAAAAGGTTTCGGAGCCACTAATTATCAAGCCAGTCTCTTCATCTCTTCAATTTCTACAGAACTAATTGCCGCTCCTTTAAATTTAACCCCATAAAGCAAAGCGTCTAATAAATCTCTACTTTTTTTAATAGGAATTATGCCTTTTTTGTATGCAATAAACAGCAATTCTGCTGACCTAATGAACTTAGAATTTTTCAATTCGTCTAATAGCGATAGATTTGCTTTCAATGGTGTGTGTAGTTTTTTCCCCATCATCTTTTCTAAATTGTGCGGTGCCTCTATTAGCATCCTCGTCGTTCTCTCGTCAATTACAATCACATTATCCGTCCCACATAAATTTGAAAACGCAAGACACGCTGCCTCGCCGTCGTGAATAATTTTAATTTTTTCTCCAGTTTGTACTGCTCTCAAAGTTCCATTTGTAATTTTTAAAATCCTCTTTATTTCTCTATCTAACTTTTGATTCGGAATAATTTCTGACGACATTTTAAGAATACCTCTATCAATCATATCTTTAACCCTGATTGCTTCCAGCTTATATTTTTTAATTTTCATTGGCTTATCAACAACCTCGTTTTTAACTTGTGGTGTCAAAATAAATTCTCCGTCAAAAACTTTTTTTAGCTTTTCAATCACTGACAACATTCCATTCATCGTCAACGAAATAATCGGTCCTGCGTCGAAGATTAAGTATTTCATTTTATTTTTCCTAATATAAATTTAACGACAGCCTTTTTCCCAAGTTTATTACAATCAACCAATATGCCATTTTTATCAAATTTCTCCTCATGATAATCATGCAAATCATTAACTAATTTCTTTCCCATAAATGGATGCCACTTATCTTTAGTTCTTTGAATATCACGTTTGTATGCAGTTTTCCGAGAAACTTCAAACTGAAAAGTAACAATTTTATAATTATATTTTATAATCCAACGTTCAATATGTTTCATTAAAGTAGCTTCAGACATCTCTTCAATTAAAATATTCCTTCGCGTTTTCATAGTAATTTTCAAAATCTCAAAAAGAGAATTATTTCCCAACTTCTTTCTTTCTTCATTCGGAAGATTATCATACATCTCTTTAATCGAAGCATTGTCAACAAAAATCCATTCTTTCAACTCTTTCTTTTTTCGAAGATTATGCCACGCAGTAGATTTGCCAGAAGTTGGCTTTCCTCTCAACACAACAATCATGGGTTTCTTCATCTAAAAATATCCTCCGCAATTTTGATTCTCTTTACAACCGGCATCGAAATCGCAACCTTCGCATCCCCGATTGATGACTGCCCGATATACGACGCCAAATCCCACAAACTTATTCCCAGTAATTCTGCCGTTTTCTCCGTCGACAAACCATGTTCATATAATTTAAATGCCTTGTTTATTTCTGCCTTCTTAAAAACATCTTTGATGTATCTGCTTAAATCTCCCTCAATTCTATTTAGCGAATTTCGAATTCTGCCCAGATAAATTCTTGCATTATCTATGTTTTTTCTTTCCACTGCGCGAATCGTTAATTTTAAGTTTTTTGTTACCGAATTATAAAATTCCGTCCATCCATCCATGTTCCGATAGTGATTTCGTTCTAAGACTTTTCCCAAGGAATAAACTAAAACAGCAACAATAATATTGTCTCCGTCCTGCGAAATCGTCGCCGAGTGTATCGTCTGATTTGATAGTGTTTTCAGTTTGAATGAATTATCTTCTTCAATAAATTGTTTCGTCTCTTTCAAGATTCGTAAAACGTTCTCAACCTCTTTCATAAATAATGCAAGATGAGAAGTTATATAAATCTTCTTAAACTTTTAATAATATGAAAATACTGCTTGACACAAATTTTATTTTGACGTGCGTAAAGCAGAAGATTGATTTCCCTAGCCGTACAAATAAAATTGTCGACCAGAAAATAGAGTGGATTGTTCCGCAAGATGTTCTGAATGAACTTGATATTTTGAAAGATAGAAAGGGAATGAGACTTCCGGATAGGGATGCTGCGAGATTAAGTTCCGAGATTGTGAAAAATCTTAATCCACAAATTATTGACCTTCCTGGTAAAAACCCGAACGTTGATATCAAAATCGTAAATTATATTGTTGACAAGGATATTGTTTTGGCGACACTCGATAAAAATTTAAAGAATAGGATTAATAATAAAATTCTGACAGTTCGGGGCAAAAAAAGTTTGGAAATTATTTAACAAAACCTTTTTAAACCAAATTTTTCTCACTAGAATATGTTCTATGAAATTTTAGTAACAGATTATGTAAGAGTAGAGCCGAACAAATTCGGGATGGATACCGACGCGGCTGTGCGGGTGCAGTTAGAAGAGTCTTACTCGGATTTTCAGGATAAAGATATCGGAACAGTGGTTGCGGTTCTTGAAGTTCTCGAGGTTAAAGAGGGGATTATCATTCCGGGCGATGGCGCGGCATATTATAAATCGACTTTCAAATTAATTGTTTTTAAGCCAGAATTACAGGAATTGGTTTACGGGACGATAGAGGAAATCACGAATTTTGGAGCTTTTATGAGTATGGGTCCGATTCGGGGCATGATTCACATTTCGCAAACTATGGATGACTTTGTGTCGTTTTCCGACACGGGAGTTTTAACGGGAAAGGACGGAAAGAAAAATTTGATGCAGGGAGATAAATGTATTGCGCGAATTGTGGCAATTTCGTATAAGGGCGAGGAACCAAAAATTGGTTTGACAATGAGACAGCCGGGCTTGGGAAAACTTGACTGGGTAAAAGCAGAAAAAGAAAAAAGCGAGCAAGAAGCAAAACATGTTGAGGCGGTTGAAGCTAAGGCTACAAAGAAGGTGAAAAAATGAAATTAAATCAAAACGAAGTTTGGAATCTAAGTTTCTCTACTTCGAGGGAATTTCTCTTTTCTAAAGAGAAAGAGTCTAAATAATGGCACCGAAGGAAAAATCGTGTTTAAATTGTAGGACAATTTACCTCGGAGATAAGTGTCCAAATTGCGGTGAAACTCCGGCGAGCGAAACGTTCAAGGGACGAATTCATATTTTTGATGCAGAGAAATCTGAGATGGCAGAGAACATGAAAATAAATACCGAAGGCGAATTTGCCATTAAGTCAAAATGAAGACAAAAATAATCAAACAAGAGAAAAATCCTTTTTTGGAACGAGAGGAATTAATTTTAGAAATTGGAAATGAAACTGCTCCAACTTCGGAAGAAGTAAAAAAAGAAATTAAGGAGAATGCGGAGTTGATAGTTGTGAAAAAAATTAGCACGAATTTCGGGAAACAGATTTTTATGGTAGAAGCTGTTGTATATGATAACATAGAAGCAAAAGAAAAAATTGAAACAATCCCGCAAAAAGTTCGGAAGAAAATGGAAGCGGATAAAAAAGCTGAAGAAGAAGCTGCTAAAAAAGCTGAAGAAGAAGCGAAGAAAGTTGAAGAAGAAGCGAAGAAAGTTGAAGAAGAAGCAAAGGTAGTAGAAGAAAATGTCGAAGAAAAGTCAGAAGAATCTAAAACTGAGGTGAAAACAGAATAGAATTAAATCAGAGCGTAGCTCTGGAAAAGAAGTTTTTCTACTTGCGAGAAATTTCTTTTTTCTAAAAAGAAAGAAATCATGGCTATCAAGAGTAAAATTAAAGGAAAGAAAAAACACATCAATAAACCGACTTCTGTAAAATATAAAAAGTATACAATTGAAGGCGATAAGATTGTTAAGAAAGCACGAAGCTGTCCAAGGTGCGGACCGGGAATATTTTTATCTGTCGGACATGGCAGGGCATATTGCGGACGATGTCATTTTACCGAATTTGAAAAGAAAGAAGTTGAGCCGAAGTTGGAAGTTGGGGAGTAGGAAATTTATTCTAAAATAACTGGATTAAAATATGAAAGTAAATCGTCAAGACCCTTCTTGAATTTGGAAGTTTTTTCTTGAGAAATTTTTACATCAGAAATATCAATTAAATACGAAGCCAATGTTTTAGAAATTGTGGGATCAAATGCGGTTATTCTTACACTGGATTCTTTATCTCCATTACCATGCAAGAGTATACTTGCGTAATGATTATCAAGAATCATGGAATGATTTTTTGGATCTGAATTTATTTTTTGACATTCAGATGGATCATAATAACATGATTTGTATAGCCCTCCCACACAAAAAGTCTGAGCAGATGGAGTATCAAAAGACATATTTTCAAAAATTGTCCCATCGAATTGTCCCGCTCTTTTAAGTGCCTGTTTAAAACCTACAGCCTTCGTTTCCTTGATTTTTTCCAAAAATCTAAATGAGGGAGCAGTAATATCTGATAAACTTTTTGATGAGGAAAAATAAAGATTAAAATTTACTGGAAGAAGACCATTTCCCACATAATCTTTATTTTGTCCAAATTGTAAAAACGGACATTCTCTGTAATAAAGCAGGACAGAATCACGTTGTTCATTGCAATCAAGCACTCTAATCCTAAAGTCTCCTTTATTCATAGAAATCTTATGCATCTATGGTTTTTAAAAATTTATATCTTATAGAAGCATAATTTTTCATTGCCCTAAGCTTCAATAGCTTATCTTGGGGCTTACATGATTTAAATTACATAGTAACCATATAGATAACCTTTAAATTTTCTAAAGAAAATTATAACCCTAGGAGATGCAGCAAAGCGATCAAAAAGTTGCCTTACCGCTCTCTCCTGGGGAAAAAGAGGTGATACTATAACTAATCAGTAATACTATTTAAATCTTTCGGTGTGTTGTAATTAGTCAGTGACATCAGGCAATAGCATGCCCCAACCAATAGTTAAAATATATTTGTGAGGGTATAGAGAATATTTATTAACTCGCGACCTTTCTTTCTAAAATGGAAAAGGGTGATAGAATTAATCAGGAGCAGTTTTTCGATTTGATTTCGAGTGAGGAGTTGGGCTGGCAAACTATACTTTACGATTTAATTAAAACTGAACAGCTTGACCCGTGGGATATTGACCTTGGAATTCTTGCGGATAAATATGTCGAAACAATTCAGCAACTTGAGGATACTGATTTTTTTATTTCGTCAAAAATTCTTCTCGCCTGTTCGCTTCTCTTGCGACTCAAATCTGAGATTCTGATTAATTCGTATATACAGGACCTCAATGATGCTCTCTATGGGCGAAAGGAGGAAAAACGATACGAGCTCGAGAGAATTACGATAGATGAGGACGAGCTTCCGATTCTTGTTCCGCGAACTCCGATGGCGCGTCATAAAAAAGTTACGCTCAAGGAATTGATGAATGCGCTTAATAAAGCAATTAATACTGAAAACCGTCGTATCAAAAGAGATATTCAGGGAAGGCAGGCTAAGAAATCTATGTTGACGGTTATGCCGAGAGATAATTTTATTCCCTTAAAAATCAGAGTTAAAAGTATTTTTGGGATTATTAAGGGACATATTGACAACGATAACAGCCACATAAAATTTTCACATTTCGCTCAATCCAAGGAGGAAAAACTCGCATCGTTTGTCCCGATATTGCATCTTTCGGACAGCGGAAAAATTTTTCTGAGACAACAATCACATTTTCAAGAGATTTACATGACCTTAAAAATCCACGACGATGAACTCAGGGAATTAGAAAAGGAGTTGGGGATTGTGGAGGATGTTTTGTAATTTTAGAGTAACGACAAACCGAAAGATTTATAAATATAATAAACTATCATAATATTATGTCATACCATGGTCCCTCTCTAAAATATACAGATATTACAGAACAAGTAAAACAGTTTAGCTTTGGGCATGGTATTGATAGTGAATATATTATCCCAGAGAAATTATATGAAAAATGCACATATATATTAAGAGATAATTCTGAAAAAAGTCTTTTATGTAAAATTTTAAGAAAAGGAATTCCTAATAAAACTATAAGTGGTAAACTCAAAAATGTAAAAAGTTGTCCTACTGCACCAGAAATTTTTGTAGAGATAGAAACTATCTCCAATAAAATAGAACGTATACCAGGAAGATTATATGGAGATAATTCCAATCTCGGAGTATATCTTGATGATGTACTAAAAATAGAATAAAAATTATTTTTCTATCGAACTACCCCACGCGTAAGGAAGTAATTCTTTTAATTTAATCTTTTTTGATTTGGATATAATAACTTCTGTATTTTTATTTTTTTTACACGCTTGCAAAATCATTTCCCGACATTTGCCACAAGGTGGAATTATTTTATATTTTTTAGTTTTCTCGTTATACCAAACTGCAACAATAGTTTTAATCTCTTTTTCGCCATTTGAAATCATGGAACCAATCGCCTGATATTCACCACAAGAGCCAATTCCACAATAAAATCCCAAACTAACTCCTCTAAATATATTATCTTTTGAAGTTGTTAATGCGGAACCAACATCTCCCGTATCAATTAATTTAACTTGTCTCGATTTAATAATTATTTTATTAGCATCCTCAATTAATTCTTTATCTTGTTTCGTTAATTTCATTTAACACCTTAAAAGTTAATTATTTCTATTTATTTAAATCTAACTATATCTTATTTTTATTCACCCAAAAATCCTAATAATCTCACTCTCACTCAAAAATTTCTCGTCCCCACTTTTCATATCTTTAACTTTAAATTTCTTTTTCGCAACTTCATCTTTCCCAACAAAAATAACTTTCCCAATATTTTTAGAATTTGCATAATCCATTGCCTTCCCAATTGATTTATCCAAAAGAAGATTCACCGAAATTCCACTACCTCTTAATTTTTCGGCCAATCTAATTGCGGTATCAGCTTCACCGATTGAAATAATCTGGACTTGTGTAGTATCTGCCTGAACTTTTGCAAGTAAAAGAATCGGTTCTAATCCAAAAGAAATTCCCGTAGACTGGATTTCATCGATAAGATAGTTTCCGCCTGCACCGATAGAAACCCCCAGCTCTTTTGACCAAATTTCAAAAACTGTCCCGTTGTAATAAGAAAAGCCCCTCGCCAAAAAAGGTCTAAACTCAACTTTAACTCCATAATTCTTACAATTTGTTTTGAGCTCTTTAATTTCTTTGTAATAAGAATACTTCTCGAAAAACTTTTCTTTCTGTTTAAAAATTTTCATCAACTTTTCCGCCCCAAGCGGTTTCAATTTATCAGCAACCTCTTTTGTCGTCGATTTATCTAATTTATCTAACTCTCTAATTACCTGTTCGCGATTTTTCTCTTCAATTTTTTCGGATACTAAAATCTCATTCATCAACTTCCGATTATTAACATAAATTTTCACGGGAATATTTAACTTTTCAAATACATTTTTTCCCAATGCCAGACACTCGGCTTCATCTTTAACCGAGCTTCCAATAATGTCGGCATCACACTGAACAAATTCTCTAATCCTACCTTTTCTTATCGGCTCGTCCCGAAAAACCGTTCCAATTTGAAATCTCTTATATGGCAACTTCTGATTTTTGGCAATTCTTTTTAGTTGAAAAGTAAACTCAAACCTCAACGCTAACTTTCGCTTTCCTCTATCTTCAAGTTTAAAAATATCCCGTACAGCCTCGTCGTTAATATTATCTCCCTTTACAAATTCCTCAAATTCAATCGTCGGAGTTTCGGCTGGCTCAAACCCATAAAGTTCAAACTGTTCCTGAATAATTTTCAAAACCTTTGCACGCTTCGCTGCCTCAATCCCTACATAATCCTGAAATCCTTTAACTGTTTGCGTTTTCATTTTTTAAGTCCTTTTCTACTTTATTTAATTGATTTGATTTTAATAATGTTTCCTCTCTTATCACCATAAAACATTCTCCCCCAATCTCCTTAGGTTCATCTGGAAACATAACTACATCGTCTCTTTTAAGATATATTTTTTCGAACCCATCATATCCGATTAAAGTTTTTTCGGTCATCTTTTCAAAATCATTAAATTTTCTTTCTAGCCGAAACGGACCATTTTTATTTTTATAAAGATAAATGGATCTAAATAATTTTTTTGTTATTTTCTTTTTACTAATACCATTAATGTTTCCGGTCTCAATTAAAAAAGTCTGTATGGCTTCTTTTGCAATTCCTATTGAATCCTTGCTTTCGTGTAACCCACACTCAATACATATTCCCGGCTTTCCCTGACGATACATGTATCCATCACTGCCTCCCTGCTGAATATCATCAATTCCCATTATAACTTTTTCAGGACTAAAAGAATGTATAATGTCGAAGCAATCTCTCTCACATATAAGATATTTCGAAGAATCGGAACTTTTAGATGAGTGCAAGTCAAGTAATGCATCAGCTTTTTGAAGAAAAAATATTATCTCTTTGGCAGTTTTTCCTTCTAATGTATCCATTATTTCAGCAGGTTGATTATCTAAAAAACACCGATTAAGATTATATTCAATATATCGTTTATTTTGTTGAACCGCCTTTAAATTTGCGATTATAAAAATTACTTTTCCATTATCAATATTTATTTCTGGAATTAATATATCAAATGCTTTCACCCCACAAACTTCATTCCCATGTACGCCAGCCATTATGACAACGTTTTTCCCAGAGTTCTTCCCAACTTTCTCAACGACTTTAATATTAGTTACCATTTTCTCCTTCTAATAATTTAGATAGATAAATACGATTTTTATATGTTGGGTCTCTTGCGTTGATATCAGAAAATCCAAGTCCTTTATACAGTTTTAATGCTGCAGGATTTCTTTCATCAGTTCTCAAAATTATTTTAGGAATTCCTTTTTCTCTTGCCCTTTCTACATATGCCCTTCCAAGAAGAGTTCCAGTGCCTATTTTTCTACTACAAGGACTTACTGCTAATTCAGCTATATAATTAGTATTCTTCACATAATTATCTGCGAGGAAGGGGAACCTGTTCAATGAGAGGTCAAAACCCCAAGTCATTCCAAGAATATTCTCAGAATTTTCAGCAACAAGTACAATAGAATTAGGTTTCGAAATTCCGCCATTCAATTGACGCACTACTTGTTGATAAGACCATTTCTCATTCCACGGCGGTTCGGCAAATGCAGCCTTATATATCTCAACTATTTTCGATAAATCTCTATTTTGATAATCCCTTATTGATATCTTCTCGGCAATGGGAACACTCACGACTATTACAGCCTACCATTTTGGACTCCAAATATTTAACGTAAAATTAGATATAAAAACTAAATTACAAACAAGGCTACAGCTAAAGAAATCATTACTTCGGACAATGCCGACAACTTCTATTGTTTGCTACCATACCAATTATTATAAATATTCCTTTTTAAAGTTACCGATTTTTTCGAAATAATCAAGATATGTTTTGTTTATATAATATTTAATTTTTTTACTCTCACCCGCTTCAAAGAATCTTCGCCAATGAAGTTCTAAAATCCTTTAACTGTTTGTGTTTTCATTTTTTCAAATCTTCGTTTAGTTTGTCAACTCTCTTAATAACTTTTTCGATAATTAACTTTATTTCTTTATTGCTGCTACTTATAATATCAGAAATATTCCAAAAGATTATTTTCTTATTATATTTTTTGTCGAGTTTAAACAAGTCTTTTGGCACATTATCGGCAACAATAATTATTATGTCTTGCCATTTCAAAATTTTAGAACTTAGCCCTTGCGGAGAACCCTTAATATTAATCCCAAACTCTTTCGCAATTTTTATCTGATTTTCATTAACAGGGTATCCTTCGATGATCCCTATACTTTTTACATTAATATTTTTATTATTATTGATTTTTTAAAATAGGCTACAGCAACCCTACTTCTGGATCGATTATATTTGCACACAAATAGGATATTTGTTTTCATTTTTTCACCTCATCTAAATAGTTTTTTAATCTAATCAAAGCTTTCTTTCTCATGCTGAATTTATTTTTTTCTTCTAACGTCATCTCTCCAAATGTTTTATTGGAGCCCTTCGGTTGAAACAATTTATCCCAACCAAACGCCCTATCTCCCCTAGGCGAAACGATATCCCCCTCGACTTCTCCCTCGAAAAAAGCCATATTCTCACCGTCAGTATATCCAATTATGGTCTTCGCTACTGCACTTTTATCCTCATATCGTTCAACCAAATCAAAAATACCCTTATCCTTCACGGACTCTAAAAACCATTTTATTAGAGGACCGGGTAAGCCATTCATACTATTAATATACAAAGAGGTATCTTCACAAAAGAACTCCCCAGAATTATTTTTAACTGCTTCTTTTAATTTCTCCTCGATAATTTTTCGCGCATCAAGTTCCTGTATCTCGGGCAAATCCAAATCAATCTGCTCGACATCAGCGATAATACTTTTTACTTCAATGAGTTTATTTTTGTTGCTGGTTATAAAATAAAGTTTTGTCATCTTGTTTTACTCTCCAAAGGTTTTGCCTTCTCTAATGATTTCATCTTTCCACTTTGTCTCAAGACGGAAGGCGGGAATCGAACCCGCGTCTTACGGACCACAACCGTACATTCTACCATTGAACTACAACCGTCATTATATTTATTTAATTGAGAATTTGGTATAAAAAGTTTGTTATGAGGAGTAAATATGCTAACAAGTGATACAGGATTCTACACTTGAATTGAGGATTTTGTTCTCAACCTTTTGAACAAGAATTGGATTTTTTTCTATAATTTTATTTCTAATAATAGAATTAAACACCAGTCTAATTTCAATATAATTATTTTCTACCAAAGTCTTAAGTTTCCAATTTTTGACTTCTCTTAATGAAATTTTGGTCATATTAAAATAATTAGAGGCATTAAATATTTGCAGACCTACCACATAATCTTCTGTGTCTATATCAATCACATAATCACGCAATTCAATAGAATGAGAGTATTCTCTTTCATTTACTTTAAAAAATAATATATCATTGACATAATCATAATCAAACGACCCTTCCTTCTCTAAATGTCTTTTATCCATTTTTATTTAATTCTCCATTTGTTGCTTATTTAATATATAAAAAGTAACTATATAAATCTTATTGGGTTTCAAGTTTAATAATATTTTTATCGTCTGGTTTTCATCATAATAATAAAGAACTGCAAGATTTCCATTTTTTTGTTTTCCAATTTCTATAGGAATTTTATTTACAACAAAATTTTTCAAAGTTCCCATTTCGTAAACTTTTCTTTGTTTCTCATTGAGACGAAAAAGTGCATGGTCGGTTACTTCAATATCATTCTCTTTGAAATTCTTTATTTTTTTCAAAAATTCTTTTTTACTAATTTTATCTACAATATTATGGTCCCAAATCATATTTTATATTAGAATGATATGTATTTAAAAATTAGTATTAGTATTTATGCAATTTAAAATAAAAAACTGCGTCGGCGATTTCTCGCCCGACGGCTTAAAAAACAAAAAAGTTGTGTGAGCCTACCCTGCCTAAATTAATAGATATGTGAGGGTAAGATATTTAAGCCGTTTCTTCCGAAGTCTCAGTTTCAGCTGCTGGAGCAACATCTTCTGTTTCTTTTTCGGATTCAGCTTCTGCTTCCTCACTATCTTCCTCGGCTGGAGCTTCAGCGGGTACGACTTCTTCAGCCTCTTCAACCGCTGGTTCTTCACTTGCTTCTTCAGCAGGTGCTTCCTCGCTAGCTTCCTCAACCGGAGCTTCAGCAGTTTCTTCCACAGGAGTCTCGGTCGATTCCGCCTCAGGGGCAGTCTCAGCAGATTCCGTAGGGGTTACTGTTTCTTCTTCCATCAGAGAGAAAATTTAAAATTCTTTATAAAGATTTGGGTGCGCTATAATCTTCACAATTTTTCAAAATCTTTTTATAGTTCAATCTCGTAAAAAATCTATGGTGTTGCAATATAAAGAAAAATCAGCGACGAGGTGGAAAAAATATCCGGGTAAAGACAAAATCGAGGGTACTCCTGATAAATATGATTTTCGACTTCTCAGCGAAGATAAAACGAAAGTTTTGGCTAAAAAAGGAAGTTATGAGAAAGTCATGAAGCGATTCCGTCAAATAGAATTCTTTAAACATAAAGGTTAATTTTTGAAGTTTTTATTGTGTTAATTTCGCAATTTTTTCAACTAATTCTGGTCGGACATAATGATGAAGGGTTACTTGATATGAATTTTCCCATCCCAGTTTTTTTGAGAATTTCTTATGTCCTAATTTTTCCGCAATTTTTAAAAGAAATTTCTTTACTTCATCTTTTGATATTGTTTTCTTTTTCTTTAAAATTTTCTCTGTTTCATTGGTGGCATAATGAGATCTAACAATATGCGGATAAAATTTTTTTCCGCAATATTTTTCAAATGCTCGTTCAAATTCTGTGTCCTTTAGTGGGTGCCCTTTTGAGTCCACAAAAATAAAATCGTTCATCTTCTTTGGTCTCAAAATTTCTTTTAATTTTTTAATTACTTTCTCAGAAAAGTTTTCATGGATTTTTTGGGGCACTCCGTCTTTGGCAATGTATTCAAATGTTACTTCGTTTCCAATAATTTTAATGTCTTTTTTCTTTAATGTGGTTAGTCCTTTGTGATGATTTTTCAAATAATAAATTTCATTCCCTACTCTCATTTTTGTTTTTAATAAAATTAGCATTGGTAAAACTAAGGCATCATTATTAATGGCCCTGATTAAATTTTTTTTCAATTTTGGCAGACATTTTGAGAATTCGTCGACTCTTTTGTATTTGGCTGCTGTAGATAATTTCATCTTTTCAACACTATAAATATAAGTGAATTCTCCATTTGGATTTTTAAAAATAATATCCCAATGTGAATTTGACTTCTCGTCATGAATAGTCAGCTCTGGTGCAAATAAAGAATATGCTTTGTTTAATTTTTTTCCGTCGGGCAAAATTTCAATTCTCTCTCCAACAACTTTTCCTTGTGAAAATCCGCCTTTTAAAAATTTTGGTTTTTTTGTATCGATAATCATTTTTAAATTATTATGTTTCTTAAAAAGTTCGGCAACGGCAACGGCTTCAGGAAACTTATTCGCACATTTCTTGCAGGATTTCTTATTAATTTCACACACTGAAAAATCCGACGATTTAATTCGATAAATAGTACCCACCATTTTAAATGGACGACGATAAGCTATATAAATATTTTGTAGCCCTGCAAATTAAAATACCTTCTTTAATTAACAGCGACTCCACAACACAACCTTTAAAAATCAAAACCTATGTTTAAATATACGCTCCTATAGTCTAGTGTTATTCTCAACATTTTTATACCTGATTTGAATAGGATAATATGGATAAAATATTGATTGCTGCTCCTGTTTATGGTGGAATGGAATATTGTATAGATGAATTTATAATGAGATTGAAAAATATTGATTATTTAAATTATAAAATCGTTTTATTTGATAATTCGAAGACGAAGAAGTTTTTTAAGAAATTACGAAGTATTCGAGGGATAAGAGTTTTTTATGATGATACTGATGAGGAAAGTAATATGTTTAGACTGATTTCTTCGAGGAATAAGATTATTGATTATGCTATTAGTAAAAATTATGACTATCTGCTTATGATGGATTGTGATGTAATGGTTGAGGATGATATTTTGAATCGGTTGTTGTCGCACGAGAAAGATGTTGTAAGTGGTCTTTATTTTAATTATTTTGCAAGAAACGGGGTAAATAAATTAGAGCCTATTTGTTGGAAAAAGTTTGAGATTAAGGAGGAAGAGAAAGAAGCATACAGAAAAGTTTATCCTGATGCTGATTTGGATTGGATTAGTAGACAGTTGCTTATGGTAGAAGCTGATAGTGGGAATTTATTGGAGGTTCTGATTCCTTCTGCTGGTTGTTGTCTTTTGTCTAGAGAGGCTTTGATTTGCGATGCGAAATATGGCATTTTACCAATTCATAAAAAGTTTATTGAAACAAAAAGTGTTACTGATGATATACAATTTTTTAAACAGTTGGGTGATAATGGATTCAAGATTTATTGTGATACTTCGCTTAGATGTGGACATAATGTCGGAGGGAAATATATTTCTGGAGGTCTTCATCCCTTCTTTGAAAAATAAATTGCAGATAGAAAAATAAATAAAACTCCCGCACTATTATCGATTAAGACATAAAGTTAACTTTATAAATTGAAATCGCACTTTTATTCTATGGGTAATCTCAAGGGATTATTGAGGTTAACTAAGTGTTAACAAATCAAAAGCTCCTATAGTCTAGTGGCCAAGGATACTTATTCATAATTCACTCTGAAATTTTGTCAATTTTATTTTCTTCTTTGGACAAAATTCGAGCGAATCACTCACCCTTTCAATCGGCAACGACCTGGGTTCAAATCCAATAGCAAGTTTTAAAAATGAATTTTGGTCATTAGAATTATGCTCCTATAGTCTAGTGGCCAAGGATACTTTTTCGCAATTTGCACCTCGTAAAATATTTTTGGTTTTGTTTTAGTTTTATTCGGAGCGAATCACTCACCCTTTCAATCGGCAACGACCTGGGTTCAAATCCAATAGCAAGTTTTAAAAATCAAATTCAATGTTTGAATGTATGCTCCTATAGTCTAGTGGCCAAGGATATTGCCCTTTCACGGCAACGACCCGGGTTCAAATCCCGGTGGGAGCGTGTTACCTTTTTGGCATCCGTATGGGACTCGATTTTGTGTTGAATCGACACAGATTGTTTTTTAAAACAATCTGGCTATACAAAATATGAAAATAGACCCATACAAACATAAAGAAAAATACAAAAAATGGAAAGAAGATATATTTGCTAATGGAAAAATTCCAGAACTTTCTAGACAGAACTCAGAGATTATTCTAAAATATTTAAACGACATGGAATTGGGAATAAACATTTCTACCAAGAGTGTAAAGGGAGGAAGAAGCTATATACGATTAAACAATCTCCGACAGAGAATGATATTTTTATTCAAAATGCTAGAAGAAGCCTACTCTATAGAATCGATATTAAACATAACCGAAGAACAAATAATGACCTTTTTTGCCAAAATGAGAAATGGAGATATCAGAAGATTAGACGGAGAGGAATATAAATCAACAGCAGATTTTGTGAAAAGCATTAAAGCATTCTGGCACTGGCACCAAAAAGTGAACAGAAAGGAAGGAATTGAGATTAAGGATATAACGGTAGATTTAGATACAAGCAGGGCGAAACCCAAATGGGTTTATCTAAATGAAGACCAAATAAAAAAAATGTGTGATAGTGCCAAACACAAATACAAGGTTTTAATTATGTTTTTATACGATTCAGGGATAAGGAGTCCGACCGAACTTGTGAATATCCGAGTTTCTGATTTATATAATGACTGCCAAGAATTAAATATTCGAGACGAGATTAGCAAGACTTTTGGTAGAAAAATAAACCCCAATAAACCTTATAAACGCCCAAAATCTTAGCACACATGAAAGAGGTAATAAATGATGAGGATTTGGACCCCTCTAGTCCAAAAATTTGTTTTTTAAGCACATTTCCTCCGAAGGAATGTGGAATAGCTACATTTACACAAGATTTATCTTCTGCAATGAATCGGGAATTCAATCCGAAATTAAAATCGCGAATCATAGCCTTAAATGATGATGCCCACTTCTATAATTATAATAGGAATGTCATAATGGAAATAAATAAGGACGACATAGACGATTACATTAACAAAGCAAAAGAAATTAATCAATCAAAAGAAATTAAGTTAGTTTGTATTCAGCATGAATTTGGAATATTCGGCGGAGAATGCGGTAATCATCTCATCCCTTTTTTGGAACTCATCGAAAAACCAGTTGTGGTAACTTTCCATTCGATTCTTCCAAATCCTAACAAAATAATAAAAAGAATTGTGAAATCTCTCTGTGATAAAAGTTTGGCTATAGTAGTCATGGCAAGAACGGCCATAGAAATCCTAAAAAATGATTATGGAATTGATGAAAATAAACTTCATTTTATCCCGCATGGTATTCCTAGTGTTCCATTTGCTTCACAAGAGGCTTTCAAAAAAAGATTGCACGTTGAAAATAAAATTATCTTATCAACTTTTGGATTTCTGAATAAAGGAAAAGGAATAGAATATATGATACGTGCTCTTCCAAAACTTGTTGAAAAATATCCTAATATTCTATATTTAATAATAGGGGAAACTCACCCTGTTGTAAGAAAAGAGGAGGGCGAAAAATATCGAAAAGAACTTATGCGAGAAATAGAAAAACTGGGTTTGAAAAATAATGTAAAATTTTATAATAAATATTTAACGCTTCAGGAAATAATTGAATGTCTCCTCTCGACAGATATTTATGTTTTTACTAATCTTGATAAAAATCAAATAGTAAGTGGAACATTATCTTATGCAATGGGTTGTGGCAGAACAATTGTGTCAACTCCAATTATATATGCAAAAGAATTTTTAGCTAAAGATAGGGGGGTCATAGTTGAAGAGAAAAATTCCGAGCTATATGCCCAAAAAATCGATAAAATTCTTTCAAATCCAGAACTGAAAAAAACAATTGAAAGAAACGCTTACACTTACACAAGGTCAATGACATGGGCAAATGTTGCAATTGGCTATCTAAAAGTATTCAACAAAGCTCTAAAATTAAAAGATGAAATAATAGACAAATTCCCTGAAATAAAATTAGACCACCTCGTGAACATGACAGATGACTTCGGTATGATACAGTTCGCGAATAACACTATCCCAGACTTAAGTTCCGGATATACAATAGATGACAACTCCCGCGCACTAATAGCAACAATCCTTCATAATAAACTCTTTGACTCTCAAATTTCTTTTGCCCTCTCAAACATATATCTCAAATTTATTGAACACTGCCAAGACGAAACGGGCAACTTCCGGAACAACATAGAAAACAATAATAAAATAATAGATTCTCATAGCGACGATTCATTCGGAAGAGCAATCTGGTCGTTAGGATACACTATTAATAAATCAAGTGATTCGGAACAAATACAAAAAGCAGAAAGCCTCCTAAGAAAATCATTGAACATTTTAAGAAAAATAAAATCTCCAAGAGCAGTCGCATTTTCAATAGTTGGATTATATCACTACAATAAAAAAATTCCAAAAGATGAAACAGTAATTCTGATACAAAATCTTGCAGATTATCTAATTGAATGCTACAAAAATGAATGCTCGGAAGATTGGAACTGGTTCGAAGAAATTATTTCATATTCAAATTCAAAACTACCTGAAGCATTATATTTGGCATATGAAACAACAAAGAATAAAAAATATTTAGAAATTGCGGAGAAGTCTTTGAACTTTTTGGCGGAATTAATATTTATCGATGATAAAATATGTTTGATTGGACAAAATGGTTGGTGTAAAAAAAATGGAAAAAGGGCATTTTTCGACCAACAGCCGGTCGATGCATCATCATTAGTCCACACATTTTTAACAGCATATTCGATAACGAACAATGAAAAATACTATGAAAAAGCAATTTTCTCTTTTAACTGGTTCTTCGGGAAAAATCACCTCAACCAAATAGTTTACGACGAAACAACAGGCGGTTGTTTTGATGGTCTTGGAGAACACTCAGTGAACCTTAACCAAGGTGCTGAATCAACTATCTGTTATTTAATTTCAAGACTTTATATTGAAGAAGTTAAAAGAAATAAGATTAAAGAAAATTTAGTGTAAAAAATCAGGAAAAACAATTTTAATTTTATAATGTAATATATGATTTTAAATTTAAGAACGTCTTGTTGTTTGCAGAGGATAATTTTGCTAATTAAAAACATTTTAATCCACTTGAGAAAATTCATATTCTTTAAAATCTCCTCATGCAAAACTAATACTCTTATCACATTTCATTTATAATTAAAAAATTAAGATTAGAGTTTACCTTTCTTAATTTTTAGAATAAAATAAATTTTTAATATTATTAAAAACATCATCCATACACTTTTCTTTTCTTTCAACTAACTGATTTTCTTCATCTGCCTGCCAGTTTATAACAAATTTTCTCCAATCTTTATTTTTTAATTTATTCTTATGCTCTATAAAAAACTCCTTAATTTTTTCATCATCAAATCCCCCTTTTTTTTCTATAATTAAATATGGAATCTCATCCAACCTTTTTTTATCATTTAACATATAAGCAAGTATTGAATGATGTCCATCAAATAAAACTAACTCCCCTTTATTTGATTTAATAAGTTTTATGTTTGGAATTCCAGATTTATTAAAAATATGCTTACCTAATTTAATATCCTTAGCCATGCGCCTTATCTGAGAAATATCCCTTATTCCCTCTGAATTATGAAGATTAATAATCTCCCCAAGTTCAACATCACCAAATTCCATTACAACCTTTCCAAAACCAGCCTTATTTAAAATTTCATCTTCAAATTCTTTAATAACCTTATAGATACTTTTATTTTTATTTAAATTAATTTCATAACTCTTTTCCTCAATCTGATTTTCAGAAAAAGGTTTAACAATTTTTATCTGCCATATCATAAAAATTTAAACAAATTAGAGATTTTAAAGTATAGTGTTTTAATATTTTTAAGATAACTTAAATCTGCCTAGGATTATTTTTTGATTTTAAATTGTTTAACTCTTCGGTAAGAACCTATGAAATATAGGATAGTTTTCGTCTTATTAATTAAGTATAATTTTTAACTAAAAAATTTATTAGCCCCAACATATTTAAATTTAATTTATTATAGTAAAAAAAGTTGTGTAGATCAGTAGTTATCTTCCGCGTTCATGCGGGATAGCTTATTATTCAAATAATTATATTAATGCCCTAAAAGAATATTCTCAAAAATCATTTAAGTTTTTTTAGTAATTCTTTAAGATTTAATTCAGCCAATCCAATTCTCGAATCAGAACATCCATAGTAAATTTTTAATTTATCGCCCTTGACAACCGCACCTTCTGGAAAAACAACATCATTTATATCTCCTTCTTTTTCCCAATCATGTTTTGGAGAAAATAAGGATTCTTTTAATCTAGCAACTTCAATTTCTGGTCTTTTTAAATCTAGTAAGGCGGCACCAGTATGATAAATAAGCGGTAATCTTTTATTTCTCAACCTGCCAAGTATACCCTCAATATTACAATAAATTCTATTAAATAAATTAAGGAAAAACCCTTTATCCTGTAACTCAACTCCATGGTAAATCAAAAGCCATCCTTTTTTTGTTTTAATTGGAACAGCCCCAGCCCCAATATGCTCACCCTCCCAATCATATCGACGATACAACGAAATCTTGTCACTGTCCTCGCTTAAATTCTCAATATACTCCCTCCAAAAATTATCACTCTTCAATTCAGAAAAGCTCCTAAATTTTATAATCTGAATGTCTGGCAAAAGTCTATGAAGCATTACAAACTTTCCATCAATCTTCTCAGGAAATAACACAGCGTCTTTATTCCATAAACAAATATGAGTCCCATAAATTTCCTGGTGCTTCCACCTATCTCTATATTTTTTTATTTTGACTAACTTTCTTGCTTCAATAACAGAAATATTTGGACTAATAATCCCTTTTTTTTCCCAATCTTTTAAATTTTTAGAAACGGCATAAGCAATCCGAGCATCTTTTCCGTTAAAAGTGGTATATAACATATAATAAATATTACCGATTTTTGTTACTCTTGGATCTTCAACTCCCTTAATCTCATAACCCTTCGTCGGAAAAAGCACAGGTTTATCAAATCTTTCAATTTTTCCTTTGGTAATTTTAGCATAACCTATACTTGAAACACCATTTTTTGCAACAGCTCTGTAAAACATATGCTCTGTTCCATCTTTATCTTTCACAACACTGGGGTTTAGAACAGCTTTTGCTTCCCAGTCATTCTCAGATGATTTCATAAAAAGTTTTCTTTTAATTTTCATTTTATCCACCTTAATCCATTGAAATCAAACTTAAAATCAATTACTTTTGAACCAAACTTTTTCTTTAATTTCTTTTTATTTCCAAAAAATAAAATACTCCCGCCACCGCCAGATCCACAAATTTTTGCTGCTTTCGCTCCATTCTTCATTCCTTCTTTAATTAATTCTTGAAGATTTTTTGGGACAATGGTTTTATCCAACATCTTTCTCTGTCTGGTTTCTTCGTTCATAAGACTGGCAAATTTTTCCAAATCTTCTCTTAATAAAGCTTGCTTCATATTATAGGCAATTCTTTTTATAGCCAAAAAATTATTAACATTTTTTCCTTTCTTTAAATTGTTAATCATAGCGCTATTAGTATCTCCTGAATAATGCGGCTTTCCGGTGTAAACTAAAGTAAGATTATTTTCCAGTTTTTTAATAATGGATTTCTTCAAATTTAATTTGCTAATTTTAACTTTTCCTTTTTTATCAAATTCAAAAAAATTAATTCCCCCAAAAGCTGCCGCATACTGGTCTTGTTTTCCATCGTTAAAAAGTTCTCTTGCCTGCGAAATGTTATAAACCCATTCACATAATTTTCCCTTGTCCTTTTCTCCAGTAATTAATGCCAACCAAACAAGAGTCATTGCGCCAGAAGTTCCCAACCCGCTACTTGTCGGAATATTGCCAGAATATTTTAAACTAACATTTTTATTATTAGAAATAATTTCTCCAACAATATATTTTTGGATAGAACAATTTAAGACTGCACCCCCATATTTAGAATAAAAGGGTTCTATATCTGTAGTGCCCCCGCCAAAATCAACTCTTACAGGAGCAACAACTTTTTTTATTTTTCTTACCATTATTTTTATTTAAAATAAAGACTTGCCCCTATTATCCCGGGATGTTTTAATTTAGTCCAACAAATCGGAGTTTTTTTAGGTAACTGGAGATACTTCGCCGCATGACGTTTTATCATATTTAAAAAACCCATCCCACATTCGCTAATTCCTCCAGCCAAAATAACCATCTCTGGATCAAAACAATGAATTAACGACGCAATTTCCTGCCCATAATATTCCGTAAATTCATTCAATATTTTCTTCGCCCTAACATCCTTCATCTTCATTAATTCATGGAATAACATCTGTTTACCAAAAACTTTTTTCGTCACAGCCTTTAAGTTCTTTGAAGCAACCAAACTTTCAAAATCTTTACCATCATCTAAAATAATATGTCCAAGCTCCCCAGCATAACCTTCCCCTCGATAAAGCTTTCCGTTTATAACAACCCCTCCACCAATTCCTGTTCCAAGAGTTAATAAAACAAAGTTCTTTTTCTTATAGCCCATATTTAATTCAGCATAAGCAACACAATCAGCATCATTTTTAACAACAATAGAAATCTTAAATTTCTTTTCCAAAGCTTTCTTTAAATTATAATTCCTTAAAGGTAAATTCGGAGGATTCTTTATTGTCCCATCTTTCAACGGACCAGGCGAAGCAACAGCAATTCCTTTTATTTCTTTAGACATATAATTTTCGATTAACTCAAAAATTCTCTTCTTAATTTTTACAGCCGTATTAGGAGTTTTCTCTTTCAAATATTTCAAAATTTTTCCATGTCGGATAATAGCAATTCTCAAATTAGTTCCTCCCAAATCTATCGCAATTACTTTAGCACGTCCTCCGTCAATCTTTCTCTTTTTAAGTTTTTCAAACTCTTTCATATTCATCCTCCAATCTTATCTCATCTTTTTCGTCAAATTCTCCTGAAGAAATTTCTAAAACTTTTACTTCTTTTTTCTTGGCAAAAATTCTATGTGCCTGCATTTTTTGAATGTTCACAATCTCTCCTTTTTTAATTTTCTTTTTTTTAGTCCCAAGTTGTATCCATCCTTCTGTTAAAAAATACCATTGCTCAACCCTATTTTTATGTTTTTGTAAACTGAGAATCTGATTCGGCTTAACAGTAAGAATTTTTACAGTACACTTTTCATTAAGTGTAAATCGTTTAAAATCACCCCAAGGACGTTTCACCACTTTCATAAAAATGAAAGGTTTCTAATGTTTAAAAACTCTTCTTAAAATTAAATTGGTGTGCTTCCTAAAATAGATATTGTGACTTATGCGAAGAATTAAATAACAACCTTTAAATAGCAAGACTGACTTTAAACGCCGAAGAGGCGTAAGATGTTTAATTTAAAGGGGAAAGTAGCTATTGTAACTGGTGCCGCGAGAGGTATTGGACAGTCGATTGCTGTTGAGTTAGCAAGAAATGGGGCGGATGTTGTTGTTTCGGATATTATTCCCGGAAGTGCAACAGTTAGTAAAATTAGAGCATTAAAAAGAAAGGCAGTTTATGTAAAAACTGATATATCAAACAAAGAGCAAGTTGAAAATCTTATGCAAGAAGTAATTAAAAAATTTAAAAAAATTGATATTCTAGTTAATAATGCAGGAATTTTTATTATAGGAGATACTAAAACATTAAAGGAAGAAGACTGGGATAAAACAATTGATATAAATTTAAAAGGATATTTTTTGTGTTCACAAGCGGCTTTAAAATATATGAAAAGAGGGGCTTCTATAATCAACCTGTCTTCTGTTGCTGGAATGGGTGGATTTTGTCAGGCTGCAGCTTATTGCGCAAGTAAGGGAGGGATTAGATTATTGACAAAAGCTTTAGCTGTAGAATATGGTCCGTCCGGGATAAGGGTTAATTCAATCCATCCGGGAATTATAGAAACTGCAATGACTAAAGAGCTTTTAATGGATAAAAAAGTAAGGCAGGGAATGTTGGCTAAACTTCCGTTGAAAAGAACTGGTAAGCCTATAGATATTGCAGGTCCGGCAGTTTTTTTAGCAAGTGATGCTTCTTCTTATGTGACTGGAGAAGAAATAGTTGTAGACGGCGGATGGATATCTTCTTTATAGAAATTTAAAATAATTATTTTAATAATTTTCTTAATTCTTTTTCGGGGTTTTTGGCTTTTGTTATAGCGGAGGAAATTGCTATTCCTGATGCTCCAAGTTGCATTGCAATCTTAACATCTTCTTTGTTTTTTATTCCAGCTCCAACTAAAAAACTACTACCTAACTTCTTCGAAATTGTCTCTATCAACTCTGGTTTAGATTTTGAAACTGAAACTTTTCCTCCAACTAATTCTGGAGGCTCAATAACCAGATAATCTGGCTTCAATTTTTTAATCTTCAAGGCCTCGGGTAATCCTGAAGCAAAAACCAAAATTTTCAATCTAACGTCTCTGCACCTCTTAATTGTCTTCTTTAAAACAGAAAAAGATAATTTATGTTCTGAATGATTTAAAAAAACTCCCTTCGCTCCATCTGTTTTAACTGCTTCTGGAAGAATAAATCCAGTTCCTCTCCCTGGCTTCTGCCAATCAACATGCTGGCAAAAAACTTTTAATTTTGTTTTTCTTACAATTTCTTCAATATCCGAAGCCTGTATTCCAACGATAATTTTGTTATCTATTTTCTTAATCTTTTTCGCTAACTTCAAAACATTAGCCCCTTGTTTATATGTCTTAAAATTCACAACAACTATCGGCTTCATCCCCAAATCACCTTCTGTAATTTTTCAGCAATTTTCAGTGGATTTTTTGCCTGCCAAACATTTCTCCCAATAGCAATTCCAATACAACCAACTTTAACGGCATCTCTAATCTCATTTAATAATTCTTTTTCACTTTTTTTCATTCCGCCAGCCAAGACAACTTTACATTTTCCAGCCGATTCAACTGCCCACTCAATATCAGCTTTTTTTCCGGTTGATTGAATCTTAACAATGTCTGCCCCAATTTCCAATCCTACCCGTGTAGCATATGCCATCAAATCTTTTTTCTTTTTTCCCTTAACTCCCTTTCCTCGAGGGTAAATCCAAACAATAACGGGCAGACCCTTTTTATGTGCCTCCTCACTAATCTTCTCAAATTCAACTAACATTTCTTTCTCAAAAATACTTCCAATATAAATTGTATAACCCACCGCAACAGCGCCGAGCTTCACTGCTTCACTTACAGAACATAACTGTCGGGATACTGGCTCGCTCTTAACCAAGTTTGTTTTCCCATTCAATTTAACAATTAATGGTACGCCACTCTTTTTTATCGAAACATTATATTTCTCGGCAATTCCTTTTTGAAAAATCATCCCCGTGAAATTTCCTTTTTTTGCAATTCTAATAATATATTCTGGATCAACATTCTTATCGTTAAAATCTGTGGGTCCATGTTCTATTCCCTGATCATAAGCCAAAAACATGGCTTTGTTTTTTTTCAAAATTTTATTTAATTTCATTTTAACTTTATTTTTAATAATTTATTTTTCGTACCAAAATGTCTAATTACAGATTCACTTTCCCTTAGTCCTAACTTTAAACTTTCGGGGATATTTTTTCCGACAATCATCCCTGCAACAAACCCTGAAGCAAATGCGTCTCCCGCTCCTGTTCTCTCGACAACCTTAATTTTGTTAGGCTTTATAGAATATTTTTTATTGCCATCATAAGCCCAGGCTAATTTGTTTTTATCAGTCACAACAACTATTCCGAAACAAATATTCAACAAGCTCTTCTTATACTTTTTTTTAATTAAATCAAATTCTTCTTTATTTAAAATAACTACATCTGCCAGTTTCAAAAGCTCACGTATATCTAATTTTTTGATTAAATATTCGCTCGGATTAAATGCTAATTTCGTTCCGTTCTTTTTTAATTTCCTCGCGAGTTTCTCTTGTGTTTTAAAACTCTCGCCCAGCACGGATGAAAAATATAACCAACTACTCTTAAATTCTGGTATATCGGAAATCTTTACACTATTTCCCAATCCCTTAAAAGTCAAAATCGTTCTATTTTTATCTTTGCTATCTAAAATTATCGAAGATCCTGTCTTTCCATTAATTCTCTTTCCTAGAAATTTAACCTTCTCTTTTTTTAATTCGTCCAAAACATCTTGTCCATTGTTATCATTCCCAACTTTACAGATACAACCTGTTTTTAATCCTAACCGAGAAAAAGCAACAGCAGAATTTGTAGCTCCACCCCCCACATCAAACTTCAAATCTTTAACTAAAATTTTCGATCCGGCTTTATATTCAAACTTTTTTCCACTCTGTCCAGTCTCGACAAAAACATCCACTACGGCACTTCCAAAAGTTATGACGTCAAACATTATACACCTCTGAAATTATCAGGGGAAAGATTATTATAAAGGTTTCTAAGTAATCAAAATATTAAAATTTCAATTGGTATAACTACTTTGGTTTTAGTTTTTTAATTTTTTATTTTAGTGCTTCCAATCCAACTAATTTTTCTCCAGCTATATATCTTAACAAAGCCCCGCCCGAAAGACTAACATGACCAAATCCGGACAACTTATATTTTTTTATGGTGTCGCTTAAATGTCCTCCTCCTACCAAACTAAAATTTTTTAATTTTGCAATAGTTCTCAGTAGGGTGACAGTTCCCTTAGCGAAATTTTTATCAGCAGAAAATCCTGCCGGTCCTTTCATAAAAACAACTTCTGCTTTTTTAATTTCGTCAGTATATTCTTTTTGAGTTTCTTTTCCAATATCGAAAATCTCATATCTGCTCGGAAAATCTTCAACACCTAACTCTTTTCTTTTTCCATTAACTTTAACAGCAAAATCGATAGGCGCTTTAACATTCCTCAGTTTTTTCTTCAGCTTACCAATAATTTTAAAATAATTTTTAATATCTTTTTTTAAATATTTATTTTGTGCTCCTAAATCTTTTCCTTTTGCAATCAAACACATCTGTCCAAATAAACCACAGGCCAAAACTTTACGCCCTCTTAATAATTTAATATTGTCTTCTGGTTTTGCACCGCCTAAGATATACAAACAATTTTTTATCTTAATCTTTTTCAAGGCGACAATTTCTTTCTCTAATAACCTCCCAGCAAAACTTTTCAAATAACGAGGAAATAAAACCATCGAAGCATGTTCTCGATGACAAACTGAAAATGCGTCGTTAACAAAGACGTCCGCCATCTCAACTAACTTAAACAATTTATTTTTCTTTCCTTTTTTTGGTTCAAACTCATCTTTAATAAATCTAATATTATCCAATAAGACAACTTCGCCATTTTTTAATTTTTCAATTGTCTTAATAGCTTTCTTCCCGCAAACATCATCAACAAATTTCACTTTAACATATTTATTTAAAAATTTGGCATGTTGTTTTAATCCAATAAAATCATCCTTGTCTTGCCTGCCTTGATGAGCGATGATAACAACTTTTGCTCCCTTCTGCTTTAACTCAGAAATGGTTTTGACACTTTCCTTTATTCTTTCAGATAAACCAATTTTGCCTTCATGAGCATCGGAATTCAAATCGGTCCTGAGTAAAACAACCTTACCCTCGAAATCAAAACCAGATAATTTTTTCATTTTTTCAAAATATAATCAAAACTAGCTAGCGCCGCTTTACATCCCTCACCCGCCGCCGCAACAATTTGTTTAGCGGGAATATCAGTACAATCTCCAGCTGCAAAAATTCCTGGAACAGAAGTTAAATTTTCATTATGTGTCCTCGTCCCCCTAAATAGTCTTATCTCTTCCCATTTATTTTTTTTAACGCTGGTAAATCCTACTTCGGTAACTAATCCAATTTCAATAAAAACTCCTTCTAATTTTAACGTCATCTCTTTATCTTTTTCAGTATACTTCAAACCGCTAACTACTTTTTCTCCAGTTATTTCTAAAATCTTCGCATTATTAATAATAGTAATTTCCTTGTCGGCCAAAACTTTTTTTCTTAAATAATTCTCCCCACCAAGCTTGGCGTTAATATTTAAAAGATAAACCTTCTTTGCATATTTTCTCAAAAACAAAGCCGCCTCTAATCCTGAACTTCCTCCTCCAGCAATCGCGACGACCTTTCCTTTATATGATGGAGCGTGACAAGTCGCACAATAATTAACACCTTTCCCAAAAAACTTCTCCTCACCTGGAACATTTAATTTCTTCGGCTTCTTTCCTGAAGCAATAATCACAGCTTTAGAATTATAAACTTCTACTTTGGTCTTAACTTTCACAACACTTCCAACTTTACTAATCCGCATAACATCCTCTTGTTTGATATTCACCTTATACTTTTTTAACTGCGCCTGAAACTTCTGAACCAGTTCAATTCCTGTCGAAGAAAGTGTCCCGGGAAAATTCTCAACCTCTGAACTCCAGACCACTTGCCCACCTACATCAATCGTCACAAGCAAAAAATTTAACTTCTCCCTCGCTGCATAAATTGCTGCAGTTATCCCAGCCGGTCCTCCGCCAATAATAATCAAGTCATACATTTTATTTCAGTATTTTAATAAGGTCAACCATACGACAACTATATCCATATTCATTGTCATACCAAGAAAGGATTTTAACCATGTTTCCATTCACCTTAGTTAATTTAGAATCGAAAATAGAAGAATTTGAATTGCCAATAATATCTGAAGAAACAATTTCATCTTCTGTATATTCTAAAATTCCTTTCAATTTTTTGGCCGCATTCTTCATAGTTTTATTTACTTCATCCACCGTTACAGATTTTTCTACTGTTATCACAAAATCGGTAATGCTTCCACAGGCAACGGGCACACGAATTGCCATCCCATCAATTTTTCCTTTGAGACTTGGAATTACGTCTGCCACAGCACTAGCCGCGCCCGAAGTAGTTGGAACTAAATTAACGGCTGCCGCTCTAGCTCTTCTAAATTTTTTATGCGGACTATCTAAAAGTTTTTGATCCGGAGTATATGCATGAACTGTTGTTAAGAAACCTTTCTTTATTCCGAATTTATCATTTAAAATCTTGACTATCGGCGCAACACAATTTGTTGTGCAAGAAGCCATTGAGATAATCTGATGATTCTTTTTTAGATTTTTTTCATTGACCCCTAAAACAACTGTAAAATCTACATTTTTTCCAGAAGCTGAAATTAGGACTTTTTTCGCGCCAGCTTTTAAATGTTTTGAAGCGCCTTCTCTGTCCCTAAAAAATCCTGTTGATTCGATGACGACATCAATCTTTAAATCTTTCCATGGGAGCTTTTCTGGGTTCTCTTCAGAACTAACAATAATTTTTTTCCCACCTACTTTTATAAATCCTTTTCCAGCCTCGATAGATTTTTTATAAACTCCATAAACAGAATCATATTTCAATAAATAAGCTAAGGTCTCAGTATCTGTTAAATCGTTCACCGCGACGACATCCACGTCTTTTTCTAATGCCCGCCTAAAGATAGACCTACCAATTCTTCCAAAACCATTTATAGCAATTTTCATCTCTTTTCCTTGATATTAAACAAAATCTAAGTTAATAAAACTTTCTGTGGTTCTATCTTTATTCCACCGTGCGCACAACAAATAAATGGATTTTATTCTGGCTGATAATTTGGTGGAAGCGTTTGCGATTTTTCCTGACATTGTTTTGTTTTTTACTTCTCACCTTCTAACAGTTAATACAAACACATAAAAACCAGAGTTTACCAATATTATTATGGCAGAAAAAGAAAGTCGGCAAGTCAATAATTTGATTTTTAAGGAATTAATTAAACGCGGGTATTCCGAGGAGAATGGTTTTAAAATATGGAATATTGCGGATTCGAAATTAATTTTTTGTTCGAACAATAAGGGACAGGCGTTTTTTGACTTTGAGAAAAATTCTCGGTATCAAAATAAAATTGACTTTCAAGAAGTTAATACGATTAAAGATAACATTAAAGAAATTAAAGATAGCATTAAAGACAAAGCTATAAATATTGTTGATCTTGGATGTGGAAGCGGGAAAAAAGCGTCAACTATTATTCAACAATTAAAAGATTTCAAAATTAGATACTGTCCTGTAGATATTAACAGTGATTTAGTAGAGGTAGCTATTAATACGGTCAGAAAAGAAAATCCGGAAGAGGTTATAAAAATGCAATGGATAATTTCTGATTTTGACAATATCGAAAATATTTCGAAGTCTATTCGTTACAAGGAATATCAAAAAAATATTTTTTTGCTTCTCGGCAATACAATAGAAAATTTAGATATCCATGAAATTTTATACAATATCCGAAGGGCCATGAAAGAAGGAGATTTATTAATTTTGGGAAATAGTATTTGGAATCATGAATCTCAAAAGATGCTTGAATTATACAGGGAATCAACCACATTAAAGAAGCTGTTGATAAATATTCCAATGGGTCTTGGATTTAAGGAAGAAGAACTCAAAATGAATATTGAGTTAGTAGAATCCAGAATTGAAGTTTATTACAATATTGAAGTTGATAGAATTGTAGAGTTGTACGGGGGAAAAATTGAATTTAAAAAAGGAGATAGGCTTCTGGTTTTATTATCTTATAAATATGAGAAAAAGGACCTTATCGAAATTCTGAATATGTACTTTGACGAGGTGAATATGAAGATTTCAGAAGATGGTTTTTATTCGGTTTCTATTTGTAAGAAGTAATTTATATTTATTAAAATTTGTATGAGCCTGCGGGGAACTTTCTTTTTAATTGCTGTTCATTTTCCCGAGCGTAATGAAATGGAGCGAGAGCCTGCAAGATGTGGCAAGGAGCGTTAGCGACGCAGAGTTTTAATTTTTCTTTCAGGGAGAGGGAGGGGGATGGTTACGACGACCATTAAATTAGCGAGATTGCCCTCCCGCTTTTTGTTTCTTTTTTCTAAAAAGAAAATGGGAGGGGGTTTCTATTTTGACAGATTAATTTTTATAACTCATTAGATAATAGTTCAATCCATTTATTATTTTCATCATTAAATAAACCATGCTTTTCCATTTCAAAATAGTAATCTTCTTTTAATTTTTTGACTAATTCTGAATTTCCGCCTTCCTTTGCTCCGTTTATTTTGCGACAATATTTATTATATATACTTCTGATTATATATTCAGGGTGCTCTTTTTTACTATGACAATCAAGGCAAATTAATTCTGTATCACTCAAACTTTTATAACAATCTATATATCTCTCTTTTTCTATACTGGCTGTTTTATGAACATCTGAAATGGTTTTTTTACCATTTAGAAAATCTTTCTTTAGTCTATCAATAATTTTACTGAAATTTTCTTGTTTTTCTTCAGTTTTAGTATGATGAAGCGTGGGAACTTTATCTCTTTTGTTTTTATCAAAATACTCCTCACATTTTGGACAAGTATTTTGTTTTTCCAATTTTTTTATTTTTTTATTTTTCCAAGTATTCATAAAATCAATATCTTTTCTCATTTCTAGATGTGACGGAAGAACTGCAAAATTGCCGTGAAAATATAAGTGGGGTTTTAACTTATCATCAAAAGAAATAGAAGCTATGTTTTCTTTAGAAATAGAAAAAATTTGCAATTTAGTAAAGAAATTTGGGATTGTTTCTCCAGTTGCAAAGTTATACTCGTTTTCTAAAAGTAGCTGTATATCTTCTTCATCCAATTCTTTTTTCTTAATCTTATCCAACTTACTTATTCCTCCATCTAAAGAATAACTAAGATTTTTATCAATTTTTAATTTAGCTAACAATTTTTTTAAAAGTAGTGCTTTTTTCTTTTCTAACCTATTTACTTTATCAATATTTTTATTATACCTTATAATTACTTTATCAATATTTTTATTAAATTTCATCATAAACAGTGAACAATTTTTGTTTATATTTATTTCGGCGAAGCCGATTATCTGTTTGGGGATAGATAGACAATTTTAGTTTTTTATTTTCAGCAATTTTGTTTAATCAGCGATGTTATACAACAATTTTGATTTCAGATTAGAGTGTCAAACGAAATTACTGAAAATTGTCTTTAAAATTGTTGTTGGGTTTGAGCGCGCTTTTTTGTTTCTTTTTTTTAAAAAAGGTGGGGTACTTTTACGATAAATTAATAAAGCTGTGTTCTTCAATAAAATTATGGAATGGAATTTTATAATTGATGTTCTCGTAGCAATTATAGGATTTGCTTTCTTTTTTTGGCTTATTACAAAAATCTTTATCAAAGAAACTAAAAGATTTCGTATATGGATTTTAAGAAATAAATATTTTCATATCCTTTCGCTTTCTCTTGCATTAATTTTAACCTTGTTTAATCCAGATGTTTATAATGATTTTGTTATTTCAGAATTTCTTTTATTTTTGCCAATTTTAATTTTAACATATTATTTTATCGTGTTTATTGGATTTATGATTTATTGGGGAGTAAAACAAAATAAGAAAAAATGAAATTAACCGAATTATTTAAAGAATTTTCTAATTATTATAAGATATTGATGATTGGATTTTTAGGAGGGATTTTAGCTTGGATATTTTCCTATACTTTTGAAGATTTATTAACACCGACAAACGAATTTTGGAAAGTATTTTTTGGTTCGTTATTCTTAGCCCTAATTTGGTCTTTTATTTTAGGATTTCTCTCTTTCTTAATTTTAAAATTGTTAGGGATGAATTTTAAAGAATAAAAGTACCCAATAAATAAATTTCAGCGAAGCCGACTATCTGTTTTGTTTTTGATAAAACCGCGCGTTCTTTCTTAGGGATAGGTAGACAATTTTAGTTTTTTATTTTCAGTAATTTTGTTTTTTCTCAAAGTGTTTTGCTCGCCCCGGACTGCCCGGTGTTCAAATGAGCCTGCGGGGATTTGAACCCCGGGCCTCTAGCTTTCTTAGACGAAAGCAATTACAACCCCGAAGGACTGCAGACTTATAAGACTAGCGCTCTGACCAGGCTGAGCTACAGGCTCAATAAATTTGTCCAAGACTTAAAAGAATGTTTTCTTTCAAATCCAATCAGTTTTTATCTGGTAATGAATTATAGTTTGACCGACTTATAAATTTATTTGTCATAAAATTATCCCATAAATCTTATAATTAAAAACCCAATTAACACTCCGAGAACACTTGAGAGAACTAAGACCATTCCAAGAAAAATATAAAATTGTTTATTTGCCATAGTTATTCGGTTTGTGAATCCTGGAAATCAAATCTCCCCCTTACTAAATTGGGGGGAGTTTGGTTTTGCCCTTACCTTTCTATTAATTGAAACTTCTATTTATATTTTTCTATAATATTTTTAAAATTTTCTTGTCCGAAGTCCAGGACATATATAAAACAGGCATTCAAAACCGCTATATTGATATATATATTAAAAAATTGTGTGCGGGGTTATGGTTAACAATAAGAACAACCAACCAACAATCGCTAAGATAACAACAAACAACATACTACACACGACACCACACCCTCTAATAACGACTATAACCCTCTTATACCGACGACATCAACACGCCTTTAATATCGTTTCTTATTACTAAATCCCCCAGGGGCGAACGAAGTGAGCGGGGGAGTGGGGGCGAAGCCCCCGAGCGAAGCGAGGGGAGAGGGGGAGAGTTGGGGGCGTGGATGTTTTCCCCCGTCCCACGCCAACCCACTCCATCAGCAGAAGTGATGATGGAAGTTCCCCAACTCATTATAAAAATAAAATAGCAAATGTATAAGGTAGAAAATGGGAGAGAGAGGAAGTTTGCACAAATCGATTTGTGCGAAAGACATCATACGAACGGAGGGATTGGCGAAGTGAGTGGGGGATGATGTCGGTCTTCCTTATCCGATTAAAGTATTGTTTCTTTTGATTTCCTGTCAAAAGTTAGTGAATGAAATGAACGTCGCATAATGTTTGTTATGCGAATTCCTAAACAATACGCCATAAGTCCCTAATCCCTCGCTTGTCAATCTTAATTAGTTTCCTGTTAATTAAGTTTGTGCCTAAACATTGGATTGAGTTTGAATTATAGGTTTGTCTTCTCTCTAACCTGTAATTGAAATGATTGATTTCCCAACCACTCCCTAAAAATACATTCCAGAGGAAATCGCTATTTCCTGTGGAAGAAGGCAGGCACGCACGGGGGAGGAAGGGGCAGACCGAACGAGGAGCGGGGGCGACATCGTGAGGTATGTATTGGCATTTAGTAAGATAAAGTTGATTAGGATGGCTGAAATCTATTAATTAAATCTATATTGAGGTGATGTGTCCCCTTCATTCAAGAGAATGTTTAAGGGGATTAGCTTTTGAGGATGAGGCTCGTGAGGAACGAGCGAGAACTCTCCTCAAAAGTGAAGGAACTATTTAAATATATCTCTTGAATGAGGGAGTTATTCGGTTTATTAAAAATCCAATAACTACGGAAACTACCCAAACTACTATTTTCTCAACTCAAATCTCTAAGGGGAAAATCAAAGTATAGAATTTGTAGTTTGCGTAGTTAAAGTAGTTTTTAGGCGTAAATTTATCACACAACGAGCCGAAGTTTGCCTATTATCCCTATAAACTGTTCTCGCGCTAATCTCGAAACCTTCTGTTTTAAGCAATGTTCCAACTCCTTTTGGCGAGACTACCCTTAAATGTTTAGCACGAAGATAATCATTAAAGGCATTTGAAAAATCTTTTAATTCTACTTTCCCGCATTCTTCCTCACAATATTCTTCAATAAATTTCAAAATTGGATTTGACCTCTCCTCATATCTATCCCGACGTTCTTCTATACTTCCTTCGTTTGTGAATTTGTTTGTTTTATATAATTCCTTTAATAATTCCAATATACATTTTCCTAAATTTTCAAATTCAACGCCAGGAATACTATCAATCAATCCTTCTTTTAATTCAAATTGATGAGGGAAATCTATTGTAAGCCAACGGCGATAAAATCCGACTGATTTATCGGGAGTTGTTGGAAGTGAATTAGTTGCAATTATGCACGTAGTTGGGGATTCTTCTGTAAATGAGCCCTTCCCTTTAAACTCGTATCTCATATCATCCTCGCCGGATAATTTTTTAATTGTGTTGGTGCTTTTCAAATCTTCGGCGTTTACTTCTCCCATCATACAAACTAATTTTTTATACAAAGAAGAAGTCTCAAAACGATTATCTGCCAATATTCTTAAATCACTTACACAACTATTTTCTTTCCCAATAAATTTATCAATTAATTTGATAAACGTTCCCTTCCCATTCATCCCCCCACCACATAAAGCAATTATTCTTTGAAGAAATTGGTGAGAAGTTGTTGAGTGGGCGATTATCTCTTTCATTGTTTTTACATATGTTTCATCTTGAGTAACATTATCAACAACCCACTCTTTTAGTAAATTGTCTATAGTTGGGGTTTCCGTGCTATCTCCTAATTTCCAGGGGATAGGGTTTGTCGTAAACCATTTAGGCGTAGCCTCAAACTCCTCTCCTGTTTTTGCGTTTACAATCTTATCTTTAAATTGTATGCAACTAACGGGGAGAGGATCAGGTTTCTTTTCTCTCCCGATTTGTTTTAGGCCATTTGTTATCTCCGCTTTATTTTTAGAGTTGATTGTATTTGTACCAGGAACTTCTTTTCGTATTCCATTAAGCATATCTTCAATATCGCACAATTCCCATTTTTTGTTTTCAATATCCCATCTATGAAATAATTTTGTTTTGTCATAAAAGAAAGGTTGAATTTCATAAAATTGTTTTACCTGTCCTTCGATTGTGAAAATATCAAATACTGTTTTTTTATCTTCTTCTTTTTTTATCGGTTCGTAGTTTGGGTTTATGTAAACCGCACCATCAACGCCAACATAACTCTCATTTAATTTTCCTAATATAGAAAAAATCTTTTCGTCTGTCCAATACCTTTCCCACGTTTCCCACGAAATCCTATCTTCCTCATTTTCTTTCTTAAACATATCCGTTTGTCTAAAATAATCATAAGACTTTCTTGAGAAGTCGGCGATTTTTAATTCCCCTAAAGCACTTTGGTTTCCAAACCAATTCGCCTCGAGTTTTCTTTTATTATCAACTGCCATTATCGGCAAACCTCCACTCGAACAATTTTATGAATCGGAAAACATTCGATTCCATATTCATTCTCAAAAATTAAAAAATTACCTGTCTCTCCTTTTATTGTCGCAATTCGTGGCAACACCCTACCATTATCTTCAAAAAGAATTTTACACTTCTTCCCAACCAAACTAAACTCATCTCTTTCCATTTTTCATTAATCTAATTACTTAGATTTTTTCTCCGATTTATTATTCATCTCATCACGACCTTTCAGAATTTCCTTATTTTTATTTTGCCATTTCTTCTTGCTTAATTCTTCTTCCCTCTCAACTTCCTTTAACATCTCAACAATCTTTAACAACTCCTCTTTATCTCCTGAACTCGATGAGGTGATAGTCCAGCTTATTTCATCATTTGCTAAACCTGTCCTCATTGCAACCATCGGATTTATTTTTGGTTTCTTGACTTCTTCAGATAAAATCTTAATTAAATTTATCATCTGAATCTGCTCATTTTCTAAAATTTTTAGTCTTTCCTCGTTATTTTCCATTTTTACCCTCGCTGATTTGTATTTCCGTTCTCTTGTATTCTTCTAACTCTATTTTTAAGTTCTCTAAAAATCTATTTTGAAAGTCTTGTAGATTATTTATTTGCATTCTTTACCTCTGGTATTTTTTCAATCTTAACATAATCCCCTGCTTTAATAGAAGATTTTTTTGGAATTACAACAAACTTTAATTTATCATATTTCCTAAGTAAAACTTTTTTTATTTCTATTCGATTAATTGCGTTTGTTTGCATATAGTTACTTATTATCTGTCTATTTAAATGTTTGCATATAGTATCATTTATTACCAACAATTTATAAAGCTGTTTCGTCCCCTTATCTTATGAATAATAAAAGTGTTTTCGATATTAAAGAACAATCATTAGAAAAATTAAAATCATTAGAAAAATTAGACCCTGATTTTGTGTTTAGTTGGCTTACGGGATTAATTGATTTAGAACAAAAAATCGTCGCTGTTTTGTATCAGGAAGCTCGAGCGATGGTGATAAAAGATATTGTATCCGCCCTAATTTATAATTCACATATGGTTAAAATCTCTGGACATTTTAGAGATGAACGTTCTTTTCCTTTTGATGGTTTTTATCCTATCCCTCAAAATATTCATCAAAAAGTTTGTGAAAAAGTAGATATTAAACAAAGAATGGATATTTTAAAATCAGAATTTAAGTTTCCCAGTTTTAGAAGAATTGATAAAACCATACAGGATTTAATAACGATGGGAATTATTCTAAAAAGAGAAGAACCTTCAAAAAATAAGAAGATTAAGGGTTATTATTTTCTTAATCCAATTATCCGTTCACAACTCAATAAACTAAAAAAAGAAAAAATCTAATTCTTAATTCCTTTCGCCGTTCTCTTTAGTGCCTGTTGAACTATTTTTAAAACATCTTCTTTAGAAATACTATTTTTCTTCAACTCCTCAATTTCTAATTCTAATTTGTGTTTTTTCTCGGGGGCGATGTAATCAACTGAAAGAACTTGTTTTTTTAGAAGTTTCTTAAACTCTGCTTTGTCCGTATGGGAATATGTTTTATCAAACATTTTTTCAGAATGACCCATCATTAAAATTGCGTTTTCTTTTGATAGTTGTTTTTTTCTAACTAACTGGTGGAGATGTTCTCCAAAAGAATGTCTCAGCAAATAGTTTTTTACTGGCTTACCTAAAACTCTTTTTGTTAATCTGTTAAACCACTTAGACACCGTCCCCGAACTTATATAGATATTTGGACTTGTTTTAGATGGGAAGATGAACGGACTTTTAATTTTATTTTCTTCCTGCTCTTTCTTTAGTTCATTTAAAAAATAAATATACTCCGAAGATAACGGGGGAGATATTCTTTCTTTTTCAGCTCCGTTTTTATTTTTCTTAGATTTGATAGTTAAAAAATAAACTTCGGGGTCTTCTGTATCGAGCATATCCCAACGCAAACTTCTAACCTCTAAAGTTCTTAGGGAACATTGATATTGACAGACTATAAAACATTTCCAAAAAATAGAGGGTTCTTGTTTTATTAATTTGCTCACGTCCTCAATCGTTAAAATATCTTCGGGTTTTATTTTCTTCTGTCGTTGTGCGTCTGAATTATATTTTATATCATCAAAGGCATTAAATCTTTTTGACCAATCCTCAAATTTCCATTTTAAGAATCTCTGAATAAATCCTTTGACATCATTTTTATAGTAATCTGAAAAATCACTCTGTTTTAATATTCTTAAAAAATTTCTCAAATCTTCTAAATTAATCTTGCTTATATCTTTTTTAGTCATCGACAAAAACCTTATAGCATTTGACTTTATTTTTTTAGATCGTGAAGTGTTGGCGGATATTAAACAATATTTCTCAAACTCATCCATAATCCCCCTATCCTTTTTACTTAATTTCTTATATGCGTTTTGAGTTGGGTTTTTATTCGGGTCGAACTCAATCATCTTTTCATCCATCAAATATAGACGAAATAAGACTATTTAAACTTTAAGTCTGCGACAAAAACTATAAGACTGAGCTACAGGCTCACAAAACTATTCACAAAAAAAGATATAAAAACCTTCTTATCGCCTTAGATTTATGTTATTAGGATTAGTAGGAAAACCGTCATGTGGAAAATCGACATTCTTTAAGGCAGCGACGCTATCGGATGTTCTTATAGCATCATATCCTTTTGCAACTATTGAGCCGAATCACGGAATTGGTTATGTTCGGGTTGATGCTCTTTGTAAAGAACTTAATGTAAAGTGTAACCCGCGAACCGGATTCTGCACGGGCGAAATACGATTTGTCCCCGTAGAATTGATGGACGTCGCAGGATTGGTAAAGGGTGCTTCGGAAGGAAAGGGATTAGGTAATCAATTTTTAGATTCGTTAAGACAAGCGGATATGTTTATCCAAGTCGTCGATGTGTCTGGAACAACTGATAGCGAAGGTAAAGATGGCGAGGGTAATCCGGTCGAAGATGTAAGAATGTTGGAGAATGAACTTAATAAATGGTATAGGGCAATTTTTGAAAAAGTTTGGGATAAATTATCCAGAACAATCCAAACAACAAAACAAAATTTCTCAGCTTCGGTTGCAAAACAGTTTTCGGGCTTACGAGTTAGCGAAGAAGATGTAAAATCTGTCTTATCAAAATTAAAACTCAATTCAGAATCTCCAACGTCTTGGTCCGAACAGGATTTATCAAATTTTACAGAAACATTGAGGCACTCAACAAAACCAATGTTAATCGCTGCGAATAAAATTGATAAGTCGGGCGCGAAAGAAAATCTTGAAAAACTGAAAACTGAATTTCCTAACATTGAGATAATTCCATGTTCTGCCGACGCTGAATTATCGCTCAGACAAGCTGCGAATGCGGGAATGATTGAATATGTTCAAGGCGACTCGTCTTTCACAATCAACGAAGATAAAGTGAATGAAAAACAAAAAATAGCATTGAATTCAATTAAGGAAAACGTCTTAGATGAATTTGGTTCAACTGGAGTTCAGAATATTCTTGATAAATCCGTATTTGAACTTTTAAATTATATCGCAATCTTTCCAGCTGGTTCAAAACTTGCAGACAGCAAGGGAAATGTTCTTCCTGATTGTTTTTTACTTCCGGGAGGTTCAACCGCACTTGATTTCGCTTACTCGCTTCATACAGACATCGGAGATAAATTCATAAAAGCAATTGATGTTCGAACAAAACAGCCCGTCGGTAAAAACCACCCACTTAAACATCGAGATGGAATTGAAATTATGACTGGATAAAATTTATAAACTGATAATTCTCAAACATTAGAATGACAAAACATTTAATTAAATCGCAACAATTTACAAAAGAACATTTATTTAATCTTTTTAATCGAGCCGACGAACTTCGAATATCTCCGAGTGATTCTTTGAATGGGAAAGTTTTGACAACTTTATTTTATGAGCCGAGCACGCGAACTCGATTAAGTTTTGAATCGGCAATGTTAAAAATGGGTGGACAGATTATGGGAACTGAGAATGCCCGAGAGTTTTCGTCTGCTTCAAAGGGAGAATCTTTGGCGGATACAATTAGGGTCATCGCGACATATTCCGACGCTATTGTTATGCGGCATAATAAAGAAGGTTCCGTAGAAAAGGCGTCAGAGGTGAGCGATGTGCCAATTATAAATGGTGGTGACGGCAAAGGTCAGCATCCAACTCAGGCTCTTTTAGATACATATACAATTTACAGAGAAATCGGGAAGCTTGATAATATAAAAATTGCAATGGTTGGCGATCTTGCTTCGGGCAGAACAGTCCGCTCCTTGTGTTATCTTTTGGGAAAATTTTCGGGAGTCAAAATCGTGTTTGTATCTCCTGTAAATCTCAAAATAAGTCAAGAAATTAAGGACTATCTAGAAAAACATAATATTGAATTTTCCGAAGAGGATGATTTGGAAAAGGTGCTACCAGCTGTCGACGTGGTATATATGACTCGAATTCAGAAAGAAAGAATAAGTCAAGAAGATTATGAAGAGGCTAAAGGAAAGTTTGTTATAAATGACGCAAATTTGGAATTTATTTCTAAAGGTGCTATAATTATGCATCCATTACCTCACGTCGAAGAAATTGACATATCCATTGATAAAGAGCAAAACGACTCGCGAGTTGCTTATTTTCGTCAGGCAGAAAATGGTCTTTATATTAGAATGGCTCTTCTCGAGGAACTTCTTCTCGCTAACTAAATATTTATAATCTCAAACCAACTTTTATACTTATGAGATTAAATATAAAAGTTGCCGACTCTGTCTGCATTAGCAGATGCCACATGGGCAGGAGGTACACTCTTGAGTGCCAGCCGAATCCCGGAAGACAAGAAATACAGCAATCTATCGACGGTAGCATATCTAAAGTTTTTTTGAAAAGTCATCCTAAAGATAATAGGGCTAACGGGGAACTGGTCAAGTTTCTGAAAAAACATTTTTCCAAAGAGGTAAAGATTATAAGTGGCTTTACATCTAAAAGAAAACTAATAGAGGTAAGAGATGGCAATTAAATATCATCAGGCTCCTGACATTCAACAAATCGCCAAAGAGGTTGTTAATAAACTTGCTTGGAATCATGTGCTTCTTGAGCATGTAGCATTTCTCAGAAGTACTGGATCTAAAGCTCGACGGACAATTGCAAGATGTCACGCTCTTGGCAAAGCGATGCAAATTGGTATGGGTCGCAGGAAAGGGTTTTATCTTATTGAAGTTATTTCAGAGAAATTTGACAGACTTTCCGTTGACGAACAATTAAAAGTTATCATCCACGAACTCATGCACATCCCAAAATCTTTCGGCGGAGGATTCATTCACCATAACAAGGTTCACACAGCGTCGGTAGATAAAATATATAATCATTATTGTAATCTAAAAAAATCTTCAGAAACGAAATGGTTCTAAAAACAATAACTTATTTTATTGAGGGCAAAAAGAAACAGATTAAGGTAGAAATTTGTGACACTCTCTTAAAAAAATTTTCAGGGCTAATGTTTAAAAAAAATTCTTTACCACTCCTTTTTATTTTCAATAAAAATAAAATTATCCAAATTCATTCTTTTTTTTGTAAACCGTTCAGGGCAATCTGGCTCGATGAAAAGATGCGCGCAACCAAAATTACCGACGTGAATAACTGGAAATTAAGTATTTCGGGCAAAGGAAGGTTTTTATTGGAGATTCCTGCATCACTTAAAAATAACAAATTATCGTCGACAAACAATTTTGGCGACAATAGAAACATTTAAATAGAAAAGTAAATTGGAACAATTATAGTTTATAAAAGAGGTAAAAAGGAGGTTAAAAATGGGAAAAATTATTGCTAAAAATGTTGTTGAACGAAAATCTGGATTTCTATATTATGTAGACGGAAAGGGAAACGTTTGCGAAGCTAAGATGGCACGAGGTGGCAAGAAGAAAAAGAAGGTTGCTAAGAAGAAAGTTGCTAAGAAAGTCGTCAAAAAGAAAAAGAAGAAATAAATCTTTTTAATATTATTATTTTTAATTTAATCATATTCAATGAGTCTCCTTTGTTATAGGGAGCTTGGGAGATTCATTATTTTTTATAGTTTTTAATCAAACTTTTTCCAATTCTCAATCGCTTTTCTCAAAGCATCCGCGGCCAAATTAGAACAGTGTATTTTTATTGGGGGTAACTCGCCCAATGCCTTTGCAACGTCGACATTTGTAATCTTTTTCGCCTCGTTTATGGTTTTTCCTTTTACTATCTTCGTCGCCATAGAACTCGTAGCAATTGCTGCGACACATCCCATCGTCTGGAATTTTATATCTTTAATTTTATCATCCCTAATTTTTAACATAATTTTCAAAACATCCCCGCATCGCGGATTCCCGACCGTCGCTTCAGCATCAGGATTTTTCATCTCCCCCATGTTCCTCGGATTTTCAAAATGTTCCAACACTTTTTTATTGTAGTCTATATTACTTCTCATCATTCAACTCCTTGACAAGCTCATCAACATCAACACCGTGTGCTTTTGCCCCATTCTCAATCGTCTCAAATTGTGCCATCGGACAACCGCCACAAAACAAACCTCGGTCAGCCAATTTCTCAGCCGCATTTTTATTTGTTTTTATCAATTCAGCAAAAGTCATATTTTTAGTAATTTTATTTTTCTTTTCCATTCTTCACTTCCTTGCTATTTTTTCGAATTTAAACGGACTAATCTCTCTTAACTTTTCAACATTTTTTTTAATTTTATTTATAACATAATCCTCATTTCCAACAACATCATCTCCTAATGTTAATCTCAAACTTCCATGAATATACAAATCCTCGACACCAATCGCTTTCAAAACATAACTTTCTTTTAATTTTGCGGAGGCACAGGCTGAGCCAGTTGAAACACAAATGCCATCCTTGTCTAACATTAACATTAAACTCTCGCCCTCAATCCCATAAAACGACACATTAATATTATGATAAATACGATTGTTCATCGAGCCATTAATCTTGGTTCCATGAATTTTCAAGAGTCCTTCGATGATTTTGTCTCTACTTTTTTTTATCTCATTATTTTTATTGTCAACATCCAAGGCTGTGGCTAATCCAACAATCCCAGGCACATTTTCAGTTCCGCTACGAAGCTTATTTTCCTGTCCACCTCCAGTTATAATTGCAGAAATATTTGTTCCCTTCTTAATATATAAAAATCCAATTCCTTTGGGTGCATGAATCTTATGTCCTGAAACGGAAAACAAATTAATGTCCTTTATATCTAAATCTATTTTCTTAAACCCCTGAACAGCGTCGGTGTGAAAATAAACTTCTGCTTTTTTGCAAACCTTTCCAATTTTTTCAACTGGCTGAATAGTCCCAATTTCATTATTAACATGCATTATCGAAACAACCAAAGTATTTTCAGAAATTAATTTTTCAATTTCTCCAACGTCAATAATCCCTTCTGAATTAACTCCGATGTAATCAATTTTATATCCCGACTTTTCCAAATCTTTACAAGTTTCTAAAATTGACGGATGTTCAATCACCGAAGTTATAATATGTTTTTTGTCAGGATTTGCCTTAGCTAAACCCCTCAACGCCAAATTATTAGATTCAGTTCCCCCCGAAGTAAAAATTATCTCAGATATTTCTGCCCCAATAAACCTAGCAATTTTTCCACGAGCTTCATCTATTTTTTTTCTGACCTCGGTTCCAATCGAATGCAAACTTGAAGCGTTCCCGTATTTATCAACAAAAAGTTCTTGAACTTTTTTTGCGACCTCCGGATAAACTTTCGTCGTAGCTGCATTGTCTAAATAAATTTTCATTAATAACTTGGCTCACAATTACAATAGCCGAGAACCTCTTTGTTATATTTTTTACAAACATTGCATGAACATTTGTTGTCTTTCATGAATTTCAAAATTCTCTGAATCTCACTCACTGCCAACTTAGGATTCTTAACAATTACTTTAGCCGACAGACCAATTTCTTTTTTTGTGTCTGAATTTAATTTAATCTTATTTGCTCTCTTGTTGGATAGATATTGTGAAACCGCCGCTTTACTAATCCCCAGAATCATTCCTGCTTTCTCGTAACTCAATTCATACTTCCCAGTCAACAGCTTCGCTAATTCCTTTCGAACTGCTGGGATAATATACCAAACTTCGATTTCCTGAGGTAATGAATACATGTTAACGATAGTTAACTTTGGTTTATAAATCTTATTAAAGAAATAGACTTCCCTAATTAACCTTAATTGCACTAACTGGGCATCCGGTTTCAGCTTCTTTTTCGCATGTTAGCTTTTCAACTTTGGCTTTCGTTACAAATGCCTTCCCATTTTTCATTTTAAAAGAATTTGGACAAGTTGCGAAACAAGCTCCACATCCGATACACTTATTTTTGTCCACTGATATTTTGTGTGTCATTTAAATCACCCTCCTCTGATTGGTTATTGGAATCATTAATTTTGAAATATTCATTTTCGACTTTTTCGTTAATAATTACTGAGCCCGTGATTACGCTTCCTGTCATATTGGAGAAAAACGTAAATCCCAGGATTATAATAATTAAGATACTGATGCCGATTATGATATTGCGATTAACCATGTTTAAAACAATTCAACAACGTATATAAAACTATCTCGAAGGAGGCTACCTATAGGGAACCTTGGTTCCGTCGGATTTATAAACTTAATTAAATTCGAGTAAGTATGGTAACCGCACTGATTTGGGTCGTAATTGCAATAATCGTAGTTGCTGTCGCAATATTTTTTATTTACTATAATCGTTTTGTTCGATTGTCACATCAAATTGACAACTCTCTTGCGCAAATCAGCGTCCAGCTTAAGAAACGTTCAGATTTAATACCTAACTTATTGTCTGCGGTGAAGGGTTATATGAAGCACGAAAAGAAAGTGTTCAAAGAGGTGACGGATGCGAGAAAGGCGTTGATGTCGGCAACGAGCGTCGAGAAAAAAATGGAAGCAGGAAATCAGATGCAGGAAGCGCTTAAATCAATTTTCGCGATTGCGGAGGGCTACCCAGACTTAAAAGCGAATACGAATTTTTTACAATTACAACAAGAGTTATCCGCGATAGAAGATAAAGTGGCGTATGCAAGGCAATATTATAATGACGGGATAATGTCCTATAATGTTATGACAAATATGGTTCCGGGAAAATGGTTCGCGTCAATGTATGGATTTAAAGAGCGGGAATATTTGAAAATTCCGGAAGCAGCGAAGGCAGTTCCAAAGGTTGAATTTTAATATATATATTGTAATGTAGTATATTTGGATATATATAATGTAGTATATAGGTAACAAATAAAAACTCAAACTACAATATAATAATATGCAAAGACTTTCATTCCACGAAGAAATCAGAAAAAATAAAATAAGCTCATTCTTTTTAGTTGGAGCCGTCCTATTAGTCCTCCTCGTTTTAGTTTACACAATCGCAGCAATCATGGGTGGCGACCTTTTCTTTATAATCTTAATTTTTGGAACAATTTTTTCATTAGTTTATGTAGTCGGTGGTTACTATAAATCGGCAGACCTCGCGATAGCGTCCGTAGGTGCGAAAAAAGCAACAGGCACGGAATACAGGCAGTATCATAATATCGTGGAGGGGTTGTGTCTGGCTTCGGGGTTACCAAAACCAAAACTTTATGTTATGCAAAACCAGCAAATCAATGCGTTTGCTTCGGGTCGGGATCCGCAACACGCCGTAATCTGTGTAACAACTGGGACGTTGGACAAACTTTCCAAACAGGAACTTGAGGGTGTCCTCGCACATGAACTTTCACACATTGCAAATTATGACATTCGTTTTATGACTTTGACCGCAGTTCTCGTCGGTATGATAGCAATAATATCCGAAGTTTTTCTACATAGTTTATTTTGGTCTTCGATAGCTGGAGGGGGAAATGATAAAAATAGTAGTAATGTAATTTTAATGATAATAGGAATCGTTATTGCAATTTCCGCCCCAATAATTGTTGCTTTGGTCCAACTCGCAATATCGAGAAAACGGGAATACGCTGCCGACTCTTCCGCTGTAAAGTTTATGCGAACTCCTACTGGATTGATTGGGGCATTGAAGAAAATTCAATCTAATGCTCCGATGAAAGTCTCGGGAGCAGTGGCACCTTTATTTCTTGCTAAGCCGACAAAAGAAAAAGAATGGTTTGCAACTCATCCTCCGTTGAGTAAAAGAATTGCGAGATTGGAAAGGATGTAGGTTAGTTACTCCCCAACCTTAATATAATTATAAGCAGTTCTTGCCGCCAATGCTCCGTCTGCCGTCGCTGTTATTACCTGCTTAAATGGATTGTTCGTTCCATCCCCAGCCGCAAAAAAACCCTCAACCGAAGTCCGCCCTTCTTTATCAACCTTAATATAATCATTTTCTAATTTAACTCCGAGTCCATCAAAAATTTTCGTTATAGGTACAGAACCAACCTCAATAAAAACCCCGTCAACCTTAATTGATTTCTCTTCGTCCTGTAATTCTAATTTTAAGTTGGTAACTTTCGCATCACCAACAATTTCAACTGGCTTACTATTATAAATAATTTCAATATTTTTTGTTGCTTCAATTTTCTTTAAATTGATTGGCTCGCATCGCATTCTTTCTTTTCTGTAACTGATGTAGACTTTCTCGCAAATGTCTGCAAGATAGATGGCCGCTTTTGCCGCCGAATCAGAACCACCAACCACCGCCACAGTTTTCCCTCTGAAAAAATTCCCGTCACAGGTCGCACAATACGAAACTCCTTTTCCAAGAAGTTTTTTCTCTCCTGGAATTCCCAGCTTTCGACGTTCTAATCCAAGTCCACTAATAATTGAATGTCCGAAAAATTCTTTATCTCCGACGGTAACACAAAACTCATCTTCGATTTTTTCAATTTTATCAATATTGCCCATCTCAAATTCTGCTCCGAATGATTTTGCCTGCTCATTAAATTTTTTCATTAAATCGGTTCCGCTTCCGGTAAACCCGGGATAGTTCTCGATTTCTCCTGCAAGGTTCGCAGTTCCGCCGATTACATTTCCGATAATTAATGTTTTCATTCCATATCGCCCGCTATAAATTGCCGCTGACATTCCAGCTGGACCAGTTCCTAAGATGATTAAGTCATAAACTTCTTTAGCCATAAAATTTCAAGGATAAAGAGTTTTTATATCTTTCAGAATGAACTAGGATGGTTTCTTTTAATTATAGGGAGCTTTTCTTTTTTAAAGAAAAGAGGCCTTTTTTATATCTTCGGAAAGTTTGTTAACTAATAACATTTAAATAACTTCCTTCTTAGAATTAATTATGGATGTTGAAGAAAAAATTAGGCTAATAAAAGAATTTGCCGAAGAAATTGTAACCGAAGAAGAATTGAGAGAACTGTTTAAAAATAATCCTCACCCTGTAGCGTATGACGGATTTGAACCTTCAGGAATAGCCCCAATTCATTTTGGATTATTAAGAGCATCTAATTTAAAAAACATGTTAAAAGCTGGAATAAAATTTAAATTATTCCTTGCGGATTATTTTGCGTTCATTAATAATAAACTCGGCGGGGATATGAAAAATATAAGATTGGCAGGAGAATACTTTATTGAAGTATGGAAGGCCTGTGGGATTGATACGGATAAGGTTGAAATAATATGGGCCAAGGATATAATGGATGGGATTGATTATTGGGACAAAACTCTTAGAATAGCAAAAGAAATCTCTCTTGAAAGAAATATAAGAGCAACCACAATTATGGGAAGAAAGCAGGGAGAAAAATTGAGTATGGGGCAATTATTTTATCCTTCAATGCAGGTAACGGATATTTTTCACATGAAAATAGATATTTGTCAATTGGGTATGGATCAAAGAAGAGCAAATATGCTCGCAAGAGATGTCGCCAACAAATTAAAATGGAAAAAACCAATAACGGTGCATCACCATATTTTACTCGGATTGCAAGGATTGCAAAAAAAGGAAACTGATGAAGAAACATTATTAGCTTCTAAAATGTCCAAGTCGGATCCGAAAAGTTGTATTTATATGCACGATACATATGGAGAACTCAAGAAAAAAATCAATAAAGCTTTTTGTCCGGAACGTCAGGAAGAAGGAAATCCTCTCATGGAATATTGCAAATACATAATATTTAGAAATATCAAATCTATGACAATTAATCGTCCAGAAAAATTCGGAGGAAATATCGAATTTAAAAATTATGAAGAATTAAGAAAGACATATGTCGACGGGAAGTTGCATCCTATGGATTTAAAGTCAGGGGTGGTGGAGGAACTGGAAAAATTAATTAAACCAGTTAGAGAACATTTTGAAAAAGATAAAAAAGCAAAAAAACTTTACGAAGCTGTTAAAAAATTAATTATCACAAGGTAAACACCGTCTCCGAAAGCTTTAAATAATTCTATAATCTGTTATATTTATGAAAACGCAAAGAGTGATGTTCGTCCTGAATTCTTATACCTCTTTAGCGTGTGGGCTGGCCTTTATTAAGTTCTGGTAATCGTGCGACATAATTTTTTTCAATATGAAACAGAAAATGAATGTCGCTATACAGACATATAATCTTGAAACGGAAATAGCATACCCCAACCAATCCAAAGAAAATATTTGTGAGGGCATTAATAATGACTGCCTATCCTGCGGTAAAGATATCCAGCACCCACTTTGCCCAAACTGCATCGCTGAGGCATTTCATCAATGGGTTAAAAAATTTCCTGAACAGCAAAAAATAAGAAATAGATTAAACGTATTTATGCGACAACACAACAGAATTTCCGGCAAATCAAAAGCCTGTGTATCTTGTGGCAGAAACAGAACCAACATTTGCCCATATTGTTTTACTAAGTATTTATACAAAATAGTTAAGGAAGCTGGTCTGGGTGTTCGGGCAATGTCGGAGTTCCTTTTCATCTTCAACTTTGATTTTACCCATAATGGATATTCTCAAGAGCTGGAAGTGTATGGGGGATACTGAGGGTAGGGGACGGGGTTCGGAGGGTCGGTGTTCGGACGCTTTGCTGGTCGGAGTTCGGTAGTCGGAGCGGGGGGGGGCTGCTGGTTGCCGACTGCCGAGGGGAAGGGGGGCACGAGCGAGGGATTTGGGATTTGGAACATAAGTGAGGTATTAGGGATTTGGTATTTGGAGTTTGGTATTTGTAGGGGAGGGGGAGTAACATCTTTGATGTTGCGGTGGGAGTTCGGGAGTAGTGGGAATTTATTTTATTGAATTTTTTTTAATATTACGTCGCGATTCATTAAGAATAAATTCTATATTTCTTGTTTTTCTATGTCTATCAAAATCTTTTTTATCAAATAGTCCGGGATAGGCATTATTAATTGCTAAATAAGGGGAAGAATTAAAACCGATTTTTTTATTTGTTAGTAGTCCCCAAAAACCGATTTTTTTAAAAAATTCGAGAGTTGCATATGAAGGAATTTCTTCAATTGGTATCTGCAAATATTTTTCAAAAAGCCATTTTACTGCATCTTTCGCTCCTTCTTGATAATTTCCCCTCCAGCCATAAGGACTATATATTGACCAAGGAAGTATTTGATTAGGAAATAGGTCCTTAAAAAGTAAATAAGAACTTCCCTTGTATTGTTTCATAAGACCAGAAAACTTTTTCCGAAGTTCGGGAGTTTTTATTTTTGTTTTAAAATCCGTATCATAAAGTTCTTCTGGAGTCATATCGGAAATATCTCCAATGCCAATTTCAACTAAATAATCTGTCACTGCAATCATTTTCTTTTCGCGTGTATCAAAATAATTTTTAATATATTTTTTGTCCTTTAAATTAAGATTCGGAAAAACACTTTTTAGAGCCAAGTATGGACTATTTTGAAATTTAGCATGCAACATTCCTCTTAACCCCTCTTCGCCAAAATCGTCACACCTTATTTCTCTACAGTCCTTTTCCGATTTAATGTTTTTCTTTTTACAGAACCATTCTAATGCTTGTCTTGTTCTCCTTGTTCCAACCTTTCCTTTCCAATAACCTGCAGGAACTCTTGGAAATTGCCAAGGAACAAATTTATTTTTATATATATCCATTATTGCTGAAGCAGGACTATTATCATAGAATACCCATAGTGGCCAATCAAGTTTCATTTTTTTAAAAAAATTATAAGTAACTTTTGACGGCACATCTTCAATACCTATCTCTGCTATTTCTTCAATAGCAGCACGAAATATTCTTCTTATAGTCTTCTTCGGAAAATCTAATTCCTTTATACCTTCATAATATCTCTTCCCAAATTTTTCTCTTAATGATTCTTTCATGAAGACAATTAAATCTTTTTCAAAAATTATTTCCTTATTCCTATCTGAAACACCCCTATTTGATTCAAAAAGAGTATCAATTGAAATTATTTTTTCCCTTGGTTTTCTTTTTTGTGCTTTTCCCTTGTTAATATAATTAATCATAGCATATTTTGAAGAACTTAGAACGTGGGAAATATGCGCTGATGGTTCTTTCTCTAATTTCTGCCAAATTGCAATACGACCAATCTGTTCAAAATCTTCTATTTCAGAAGGGTTCCCGGCATATCTCCTAGCTTGAGATTTTACGTATCCTTCAAATTTTTTCAAAAGAGCTTTATTTTTATTTACCATTTTTTAATAAATTTCAAAATTCAAAGTGATTGTCTATACTTCTTATTCCTTTTAGCCAAGGCGCAATAGTTTCTATCATATTTTTTGAGCGATTTACTACAATTAATGAATTACCAATTTCTATATTTGGAGTAAATGTTTTAGAGTCAATCACGAAGCATTCATTATATTTTATGGAGCCAACTACATACATTTCATCAACTGCTTTGATACTTAATAATTCTTCTTTCGTTTTAGGTTCCTCTTCGAAAAATTTACTTAGTACTCTGCCTGAATCATCAACTATACAACTATATGGTTCAATAAAATCATATTTTTTCATTTTATTTTTCATATTTTTTCACTACATTTAATAATTCTCCTTCAAATACATCAATTAATTTTTTAATAATTTTTCTACCAGTATAATGTTGGGCAATAATTAATCTGTTATCTGAAATATATTTTGCAATAAGCATATTTGGTCTTCTTGTCATTATATCCATAGAAATTTCTTCAGTACAAAATATGGCTTTTTGTTTATCCATTCTATTAACTGGAATATATGAGATTATGGAACTACATGGTTGACCTCTAAATCTGGTTTCTTTTGCGAAACTTCTAACCTTTTTTCCATATGTTAATTGTTGTAAGTTGTTTTTTGCTTCAGATTCAGGTATTTCAAACCAATAATTTCTATCTCCTCCAATTTCTGAAACATAATCATCAAGGGTTAAACTAACTGTCTTAACTACAGAATCTAAATCTTCTTGTTGCTTATCAGTTAAACCTTTTTTCCACGCTCTAAATTCTTTCAATTCCTTCTCTAAATTATTTGTCATTTTCATTCTCCCTTAATTTTTAAATTGTCTGACACCCCAGGATTTTCAAAAAACCCCTTGAGATTTTTTCTCATCTTTTCTTCTATCCCCTTTTGTTTAAATTCATCTATCATATTATTACAATAACAAAATGCTCCATATAAATCCTGAGTTATCTCTCCAATGCTATACTCTCTGAAATTTTGATTATTTAGATATATCTCTGAAAGAGGAAATTTTTTATCTTTGACCTTCATCAATTCGTCTATTGCTATTAAGGGCACATCTGCATTAAAACCTTTATAGATTGTAGGATAAGGTAAAACATTCCCTTCTATTTTGTATTTCATTTTTTTCCCTCCACCATAAAGAGATTGATTTTTGTTATAGAATGTAAGTTCTATAGGCACACATGGCCAAGCTGTTCCTTGTTTTCCTATTGTACTTGCTACCACATTATAACCAACAACAGTGTGATCAATGAATATCTCTTGATTTTCCGGAAGCATTTTTTCAATAGTTAGTACTGATTTTATAAAAAATTCTTTTATTTTTCCTATTCCATTTATTTCCAATATTTCTTTTCTTAATTCCTTCTCTAAATTATTAGTCATTTTTTCTTCCTTCTTTTAATTTTAAATATAAAACTGGATAATATTTTTCGGTTGTTGAACCTTGTCCATAATGCCCTTGAGCTACATCATTCTTATAGGGTTCACCTACAACAAAAGCATCCACCCCCTCAGGTTTTCCCTCTAACATTATTTCTATAAATTTAGTGATAGATAATTCCTTTAACTTTACCTCTACAACTTTTCCCTCTAAAGTAAAATCCCCATTTTGGGATACATCTGCGTCTATACCTAATCCTCCTAATCTTGCATACAAATCCTTTATCTTTACTTGTTCAAGTTTTTCCATTTTTCTTACCACTATTTAGTTAACACTCTTAAGTGATTATTCTTATTAAATATTCCTATCAATTCTTCCTAAAAAACTAAAATAATTCCCATATAATTTAGTATATCAGTAAAATTTATAAACAATAAGACTAATAGTATAATATGGAATTTGATAAAAAAGATAAAAGATTAATCTCTTATCTGTATCATAACTATCGGGAACCGCTAACGAAAATTGGAAAAGCCTGTCAGATGTCTCGAGACCAGGTTGAATATAGAATAAAAAAATACGAAGGGCAGGGATTGATTAAAAAATACCTGACAATATTCAACTACGATTTGCTCGGTTATCACGAAGTTATTATAGTCTGGATAAAACTCAAAAGCGGAAAAGAGCAAATTAGAAAAGAATTAGAAAAAATGGATAGTGTTTTATCTGTTGGAGATATTTTATCAAAATATGATATATTCGTAAATTTCATTTTCAAAAACAAAAAAGATTTTGAAGAAAAATTTTATCAGTTTATAAAAAAGCACGAAAGCAAAATTGCAGATTACTCTTTGTCTATAGCAACTGATATTCAGTTCTATCCGTTGAAGTTTTTTGGAGAATTAAATGCAGAGCAATCTTATAGGGTGGTAAGTTCTGAAAATAAAATTAAACTAACAAAAAAAGATTTAAAATTATTAAAGGCGATAGAGAAAAACGGAAGAGAAAAAATAATTAATCTTTCAGCGGAAATAGGACTGTCAAGTGAACTAATTATTTATAAGTTAAAACAATTTTATAAAAACAAAGTAATTTTAGGAATTCGTTTATTTCTCGGAATGGAAAATTTTGGTTTCTATTTTGGACTCTCAAGATTAAAACTGAAAAACTTAGACGAAGAATTAAAAGATAAAATAAAAGGTTTCTGTAAAAATCACAAAAATATAAATGCCCTCTTTTTTGGTATATCTGATTATAACTGTCAAATTCAATCTTTCTATCAAAAAGAAGCAGAGTTGAGACAAACCTTAAGGGATATTAATAATAAATTTTCCAAAGAAATTATGGATTCAGAATTACTTTTGATTGAAAACGAGGGACGAGTAAAAACTTTACCTTTCTAACCAAAACCCAAACTCCTAAAAAGTGCTCTTACATTCTAATCCCATGAAAAAAGCACTAGTTTTATATTCGGGTGGACTTGATTCTCGTCTAGTCGTACGTATACTTCAAGAACAAGGTTTTCAAATTACCGCTCTTTACTTTGCTCTCCCATTCGGTTGTGGCGGTTGCGGCTTTAATCAAAAAGAGGAAATTAAAATAAAAACTATCGATGTCAAAAAAGAACCTTTATTATCTGAATATTTAAAAATTTTAAAAAAACCTAAATTTGGAACGGGCTCGGGAATTAATCCGTGTAAAGATTGTAAAATTTTCATGTTCAAAAAAGCAAAGGAGTATGCGGACAAACATGATATTGAAATTATCGCGACTGGTGAAGTTATCGGTCAAAGACCAATGTCACAAATACCATCAGCAATAAAAACCATTGATAAAGAACTTGATTTTGAAATTTTACGACCGCTCTGTGCAAAACGACTCAAAGAAACTTCATTTGAAAAAAAGGGATTAGTTGATAGAAATAAACTTTTGGATATTAGAGGAAGAGGAAGAAAAAAACAAATGGCGTTAGCCGAAAAATACAAAATTAAATATCCTACTCCGGGTGGCGGATGCTTACTCTGTGAGAAAGAGTCAGCTTTTAGATTGAAATATCTTTTAAATAAAAATTTGATTAATGAAAAAACCTTACCCCTGTCAATGATTGGCAGGCACTTTTATATTGACAATATGTGGTTTGTAGTTGCACGGGATGCAAAAGAATCCAAAATAATCTCAAAATTTTTAAATCGCATCAAAGATGACATCGGCAAGCCTGCAGTTTATTTCAATAAAAAGACAGGGCACCAAAAAGCTTTAGAACTTCAAAATGCTTATTCTACCGGGGATAACGGGGATTTGAGAAGGGGATTTGAGGAATTTAAATTATAGACAGATTTATAAACTAAAGTTTACATATATAAACTATGAATGATATAATTAAACTAAAGTTTACATCGCTTCAGCAGGAAATTTTGAGGTTTCTATTTCGCGAAGCAGAAAAAAGTTTTAATGCAAGACAGTTGTCACTTGCTCTAAATGTTTCTCAAACGGCAATTTCAAAATCACTTCTATTATTAAAAAAAAATAAATTAATCAATGTAACTAAAGATTCAGGAAGACTTTCTATTGAATTAAATAGAAACAATCAGCAAATTTTTCAAATGAAACAGGTAGATAATTTAAGAACAATCTATGAATCTGAATTGGTTGATTTTCTCGAAGATAAATTTTTAGGTTCAACAATAATTTTATTTGGTTCTTATTCTCGGGGAGACGACATTTCAAAATCTGATATTGACATAGCTATTATCGGACAGGAAAAAGAGATAAATTTGAAAAAATTTGAAAAAGCTCTATTTAGAAAAATTGTTTTAAATTTTTATCCATCGTTCACTAATATTCATAAAAATTTAAAAGAAAATTTATGTAACGGAATTCTCCTTTCTGGAGGTATTGAATTATGAGAATAGTCAAAAACTTTGAATACTTTATTAAGGTGAGAATAGTAAAAACCCAAAAAGTAGATTTATCAAGAACAAATTTTTTAATTAACGAATCTGGAAAGTCCTACGAATTTCTAAAAGAAATGGTTAATGCCTTTGGAATCAATGAAAAAAATTCAAGCACCATAGTAAAAACTTGTTACGATATAATTATGGAGTTAACTCGTGCGATTATGTTAAAAAATGGTCTTAATTCATCCGGACGTGGTGCGCATGAAGCAGAAATATCATATTTGCGAGAAGTTGGACTTTCTGAAACAGATGTGCAATTTGCAGATTCATTAAGATATCTCAGAAATGGAATATTATACTATGGTAAAAAGTTCGATGAAGAATATGCCAAAAAAACTTTCGATTTTCTAAATAAAATTTATCCAAAATTAAGAATATTAAAATGAAAATTGTGTGGACATTTACAAACCAAAGAGAATTAGACAAGTCTCAATTTTTGGATTATGTTGAACGAAAAGTTTTCCGAACAATTCGAAAATATCAAATGCTTCCAAAGAATAAAACTATTACTTTAGTTAAATCTCAAAACCTTAATACCAAAGTTTTGAAAAGAATTCTTCAAACAAAATTTCAGGTTGAAACTTCTACGAATCCAAATCTTTCATCAGATAATCTGTCTCAGGTGGCTGAGGATATTTTTAAAAATATTCTCGAGGGAAAATTTCAAAAAAAACTAAAAACTAATAATCCACTTCTTTATCTTTCTGACAGGGAAATAGAACTTTATGCCAAGCTCAAAAATATTAAAGGTGCAAAAAGAAAACAAGATAAAAAGATTCAAACTCTTTTTGGAAAATTTTTAAAGAAAAATCAGGATATTGAGTTAAATATTATAAAAGCACACTCTCAACTTAATGGAAACGAATAAAAAACGGAAAGTTAAAAAAACGATAAAATTTGTAAATATATTTATAATGTTGGTCATGTTGATTCTTATAATATATGGTCTTACAAATCTATCATTTTTAGATGAGGAATTCTCGTCTTTAATTTATGATTACGGTGTCTTGGCTCTTTTTGTGATATCAATTTTGTTGGATTTGGTTCCTCAGTTAATTTCTCCAGTTATTGCATTGGGCACGGGAATTATTGCAGGTATAAATGTCCATTACGCGATTTTTGCAACCGTTCTCGGCTCTATGCTGGGTTCAATTATCGGATTTATCCTTGGGAAAAAGTATATGTTTGATGTAGTTGATATTTTAGTCTCAGAGAAATCAATCGCGAGGGTAACTGGTCTGACAAATAAATATGGAAAGGTCGTCGTCCCACTCGCCGCAATTTCACCGCTACCTTACCTTCCAGTTTTACTAGGCGCAATGAATTTTTCGAAAAAGAATTTTTTTACCTACGGAATAATACCAAGAATTTTAGGCATAATTATATTCGGATATATAGTAAATATTTTTTAAGAATTATTATACTCTATTTAATTTCTCTCAAAATTAAAAATTACTTCTCGGCAATTCTCCATAACATTTAAATAGTTTTTATTTTTAATAATTTCATGGAAAAATCATATAGAAACTATGAAAAACCTTTAATCGAAAAAATAGAAAGAGCAACTTTTCCACTTGATATCATGAGAACATATACTGAGAGAAACGGAAATAAATATCGTGTATGCAAACAATGTTCAAGTTGTCATAATTGTAGATAAAATGAAAAGAACTCGAGAAAATGTTGTGGATATGGCATAGAAAGCAGAAGGATTAGATAAAATTTTAGCAGAGAAGGGGGAGCGAGTGAGTTTAAAAGATCTTAATAGGGCATATGATATTGCTCTGTTACCTCCTCATCCCGAAGCAAATCCTACAAAATTGCAAAAAGAAATAGAATGGGCATATAAAGTCATGGATACTATTGTTTAAATATCTTGTGTCGTTCATTATTATATAAAAAAAGGAAATTTAATTCAATTTAAATAATAAAGAAAACGAAATGAAACCCAAACTACTATATATTGAAGATTTTAGAAAGTGTTTTGAAATTACTCTGGGAGTTTTTGGAAAATATTATGATATAGACTGGAGAAAAAATTTTATAGAAGGTGCTATGGCTATGAATAATTTAGAGCAATATTGTGCAGGCGTGTTTGATATTAATTTGGATTATGATTCTTCGAAAGCAGATAATGAGCAGACAAAAGAAGGATTTGATTTGATTGAGGTTGTCAGAGAAAGAGGAAGTAATCTTCCAATAATCTGTGCCAGCAAGGATAATTACAGAAATGAGGCATTAGAAAGAGGAGCAGATTTATTTATGTTTAAGAAAGAATTTTGGGATAGTGGATTGGAAGTAATAGAAAAACTGATTAAATAAAAGGGGTAAGCTATGAAAGACAGAAAAGATATGTCTGAAAGACAAAGGTATTTTGAAGAGTTACGTAAGCAACAGCACAATCGTAAAGATTTCTATGCCCAGCAACTTTTAGAAATAAAACAGTTGTTGGAAATGAATGAAAAGGAAATTCGATATAATGAAGGATGGATAAATTTTCACGAAAAATCGATTGAAGGACATAAGCAACAGATTAAAGAAATTCCGCATATTGATGAAAAAAAAGAGCAGGAACAAAAATTAAAGTTTCACGTCGAGCAGATAGATAAACATCATAAGAAAAATATAGAATATCACAACAAGGAAATTGATGCATTAAAAAAAGAAGTCCAATTATTCAAGGAAGGAATTATTAGATGTGGAGAACAAATAAATCATCTAAACAAAAAGATAACAGAAAATATTACAAATTAAATCCTACTTCATCCTTTTCAATAAATCTTTCAACTTGGCTTCATTAGCAGTTCTGTCTTTTATTTTTAAAACTTCGTAAACCTGATTCCCGCCAATCTCTTTTCCTTTGTCAACTTTCAAGTCCCGAATCAACTTTTTCCTAATCGTATCTGAAACAATTAGTTTTTTGCTATCCGAATCTGAAATTCTTTTTGCCAAAGAAACTGCATTTCCAATACTGGTATATTTTAATTTTCCGCCAACTTTTGCTGTAATTAATTCTCCGGCATGCACTCCTAAATTAAATTCAATTTTATCTTTAAATTTCTTATTATGAACATTTAGGCTATTTAAAATTGTCATTCCTGTTTTCGTCGCTAAAATCTCATTGTGGTAGGTTTTAGTTACAATTGGAGAAAATACAACAAAAATATAATCATCTCTCCAATCAACAACTCCCTTGTTTTTTTGTTCTTCTGTAACCGCTTTATGTAAAGTTTCTTTCGCAACTTTACCCAAATCACCATAATTTTTAATATTTAGGGCAAGAATAGCCGACATGTATTTTTCCCCCTTCAAGACCAAAGACGATTCCGCAATCCCTGTAGTTTTTGCAGTTAAATCTACCATACTTTTATCTTTGTGACTATAATTCTTCGTGTCGAGTCCCTGTACTGCCGGAGATTTGTCTGTGAAATGTAAACTATCGGCCATGTGCGACTTAATTGTAGCCTTGGCGTTCGCTACAGCATTTCGCAATTCGGGGCGTGCAGAGCTTATAGGAAGTTTGTCTTTGGTTCTTTTGATTCTCTTAATGATTCTCTTAATGATTCCGTTTTCTTTAATTGTTTTTGTCTTTCGATATTTCATAAAAAAAACAAATCCGGTTCCTCCAAGAACAATAATTAAAAAAATCCAGACTATTGAATATGATTTAAAAATTCCGACTTCCTTGAAATCGCTAATCGAAACCGCATTTCCTGTCAATAAAACTTGTTGGCTAATTGAACTATCGCCATCATTAATCATAACTTCATATTCGCCATTGGGTGCTCCAATGTTAAACTTTCTGATTTCTCCGACATCAATCTTCAATTCAAGCACCATAGTTTTATTTCCAATCTGAACGTTAATGGTTTTATTGTATAAAATATTTCCAACGTTTGTTATGCTAAGAACTGAATCTTCAATGTCGAACTCAACTTTTTGGATTCCGAGCATTTCAAATTCCCTCCCCTCAACTACATCGTTGAATGAAGTAATTGCTTTCCATGTTCCCATGCTTGAATTGGAAATGAAACCAAAAGTATTAAACTCGCCCGCTTGAATGGTTGATTCGGTTTCCTCATTTTCTGGTGAAATAATTTTCACAAAAACTGTGCCTTCCATTTCGATTCCCGACTGGTCAAACACCTCAACTCCAATTGTAAAATTTTCGCCAGGTATAACTTCGGTGTTCGATAAACTCATAATTATCGACGACGCAACCTGATTAAGATCAAAGGAAACTGTGACTGAACCCTCATTTTGTTCGAGGTCGTATGCGCGGATGTTTAGGTGATAAATTCCGGCCTCATTTGTTTCTGGCATCGAAAAGATTTCGCTGGCAATACCATTTTCAATTACTTTATTAAAAGAAGTTATATTAAAGCTTTCAATAAATCCGTTTAACAGGTCGCCGTTTGCTTTAACTGCTTCAATGTTGACTGTCACGGCTTCACCAGGATTATATAGAGTTTTGTCCAGTGAGGCACTTACGAAGATATTATTGGAAATTGTAAATGTTTTGGTCGAGGCAACACTCGCACCAAGTGATGAAACCACCTGGCATTCTCCAATGATGTCATTTAAATTTAGAATTTCTAAATCCCCGCTATTTAAAATCACGTCTGTAGAATAACTTTGGTCCTCGTCAAGTGAAAAATCTCTGGCTCTAATTTTTATTAAATTTATTGTTCTATTTCCGCAAATTAAATCGATATTTAAATTTCCAATCTCTGCTCCTCGAAGTCCGTCCAGTTCTATGTATAGCTTATCTCCTAAATTATAAATGTCTGCCGGTTCTGACATAGAGATACCCGCCCAAACGAATGAACTCGTTAAGATAAACATTAAAACGAAAGTATATCTCATTTTTTTCATGTTATTTTTACGCAAGTTTAGTATATAAATATTATCAACACTTTTATAAATCTCCAGAAGCTAATCTATTATGGAAAAAATGGAGGTTAACCCTTATGACGTCAAAGGAGATGTAAATTATGAGAAACTTGTTTCAGAATTTGGGCTCAAAAAAATCAATAAGAAACTTTTGGATAGAATAGAAAAAATAACGGGTGAAGTTCATCCATATTTAAGACGAGAAATATTTTTTGCACATCGAGATTTAGAGAAAGTTCTCGACGCTTATGACAAGGGCGAAAAGTTTTTTTTATATACGGGAGCTGGTCCGAGTGGTCCAATTCATTTAGGACACTGGTCAATATGGAATTTTGTAAAATGGTTGCAAGATAAATTTGATGTGGAATTATGGTTTCAGTTTACCGACGACGAAAAATTTTTATACAAAGATATGACGTATGAAGAAATTCAGGAATGGACAAAAGATAATATGAAGGATGTGGTTGCAATGGATTTTAATCCAAAAAAAACGCATTTTTTAATCGACACTAAACATGCAGGAATTATGTATCCCGAAGCAATTAAGGTGGCGAAAAAAATAACTTTTTCGACAATAAAATCGGCGTTCGGCTTTACTGATTCAAATAATATTGGGAGTATTTTTTATACCGCGATGCAAACTGTTCCGTGTTTTTTGCCGAACATTTTAAATAACGAAAATAAATATTGCCTGATTCCAATGGCTATCGATCAGGACCCGCATTTTAGAATATCCAGAGATGTAATAGAAAAACTCGGACATAAAAAACCCTCTATTATTCACGCAAAGTTTATGTCTCCGCTGACTGGAGCTGCGGGAAAATCAAGTAGCTCGGATTCGGACAAAGCGATATTATTGACAGACGACGCAAAAACGGTAAAAAAGAAAATCAACAGATATGCTTTTAGCGGAGGAAGGGATACCGTCGAAGAACATCGAAAAAAGGGCGGAAATGTGAAAGTAGATGTGGCGTGTCAATGGTTAAAATATTTTGAGCATGATGATGAAAAACTGACAGAAATTTATGACAAGTATTCTAAAGGAGAGTTGTTGTCGGGTGAAGTCAAAGCAATTTTAATTGATAAGATAAATGCTGTTTTATCCGAACACCAAAAACGCCGACAGAACGCCGATAAGGAATTTGATAAATTTATTTATTAGGGTTGGTCGCTTTTATAGAATCAGCAGTATCTTCTCCAATCCATCTTGGAGATTTAATTTTAACATTATATCTTGTGCCAGTTTCGAGTCCATCAGGATTTCCAATAATTCTTAAATCTGGCTCATCAATATGATAACCATCGAAAACTAATAAATTAATACCATCAGCTTTATTTACATGATATCCTCGATAGGTTAAATTATTTCTTTCACTTACTGTTCCTTGGTAATTTAAATATATTCCTCCGACTAACCCAGTAATAATACCAGCCCCAATAATAATTTTTTTAAGTGTTTCCATAAATAATTTAAGTGACAATCCTTTTTAAATCTTTCTATTTGTAACTATTATCATGTAATGACACTAGGATTTTCAATAACTTCAATTCCTCTATCCCCTATTTTCATCCCAACCGCTTTTCTCTCGTGTGCTGTTCGTCTCATTTTGGCAACTCGAACTGCCCTGTCTCCCACACCGGCAATTCCAGATTCATAAAAAATTGTTACCGAATCAGATAGGAATCTTAAAATATCTGTTTTTGTCCAATCCCCGTCATTAGATGTTCCCATATCTCCTTCCAAACTTTCGTCGACGAAAACAGTTGTGACTTTTAATCTTTTCATCAAAGCTGATAGCTCGAAAATTGTTTCTCGGATTTTTCCCTTGTCGTTTAAACTTAGGGCTAAAACCGAAATCGGGTCAAAGCAAATTCTTCTAATTTCGTTTTTTGAAATCATTTTTGTCAGCTCATCTTTTAAATCTTCAATTGATGTCTGCGGTGCGAATCTCATAAATTTGATTTTTCCTTCTTCGCTTAACTTTGAAAAATCCCAACCATAAGTCATCGCGTCATTTAATGTATCAACAATGTCTGGCTCAAATGAACAGTACAATCCGTTTTCGTTAAATCGTGTTGCCCCGGTCCATAGGAACTGTAACAAAAAAGTGCTTTTCCCGGAACCTGGTCCGCCGACAATCAAATTATCGGAATTTCGCACGAAGCCCCCTTGACACAATTTATCAAATCCGGCTATTCCCGTTGGACATCTGTCTATCACCCCTTCTACCATAATTAAACATAGTATAAATCTTTATAAATTCTCTTATTTTCTTTATTGTATGAAAACACTAAACCTACATTGCGATTATATTAAATTCAGGGCGTTGAAAAAAGCGTTGAAGTCCGTTGATGAAATTGCGCCAAATCAAAAACTTGAGGGCGAGTCTGAAAATTGTTTGGTTGTCCTGACTGCGGTTGAAAAGGGCGACTCCGAGGCTACGGTTAAAGAGTTGGTCGAATCAATCAAGAAAATCGCCGAAGATGTTAAGACGAAAAATATAGTTTTGTATCCTTACGCGCATTTATCTTCAAATTTGGGGAGACCAGAAATGGCGGTCAGGATTTTAAATAAAACGGCAAAGCAACTTAAAGATTTTAATGTCGTCCAGGCTCCGTTTGGTTATTATAAAACTTTTGAGCTAAAAGTAAAAGGTCATCCTCTGTCTGAACTCTCGAGGGAATTTGTGGTTAAGGGGGACGAGGAAGAGGAAGAATTGAGCGACGGGGAGAGGATTAGAATGTTACATCAGCTTCAAAAAACGAAATTAGACACGACGAAAATTGAGGAAAACGACCATAGAATTATTGGAAGAAAAATGGATTTGTGGAGTTTTAATAGTTCGGCCCCTGGAATGGTTTTCTGGCACGCAAAGGGTCTTTATATTAAAAATAGGTTGATTGAATACTGGAGAGATGTTCATCGGGCAAATGGATATTCTGAAATATCGACGCCTCAAATTCTGGATAAAAAACTTTGGGAGATATCGGGACACTGGTCGAAATTTAAAAAAAATATGTTTACAACAAATTTCGAGAACAGAGAATTTGCAATTAAGCCGATGAATTGTCCGGGTGGAATGCTCGTTTACAAAACTTCGCCAAAGTCGTATAAGGATTTGCCGTTGAGAGTTGGTGAATTGGGATGGGTGCATCGAATTGAGTTATCTGGAGTGTTGGGCGGATTAATGAGAGTTATACAATTTGTTCAGGACGATGCTCACATATTTTGTACCGAAAAATCATTAGAAGACGAAATTGCAAAAATAATTGACCTCACAGAAAAAATGTTTGGCATATTTGATATAAAGATAGACCATGTTGAATTATCGACTCGTCCTGAAAAAAGAATAGGGTCGGAGAAGATTTGGGATTTGTCGGAGAAGGCACTGGAGAAAATATTGAAAGATAAAAAAATGAAATATGTAATTAATGGAGGGGATGGGGCGTTTTATGGGCCTAAGATAGATTTTCATATTAAAGATTCTTTGAAGAGAACGTGGCAATGTTCGACTATTCAATTGGATATGGCGTTGCCGGAAAGGTTTGAGTTGGAATACACGGCGGAAGACGGAACTATTAAGCGGCCAATTATGATACACAGAGTAATTTATGGAAGCATAGAGCGATTTTTGGGAATTTATACGGAACATATTAATGGAAATTTTCCATTGTGGCTTTCCCCAAATCAAATTAAAATTATGACTTTAAATGACGAGGTCAAAGATTATGCCGACGAAATTTACCAAAAATTATTTGGCGCAGGTTTTGAAACTGAGCTTAATGACAAAAGTGAATCAATGGGAAAGAAGGCGCGGGAAGCTCAAGTTCAAAAGTTTAATTACCTCGTTACCGTCGGTGAGAAGGAGAAAACCGAAAACAAAATCGCAGTTCGGACAAGAGATTCAAAGAAAATTGTAACAATGGATTTGGATGAATTTATTGTCAAATTAAAAGACGAGATTGCTTCAAAAACCTTATAAACTTCTTAAACATATAATAATTATGAGGTGGGCGAAAATTGTGTTGCTTTTTCAGGCGATAGTAACTTTGATGATAGGGTTGGTTTTCTTTTCGCAACTTGTGGTCATAAATCAGGATGAAATTGATAATATTAAAGTCGAAATTGCAAGCGGGGAAAATTTCACCGATAATCTTTCTCCAACGATGATTGATATTAAACAGCGTTTCACCGTCGCCGCTTATATCCTACTTGTTATCTCGGTAATTGAATTTATCCTAATTTTTCGCCTTTTACGTTAAACTCTTAAACGCAAGTCTCTATGTTTTTTTATGAAAGTCCAAGATTTACTCGACGAACTTCAAGAGAAAGAATGTTACAAAAATTTCAAATTGGAAAATCCGTCCGCATTTTTTTCGGCAGGTTTTTTTATTTTAGACCTTAAAGAAAAATCTGAGACAATTCAACTTGACTTTTTTCTGCCAGAGCAAAATAGGGTCTGCCCCAACCAATCTAAATCGCAAATTTATGAGGGTAAGATTGCCGCTTTTGAACATCCTTTTAAAGAACCAAAAATCTTTGACGAAAAAATAAAACAAATGCAACCTCAGACAACAGATATTAAAATAGATATAGATGATTTGGAAACGACCTGCAAAACAATTATCAAAGAAAATAATTCTTTGATTGTTCCGACAAAAATAATCGCAATTTTAAAAGACAATCTTTGGAATTTGACCTGTATGGATGATGCGCTCGGAATAGTTCAGGTAAAACTCGACGCTGTAACGAGAGAGCAAATTGAATTTAAGAAAGGGAGTTTGATGGATATGATGGGGATTAAGAAGAAGTAGGTTTTTGGATATATTATTTTTATTTCTTATTTGAAGGTTATCTTATGTCTTTCACTCCGTAAAAGGATTTATTAGAAGGGGCGTCAAAATAGTCTTTTTCTGCGGAAAAAGAAATTTTATTAGGAGCGTCTTAAAAACAAAAACAGAAGAACATTTATATATGAATGTCCATCTTTATTTAAATATGGCACTTACAACTGAACTAAAAAAGGAAATTAAGAAAGATTTGATAGAAAGAATCAAAAGTAAAATTGAAAGATATGATTTTTCTAAAAAATCCGGAAATCCTTTTATTGACATAGTTTTTGGGAAATACTCCAATATTAAATCATTTATTCATGGAACTGCCACTATGCTGGGAAGTTATTATGAAATTTTAGCAAGAAAAATCGCTCAAAATAATGAGAATTTTGTTGAAGCAAAGAAATTCGTTTTTACAGGAGAAATATCAGATTCTGAAAGTGTTGCCATTAAAAATTTAGCTAAAGATTTAGAAGAGAAAAAAATAGGTTCTGATTATGATGAAGAAATAAAGACAATTTACAAAGCTGAAATTAAAAATGTTAGAGAAATTAGAATTACAATTGACTTATTTTTAAAAGATAAATCTGGAAAAGAATATTATATTGAGATGAAGGGACCAGACCCAAATAAAAAAGAAGTTAGAGCGGCGAAAGAGGATTTATTAAATATTGTTGCTATGAAAAAAAGGGAAATCAAACTTGATGATTTTGATAAAAATACAATTATAATATTTGGAGTTTATTATAACAATGAAAATGGAGTATACAATAATTGGAAAGTTTCTCCTATGTTTGAGCAAGGAATAGGTTTATTAGTTCAAGAAGAATTTTGGGATTTGTTAGGTGGAAAAGGCACTTATGAAGATTTACTTAATGTTCTTGAAGAAGTAAAAAAAGAAATTTCTCCATTGATTGAAGAAGTTATGAATAATAAGTTTTAATTTACTATTCTGAATTTTTTTGAATTATAAAGAAGTGAATAATAAATCCATTTATTAGGAAAATAGAAAAATTTGTTCCTTGATTTTGTATTTCATCTTTTGCTTTTAGAAAATTCAATTCTCCATGAATTTCTTTTTTATATTTAAGAGGATATTCTGCTTTTTCTCCAGTAAATACATTTATGGCGTTATGATAAAATACAGAATTATCTTCGACCAATTGAATAATATTTCCATGATTTTGAGCATTTCTAACCTTTTTTCTATAATCATCCACATATCCAAGAATTTCTTCGCCTATCTGGTCTTTATTATTTTTACAATAATCTTTTAATTCATTCAATACTTTTACCCAATCTTTTTTAGGATATTCTGTTTTAAAAATTTCTGAATATTTCTTTTTAGATAAATATTCTAAAAGTTCCATAGCTAAAGATAAAGAGCCATTGTGCAAATTAGAATAATAACACGCAAAAATTTCATTATATAATTCTCTTATTGTTTTGTCTTTTGGAAAAAATTCTTCCTCAATTACTTTATTAGTTTCTTGTGTGAGTGCAGAATCGATATTTTTATTGATAAAAAGTTTTATTTCTTCTAAAAATTTCTTACTATCTTTGAAATATTTAATAATTGAATCAGGAGTTTCCATTTTTCCTCATATGAAATATAATCTCTGCATAAGGTTGCCTATCTTTTTCTGTTCTGTTTAGAACAGGTCTCTTAAATTTATTAATAATTTTTAATCCACTCTTTTCAGCAATTAAAGGATATAAGTTATATTTATCATTTGCAACAATAAAATAATCTCCATCATCTTTTACGAACTTACTTATATTAAATAAAACTTTGCTTACTCCTTCAACATAATCCTCTCTTGCTTGTTTTCCTTGCCCTTTATACAAAGGTCCAATTTCTTTATCATCTTTTCTTGGAATATCAAATAATTCATAAGAATAAGCATGTTGTTCGTGATAATCAATTTGTCCCACATAGGGTGGAGAAGTAAAAATACCAGATATCTTCTTATTTGATAATAACTTAAAAAATTCTGGATTTTGTTTTTTTATTTCTTCAAATATATTTACTTCTCTTGAATCTCCATGAATTACTCCTGAATTAACATTTTTTCTAATGTCTGAAAATTCATTTAATCTTTTGATTGTATCATAAGTATATCTAATCAAATGTTTAACAATTGAATTAATTGGAGTACATAACTTTTTATGCTTTCTACAATAATAGGGTCCAACTTGCGGTTCTTTTAATGTTGCCAAATCAGAATGTTTTGTCGCCCTACATGAACGAGCAGTTCTACTCAAAATTATTCTTAAAACATTTTTTAACTGCTTATCTTCAATTTTATTTAAAAATTTAATATAATAGAATAATTCTTGTTTAACTCTTTTTGAAAACCATTTGCTCAAAAAATTATTCATTTCTTTTTCATTCAATAATTCTGATTTATTTTTTGTTCCATTCTTTTTAAAGAATTCTTTATTTTCTTCTAAAAATTGTTTAAGTTTTTCTTTTCCATATTCTTTTTCATTATTGATTAAACCTTTTCTTATTTTATTTTTAAATTCAGGATTTGGAAAATGATTTTTATTAAAATCACTTAATCTTTCTTTTAATTGTATATCAAAAGAATCATCAAAAATCTTTTGACTAAATTCTCTTGTCTTAAAACAGATATCTCTTGCTAATTTATCTAATCTGGTTAAATCATATTTTCCAATCTTCACTTTGGAGATTAAACAATTAAAATCCGAAACATCTATTCCTATCGAATGCAAACCTAACTCTGATGATTGTATAAGTGTAGTTCCACTTCCCATAAATGGATCAAGAATCACATCCCCTTCTTTAAAATATATTTCTTTTTTAAATGTGTTTAAGTGAGAATTTAAAAAGTATTCAACCAATTGAGGGATAAACTTCCCTTTATATGGATGTAATCTATGAACATGTTTTGTAGTATCAGACTCCCTTAAATCAGCGAAAGATAAACTCCAGTTTAAATCATTACCTAATTTTTGTTTCCATTGTTGTTGTCTTTGAATGACCTCGGTATCATAATAATTTTTTAATTCTTTTTGATTTACTTTAATTCTTTTGTCTTCATCACAATATTTCTTTATCTTTGCATATTGCATCAAATAACTAATGTTAGAAGTAGTTACAGGTCTATCTAAATAATCAGATGCCCATTTTGATGCTTCATTAGTTGATATTAATACTTGATTCATTTTTCCTCTTTTTTTGATTTTGTTTCCATGAAAACTTCTATACTTCTTGATAAAGCTATTGCGTTTTTTTTACAAAATTCTTTATAATTATCATAAATATTTTCATTAAGACTTAATGTTACATTTTTCTGTGCCATATTTTACCCCTCATTTGAATACAAATGTAAATATGTGAGCTACTATATAAATCTTTTGGCCCATTGTCCAGTGAATTAAGCGACACCCCTAAATGTTCTTTTTAGAAAAGAACCAAAACAAGACGCCCCTTCTTTTCTTTTTTTAATAAAAGAAACAAAAAATCTACGCCCCTCTCAGTCCTTCGGACATATAGACTCACTACGCTCGAATTTATCAGTAATCCAAAAACTCTAAAATTTTCCTTCGGAACATTGCACTAAATTTTAGGTCTTCCCTTTGGTTAGGCGCAACTAACAGGAATTTTACGAAAAAATGCTTAGCTCACATTTCTACTAAATCAGCTCTATCCTAACATTCCTTAATAAAATCATTATCAGATTTCCTAACAATCACATTAATATTTTTATCTTCCCAAATTTTCACAATTTCAAAACCTGCTTTTTTAATCTCCTGCTCAAGTTCATCTTTATCATAAATATAGGTATACCTAAGAAATTTTTCCTCACCAACCGTCCACGGAACAAAAGTTTCTTTCGGTTTATTTTTTATACGTTTTTGATTCTGAGACCAAACTGAAATCAACGCCTCCGTCCCCGGTTTTAAAACTCTATATATTTCTTCCAAAGATTTTTTCCTTTTATCCGAAGAATCGACACAATGTAAAACCGCGGAATAAATAACAGCATCAAAAAAGTTATCATCAAAAGGAATTTTATCCACTTCAGATTTAACTAACTCAACGTCCATTTGTTCTTTTTTAGCATATTCTCTAGCGAGATTCAACATTTTTTCAGAAAAATCAATACCATAAAATTTTGAATTTTTATTTTTAATAAAATTTCTACCAGATCCACACCCTAAATCCAAAATTTTTCCAATCTTCCCATTTAAAAAATTCACAACTTCTTCAACTGGTCGATTCCGAAATTTCTCCCACGGCATCCCAATCGTATCCCAAACTTTTTCCTGTTCCATTAGATGCTCACACATTTAAAGCTTAAATCATTTTCTCTTTTATGAAAACCCGATGGACGGGAATTCCAGAACTTAGAGCTCAGAGCTTAGAACTTAGAGGGGGAAGGGAGAGGATAGCGGGGAAACTGGGGAAGGGAAGAATTCTGAATTCTAAGAACGAAGCGGTCTCAGCTCTTTCCCAAAACTTCAACGCAAAGTAACATCAAAGATATTTCATGAACACATTTGCGCAGGAGAATGCAAAATGTGTAAACCGGCTAAAACAAAGATTTATATAGTAATATCAATTGATATTACTATAAATTAACAACTAATAAAATGCAATTATTACAAAAAAGAAATTCTAATGCAAGGTCGCCTACATTACAGACAGTTCTAATGGTAGAAAACTTTATTGATGAGAATAGCGGAGAATATAAAAAAACGGAATTATTCAGAAAACTTCCGAGAAAAGTAATGTGGCAAACATTTCAAATAATTATGGAATATATGGAAAGTATTCACAAAATAGCATATGATAATCAAGGGTATGTTGTTTATATTTGGAATCCAACATTCTATAATAAAATTAAAAATTCTCCTGAAATTAAAATATGAAACTTGACAAATTAAAATTTGTCGATGGTAGTTTAGAAAGAGCATTTAATAATCTCAAAAATAATGACCCAATAAGGAAAGCATTAATTAAAGCATTAAGAGACATAAAGCAAAATTGCTATTGTGGAAGAAATGTAAAAAAGAAATTAATTCCGAAAAGATTGATAGATAAATATGAAATAAATAATTTATGGATTTATAATTTACCCTCAGCATGGAGATTATTATACTCCTTAACAACTTCTGGAGAAATAAAATTAATTGCAGTTGTTTTAAATTGGATGAATCATAAAGATTATGAGAGATTGTTTAAATTTAATTAACTCCACCCTCACACATTTAAAGCTTAAATTGTTTTCCTTTTTATGAAAACCAACAAGATCTCAGAACTCAATGGACAGAAAGTCCAGAACTCAGAACTTAGACCTCAGAACTCAGATAAGAACTCAGAACTCGACGAGATCTCAGAACTTAGACCTCAGAACTCAGAAGGGGAAAAACTCCCCCGAGGCAGGGCTTTCGGGAATGGGAAAGCAGAAGAATCTCTAAGAGCAAAGCGGTCTAAGTTCTCAGAGCAAAGCGGTCTAAGTTCTGGAGCAAAGAGTGAAGCGGTCTCAGCTCTCAGCTCTTTCCCAAAACTGCAGCGTAAAGTAACATCAAAGATATTTCATAGACACATTTATGCGAGAGGAATGCAAAATGCGTAAGCCGACTAAGACAATTTCTGGCGTGGCTCCTTTGGCGGTAATGCTTCCCCCCCGGAAATGTGACCATGGCACTTGCTTATATTGTCCATCTTTGAATGCGCCACAATCCTATACTCCTGAATCTCCGGCTGTTCTCCGGGCAAGGCAATGCGAATACGACCCGGTTAAACAAATTAAAGCCCGGCTCAAGGCGTTTAAGGCGATGAAACATCCGACTGATAAAATCGAACTAATTATAATGGGGGGAACTTTTTTATCTTATCCTAAAGAATTCCAATTTGATTTTGTTAAAAAATGCTATGACGCGCTTAACGGTAAAAATAGCAAATCATTAGCCGAGGCGAAAAAAATAAATGAAACGACAAGGCATCGATGTGTCGCACTTTGCATAGAAACCAGACCAGATGTTTGCACCAAAAAACATATTGACGACATGCTCGAGTGGGGAGGGACACGAGTTGAGCTCGGGGTTCAGGCCATCGACGATAAAATCTACAAAAAAGTTAATCGGGGGCACGTTGTTCAGGATGTAATTGATGCAACGGCAAGATTAAAAAAAGCAGGTTTCAAAATTGGTTATCATTTAATGCCTGGTATACCTGGTTCTAATCCTAAAAAAGATATTAAGATGTTTAAAAAAATATTCTCTTCAAAAGATTTCAAGCCCGACCAAATTAAAATATATCCTTGTCAGGTTCTCAAGGGCGCGGGAATTGAAAATTTATATTATGGCGGAGAGTATGTTCCTTACACAAAACAGCAAGCCGCAGAAATTATAATTAAAATGTTGAAGCTGACTCCGCGATACTGCAGGATTATGCGGATTATGCGGGAAATTCCGCCGAGTTATCTTGTTGCTGGAATCAAAAATATTGATATGAGGCACGATATTGAGATAGGAATTCGGGCGGAGAAATCTAAAATAGTCGAAATAAGATTTAGGGAAATTGGTTTTGCTTTGAGGGATAAAAGAAAGATTGATACAAAAATAAAAATCAGGATGACAAAATATAGAGCTTCGGGTGGAACTGAGTTTTTTGTTGAGGCGATAAATAAGGATAATGTTTTGTTCGGGCTTCTCCGTCTTCGTCTTGATATTCCGAACACCGAACACCGAACACCGAATCCCCGTGGCATAGCCACCATACGGGAGTTGCATGTTTATGGTCCGACTTTGAAACTTAAACAAAAAGCTATTGTCGAATGGCAGCACAGGGGTTTGGGGAAATTGTTGATGCAGGAAGGTGAAAAGATTGCAAAGAAAAAAGGTTTCAAAAATATTAGGGTAATTTCGGGCGTCGGTGTTAGGGAGTATTACAAAAAGCTTGGATACAAATTGGACAAGGAAAAAATTTATGTTGAGAAGAGGTTGTGAGAATTAGAATTATATTTATTATAAATAGAAACACTTAAATAATCCGCATTACAATAGTAATGCATGACAATGGATACAATGCAAATAAGAATGGGGCAAGGATTAATCCAAAGGGTTGATGTATTAGTAAAAACAGGGATTTATTCGAATCGCTCTGATGTAATTCGCGACGCTGTCCGAAAACTTGTTTTGAATGAATTGGTTGGAATTATATCGGATAAAAAAAATTCTATTAAGCAAATTAGAAATGCGAGAAAAAAATTATCAAAAGAAAAATTCGATTTAGAAGAAATAAATAAATTAGCTGATTAATTTTTCTGGTAAATTAATATTAATTTTATTTCTGGCAAAATTTAACAAATCCTTATCTCTCGTTACAAAAATACATCCTAATCTTCTCGCAATTGCTATATGTAAATAATCATAAAAACTAATTTTTGAATTATCCTCATTTTCAAATTTTCTCGCCAAATTGTAATCTTCATTTTTTGTCTTAATAATTTCAATGAAACCTGTTTGCTTAAAATAATCTATAATATTCTGAAAATCGTTACCTGCAATATAATTTAATTCTTTTAAAACGATAGTGGAAACATAAATCTTGAATCCATTGTTTTTGGCATTTTCTATAAAACTCAATGCAATTTTCCAATAAGGTGTTCCTTTCGATGCATCTCCCTCTTTCTGAAATAAATTAAGCCAGATACATGAGTCAAGATAATATTGTTTTCTCATAAACTTTAAAAGGAATTTTCAACCTCAACACTAAACTTCCCAAAAATTTCATCTACGAATTTAGTAAAATCAGAATCATTAGACAAAATCCCAGTAAAATTTTCAGAATTCTTTTCAAGTTCAATAGCTTGACAAAGCAATAGTCTATCTGTTTTTTCTGGCATATCATTTTGTCTCTGTTTTATTTTTGCATTCTTTCTCCATCCTCTTAAATATTTAATTTTTCTAGAAGTTATTTTTTTTAATCTATTTGGAAATTGTAAATAAAACCTATTGACATCTTTAAGATTGTTTTGCGAATTTTCTATAATCTTAGAAGTTTCTTTCCCAATATAATATTTATTACAGAACTTATTTATTGATTTTTTAGTTGCATTCAAAATAGCGAATATTTTATGACTATTTTTTGGATATTTCAAAACTTTTCTACAGAAATAAATTACTTCATTGGTGATAATTTTTTCATTTTTTAATTCAGAATAAACTACATCAGAAATAATCAATTTACATTTAAAATTATTATTAGTCAAATTATTTATTTTTCTTTTTAATTTATTTAACTTTTTGGAATAAATTTCTGGTTTTTGTATATTGGCAATTGTTCTATGAATACAAACATTGGTATCAATAAAAATAAAGCTCTCTTCTCTCATTTTTCTTCAAGCTCAAACTCAAAAATAGAATCACACACATTATTGAAAGCAGCCCAATTATTAATAAATTTAAAAAGTTTTTTTTCTTCTGACAGAATTTTATTAAATTCCTCCATCGTCCCTTCGCTCTTGTCTAAAAGCAAAATCTCCCCCCATTTTTCAATATATTCCTCTGCTTTTTTTATTAAAACTCCTCTAACAACTTGGTCAATTTTCTTATCAAGAATTTCATTCAAAAGATTTTTCATATAATCAAAAGCCATTAAAATCAAATCTCCTTTTTCTTCCAAATCCTTTTTTTCTTCGATAGTTTGAAGTCTATTTTCCAAAAGAGAAAGCACATCATAAATTTTAGATTTAACAGAGTTTCTCCATTCTTCAGTTTCTTCTTTCGTTAAATAATATGTTTCGTAACAATGACTTTCCAGTCCAGCCGCATTTGAAAGCTCGTTACCTTTTTCATACTTAGATATAACATCAGAAAAAATTTTAGATAATTTAACAATATCTTTACTTGTTATGTTTTTCCCTATTTTCGTCAAACTTCTTTCTTCTGGATTATATGTTTTTCCATTTTCTCCAGTGAAAGATTTAATTTTTATATTAACAATTTTTTCATCATTCAACTCTTTTGTGACTATCTCTAAATCTTGAGAGTATGGTCCATATTGATTTTTTTTAAAATTAAACGGAAATATTATATTATTCTCAACCATTGAAAGAAAAACAAGTTTTTGTTCTTGTTTTGCGTTCAATCCATTATATGAATTTAATAATCCCAAAACAACATCTTTTTTATTGTTAAATTTAAGTGGTTCTACCTCTTTAGAAAAATCCTCAAAAGAAATATCAGATAGTATACTTCTACTCTTTTTCATATTTTTATATGTATTTTTATCTTATTAAATGTTGCTATATATTATTGTAATTTTACTTCCCCTTCCGCCGAATCCTAATAGCTACGAATCCTCCACAGACTAAAACCATGAATACGATAATTCCAACTGCTCCTGCTGTGCCTACCGCTCCCGTGACTGCACCGGTTATTGCAGACAAGAAATTTACATTGTTCTTATTGGGTTCCGCAGAAGAAAAACCCAAAGCTATTTCCTCGATAGTTGAATTCTCACCGAGTGATTGAATTTTAATTTCCGCAAAATCGTTACTAATGTTCTCGACACTGACTAATAAATCGGAAACGTTATCTTCGTTTAAATCAAAACTTTTTGATTCGCCCTTTTTGAGAATTGCGAACTGCGGTGTTGAGCTGACAACGATTTCTACCTCATTGTATTTTACATTTTCATTTTCTTACACATTTCCTGATATGTTTTTTCTCTGGCAAGTTTATGGTTTGGATTAACATAATCTATCTTGTTTTGCTTACACCACTTTCTATTAAAAACATTGTTTGTGAAAACTTTGTTAAACATTTTTCCATCTTTTTCACTCAATCTTCTGATCTTCTCGTCTGTATCCATCCCCTTTATTTGCATATTGGCGAACATTCCTTCTAATTTTTTTCCTTTGATATTTTTTAGTGACATTTCTCCCCTGTCTTGTTTATAATGTTCCCTATCATGCTTTCTTATTGATACGTCCAGGTAATTAGGAGAGTAGTCGGGTTCCTCTGCTGATTTTGGCAAATCCATATTTTTCGTTTCTTGTTCTGGAGTTTCTAAAAAAGTTTTTTTTATTAAACCAGATGTATTACTCCTTCTTTTTCCAACTCGCATTTTTATTCCGTCTTCTTTTAATTTTACTAAAATGGCTGAATAAGAAACACTTAAAATTTTTCCCATCTTTTTACAGCGAATCTTCTGACCTATATACAAATCCTTTCGCATTTCTTTTGGAGTGGAATAATTTGTTCCTTTTCGTTCATTATACGCTTGTGTTAATTCTTTCCAATTAATTGTCATTTTTGTTTTTTCTCTTTGTGTTTGTTTGTCTTCCGACGTGAGTATGATGGGCTTTCATTGACCTCTAAAAATTAACGGGGTTTAAATTTGTTTAATTTAGTTTTTTCTGTCATTTGTTTTTAATATTACTAACGTATTACAAATTTTATATAAATCTTTCCATATATTTTCATCACTTAATTGAAATAAAAAATTTAGTTTTTATTTTCATATTTTTATTTTTCGCTTCGTCTTTTTACCTTTCTAATTCTAATAGCCACAAATCCGCCACAGACTAAAACCATGAATACGATAATTCCAACTGCTCCTGCTGTGCCTACCGCTCCCGTGACTGCACCGGTTATTGCGGATAAGAAGCCCACGCCATTTTCTCCGTTGCCCCCCGTGTCAGTATTAATTAAAGTCATGCCATAGTCACTATCATCTTCAACTCCGCATTTTAGATAGGTTATGGGCTTGTCGTTTTCGGGACCACATTTATTCAAGTCCTCGCACAATCTTCTTTGATCATTTCCGACGCAATCAGTCCAGTTTCCGCAGACCCAATTTTCTTTGCAGATATAACTACTTCCGCTTCCGCCTCCGGAACTTGGAGAAACAGGTGTATCATCTATATCAACTATTATTTCCTTGCTTTCTTCTGCAGGAACATCAACTCCAATATGATAAACTTGGGATTCAAAAGCACAAACTAAAGACAAGCTCATTAACAAGGCAAAGGAGAGAATTATTTTATATTTCATTTTCTTGAGTCACATCAAATTGATAAGTCCCGTGATAATTTCCTGAAAGCATAGTGTCTGTTATATCTAACATAAATATTGCAGAACCTCTGGCAATTCCATTAACTACTGGAAACACAATTGGTTCATTATCATCACCTTCTTTAGTCCAATTTGCATATTCATTTCCAACATAATAAGTTGTTTCATCATAAACTAATCTTGCATTTAATTCTTCAACAGTATATGTTTTCCCGCTAATTATAAATCCTATTCCATCGGGTGCAAGATACCCGTCGATTAAATCAGACATTTTCATTTTGATTGCGTTTCCCCCGCTGATTTCAAAACTCATATTGAATTTAACTGTTGCATTTGTGTTAACAGCAACGTGATTTGAATCATCTATCGGGGTCACATCAACTTTAATATATTCTTCTTGAGGATAATATAAACCAACTGTCACATTGTATGTCCCTGGATAAAGTGCAGGGTCAGAAGTTATACTCAAGGAAACCTCATTACTTGAGCCAATCCTCATTTTTAACCATCCAGGATTATAGCAATAAAAAGTTCCATTTGGAATATTTTTTATTTCCTGTATTTGAGAATCATATTTGTAAGTAAAATCATTTTCATTACAATTAAAATAATACAATACATCTGGAAACCACCATCCATGATTTAATAAAGAGCCATCTAATTGAAAATCCCCCTTCCAAACCTCAGGTGTAGGATTTTCAGAAGCAATATCTACTTTAATCATAAGCGGAGCATTGTCTTCTTGGTTTGGATATGTTTCATTAAAAGCAGGATAATCAAAACTAAATGTTGTTGAGGTTGTTCCACCTGCAATGAAAGGAGGAATTGTTAAAGAATCACTAAGATTAATTATTGTTCCTGTTGCTGTTACAATCCCGATTAAAAGAACTACTGCAAAGATTGTTATTGATTTTTTGTTTTTCATGTTGCTGATATTTTTATTTTGGAATTTCCGTCATTTATCCTAAATCTTAAATTATATTTACCATCATCACAAGTAATCCAATATCTTGTATAAAATCTATCTTCTTTATCCATCTCAATAGGATCAATATTAATTATAGTTTCTATTTTTTCATAATGTCCTGTAGGTCCTTTTACTGGGATTGGAATTGATTCTTTACTTTCATTTAATAAATTATATTCCCCTTTCCCACTTGCATCATTCACTAAATATAATTGAGTATATAATTTACATTCCCCACTTTCCTCAGTTTGATTTATTATTTTTAAACTTGAAAAGAATTTCCATTTTGACTTATAAAAAGAATCAATATTTAATTCCTCTGTTGTAAAAAAATTCAAAAATTCTGCTTCACAACCTCCAGGAGGATTTAAACAATTAATTTCCTTATTAAAGATTTTTTCGCTTCCAGTATAAGAATTGATTCCTAATAAATATACTTCTATGAGATCTCCACTAATATCTTTCAAATCTGCCTTATCTTTGGTCAGATAAAAAGTCGGACATTCAACACTAACAGTTCCAGTAACAGTATTAGAAAGATAATTAACTAATCCAGCAGACACAATTCCAATTAGTAATAATCCTACTAACACACTCGCTATTTTTTTGTTCATTTGTTTTCTCCTTGTTTTGTGATTATGAAAAACCCTCGTTTGAGGAGGGCTTCATTTTCCTCTTTGTTTCCTATAAAAATAAATTAGGAAAAATAAAAATAAATTATTTTTGTTTATGGCAATACTTCCGGTATAATCTGACTTGTAAAGTTATAAGTTCCAACAGCATTTACTTTGAAAGTCACTACTATTTTATTTATATCCACTTGAAAAGCATTCCAAGTATTTGGTTCTGGTGCATAAGCAAATTTTACAGTATTAGCATTAGGTTCAGTACATGAACTCAGAGCAATTAAATCATATACTGTTCCATTATTTGTACTAACATTTACACTTATAAAATCAGCACAAGTTACACCATTTGGATTTGTTACAAGGTTTGTTACGTTTCCAGTTATTGATTTATTCGCTAGATTTTCAGTTCTCACATAAAGTGTTTTTTCACCGCCACCATGCATAGTTCCTAAACTTAATGCATTAGTTTGCCAATTTCCTTCTGTTAAACTTATTTCCTGTTTCATTGGAGATTCTGCAGTTACTGTCCCAGTAACCATATTACTCAAATAAGGAACCAAAGCCGCACTCGCCAAAGTCACCATAGCAACCGCAACAAGAGCAAACACAGAAAATTCCTTACCGAACAAACTAACTTTTTTCTTCATTAATTTTTTCATTTTTTAAACCTCCTTTCAAAACTTTTAATTGTATCAATGAATTTTGGTTGAATGCCGAAGGGCGTGATTTCAAATTTTTCAAACATAAATATAAACCAAAACCAGAAATCAGTCCTTTAGTTTGAGTTTCCATAGATATTAAATTCACAAACCTTATTTAAATATTTCCTATACTTTTTTATTACTTGGGGTCGATGAAAATGCTACGCATTTTCGGAGGGTCGGTGTTCGGTGGTTCGGGGTTCGGGGTTCGGGGTCGGGGGGGTGACGGGG
>JAUWIJ010000016.1 GCA_030605415.1 archaeon | reverse complement strand
GGGAACTGGGGAGCGGGGGGCGGGGGGACACGCCCCCAGGGGCAGGGCTTTCGGGAGTGGGGGTTCTGAGCTCTGAGAGTGAAACGGTCTCAGTTCTCAGAGCGAATGAAATGAGCGGTCTCAGTTCTAAGTTCTATGAGAAGTGAAATGACCTAAATTCTGGATTAGAATAAGAGTTAATTTTATTAAGTTGTTTTGCTCTTTTTTAAGATGGATTACGGAAGTTCTGAGCGTCGCAAAACAAAAAAAGATTTGAAGCGGAAGCGGTTGGCCCGAGGATATAAGAGGGGTGGGCAGTTTAGGACTCATAATGTTTCGGAAATAAAAGAAGATAAGGGGAAAAAGAAAAGTAAAAAGAAGTTGAGGAAGTATTAGATAAATTTAAATAAATTAAAATGGTGTTAATGATATGAATAAAAAGGTGTTAAAGGTTTTGAATTATTTGGCAGTGATTGTTGGATTGGTTGCATTGGGACTTTTGGTGGTCGGGATAGTTAGAGCACTTATATAAGATGGATTTCGGTACTCTCACAAATTTATTTTCAATATGGGTTGGGGCAGACCCATTTTTGTTTTGGCTGTTTTTTATTGGAATTATTATTGCTAGTTTGCAGGATTTGAAAAGACGCGAGGTTGATGATTGGTTGAATTTATTTTTACTGGTTACGAGTTTTATTTTTGTTTTTTATAAGGCGATTTTTGAAAGAGATGCGACAATTATTTTTCAGGCAGGATTTGCTTTAGTGATTATGTTTGCATTTATGAATGTGTTTTATTATGGTCGGATTTTTGCAGGAGGTGATGCAAAATTATTAGTTGCGATGACGGTGTTTTTTGTTGGAGCTGATTTTAATATGACCTTAATTAACATTGGAATTTTTCTTTTGTTTTTGATGTTCTCTGGTTCGGTTTATGGGATGATTTATTCTTTTGTTTTGTATAGTAAAAATTTTAAGAAGGTAAATAAGGAAATTGGTTTAGGAGTTAGGAGTTGGGGGTTAGGGGGGAATGGGAAGCGGGGGCGACCTACTTTCTACGGCCTAAAACCTAAAACCTATGTTTGGTATTGGATGTTAGGTATTGGGATTTTAATATTGTTTAGTTATGTAAATTGGTTTTTTTTGGGGTTGGCAGTTTTTATGTTTTTATTGCCGGTGCTTTATGTTTTTGCGAAAGCGCTTGAAAATATTTCTATGGTGAAGAATATTTCCGGAAAGGATTTGAGAGAGGGGGATTGGCTGGTTGAGGATGTTAGGGTTAAGGGTAGAATAATTAAGGCGGACTGGGATGGTTTGTCGTCGGAGAATATTAAATTGTTGAAGAATAAAAAGAAGGTTAAAATTAAAGAAGGGTTGCCATTTGTGCCGGCGTTTTTGATTGCGTTTTTACTGTATGTATTTTTACGGGGTTGGTTAATTTTAATTTTTATCGGTTGATGCTTCGTTGGACGATACCCTCACAAATATAATATAAAATTGGTTGGGGCACGCTGACGCTCGCGTACGTTTGTTTGTACGCCACGCAACCTCCCGCCTCGCCTGAAGTAACATTAAAGATGTTTCATTGTCCCATTTTTTGGAAGTCTGAAAAATGGTCAAACCTGATAAAAATTAAAATTACGGGAAAAACCCGACGAGAACTTAGAACGAAATTTTGAGAAAGAGCTGAGAACTCGGAGGGGAAGGGGGCATGTCCCTGGGGCAGGGTTTTTGGGAGTGGTGGTTCTGAGTTCTAAGAGCGAAGCGGTCTCAGTTCTGAGTTCTAAATTCTGAGAGAGATAAAATCAGAACTGAGGAATTTTAAGGAATTCTCATGGGTAATATTGGAATATCTATTTCTTCGGGTTCGGATTTTTTCTTTATTTTAATTTTTTCTCGGGTTCGGATTTCTTCTTGCAGGGTTTTAAGTTCTTCTTCTGTGGCTTGTCTTCTTTCTGTTTCGTCTCCATAAATTGGGATGACTTCTATTAGGGCGTGATTCATTATTTCTATTTCTTTGATTTGAATTTCATTGGGATTGAATTTGTTTTGGAGTTTTTTGGAAATTTCTTGTGCGAAGGTTTTTGTTGATTCCGGGATTTCTTCTAAATGTTCTTTTGGGACGATTAGGGTATGACCTTTATTTAATGGGTTGAGTTCGAGAATTGCGATATTTTTTTTGTCTTCGGCAATTTTGTAAGAAGGGGCTTTGTTTGCTACGATTGAACAGAAAATACACTGTCCGCCGAGGTGGGTTAGTTTGTTTTGCTCGATAAAAGTTTCGACTTGTTCAGTTGTCATAGAATTTATTTGTTCTTCTATTTGACTTCTTTTGTCTTCGGGAAAATTATCTAGTTGAGTCAGGAGGTGTTTTTTTATCTTACTCGCTTCTTCTTTTGTAATTGGCATACTTGAGATAGGTTTTTTTGGATTATAAATTTATCTTATTCGGAAAAACGGGAAGTTTTTCCAGAACTGAGAGCTCAGATCTCAGAACTCAGAAGGGGAGCGGGGAGCGGGGGGCGGGGGGCACGCCCCGGGGGTAGGGTTTTTGGGAGTGGTAGTTCTAAGTTCTAAGAGCGAAGCGGTCTGAGTTCTAAGTTCTAGAGAGTGGAACGACCTAATCCTATCCAACTACTCTTCGGTAATCTATTAGTTTGACGGATGACACACCTTTGATTTCGCTTAGTGCGGTTTCTACTGCGTCTGATTCTTCATCTTCGGAAAGTGCGATTGTTACAATTAGTGCTTTAAGCCCGAACGCAATTGGCTCTTCTTTTGCTTCTTTGAAGATGCCAGATTCGAAGGTTTCTATTTTTGCTTTTATTTCTATTTTAAGTTTCTCTAAATCTGTTTCCAAATTCTCGGGCATTATTTTGAATTGTATTCCTGCTGTAGCCATTTTATATTTCTAAGGTCCTGTGTGTCCGCATTTTGGACATTTATATTCTATGGATAAATTTCTACATCTGTCACATCTAAGAATTTCTTTGCCGCATTTTAGACATGGGAATTGGACGCCTTTTGATGTTTCTTTGTTGCAACCTGCGCATTTCATAATTAGTTGTCTTGATTTTAGTTTATAAGTTTTGTGTTACAAAACTTATAAATAATTTTTATTACTTTACCCAGTAGGCACTTCTGGTGAAGCGTAAGTTTTGTGTTACAAAACTTATAAATAATTTTTAACTTTTTTCAGAACTGGGAACTTAGAAGGGGTAGACCTTCGGATGGTCGGGGTTTGGACGCTTCGCTGATACCCTCACATATTCAAAATAAAAATAGGTTGGGGCAGACTCTCGGTGGGTCGGAGGGAACGGGGGCGTGTTCCCGGGGACAGGGAAGCGGGGGACGGTTCTAAGAGCGAAGCGGTCTGAGCTCTCAGAGTGAAACGGCCTAAGTTCTACTACGATAATACTTAAATAGCGCAGAAATGTTTTTTGTTTATGCAAAGTTATGTAGAAAAATGCGAAAATCTTGAGGAGAAATTACGTGAACGAGGTTGGGATTTTCGGAGAGAAACAACTCAATCTTGGATAACTATTTCAAAATTATCAGAGGTGAACCTGAGTTGTTTGGAGATTAAAAAAATAGCAACCGATGTTCTTGGAAAATATTCTATTAAAAATGAAGGATGTTTTGAGAAAAGGCTATCAAATATTGTTTGTAGAATTTCTGGAGGGAAAATGATAGTTTTAGAGGATTTGCCGAACTTATATAATATGGAAAAGTTTAGAACTTATCAAGAAAGTTGGGAAAAAGATTCTGAGAGATATTATTTGCTGACGGAAATTGTTAAGCAGATAATTTCAGTATGACGTGTTTAATAAATATTTTTGGTGAGCTGCAGATGTTACTATGCGGTCTATCTCAATAATACTTAAATAGTGTTGGGAGTTTTTTTACCTATGCAGAATTATGATTTACTTGTGGAGAGAATTGCGAAAGCGGCTAAGCTTGAGAGGGAAGATGTTGAGCGACGTATTGAGGCGAAGAAGGCAAAGTTGTCGGGGCTGATTTCTAAAGAGGGGGCGGCGCAAATTATTGCGGCTGAACTTGGAATTAATTTTGAGGACCAGACTTTGAAAATTAGTGAGTTGATGGCTGGGATGAGGAAAGCGAATGTTATCGGGGAAATTATTAATTTATTTCCAGTTCGAGAGTATTCGAAGAATGGACGTGAGGGGAAGGTTGCGAATTTTGTTTTAGCAGATGAAACAGGAAGTACTCGTGTTGTGCTTTGGGATGTTAATCATATTGGGCTTATTGAGAATGGGACGATTAAGCAGGGTGATGTTGTTGAAATTAAGAGTGGTGCGACGAGAGATGGTGAGATTCATTTGTCTGGGTTTGGCGAGTTGAAGAAAAGTAATGTTGTGATGAAAGATGTCAAAACGGAAGCGATAGTTAATGAGAGGAATTTAAATGAAGCTCAACAGGGACAGAATATTAGAGTTAGGGGAGTTGTTGTCCAGGTTTTTCAGCCGAGATTTTATTTGGTTTGTCCTGAGTGTAATAAGAAGGTTGCAAAGTCGGCAGTTGGGGGACAGGGAGCAGGAGAGCAGAAGGCAGAGGAAGAATATAAGTGTGCGGAGCATGGGGTTGTGGTTCCGAAGAAGAAGGCGATTTTGAATTTTGTTTTGGATGACGGGACGGAGAGTATGAGGGTGGTTATGTTTAGTGATCAGATTAACGCTTTGATTCCGGAGGGGGATTTGCAGGATGAAAAGAAGGCGACGGCGTTTAGGGATGATTTTATTGGGACGGAAATTTATTTGTCCGGAATTGTGAAGAGGAATCAGTTATTTAATAATTTGGAAATTGTGGCTTCTATGGCTGAAAAAGTCGACGTAGAGAAATTAATTCAAATTCTTAGCGATTGATGCTTCGTTAAAAGATACCCTCACAAATATAATATAAAATTGGTTGGGGCACGCCGACGCTCGCATAGGAGACTTACCCTCACTAATATGTTTTTAATATTGGTTGGGGCACGCCGACGCTACGCAACCTTTTGCCTTGCCTGAATCTGCTAAGAATTTAAATTGGGGAGAGTTGGAAGTTAAGAGTTTGGAGATGAGGACTCATGACTCAGAACTCAGAGCGGAAGATAAATTTGACTGGGTTGTTCCACGTTTTTCCTCCTTGATTTCCTCATTCATAATCTTTATAAATTAGTTATACCACTTATTTTTAGCATATGAGTTATAAAAGAGTTGTCAAGAAAGGAGGGAAAGTGTATGGACCTTATATCTATGAGAGTTATCGAGATGAGGATGGCAATGTTAAGAAGAGGTATCTCGGAAAACAGGAAAGTAAGAAGACGCTTTCTGTTCCTTCTGTTTTTCTTGTCGGTGTTTTGGTATTATTTTTAATTGTCGGGATTGGTTATTCCACAGATTTTTTGTTTAATGATGCCGAAGTTTCTGGAAATATTTTTGGTTTGGTAACGGGTTTTCTTGTTGGGACGTATAATGGTTTTACGGGATTAATTGTTGGGGAAACTGAACCTGAGGATGTCGAGGAAGTTGAAGAACCAGAAGTGGAAGAATTAGAAGTGGAGGAAGATGCGGAAGAACCAGATGCGGAAGTTGTCGCAGAGGAAGATGCGGAAATTTCTGAGACTTCTGAAGAAATAACAGGAGAAGAAACTGGAGATGAAGTTGCGGAAGAGATTGAGACAGATAGTGTTGTTGAAAATGAAACGCTGGAGGATGTTTATGAAATAGTAGAATTGAATGAAACTTTGATTGATGAAACAATAGTCAACGAGACATTGGATGCGAACGAGAGCATTTTGAATGAAACTCAGGTTGATGAAATAGTTAATGAAACAATTGCGGATGTAAATGAAACAGTGATTAATGAGACCGTTGTTGAAAATGAAACTTTAATTAATGAGACATTAAAATTAAACGAGAGCATTTTGAATGAAACAATTATAGAAATTAATGAAACTCTAATTAACGAAACTATTTTGAACGAGAGTGTGATTTCTGTTGTTGAGAATTTGACGACCTTGCAGTATAGGGCGGTTATTGGTAAGCCGGTTAAATGGTTGAAAAAAATTAATGTTTCGGAAGTTGAAGAATTGAATATTGAGATTCCTAAGTTAGCTGAAAATATAAGCGTTTTGGTTGATGAGGAAGTTGAGAAAGCAGAGAGGGAGATTGAGGAGTATGACAGTTTGGTTGGCAAGATGGATAGGGAAGATATTGTTTCGGGGGTTTTGACGGGGCACGTGGCAATGGATATTGAGTCTGGGAAAGGGATTCTTGTGAGGATTTGGTCTCAAATAATAGACATGACCATACTGGCCCAGAATTGGATTTGGGATTTTAGAATTTCTGGAAATGTTATTTTAGAGGAGGAGCTTGAGTCGGATGGGAAGATTAGTGAGACGGCGGAAAGTAAAATTGTTAATGTTGAAAAGATTGTGAATGAGACGGGTGCTGATGAGGTTGCTGTCGAGTATTGGACTTTGGCGCCGGTTGCTGTCGAGTCGAATTTTTCCGGAGGGAAGTTGGTGACGGTCTCGGCGGATGACATTTATAATTATACTGATATTTTAGCTTATAGTTTAATTGGGGAGATGGGTATTTCTGTTAGTGATAGTTCGAAGTTGAATGTTTATTGGAGGGCGGTTTCGGAGGACACAGACGAGAACTCAGAACTCGACGAGAACTCAGAACTCGACGAGAACTTAGAACTCAGAACTCAGAGCTTAGAGTTGGGGAGCGGGGACAGGAGAAAGAGGACAGGGGAAACCGACGAGAATTTAGAGCGGGGGAGCGGGGAGCGGGGAGTGGGGACAGGGGAAACCGACGGGGACTTGAGTTATGTAAGGGTGGTTGTTAATTTTTCTGTTCATGATTTTGATGGGGATGGTTATTTGGATTATGTTGAGTGGATTGTTCCGCATTTGAGCAATCAGACTTATGAGATTTCTATTACGATTTTGAATGTGCAGTCGTATCCGACTGTTGGAGGGAATTGGACGGTCGGGTTTAATACGACGGGCGAGGCGAATTTGACAGTAAGTGCTTTTGGTGAGACGAGTTTTGGGTTTGAGCAGGAAAATAGTTCTGTTGATTTGGAATTTTTGGAATTGAAATGCGGGGATGAGGTGCAGAATGTTTCGATTTTGATTAACGGGACGGTTGTACCTTATGATGTTTATTTAATAAAGAAAAGGATTGAGAAAATTAGGAGGGAAATTAGTTGGTAGTGAGTAGTTGGTAGTGGGTAGTGGGGACAGGGGAAGCGGGGGTGGAGAAATAAAAATGGATAAAATAATAAATAAAATAACAGAGGGAAAAAGAGAAGATAGAAAATCTTTAGAAGAGGAAGATAAAATATTAAATCTAAAGGAGATTGATATTATGGATATTGATTCATTTAGCAGTTCTTCTTGTTCGGGGAGGGTTAGTTTTTGTATTGATTGTGAAACAGAGCGAGGATATTGTGAGGATCCAAATTTTACTGGGAAAATAGAAGTATTGAAAATAAATAAGGAAAAAGATAAAATTTACAATTTAAAAATTAAATTCACAAAAGAAGATGAATAAACAAGAATTATTAAAATTAATTGAAAAAGGCGAATCAAGAAGTTTGGAGTTCACACCACAGGCGTACCCCGAAAAATCTTTTACAAAGATTTTTACTAAGGGCAAAGAATCTTTGAGTTTAATGAGTGAAATTGGAGAAACAATATCTGCTTTTTCAAATACCTGCAATGGGACAATCTTGGTTGGAGTAACAGATTCTGGAAAAATTAAAGGTGTGCAGATAGGAAACAAAACAATTGAAGGACTTGCCAACTTTATAAAACAGAATACTGATAACTCTGTTTATCCAGATATTAGTGTGAACAAAGTTGATGGCAAGGAAATAATAATTATCAAAGTAAATGAATCTGATGAGAAGCCTGTTTTTTTTAGAGCCAAGGCATATAAGAGGGTGGGGAAATCAAATCATAAACTTTCTGCTTCTGAAATTAGAAAGTTGGCAAAGGAGTCTGGGAAAAAAGTTTATTGGGATGCGCAGATTTGTGAGGGGGCGGGTTTGGAAGATATTGATGAAAGTAAAGTTAAAAAATATCTTGAGTATAGAGAAAAATATAGAAATATTTCTAAGGATTTAAAAATTTCTTTTAATAGATTTTTAGAAAATGTTAAAGCGATTAGTGATAAAAAGCCGACTAATGCGGGGATTTTGTTTTTTGGGAAATATCCTCAGAAGTTTATGGTTAATGCGAGGTTAAGGGTGATTAGATTTAAGGGGACGAAGGTTATTCATCCAACTTTAGATACTGCTAATTGTGAGGGAACAATTTGGGAGATGATTGATATCGCTGAGGATTTTATTAGAAAAAATATAAGACTTTTTGGAGCAAGGACGGAAAAAAGTTTTCAGAGAGAAGATAAGTTTGAGTACCCAATCAAAGCATTAAGGGAGGCTATGATTAATGCGCTGATTCATAGAAATTATCTAGAAACGGGAGATGTGCGGGTGTTTATTTTTGATGACAGAGTCGAGATTATTAATCCTGGGACTTTTCCGAAGGGAGTTACTCCTAAAAAACCAAAACATAAACCCGTTAATGAAATTTTGTCACAGTTTGTTTATGATATTGGATTTGTAGATAAGTATGGTTCTGGAATTAATTTGATGAAAGATTTGTGTAGACAGCAGGGTAATAAAGAACCTTTTTATGAATTACATCCTATTGAGACTAAAATAATTTTTGAGTCTCCTGTTAAAGAATCAACATTTATTGAGGAGAGTGTTTTGGGAAACTTAAATGAAAGACAAAAAAAGGCGATTGAGTATTTGAAGGCAAAAAAGGTCATAACAAATAGAGAATATCGGGAAATAAATTCTGTTTCAAATAGGATTGCTTTTGAAGAGTTATTTGATTTAACGAAAAAGAATATTATAGTAAAAAAAGGTGAAGGGAGGTCTGTATATTATGTATTTAAGTAAACGATTAAGTAAACGATTAAGTAAACGATTAAGCATGAAAAATAAATTAACCATATTATTAGTCTCGATGATTGTTTTAGCAATTGCTGTTTTGGTGGTTGCACAGACCGACGAGATACCCTCACAGATATATTTTTCAAATTAGGTTGGGGCACGCTGTACCCTCACAGATACAAGGGGGAGACAGGTTGGGGCAGACCCTTGGGGGTTCGGGGTTCGGACGCTTCGCTGGTCGGGGTTCGGACGCTTCGCTGGTCGGAGGGTCGGAGGGCAACTTTGTTGCCCGAGTTGGTAATGTAAAATGAGGGACTTTAGAGTTCGGTTGGTCGGTAGTTTGGGGCAGATCTCGGAGGGTCGGGGTTACCCTCACAGATACAAGGGAGAAACGGGTTGGGGCAGTCCCTCGGACGCTTCGCTGGTCGGAGGGTCGGGGGGCAGGGGGCTACTAACTACCAACTCCTAACTCCGAACTACAAATTAAGAGCGGGGAACTGGCGAGGGGGATAATTATTTAAACTCAAATCGATTAAGTTGTTTATGGAAAGCATACATAATTTTACTGTACTTATAGAAAGGGATGAGGATGGCATTTTCGTTGGTAGTGTTCCGTCGTTAAGAGGATGTCATACGCAGGGAGAAACTATTGAAGAATTGCTTCGAAATATCAGAGAGGCTATTGAGCTTTGTCTTGAAGTAGAAAAAGAGATTCCTGTGGGAGAGTTTGTTGGAGTGCAACAAATACCGATTGAAGTATGAAATTGCCTTTATTGTCTGGAGAAAAGATTTGCATAATTCTTAGTGGACTTGGATTTAGAGAAGTAAGACAAAGGGGTAGTCATAAATGTTTTAAACATGACGACGGAAGAAGAACGGCTGTCCCAATACATTCTGGGAAAAAATAGGAAAAGGATTATTAAGAAGAATTATAAATGAGATATAATTAAGCCGAGACGAATTTTTGGGTTTAGTGGGATAGGCGACGAGGCGAAGAAAATAGTGAGTAGTTGGTAGTCGGTAGTTGGTAGTCGGTAGTTGGTAGTGGGGAAGGAAACGGGGGAGCGGGGGAAGAATTAGTAGGCTTGGTCGTGGTGTCCGAATTTTTCAAATAAGATTATGTTGTTTTTGACTTGGAATGTGAGAATAAAACTTCCAATATGAACTCTTTTAAGGTGATTCATTGGAGCTTTAAGATTTTTGAAGTGATGGATAGTTATAATGTCGAATTGAGAAATTTGAAAAATCTTTTTTTGAATTGCTTTAAATAAAGAAAAATCTTTTTTGTGGAGTTTAATCAGGGTTTTGTCAATTTTGGATGTATCAATTCTCATAACGAATTGCACCATTTATTAAATTCTTCAGGAGTTCTTGTTTGACTCGTGTGGGGTTCTTTTTCAATTCTCTGTAGTTCTTTAATAAAAGATTCTTTCATAGGAAGTTCGTCGACGGGGTGCCAGTCAATCTTTTCGCAAAATTCTTGGTTTGCATTAGATAATTCTCTTGTCTTTATAAATTCATTAAATATATTTTGCTTCATTAGTCCGACTACGGCATTGACTAAGAATTCAGAGTCTAATTTTAAATTTTCTTCGGGTTTGATTAATTCCATAAATAGTAAGGGGGTTTATATTATTTAAAACTTTCCATCAGCTTTGCTGATAGTTGGGAGTTGGGAGTTGGGAGAGCAACATCGGAGATGTTGCGGTTGGGGGTTGGGGGGAAATAGTGGGTGGTTGGTAGTCGGTAGTCGGTAGTGGGAAAGGAAACGGGGAAGGGAACTACTAACTGCTAACTCCCAACTCCGAACTGACGGGGGGGCTACTGACTCCTAACTACCAACTAAGATTAAGTATTTGAGGGGTAGGGGTTTATGCGGGAAATCAAAACCCTCCTCTTAAAAATAATTTAACTAAATCTGATGTTGTGAGGACGGGGACCAATGATTGTTCTTTAAGGTGCGGGTCGCTTGACCAGATTGCAGAGTTGGTTGATAATGCGAGTGCGAGATATGGGGAGTCTTTAGGATCTGACAAATTATTTATAGCTTTTACTAAAAATTCTTCATATGTAAATTCATCAAAAAATTCAATTGATTCTTCAATCTCTTTTTGCCTTATTTCAAATTCATGTTCTGAAAGTTTTGATTTAAATAATATGAGTTCTTTATATTTTTCAAATTCAGTTTTTATGAATTCAGGTGCGATAAATTCAGCCCTGATAGAAGAGAATAGGTACGCAGAAACTGATTTAGGATTTATAATAGAAAATAAAGAATTATTATCCAGAACTAATATCATTTTAGTTTATCCATATTTTCTTCTCTCTTCAGGGGACATTGAGTTTAGCAATTCTTTTCTTATTTTTGGAGATACTTCAGAGAGCAATCTTTTGAACGAACCTTCCTTAGCTTTTCTGCCAAGTTCAACAGACCATTTGATTAATTCTTGCTCTTCTTTAGAATTTAATCTTTTGAGTAATTCCATTCTTCTTGATAATTCCTGTTTAATAAGTTCTGATAAGTTTATCCAGAGAAATTTAGACATTTCAGACTTTAATTCATCATCTACTGCGAATGTTATGGACGCCATTTATATTTTTCCTTTAGCTTTTAATTCTTCCAGTTTTTTGAGCTCTCGAATTTTGTCAGATACTATTTTGCGAGCTACTGCTGCGACATTTACTTCCGGGAAGTTTTTTTTGAATCCTGTTAATAATTCGTCTGGAACTGATATTGTAATTTTAGGCATTTTAGATAATTCACATATTTACTTTGGGACAAGTAAATATGTTGAAGTATTTAAATCTTTCTGAGGGATAGGGAACAGGGGCGGGGGG
>JAUWIJ010000007.1 GCA_030605415.1 archaeon | reverse complement strand
ATCAAGAAATTTTTTGTAAAAATTTCTTGAGTTAGTAGTTCGAAAAATCTTTGATTTTTCTGGTAGTGGGTAGTTGGTAGTGTTAAGGTGGGGCAACTGCGTTGCCGATTTTTTTGACTTGTTCAACTTTTTTTAGGAGATAATATAAACTCTTTTTTGATTTTATTTTTATGTGGAATTATAGAAAATTAGATGTTTGGAAAAGGGCGTTAAATTTAACTAAGGTAATTTATGAGATTACAAGAGATTTCCCTAATGAAGAAAAGTATGGATTGAGTGGACAATTAAGGAGAGCGAGTGTTAGTGTTAGTTCAAATATTGCGGAAGGTTGTGGACGACGAACTAGTAAAGATTATATTCAGTTTTTACATAATGCGATGGGAAGCGTTAAAGAAGTTGAAAGTGAATTGTTTGTAGCAGAGAAATTGGGATATATAAAAATGGTTGATGTTGAGAAAATATTGAAAGAATTGGATGAGATTGGTAAAATGATTAGTGGGGTTATTAGACATATTTCTGAGATGAAGGTTGTTTGAAATTAGGTGGAGGTTTGTTTTATATTATCGCCCCATCTATCAATTCGTTCAGTTTTTTATTATTAGGAAATATCCAAATTATTTTATCGTCCTCAAATATTATTTTATTAGATTTTTCCAAATAATTTAATATTAATTTGAATGTCTGATATTGCATTTGTTTAGGCAGACTCCTCCATAACTCCATCCTCGTCGGATAATCTTCAAAATTTTGTACAGTTCTCTCTACCATTAAAATAGAGTCTAATTTTGGATAATGAAGTATATTTATCATTGTATAAAGTTATACAACTAACTATTTAAACTTTTTGGATTTGAGAATTCGTATTAACAATTTTATAATTCTATAAACAAGACTTGACAAAGTCTATAAATTTATAAATCTGTTTTACTGTTATTTTTTATGAGAGGTATGAATCGTCGGGGACAACAATTAATGGGGATGCCGTTTAGTATGATTTTTGCGATATTTTTGATGATTGTGTTTGTGGTGATTGCGTTTGTTGCGGTTGGATATTTTCTTGACATTGGGCGAAGTTCGGGTGTTGGGATGTTTTATCGTGAGTTACAGGATGCGGTTGATGAAGCGTTTAGTAGTCAGTCAAGTGAGGCAAGTTTTGATATTGATTTGCCGACGAAAATTGAGAGAGTTTGTTTTGCGAATCTTTCAGCGAGGATAACCAGCGAGGGAGCAGATTATGATGCGATTAAAAATTATTATATTTATGATGCGAATGTTTTTTTGGTTCCGCCGGAGTTCGCGGAGAATATGCAGTGGAAATTAATTGAATATATAAATATTAGTAAAATTACTTCTGGGAAAAATCCGTATTGTGTTAATGTCAAAGATGGGTTGAGAATTAATAAAGGGTTTTATGATAAACTGGTGTGGATTGAATAATGAAAAAAGTAAATAGGAAATTTTCATGTTTTTCTCGCTCCGTTCGAAAAAAGGCTTAATATTGATTACGATAAAAACAAAAGGTTTAAAATAACTATTATTATGGTTATTATAACCTAAATGGGGGTTATAATGGAATTTAAAATATTTATAAAAAAAAATCCTCTTACCCGAAAGATTTTCGGAGTGAGAGAAATTGTTATTATTCAAAAACAGATTGCTGGAATTAATTTGACGCAGTCGGAGAAAAATCGATTATCAAGAGATATCCGTCCAAAACTGAAATTTATTTTAGAGGCATCAAAATTTAGAGATGAATTTGAATTAAAAAAAGGAAGTGAAAATAAGCGAATGATTATGAGGGCGTTAGAAATAATTAAACGAGATAAAGATTTTCATAAAATCAGAGAAATTTGGTTATCTGGGTCAATAGTTAAAAATCAAATGACAATTCGGTCAGATATTGATATTGTTGTGTTGTTTGATAAGGTTGGTAAGGGTGGGGCTGATAATTTTAGATTAAGAATTTTAGGATGGGTTGATGACAAAATAGACATTCAAGTATTTAATGTTTTGCCAGAAAAAATAAAAAAGTCAATATTAAAAAGCCATAAGGTGTTATACAAAAGAGATGGAAAATAGAAGAGGTGATAAAATTATTGAGATAGAAAAGTATTTGAAAGAGTTGAAAAGTTTTTTGCCCTCGGACTTTGATGAATATATTGAGAATATTGAAAAGAAAGCGGCTTGTGAAAGATATTTTGAGAAAGTCATCGAGGCTGTTGTTGATTTAGCATTTATTGTAATTAGAGAAAATGAATTTAAGTCGCCCGAGTTTGATAGAGAGGTGTTTGAAATTTTAGCAAAAGAAAAAGTTATTTCTGAAAGACTATCTTTAAATCTTGGAAACGCAAAGTCTATGAGAAATTGGCTGGCACATCAGTATAATAAAATTGATGATAGAAAAGTATTTGATGCTATTAATAATAAATTGCTTTATGATATTCAAAAATTTTTGGGGGCGGTTCGATGACTAAAGTAATTTTAAAAAAAGCTCAGTTTAATTTTGTCTGGATGTTTGCAATAATTGCTGGCGGAGTTATTTTATTCTTAGCTGTTTATGGAGCAATAAAGACGGGAGACACAATGCGGTTTCAGAGTGATACGGAGGTTGCGAAAAGTATTTCAATTATTACAGATCCGTTGCAGGCTGGATTCAGCGAGGGTTCTTTTGGGCGGATTACGTTTAGACAGGAAACCCGGATAAATAATATTTGTTTTTCTGGAGGATTTGGTAAGAATGATATTTCGGTAGCGACGCGGTCAGATGTTGGGGAGGAATGGAATTTGGCGGGCGGAGCAACTTCTATTTATAATAAATACATTTTCTCGTCGGAGGCCAATTCCGGGAAAAATTATTACGTTTTTTCAAAGCCATTTAGATTTCCATATAAGGTCGCTGATTTAATTTTTTTAATTCCTGATAATTATTGTTTTTTTAATACTCCTGAAGATGTGGCCGATGAGATTGTTGGATTAAATATGCCAAATATTGAAATAGAAAACTGCACGTTTGCCGATGCTGTTAATGTTTGTTTTGGAAACGGGAATGATTGCGACGTGATTGTTTATGGTTCCTGTATGTCTGGATGCGATTCTCTTTATGATGAAGGAACTGTTGTAAATGGTTTGAGCGATATGAAGTATGTTGGGAATTTGATGTATGCGGCGATTTTTTCGGATAAATTAATTTATGATTGTAATGTTGAACGATTGCTGTATCGGAATGGGAAGATTGCGGAGGAGCTTGCTGAGAAAGCTGATTTGATGGATGCAAGAAATTGTAACACGAACATGAAGCCGGACTTGATTGCTTGGAGCGGGTTGATGGTTAATGCGAGTGCGGATGATTTGACGTCGCTGAGAACTATGGCGGATAATATTGAGAAGAAAAATAATAGAGAGGTGTGCGGGGTATGGTAGAAAAATATAATATTTTTCCAGAACTTAGAACTCAGTACTCAGAACTCAGAGGGGGAAGGGGAGGGAGAGGGGGAATTGGGGTAAATAGGGGGCAAATACAGATTCAGCAAATGGCATTTATGATTGCGGCCGTGTTTTTCTTTTTTATTTTAGTTGGGTTGTTTTTTTTGGCGATTCAGTTTAAGGATGTGAAAAGTGGGGCAGCCCAATTGCAAAAAGAACAGACAATTTCGTCGCTGAAGGTTATTGCTGACATGCCTGAATTAAATTATGATTCGAGTGAGTCGATGACGATTGATGAAGACAAGTTGAAAATTATGTCTGGGAATTTTGGTTCGGTTTATGAATTGTTTTGGCCAGTGGCATCTGTCGGAATCTATAAAGTTTATCCTGCGTTTAATGAAGTTAAAAAATGCCCAGGGCTTGGATGTAATTATTATGAAATTTATGATAATGGGCAGAGTAATGTGAAAACGTATTCTACTTATATTTCGATTTGTAAAAAAATGAAGGAGTATGGTTCGGTTTATGACCGGTGCGAGGTGGGTAAATTAGTTGTGGGGGTGCTGGGGGAATGAAAATGCTACGCATTTTCGGAGAGTCGGTTGTTCGGACGCTTCGCTGGTCGGGGTTTCGGAGGGCAACTTTGTTGCCCGTTGGTGAATACATGAAGGAGTTTAAAGAATGAGAGATTATAAAAAATTAGAAGTTTGGAGAATTGCGAGGGTGAATAATAAGAAGGTCTATGAATTGACTGGGAAGTTTCCTAAGGATGAGATTTTTGCGTTAACTAATCAAATGAGGAGAGCTTCCATCAGTGTCCTATCTAATATTGGAGAGGGATGTAGTCGGGATTCTGTTAAGGAATTTATTCATTATTTGAGAATTTCCATGGGAAGTGTTAAGGAGTTGGAATGTCAGTTTTATGCAGCTTTAGATGTTGGGTATATTAATGAAGTTGAGTTTGATTATATTATGGAAGAGTTGGATAAATTAGGAAAGAAGTTAGGAAATTATATTAAATATTTGGGGAAACTGTGATAAAATGAAGAATAAACGTGGACAGCAGGAAATTGTGGGGTTTGTTTTGATAGTTGTGCTTGTGATGGTTGGGTTAATGGTATTTTTGGTAATTTCGTTGAGGGATGCTCCTGAGGATGAGGGGAGTCTTGAGGTTAAACATATGCTGGACGCGTTGATGAAACATACGACTGAGTGTGCGGTTGTTTATGAGCCGGATTATGATAATTTTGAGGATTTATTTAAGAGTTGTCATCAGGGATATCAGTGTGGTAATTTGAACAGGTCGGCATGTGAGTATCTTAATGAAAGTTTGCGTGCGGTTCTTGGAGATATGATAGCGAGTGAGGCAACTGTGAGTTCGTATCAAGTTGATTTTTTCTTGAAGGATAACGATGAGCAACAGGGGCTTTTGCAAATTGTTGAAGGAAATTGCACGGGAAATGTGAATTCGGCACAAAGAAGTATTGTTTCGGATTCGGATAGTTTAATAATTCGGATGAGGGTGTGCGGGGCGTGGTAAAAAAGTTTTGCTGTTTATCAGCTTCGCTGATAGTTAGGGGTTAGGGGTTGGGAGCGGGGGCAGGGGAGCGGGGTTCGGAGGGTCGGTGGTCGGACGCTTCGCTGGCACCCTCACAGATACAAAAGAAAAACAGGTTGGGGCAGACCCTCGGTGGTCGGGGGACGGGGGCGGGGGAACTACCAACTACCAACTACCAACTACCAACTGGGAAAAAGGGACTACCAACTACCGAGGGGAAATTGGGCGGGGTAGTTAATTATTTAAATACGAATAATCTGTTGTTGGTATGGAAGCACAAATGGTAAACATAAATGCAAATGATTTGAGACAACTTATTTTGGATGTTAAGTTAATGAAGGAAATTCTTTTGTCGGGGAAGTTGTATTATGATTATGAAGGAGAGTTGAGCGATTGGGCGAAGAAAGAATTAGCCGAGGCGAGAGAAACGCCTAATTCTGAATTATTGAGTTCAGAAGAAGTTGAAAAGGAATTATCTCCTTCCGATAAACAATTAGTTGATTTGACAATAAGTAAAGTTAAATCAAATAATTTTGAAGATATGATTACTTTTGAAGAACTAAGTAAAGAAATAGGTGAATGAATGTTTTCAATAAAATTTGAAAAGATTGCCGAAAAGTTTATTAGGAAATTGGATGATAAAAAATTTCGAAAAGGATTTTAAATAAAATTAAAGAGTTGAAATGTAGCCCTTTTCCGTCGGAATCGGTTAGGGTAAAAGGATATCAAAATGAAAAGGTTTTTAGAATAAGGATTGGTAAATATAGGGTGCTTTATTATGTGAGTTATGAAAAGAATTTGATTGTGATTATCAAAATAGAAAAAAGAAATAAGGTATATTTGTAGTGGTTTTGAAGTTGGCACGCTTTACTGATAAATGATAGAATATAAACTTTAAATGTCTATATCAATCTGGATTTTATCTACTATTAAAACTGGCATCAACGACTCTCTTTTCCCGGTTTTTTTAGCGTGAAATTCTATGAAGCCAAATCTTTCTAAAACTTTTATGTCTTCCCTGACAGATTTGAAATCTCTGCCCAAAAGTTTTGCGAGTGCATATATTGACTTGGGATTTTTGGATTTTAGAGCGTAAAGGAAAACGTCTAATTTTGTCAGAATGAAAAGCGAAATATATAAAAAGGTTAAGTGCATCAATATATCATTACATATAAAATCCCTTTCGAAAGGATTCCTTTAGGTGCCCAATTGCTTATGTGGTTGGGATCGACAAGTAGGAGGGTTTTGTAATATTTATTTTATTATTTGTCTTATAAATCCTTTGAAATTTTTATTATGTTTTCTTATAATATTTGTATATGTTCTATCTTTATTTTCCATTTCCTGAAAAATCGCCCCACTTATCAAATCTAACGCTTGAAGTTCTACATTCTGTCTGGAATTTTCATGCCTGATTTTTACTATTAGATTATAATTATTATCTTGATTAAAGGTTTCTTTTTTTATTAACTCCAATCTGCAAGAAAATTCGTTTTTTGTTTTTCCGTTCTTGTCAGAATATTCTTTTTCTTTAAAATCTCTGACAGTGAAATACGCTATTTTCTTATTACTAAAATAATCTTTATCGGCAATTATTTTATGAGGGATGGGCTCTTTATTATGAGCATTAGCAACAATTAACTCTTTTAAAATATCTGCTTTCTCGGTGGGATGTATCGAATTATTGCTTTTTTTTATTGCTATAAACTTTATTTGTATATTTAATTTGGATAAATTCTCTATTGTTTTTTGTCTCAAGTGGTCATCTGGAAATCCTGAAAACTTGATTTCTCCATGTTTATTTAACCATCTTATTCCTTTTTTGGTTCTCTTTAGACCAGCTCTCGTTTTTTTCATTATCTTGGCTATTTTTTTATTATCATTCGTGCAAATATAGGTCAACACTAAAAATTTAGTTCCTCTCTTCCCATTATCTCCGCTTTCGTCTAGATATCCCGTTTTAAATTTATGGTAATCTAACATTAAATTTTTAGAGGGAAGAACTTTTTAAAGATTTAGATTAATTAAACATCAATTACAATTTGAAGTTTATCAATTATTAAAACTGGCATCAGCGATTCTCTTTTCCCGGTTTTTTTAGCGTGAAATTCTATAAATCCAAACCTCTCGAGAACCTTAACATCTTCTCTGACAGATTTAAAATCTCTGCTTAAAAGTTTTGCGAGGGCATATATTGATTTTGGATTTTTGGATTTTAGAGTGTAAAGAATTCTGGCTTTTTCATTGCTCAATAGGTTTCGGAGTAGTTTAACATCTGAGAAATCGTGGGATTTTTTTGCGCCAATTAATTTAGAGACGAAGCTCTCTTTGTTTACATTTATATCGACGTATCTTGTTTTTGTTTTCATTGTTTTTTTGTTTTGAGCGAGGAACGAGCTCAAAACAGAACTCAGGTCGTTTCACTCTGAGAACTCAGACCGTTCATTTCATTCACTCTTAGAGGTCGTTCCACTCCCTAGAACTCAGAACTCAGACCGTTCATTTCATTCACTCTTAGAGCTTAGAACCACCACTCCCAAAAGCCCTGCCCCCTTCCCCTCTAAGTTCTCAGTTCTGAGTTCTGAGTTCTGGAAAAACTTCTCGTTTTTCCTTCAGCTCTAAGTTCTGGAAAGTCGCTTTGCGACTTTTCCATCCTCTTTATCAGCCCTCCGAGCATTTTAATAATCTGATTAATCTCACAATAAAACTCTTGATATTCCTCTTGACTAATATATTTTAATCTTAAACACATCTGAAAAATAGTGCTTGTCTCATAAGCCGAACCACGACTAATAAAGAGAAATCTTCTAAATTCTTTTTTGCTTTCCCTTCCCTGCCCCTCCGCAATATTAAGAGGAATTGAAATTATCGCCCTTCTTAACTGAGATGTAATTCCGTATAATTCGTCTTTTGGAAACACTCTCGTCTTAAAATAAACTCGTTCAACTAAATCCATTGCCTTTTGCCAAACCAGAAGATTTTCATAATTGTTTTTCATTGTTTTTCGTTCGTTCCTCGCTCAAAACAGATCTCAGATCTGAGACCGCTTACCCTCACAGATTTACTTTCACTATTGGTTGGGGCAGACCCTCGCTCTGAGAACTCAGACCCCCGTTCCCTCGTCCCTGCCCGGGGGCGCGGACAAACCGCGCAACAACAATGCCCCCACTCCCCCTCTGAGTTCTGAATACTGAGTTCTAAGTTCTATAGGATTAATTGCATTAATCCTATATAAATCCTATGTTTTAGAGATATGGGGAATTTTAGACCCTATATATAAATTCTAACAAGTCAGTAGGCAATAAATGTTTTACAAAAGTGTTGTCCTTTTGTGTAATATCGAAAGCTTTATAAATAAACCAGTGAAAATGGGTGTTTTTTGGGAATATTTGAGATGATTGGACGATAAGCTTTATATAGGCAAAATGAGTGTTTTATTTAGGCGTTATTGTCTATCAATAATGCCGACTAGTCGGTGTTCGTTTAGGGACCCTAGTGATGACGCTTATAACGCTCCCTAGTTATAAGTCCTGCCAGACTATTAGAAATGTTGAACTCGCATTTGCGAGGCCTTGAAGAAGGCGGCTAAACTGATGGTGCTGAAAGGAGGTTTAATAATAATGAAAAAAATATTTAGAAAAGCTATGACAGTTTTGGGAAGCACTGCTTTAATTGGAATGACTATAGGCGCGGCTGCTGCTGCATCTTACCCATCTCCTTTTACAAGTAATACTGCTATCGTTGTTGGTGCTAATGCTGCACCATCCGATAACATTGCTGCTGCTTCTATTGCTGCTAACCTAGATGCTAATGCTGCTGCTGGAACAATAACAGCTGTAACAACTGGCGAATCTCAGGATCTTGCTAGTGGTTCAGACCTTCTTTATTTGAATGATGCATTTAATCATAATGTTGCAACTTTGACTAAAGACGATTTACCTACAGTTTTAGCTGACGGTACTTTCACAAATGATGAAGGAACTGATTACAATTTCGAGCAAACGCTTGTTATCGGAAGTGGTTCAAGTTTTGCGTTCAGTAATTCGGATAACGATTTAGATGACCCTGCTTTAATTACGGTTTTATCTACTACTGCAACTGCTACAAATGCTATCTATGATTTGACTGCTACTTTCAATACTGCTGTTCCTTTCAATGCAACTGATTCTGAAGGTGAGGAATTAACTCTCTTTGGAAAAACTTACACTGTTGGAACTGCTACTACTGCAACTGTTCTTGTCTTACTTGGTGGCGCTTCGGGCTCAATTGTTAATGTAGGAGAATCTACTACTATGGTGATTGACGGAATATCTTATGTTGTTTCTCTAACAGGTCTTAGTTCTGCTCTCACTACACAAGCAAGTGTCAGTGTTAACGGAGAGACAAAAACTTTCACGCAAGGTCAAACAAAGACTATTGGTGGAGTTGATGTTTATGTTAAGACTGTTTTCCGAACAGGAGATGACATGGGCTATGCTGAAATTCAGCTTGGTGCTGATAAATTGACTTTTGCGGATGGTAATGCTGTTCAAACTGGTTCTGACAATGATGATATTGACGGAACTCTGGTTGCAATTACTGGAGGAGTTAACGCAATGACTAAATTAGTCGTTACCGTTGCTGCTGAAGATAATGATGCTAACCATTTATTGGTTGGAGAGTCATTTGTTGACCCTGTTTTTGGTACAGTTATAGTAAATTTTGAAGGCGTTGAGAATGGTCCTGAATTTTCAGGAGAAAAGGATGTTGGTCGAACTGAACTTGAAATACGGAAAGGTGGAAACCGAGAGCTTCAATTAACTCTAACAGATAATGCTGGAAATACTGCTACTCTTCCTTTTGTATACAACAACGCAACAAGCGATGATAATAGTAATACTATTTCACTTGTTGAAGGTGCGACTATTTTAGATGATGGATACTTTATCTTGAATTCTGGAACTAATCAGCATTTTATGCAAATCACTAAGCTTGACATTAATAATGGTCTTTCAACTAGCGATGTTGCTATGAAGGATTTGCTATCTGGAACTACATATACATTTGATAACCATAACTTTACCGATTCATATGGTGCGACCATTGCTGGTCAAACTTATAACATTACAGCTGTTGGAACTAGTGAGACTGATGGTATAACTGTTGTTTCGAGTGATTATGGTACAGGTATTGCTCATGGCAATAAGGTAGATGTTTTCCCAATGCTAGAACTTGTTTCTGGTGAGGATACACGAGTTGCTATGACAGATAATGTAACGGCTCTTACTAACTTTGTTTCAGGTGGAGTTGATGATGCGACAGTAGTTACTTTGAATTTACCTACTGGAGTTGCTACTGTGTCTAACAGTGCGACAAACACTTCGGTTAGAGTTGCTGGATCAGCTGGTATTGCAACTGCGACTGCGGTTGAAACTGGCACAGAACTCTCTGTTGCTGTTGGTGATGTTTTCTATAATTTTGCTGTAACAGGTGATGCTGCAACAAATTATACAAATGTTACTGTTTCGGTAGATGCTACTCCAACCGCAGATAGTGGTGCGGGAGTAACTAGTCCAGGTATTCTATTTGTAGAAGATGAAGATAAGTCTGAGACTACTACAACTACAAAACCTGCGATTCACATCGTTACAACTGATTCTGGTACATATAGTTCAGTTTCTACTCCTTTGTTCACTGGGACACAGGATAATGAGACATGGGACGATACAGATTTAACTGGTTACTTGACTAACTACGGTACATATGTATGGAAAGATACTGGTGACACAAATCAGAATTTTGTTGGTTTGAGTTACGGAGATGGCATGATGTATGCGGAGGTTACTATCTCTGAAGGCGAATCTGCTACTAATGGCGCAGTAAGTGCTGGTGTTATGACAGTTATGGATACCGCTGTGGCGTCCGTTGCTGGAAAGAATTTAGTGGTTGTTGGTGGTTCTGCTATCAACTCTGTTGCTGCTGAATTACTTGGTGCTGCTTATAGAGAAGGCGCATTTACAACCGCTACGGGTGTAGGTGCTGGTGAGTTTTTAATCCAATCTTTTGCGAGATCTGGAAAGACTGCTCTACTGGTTGCTGGTTACCATGCTGCTGATACTGAGAAGGCTGTTACTTACTTGTTAAATAACGATGTAAGTACAACTACAGGCACAAAGTACAAAGGTACATCTGCTACTGAAGCTACTTTAGTTGTTGCATAAACACAAGGTTGAGAAAAAATTTTATTTAATAGCCCGATCCCAAAAAGGTCGGGCTTTTTTTGTGTCGGATTTTTATCAGCTTCGCTGATAGTTGGAGGTTGGGAGTTTATCAGCTTTGCTGATAGTTCGGGGTTAGGAGTTTGGGGGTGGGGGTGGGGGTGGGAAGCGGGGGGCAGTTCTAAGAGTGAATGAGATGAGCGGGCTGAGGACGGAAAAACAGGAAGTTTTTCCAGAACTTAGAACTTAGAACTCAGATACCCTCTACCCTCACAGATATAAAAGAAAAGCAGGTTGGGGCACGCCGACAGATAAAAGGGGGAAATAGGTTGGGGCACGCCGACTTAGAGGGGGACGGGGGCTATATTATTATATATGATAATATAGTTTAAATGTGGCAAAAAGGTTTAAATATGTTATCATATATAATAATATATGATTAAAAATAATAATAGTGATTCTTTTTGTTTTAGATGTTATCATATATGGAAAAAAAGAATAAAAAATAGGCCTTCCAAATATTGTCCAAAATGCAAAAGTCCTTATTGGAACAAGCCTAGAAAAAGAGTGGCAAAAGGAATTGTATTAAAAATGGAGGAAACAATTATAAATATTCATGATACTATAATAAAATTAAGTGGCGGAGAGACGGGTGTTCGTGATGAAGGTGGAATATATAATTCAATTTATAGGTTATTAAATTATCAATCCAGGAATGCAAACCGTCCAGAGAACATCGGAGCATTTATTTTAAATGAATTTGCAAAAAGACATTATTTTATCGACGGGAATAAAAGGACGGCTTATGCAATTGCAAAAATTTTCATGTTAGTAAACAAATGTCATTTGAAGATACAATATGAAGAAGCAACAGATTTTATTATAAAAGTAGCAGAGTACAATAGTAAAATAAATTTAGAAAATATAAAGAGTTGGATTGTAGCAAATTGTATTAGAATAGATGAGAAGATTGTAGAAAACTATTTAAATAAAACAGCGTTAAATTTAATGTTAGGAGATGACGGATATGGAAAATAACAATCAGGACAATTATAAACTTACTATAAAGAAAACTTATATAATTTCCAAGAATGATAAAAAATTATTGGAACTTGTTAAAGTGGCAAAGGAAATAGTATTCAGGGAAGATGAAATATTATTTAAAGAACTAGCAAAACATTAAAACAAAATTAGTTACTTTCTATTTCCTGATTTTTTATTGACACTGAGAAGGCTGTTACTTACTTGCTTAATAACGACGTAAGTACAACTACGGGCACAAAGTACAAAGGTACATCTGCTACTGAAGCTACTTTAGTTGTTGCATAAACACAAGGTTAAGAAAAAATTTTATTTAATAGCCCGACCCCAAAAAGGTCGGGCTTTTTTTGTGTCGGATTTTTTTGAGAAAAAATCCAGAACTGAGAACTCAGAGCTGAGAACTTAGAGGGGAGAACTTAGAGGGGGACGGGGGAGCGGGGGCGGTTCTAAGAGCGAATGAAATGAACGGGCTGAGTTCTGAGAGCGGAGCGGTCTGAGTTCTGGCGGAGGCAAAGATTATTTAAACTCTGATTTATTAATTTATTTATGGAAAATCAAATGATAAAAGTAGATGCCAATGATTTAAAAAAACTTATTTTGAATGTCGAATTGATAAAAGAATTTCTTCTATCAAGAGAATTGTATCGTGATTCCGACGGAGAACTCACAGATTGGGCGAAGATGGAGCTGGAAGAAGCGAGAAAAATTCCTGATTCTGAGAATATTTCATTGGAAGAAATGGAAAAAATTATTCTATCACCATGAGTTATAAAATTGAATTAGGTCCAAGGGCGAAGAAAGCAATCATTAAATTACCTCAAGAAATATCTTTGAGAATTATTAAAAAATTAAGACAATTAGAAGAAAACCCATTTCATTATTTAGAACATTATGAGGGGGACGGTTATAAATTTAGAATCGGTAATTATAGGGCACTTATTGATGCAGATATCGAAAATAATGTTTTAACAGTTAGAATACTTGATAAGAGGGGACAAATTTATAAGAGATAGATAAGTCTAGGGATTTGGTATTCGGGATTTGGTATTCGGAACTGGGATGGGCACTGAGTAATTAGTTAATTATTTAAATTTGAGCAAACCAAACATTTAAATAATGAGTAAGATTAATCTTATCATGGAAGGAATAAGTATAACAAAGATGAGTTCTCGAGGACAAGTAGTAATCCCTTTAGAAATGAGAAAAGATTTAGCAGAAGGAGTTAAATTAATAGTTATAAAAAATAAAGGACAAATTATCTTGAAAAAAGCAGAGGATTTTTCTGAGAACATCAAGGAAGATTTGGAATTTGCGAGGAGAACTGAAGAAGCTTGGAAGAGTTATGATAGAGGGGAATTTATCTCTATGAGTGGAGATGAATTTGAAAAAGAGCTTGAAAAATGGTGATAGTTGAGTATAAACCAAAGTTTAAAAAAATAACTAAAAAAATAAAAGACAATTTTTTTAAAGAAAAAATTAAAAAACAAATTTTGAAAATTAAGAATAATCCAGAAATTGGAAAGCCGATGAGAAACGTTCGAAAAGGAACACGCGAAGTTTATATCAAGCCCCTTCGGCTTTCTTATGCATATTTTAAAAATGAAGATAAAGTAATTTTTTTAGATTTATATCATAAGAAAAAACAGTGATTTAGAAAAATTAATTTGAACTCAAGAAAGAAAGTTAGAAGTAACTATCTACCCTCACAGATTTAGAACTATTATTGGTTGGGGCACGCCGATGTTCCATTTTATAGAAAAACGGAAAAGAAAGATTTATATTCTGTCCATTTCTTTTATTTTGATGTTAAGAAAAATTAAAACGCAAGCGGAAATTGATAGAGGGAAACGGCGTAATGGAATTATTATTGGGGTTATTATGATTGGGATTTTGGTTGTTTCGACGCTGGGGTACTCGCTGATTAGCAGCGATACAAGTGAGGATTCTAAGACGAACGAATTTGGGGTTGAATTTTTTAAAGAGAGTGGATTATGGATTGCCGATTTTGACGGAGAGATTTTTAGATTTCAGAATTTGCCGTCGGAAGTTTCTAATATTGATGTAAATGTGTCGTTTGATTTGGGACAATATTCAGGACAGCCTTTGTATTTTGTTAATCCTAATGAGGGGGCATCGGAGATTTTGAATAATATTGGTCGCTATGTTTTGAGATACCAAGAATCTTGTTTGCAGCAAGATTTTGGAGTTGAGAGTTTGGAGTTAGGAGTTAGTGGTGAGGGTGACTTGAACAATTTAAGCGACGAAAATGGGTATATTTGCAATGGGGATTTGCCTGTGAAAAGTTGTGAGAATAATTTAATAGTTTTTGAAATTGGTAATGAAACAAAGGTTTATCAGAATGAAAGTTGTATTTTTATTGTTGGCGACGGTGTGAAGGGAGTCGATGCATTTTTATATGAGGTTTTAGGAGTAATTTAAATGGCGAAAGGAAAAGGAAGAATTAAGAAAAAGAAAGTTATTAAGTTAGGTGAATCTGATAGAATAAATTCTGAGGAAGATAGTGAGCTGGTTAAAAAATCTGTTCAGGAAAGTGAGAATAAGCAGTTGTTGTGGTTTCTTGTTGTGATTGGTATTGTTTTTGCGGCGGTTTTGGTTTCATATTTTGGGTCGGAAAGTTTGAAGAGTTTTGAGTATAGTGGTGTTGATTGGATGATTGAGGATTACGCTGAGCCAACTGGAACAATTTTTCACGGACGATTTATAGCGTTGAGCAATCCGAATTTAAATTATAATATTTTTTTGAGGGGCGACCCCCGAGAGAACGATGTGCCAACTGAGGGAACTTTTGACAGGTTTAAGTATGGGGGAATTGTTTCGATGACTCCTGAGGTTGACGGATGTAGAGGTGAACTGTCGAGGGTTATGCTTGATCTTGGAGCATTTTTGAAACAGGGTGTTGGGGTTGGACCTTTGACGTCTGGTTCGACAGATAAATCTGTGGCGAATGAAAGTGGCAGGCAGTTTGCACAGTGCAGGACGGTTCACGATAGAACACTGGTCATTATTGAACTTGGAGATTCTGCGGTTATACAGGATGAAAGCAACCCTTATTGCTATGTTATCAGAGCTAATGATTGTAACGACGTGAGTTCGGTTGAGCGATTTATGGTTAAAGCTATTGAAGATTTTACACTTGCTAAAAAGGCTCTTGAAGAAAGTAGCAAGTTAACATAATGGATATTCAGATTTTAATAGGATTTTTATTGACGGTGTCGCCCGTGTTTGAGCTGAGAGGAGGACTTCCAATTATTGTTGAGTTCGCCGTGAGAAATGGTGTCTCGGTCTGGCCGTATTTTCTGGTGGTTTTGGTTTTAAATATTTTGGTTATATTTTTGTTATTCTTGTTTTTAGATTATCTTCATGGGACACTTATGAAAACGAAATGGTATAGTGTTATGATAGGGCGTGTATTAAAAAGGTTGCAGAAAAAAGTGGGGAAGGTTGAAAGTAGAATGAATAAGTGGGGTTATTTTGCGTTGATATTTTTTGTGGCGATTCCTTTTCCCGGAACGGGTGCCTGGTCGGGAACTATGGTTGCCTGGGTGCTTGGATTGGATAGACTGAAAAGTTTTATTGCTATTGCGACTGGTATTGTGATTGCCGGATTATTTGTGCTTCTTTTTTCTCTTAGATTTTTTCACGGGTTTTATTAAACTTCTTATGTAATTTAAATCAGAGTAAATTGGAATTGATTTTATTTTGTAAATTTTCATGACGCCGAACCAGACAGCTACGACAAATATTACTGAAACGATGTGCCAAAATATCCAGTGGATTGTTTCGAAGTAGGAGGTGTTTATCATGGGAATCAAGATTAAGATTCTTGTGATGTTCAAAGCGAAAAATATTGCGAATGCTGTGATGACTGCTTTGGCTCGTGTTTCTGGCTTTATGTTTGCGGTCGAGAAGATTAATAGGAATAGTAAATAAAAGGCGGCTCCTGCGACACACGCTGGAACGATTTCTATTCGTGTCTGACTTAAATAAATTATATTATCTGATAGTGTTGTGACCGTAAAGACTGACAGGATTGTGTTTAGAGTGTGGACAGTGAGGGGCGTTAGAAGTTTGTAGACGACATAAAGATTGCCTGCGCCGATTAGTAGTATTGTAAAATATCTTGTGAATAACCCGAAAATCTTTTTTGATTGCTTATTCATATATTTAGATGGATTGGATGTTATTTAAATTATTCGGAAATGGATATATGGTTTTAAACAACTATTAAAATTCTGGTTTCACTTTTCTTCGAGATGCTTTCACGATTACCGTTAAAATGATTAAGATAAGTACTGCAAGGATTCCGACGATTATGTAGAGTGTTGTATTATTTAGGCCTGCGAAAATTCCCGGTTTTTCTTTGATGCTGACTGAGACTGACTGGTCGTAGGATTCTCCGCCAACTATCGTATTAATTTTGAATGAGTGCGAGCCTGTGGTTGTTGGGTTGAATGTGATAATGATTTCTGCAGATTCTCCTTCAGCGATGGAAACTGTTTGAGGAACAATGCTTACCATAGTCGCCCACGCGTCAAAGTCCGATGCTGAAATGATGAAGTCGTTATCTTCGCCGTTGTTTGTGATTGTCGCTTTTACTATTAATTCTGTTCCTATTTCGGCCGCAGATTCCAAGCTTGCAGTTATTGTTGGGATTAATGTCAAATCTTTACAATCTGTTATTTTCAAAAACTCACCATACTCTGCCCTGTCATCTTCTCTATTTTCATAAATATATTTGTCTGCAAAATTTGCGTCGTCATAGGCGGTAAACTGAATGGAATATGTTTTTTCTTGGGCGTCCGCAGGGATTGTGATTGTTGTTTCAAGGAGTTCCCAGTCCATTGAATCAATGCCTCTGTCGAATGAAATAACTTTATTTATTCCAAGTGCTTTGTTATAAATTCGGACAAAAATTTCATCGTCGTCTATATCTTTGTCTCCGATATTCCAAACCTTTGCGGTTATCATAACTTCGCTATTACAGGAGGCTTCGTTTTCGTTAAGAAATTTTGATAAGTCGGTTAAAACTATTTGGTCTATGATAATAAATTCTTCGTCGGTTCTTATTTCGATTTCCTCAGAAGTAGAGTGTCCTGTTTCTTTTCCGTCGTCGTCGCCAGCTTTGTTATCATCAATTTCTCCGACTGCACTAACATATAATATATAATTTGTATTTCCTTCTTTCAAGTCGTTCGGGTCTACATCAAAAGTTACTGTAATACTTTTATCGTCTCCTGTGTCCAAATCAAAATCGTTGTCTTCAATGTCCATGTCGTCTTCATCGAGGATGCAGCTTCCTCTTTCAACATCCAGTAGGCAAATTCGGAGTTCGATGTCTTCAATGTCCCAGTCTCCATTATTTTCTACTTCAATATCCAGCTCAATTTCATCGAAAGGATACCAGTATTCTTCGTCATCTCCGAATCCTTCTTCAACGCTGATTTTGTCAATCGATACTTCTAAGTCTCCATCGTTGTCTCCGTCATAAAACAGATTGTTTATAGTAAGAGTGATTGGGTCGCTGTTTAAAGTTCCGCTTGTTGCCCATATATTAATAGAATTATCATCACGAAAATCTAAATCTTTTGCATCCGTTGAAGAAACTTCTATAAGTTTTGAATCTCCTGCATTTAAATTAAAATCCGTTTCGTTAAATTGAACTGTGAAATCAGCTGGTGTTTGTTTAAGTTCTATATTTTCTAAATTTACATTCCCTGTGTTTTGTACTTTGATTGTTCCGTTTTTTGTTTTTGATAAAATGTCATCTGTTGGTGTGATTGTTAGTTTTGGGGTAGGGTTGATTGTGATTGAGAATGTAAAGTTTATATGAGTAGATGTACTACTCCTAATGACATCAATTAAACCCGCAATCTTCCCGGATTGATAAGCGTCAAAATTAAATATAGCTGTGATTTTGTCTGTTGTGTCAGCGGTAATTTCATTTTGTGAAAATGTGATTGTAGCATCACCTGAAGTTATTACAGTATTACTCCAATTAAGAGTACCGGTTGCACCTTCATTTTTTAAATCAAAAGTAATCTGGAATGAGCCGTCATTATGATTAATGTTGGATTCGTTGTCTGCAATATTCTCTATACTCACAACTCCCGCACTCACCATTCCCAAACTCATTAGTAAAACTGCTAAAATTCCGACAAATGCGAATGTGTTTCGTGCCATGTTGTAATTTTTGAGTTACAATGGTTTATAAATATTTCTGTGATTGGGTGGTTATGATGTCTGTGTGGTTTTTGGTAAAATTTGCACGGGATGTGAAGTGTTAGCAGATACGACATTTAAATAGATTTTTAAACTTCAGAAACCTTTAAATTAAATGAGTAATTTAAAGGAAAAATTCTGTAATGCTTATTCAAATTTGCCTGATTCTCTTCGTAGAGAAATAATAGCTGTAATAGATGGTGAACCATATACTTGGAATTCCATATTTTTTGAAGTAAATAATAATACTAAATTGTCAGAGGAACTTTTAAATACTCTTTCTGAATTGGGAACATTATGAATAGTATTCAAAAAAATTCTAAGGATGAGATAAATAAAAAAACTGTAGACTTAGTTATTGCCAGAATGCAGGCTACAATTTCCCCTAATTTAAGATTAGCCAGGGGATTTGAAGGAAGTTTGGATAAAGAGGAGATGATAGAACATGTAAAACAGGGTACTGAGATTGGTCAAAGACTCATTCAATCTCACCTTAATTTTATGAGAGCTCAAGCTTCTGGAAAACTAATAACTACACTGAATACTGTACGATGAGAACTGGAGTAATTTTAATGTTACCAAAATTTGATGATGTAACTGAATATCTTTATGCTTTTTCAAAACCTATAATTATTGCATGTCAAAATAACAATGTTAAAGTTAAAAAAATAGAAAAAGAACAAGTCGAAAAAAATAATGTAGAAAGCCAAATTTTAAGCTATGATTATAATTTTGCAATTTTCAATGGGCATGGTAGTATGGAGAGTATCCATGGACACAAAAATAATGAGCTAATAAGGAAAGGGAAAAATGGAAATATTTTAAAAGATAGGATGGTATATGCTCGGGCATGTTGGGCAAGTTTAAAGCTTGGTCGTTCTATTAATAAAGAAGAAAAAGATTCTGGTTGTTTTATAGGTTATGATTTAGAATTTGGTTTTTGGTATGATGAAACCAGAATAACAAGTCCATTAAAAGATTCCCATGCAAAAATTTTCTTTGATACTTCTAATTTGGTTCCTATCGGATTGATAAAAGGGCAAACTGCAAGTCATGCGAATGAAAACTCAAAGAAAGCTATGCTTAAAGCCATAAACAAACTTCTGAGTAATCCTGATGGAGATTCTCAAGCTGCAGCTCAAATATTATGGGATAACTATTCTGGACAAACTTTAATTGGCAATGGAAAATATAAAATTTAAGATTATGCAATCTAATTAGATTTATGTAAAGCTCACATTATAGTAGATTTTGAAATTTATAGATATTATCTAATGGCATGAAAATAATAATAGGAAAAATAGGGACGACGTAAGATTTATATATTATGTGGTTGTCGATATTGCATGGTCAGGTCGAAGGAAAATTTGGTGGGGGCTTATGCGTTTTTGATTGGTGTGGTTTTGGCTGTGATTTTTGGGTTGTTTAACGAACCGCTTGAGCAGGCTGGCGGGCTGTTTTATTCGACGCTGGTTGTTATTGGTCTTATCGTCGGGTTTATGAATGCCGGGGACAAGGATTCAAATACTTTTTTAATTGCGAGTCTTTCGTTGGTCATTGTCGGGGCGTTGGGGATGGAGCCGTTGAAATATATTGCTTTGAATAATTATGTTGTAACTTCGTTGAGAAATGTGCTTGGTTCGTTGCTGGTCTTGTTCGTGCCGGCTACTATTATTGTTGCGTTGAAGACGGTTTTCGCGATGGCTAAGATTTAATGCTTTGCATTAAATCTCGGAGGGTCGGGGTTCGGACGCTACCCTCACAGATATAAAGGAATACCCTCACGGATTCAAAAGGAAAATTGGTTGGGGCAGACTCAGACAGGTTGGGGCACGCTGTACGCTGGTCGGGGTTCGGGGGGAACGGGGAAGCGGGGGTGGCTCTAAGAGCGAATGAAATGAGCGGTCTGAGGACGGAAAAACGGGAAGTTTTTCCAGAACTTAGAGCTCAGTACTCAGATACCCTCACAAATAAAAAGGGGAGATGGGTTGGGGCACGCCGACTTAGAGGGGAAACGGGAACAGGGGACAGAAGACAGGGACGGGGCACGCCCCCGGGGCAGGGCTTTCGGGAGTGGTGGTTCTGAGTTCTCAGAGTGAATGAAATGAACGATCTCAGTTCTCAGAGTGAAACGACCTGAGTTCTGTTTTGAACGAAGCGGTCTCAGTTCTGGGAACGAAGTGACTGATGGAAATTAAAACTAAATTAAATGGAGGTGATAAATGGAAAAAATTAATAGTATTTTGGTGATAGTTATTGGGGTTCTTTTGGTTTTACCTTTGCTTGGCGTTAGTGCTTTGGGAAGTTTGACTGAAGGAATTGCGGCATGGGCTGTGGCAATTGTTGTTTTGGCTATAGGGGTCATGGGACTTATGAATGTCGGTGGACCTGCAACTGATACTGCTGAACCTGCGGCTAAATCTGCTTAATTAGTTCAATAATATGTCTCTTCAAAGATATGAATTTTTTATTTTTTTATTTTTAATTAGGGGTAGAGCCTGATAATTAGTTAATTATTTAAAGTTAAGATTATTAAGTTATTTATGAATGAAGAAAATGATTTTACTGTGTTGATAGAACAGGATGAAGATGGAGTTTATGTTGCGAAAGTTTCGGAGATAGACGGATGTTATACACAGGGGCGAACTTTTGAAGAGGTTTTAACGAGGATAAAAGAGGCAATAGAAGTTTGTTTGGAAGCAGACAGGGAGAGGATAAATCCTATGAAGTTTATAGGAATACAAAAGGTTCAATTAAAATGTCCAAATTAGTTCTTATTTCAGGAAAGAAATTTTGTAAAATTCTTGAGAAAATATAGGTCGCTTTGCTCCCAGAGCTCAGAACTCAGATTTCAGATCGCTTCGCTCTTAGAGCCGCCCCCGCTTCCCCTCTGAGTTCTGAGCTCTGAGTTCTAAGATCTGATTTCTGGAAAAAGTTGAAAATTAAATAAATTCAATAATATCAGATAAATTAATTATCCGCATATCGTCTCGGGCAAGTCCGGGGCATGCGGTATTTATCCATATTTGAATTTGGGGAAAGTTTTCAAATTCGTCAGTGTTGATATTATCTGTTTCAAAAATATAAACCTCTTTGTCGAGTTTTTTTATTTTTCCTTTTATTTTATGAATTGTTTTTTGATGTTGTCCGTGTTTTGTTGAGACAAGAAGTCCGACAGTTTTTGCGGTTAGAAATTTTTTTTGTTTTGTTAGTGTTTTTTTATTGTGAGCATCTATTTCTTTTTGCTCTATTTTTTCGAGGGTACGAGTTGTGAATACGTAGATTGGTTTCTGAAGTTGGATTGCGTTGTTGATTGCGTGGAACGTTCCGTCGGTTATTATTAAAAGTATGTCTGCGGATTTGTCGAGAGCGGATGAGTTACAACCGAGAACGTGAGCTTTGCGGTGAGCACCTTGTTTAATTATGACCTTTTTGTTTTTTGATTCGAGATAGGATTTTACTTTTGGGATTAGGTCTATATATTGGATAGTGGCGGCGAGTGAGATTGTTTTGCCTTTTAGCCCGTCTAATAATTTATATTTAATTTCTGAATCTTTGAATTTTCGTCTGGTTTCTATAAACAGCGTTTTCATATATGAATTAGAAAGATTGGGTTTTTATTTGTTTAGAATCGCTCGATTTCATCTGACCTTGGAACTTCCGAAACTTCTACCGCACCCTTTTGTATGTCAAAAACTTTGGATGGTGTTGCGATTACTGTATTCTCGCCGAACCCTGCGATTTTTCCTTCAAGTGCTTCGACTGTCTTTTTGATTTTAGAGATTGCTCTCTTCAACTCGATAACGTCTCTGGATTTCAAAGCCTTGATGTCAATAACTGCGATTGTGTATCCTTCCCGAAGGGAATTCAAAATTGGATTAATATCTTCATAGTTTTTTAGAACGAATGTTTTAACTAAAACTTTTGAGTTCGATTTTTCCTGCTCTAAATCAATTTCAATAAAATCTGAGGAGGACTCTTCCTTTTTTCCCATCATCTTACTTAATCTGTCGAATATCATAATATAATTTCATAAATTCAGTATTTAAATATTTATGTGATTAAATGGCTTTGTTTAATAGAAGGTAGACTTAGGATTATTTTATTCAACCGTAACCGACTTTGCAAGATTTCGGGGTTTATCAACATCTATTTCTTTAAAATTCGCAATATAATAAGCAATTAATTGTAGGGCTATTACATTTATAATGGGGGACAGATAATTTAAAGTTTCGGGCACTTCAATAACATAGTCTGCAAGTTTATCAATTTCAGAAGTTTTTTCATTAACAACAGCAACTATTCTTCCTCCCCTTGCTTTTACTTCTTGCATATTACTTAAAATTTTATTGGAATAATTATTTTTTGTCGCTAAAAAAACTACTGGCATATTTTTATCAATTAAAGCGATTGGACCATGTTTCATTTCGGCTGCAGGATAACCTTCTGCGTGAATATAGGAAATTTCCTTGAGTTTTAATGCTCCTTCTAAAGCAACAGGGAAATTTAGCCCTCTACCTAAATATAAAAAATTGGAACTCTCTTTAAAATTTTCCGCTATTTTTTTAATTTCTTCTGATTTTTCTAAAATTTCTCTAATCTTTCCTGGAAGATTTTCTAATTCCTCCAACATTTTCTTTTCAATCTCAAAACCTTTTTCCTGTTTGATATATAAGGCGAATAATAATAATGTCATAACTTGGGAGGTAAATGCTTTTGTACTTGCCACTCCAATTTCAGGACCGGCATGCAAATAAATTCCACAATCAACATCTTGAGTTATCGTTGAACCAACCACATTCACAATTCCTATTGTTTTTGCATTTTTAGATTTAGCTTCTTTTAGCGCAGCGAGAGTATCCGCAGTTTCACCTGATTGGGAAATTGCAATAACTAAATCATTTTCATTGACAATGGGATTTCTATATCTAAATTCTGAAGCATAATCCACCTCAACGGGAATCTGAGTAATTTCCTCAATAAGATATTTTCCTATAAGTCCCGAATGCCAACTAGTTCCGCAGGCAACAATAATTATTTTATTTATCTGACCGACATCTAAATTTAAAGAAAGTTTTATTTTACCCTTTTTCAATCTTCCCCTCAATATATTTTCTATTGCCTCCGGTTGTTCAAATATTTCCTTTAACATAAAATGCTCAAAATTACCTTTTTCTATCTGATTGATTGTCCATTGTATTTCATGAATCTTTCCATCAACTTTTTCTCTTTCTAAATTTTTTATAGAATAATTGTCTTTTGTTATTTCAGCTATTTCATTATCCCGAAGATAGATTACTTTTTTTGTATAATCTAAAATTGCGGAAACATCCGAAGCTACAAACATTTCTCCTTCTCCAATTCCGATAATTAAGGGGGAACCTCTTTTAGCAACAATTATTTTATTTTCATTTTTATGAATTATTGCTAATCCAAATGTCCCTTTGATTAATTTTAAAGTTTTAATAACTGCTTCTTCAAGATCTTTAGAATAAAATTTTTCTATAAGGTGGGCGATTATCTCGGAATCGGTATTTGAAATAATTTTGTGCCCTTCATTTTCCAATAATTTTTTTAATGAATGATAATTTTCTACAATCCCATTATGGACTATTGCAATTTCTTTATTACAATCTAAATGAGGATGAGCATTAGTTTTGTTGGGTTCCCCGTGGGTTGCCCATCTTGTGTGGGCAATGCCTATCTTCCCCTTTATTTCTTTTAACTCGGGTTGATTCTCTAACTCAAAAATCTTTCCTTTTTTTTTAACAACGTTTAACCCATTGTTAATTACACAAATTCCTGCACTATCATAACCCCTATATTCAAGTCTCTTCAGTCCTCCGATTAAAACAGGAACAATTTCTCTTTCTCCAATATACCCGATAATTCCGCACATAATTTATAAATGATTTATTAACTATTTAGATGTTTAGACTATTATGTAAAATTGATTAGTCAGATTTAGCCCTGAATTTTCTTCATCACTTCTTCCCGGATAGATTCTATTTTCTTGGAAAATTCCTGTTCTTGCTCGTTAATAGATTTCATTCTGGTATCAATCAGCTCTTTTTTCTTTTTCATATCTTCAAGAATTGCCTCTTTTGTTGATTTGATTATTACCTGATTCCCAATAACTCTTGAGACTTCGCCTTCCGTTTTTTCAACTTCTTTGATTATTAAATCTGTTTCGTTGGATTCCATCGAAAAGGCGTTCTTCTGCATTAGAAGTTGCTGAAAGGTTTGCTCCATCATCTGAAGTTCTTGGATTTTTCTCTGAGTTTCTTCATCCAAATTCTCTAACGGGTTTACTGGTGGTTTGCTTTCCATTGTATTTTAGTCTGAACTCACTGTTTTCATTTTAGTTCGTGGCTTGTAGAAAATCCGCGAGTTACATTTTGGACAGATGAATCTCTTTTTTAAGTCTTCCGATTTAAGCTTATTCCCGCAATGAAAACATTTATATCCTGCCATATTATTTTTTAACCTTCTGGGTTTTTAAATGAAATGCTCCGCCCGCAAATTTCTTCTCGCACTTTGAACACTCCCAAATTGAACGCGCCTGCCTTTTTGCCCGACCCTTACAAAATGGACACTCTTGTTTAATTCGCTGTTTTTTTTCCACAGCTACGAGTTTCTGTTTTACCTTTCCATATCCTGCGCCGAATCTTCCTGCGCTTCCGATTTTTTTCTTTTTTACTGCCATTTTATTTTTTTGTGTTTTTGTGATGGGGCCACTCTCACAATTTGCATTTCACAACGATATTTTTTAAACTTTTCTTGTCGTTGCTCAAAGCGAATTGCTCGGGATTTGATTCAAATCCGCTGTGTTTTTGTGATGGGGCCACGCGGATTTGAACCGCGGTCGCGAAGTCCCAAACCTCGAATCATACCAGGCTAGACCATGGCCCCATGATTATGAGGTGATTTTTTGATTAATAAAGCTATTCTTTCTTTTCTTCTTCTGGAGCTTTGGTTACAGCCTCGGCTTTCTTTTCTTCCTCGGCTGCCTTTTCTTCTTCTTCAGCTTTTTGAACAGCTTCCTGTTGTGCCTCAATGTCTGCAAAATAATTATCTAATTCCTTTTGTTTTTCCGGATTAACATCAGTCTTTTGCGCCTCAATTTCTTCAGTATATTTTCCTTCTGTAATTTCTTCTAAAACTTCGCTTATTTCTTTGCTTTCGACTAATACTCCAAGTGCCTGGCAGGTTCCGAGAATGGATTTTACCGTTGCCATAAAGTCATTTGAAAGCATGCTATTGTGTTTTGCTTTTGCTATTGAAATTACCTGCTCAATTGCAAAATTGCCCACTCGTTGCTTTAATCTCGCTCCAGACGCTTTCTCAATTTTCAATTCTTTTTTGATTAATTCTGAAGTTGGTGGAGACAGAACTTTGATTGAAACTGTTTTTGTTTCTGGGTCTATCGTCAGATGAACGGGAACGGTTACGCCTTTGAATTCTGAAGTTGCTGTGTTCACGTCGGAAATTACTTGTCCGACATTGATTCCCATTGGACCAAGCTGTTGCGCAACTGCCGGACCTGGTGTCATATTTCCGCCTTCAACTAATAATTTAACAAGTGCCATGATTTCTTTCTTTTTAGAAAAGTTGGTTTTTAAGGATTTGCATTTTTAAAAACCAAGGTTTTTACCCAGTAGGTGATCTGGTGATTTAAACACTTCGAAAAGTGAATTAGAACTACTCTTCTTCTAAGTCCTCCCTTCTGATTACTCTGATATTGTCTAGTTTTACCGTCACTGGTATCGGAACTGCCGCGCCCAATAGGGAAACAATGCATTCGTTTTTTGGTTTGTCGACTCGAACGACTTTCGCTTTTTCATTTTTGAAAGGTTCTGAGATAATTTCCACAATGTCGTTTTTCTCGATTTTAATGTCTGCTGCAACTGGCTCAAGCATTTGTTTTACTTTGTCATAAGTCACGGTCTCGCCTATGATTCCTTTTACATAGGGTAAATTAAAAACTGCGTCTTCTGCTAATTTATGATCTGGAGATTCTAAGAAAATGTAACCTCTTAATCCGTGTGGTCGTGCGAGCGCGTAGATTCCAATTTTCTTTTTCTTGACTTTGTCGGCAATCATTTCTGACGCTTTATCTTCTTTGCTTGCTGTCACTTTTACGATATAGATTGAAGATTCAAATTCTCGTTTTGGCTTTTCTTTAATTTCGACCTCTTCTTGCCGCTCGGCGGATTCTTTGGTGTCGGGGGTTTCTTTTTTTGTAGATTTTTCTTTTTCTTTTTCAATTTTATCTTCTTCTGAAATTGTAGAGGGATGTTTTGATCCTTTGATTTTTGGAGCAAACTTTTCTTCAGCAGTGTTGCTACTATTCTCTTCATTTAAATAATCAAATTCATCGTTATATCCAATTTCCATGATTTCTTTCTTTTTAGAAAAAAGAGATTTCTCGCAAGTAGAAAAACTTATTTTCCAAAACTTTGTTTTGATTTAATTCCATGATATTGCTCCAGCTAGTTCTTAAAAATCTAAGAACTAGATGTTAATAATTAAAAATTGTAGTTTAAAAAGATTTTGGTGGTTAATTTTATTATCCCATAGGAAACATCGGCTTTATGATAATTTGAAGGACGAACCCTAATGCGCCGATGATTAGAAGTCCGATTGCGGTAACTTTCGATATCGTTTTGAATTCTTCCATGCTTGGTTTTTTTAGTAGCTTCCAAACTCTAAGATATTTGTGATATTGCGAGGAAATTTTCCGTATTGATTTGGCTGTCATATTAATTAGAGATATTTTGAGTTTTTAAAAATTTGCATTTTTAAAAACCAGGGTTTTCACCCAGTAGGTGATCTGGTGATCTAAAAATTTGGCAAGCTCTTAAAAATCAGGGTTTTCACCCAGTAGGTAATCTGGTGATCTAAAACTTTTGCTCACAACTATTCTTTGAAAAATTCAATTCCAAATTCGTCTTCCATATCCTGTCGTCTGGCTTCTTGAATTGGCAGTCGCTCACCTGAAATTTGCGGAGATTTTACGCCGGTAATTATTACCATAACTTTTATGGATTTCTCAAGGTCTTTTGAAATTTGGGCACCTGAAATTAATTTTGCATCTGGAGAAAGTTGTTCGCTAATTTTGTGGATGACTTGTTTGTATTCGTCTAGGGATAAGTCTGTTCCGCCGATTACGTTTACTAAAGCTCCTTGCGCATTTTTAATGTCGACATCTAACAATGGGTTATTCAAGGCCTTGTCTACTGCTTCCATTGCCCGGTCGTTTGAGTCGGATTCGCCCATTCCAATCAAAGATACTCCGCCATTTGCCATAATTGTTTTTATATCTGCGAAGTCTAAATTTACTAATCCTGATGAAGTTATTAATTCGGTGATTCCTTTAACTGCATTTGTCAGAATTTCGTCTGCGACTTTGAAGGCTATTGGCAAAGGTAAATCTGGAGCGAGGTCGAGTAATTTGTCGTTTGGGATTACAATTAATGTGTCTACTATTCCCTCCATTCTGTCGAGCCCTTCCATTGCATTTTCTATCCGCTTCGCTCCTTCTACGGTGAAAGGCAGTGTCACAACTCCGATTACTAATGCGCCTTGTTTTTTTGCCATTTCGGCTACGACTGGCGCTGCACCTGTGCCGGTCCCGCCACCAAATCCACAAGTTACAAAAACTAAATCAGAGTTTGCTAATTTTTTCTTAATTTCCTGTTGTTGCTCCTTTGCGGCTTCTGCTCCGATTCGGGGATTTGAACCAGCCCCCAAACCTTTTGAAATTTCTCTTCCGATTAGAATTTTATGGTCTGCGTTTGAATAAAGTAAATCCTGTGCATCTGTATTTATTGCAATTATTTCTCCTCCTTTGATTCCAATTTCCCGCATTCGTGAGGTTGTGTTTCCGCCGGCACCACCGACACCAATAACTTTAATGCGCGCAGATTGTTTTTTTAGTATATCTTCCAGCTCTCTATCTATCTCAGAATTAGCATTACGCTGAGGAATGGGCTGAGAAGGCGGAATATCTTCTGTATCATCTCTTTCTAATATATCATCCATGGAATAAAAAGAAAATTTGAGTTTATAATGATTTATGAGGTGGAGTAGATATTATTATTTACTTATGTAGACCTATAGTTCTCGAATGAGACTTAGTGCAGTTTGCTCCATATTCTCCGTTTCATAAAGACCCCGTCCTACAATCCCATGAAATCTTTTGCCTGCAGCCTTAGCTCCATCACTAATTTTACCCATCTGTTTGACTAAACCAGGAGACCAAAATGTTGGTTCAGAAACACCACAACGTTCGATAAGAGATTTGTAACGTGTTATTTTATCTGGCTTATTTCCTGGAACCACAAAATTAGTTATCCCCATTCTAGTCGCTATTTCATATATATCCTCTGGGGCCAATTCCCTCATAAATCCAGATATTTCCCTTGTGATTCCAAGTTCTTTAAAAATTTCAGTATAATTTTTATTCTTTCCTTCGCTTAAATCTGTGCTTAAATATCTTGGATGTGTCATTTCTCCTCCTACAATTACTCCTAAATCTAAATTTTGAGCCGCCTTTATCCATCCATATTCTGTTGCGGGTCCCGATTGAGGAAATAAAATAACTGCATCCATTCCAGATTCTTTAAGGGGGGTTAAAATTTTTTCTGCAGTATCTGGAATATCTGTCCCCCATTTTTGAGCGTCAAAAATTAGCGGCTTATCTGTGTACTCTCTGGTAACTTTCATAATCTTGTCATAACCTATTCTCCCAGTCAAGACAGGTCCAATTTTATATCCCCCCACTTTTTCAATATCTCTTGTTGATTTCAGAATATCTATATATTTTTCCATGGACACATCACATGCAGGCACTATACTTCTATTAATTGGAATTATTTTATTCATAATATAAATTTAGACAAATGAGTTTTTAAAGATTTATGAGATTGAGTTGATATTATTATTTTTTCTCTTCAACAACTTCACTCTCAACTTTTAATCCTAAAATTTCCTCGAATTTCGGTCCAAGCATTTTTACGAATGGCTCAAATTGTTTTTCCACTTTGAATGTAATTGTTTTGTCATTTAGGTCAAATTTGAAAACTTTTTGGAAAAGAAATTCTTGGAGTGCGTCTATTTTTTCTTTTTGGTCGGTTATGGTTTTGTTTATCTTATATGTGTAAGTAACTTCTTTCCCTGCAAGCGGGTTGTTGAAATCGACCAGAGTTCGACCTCTGTCGCTCGATAGAATTTTGACGAGTTGCCCATCGAGCGTAATTTGCATTCCCCGAGTCGGTTCAATTTTTTGCTCGTGGAAAAGTTTCGTAGGAACCATTTTAACCATCTCTGGATTTCGTTTTCCGAATGCGTTTTCTGGTTTAATGTTTATTGTGTAGGATTTTTCTATTTCTTTCCCAATTAGATCATCATCGAAACCTTTTGGAAGCATTTTATGCCCAACGGATAAGACAAATGGTTTAATTTTTTTGGCATCCACGTTCGTTTCTTTTGCGTCGGTTTTGATATTTGTGTCGAAGATTTCATTCGTACTTGTGATTTTGCCTGTAAACTCAATTTCTATAAAATCGTTTTTATTGATGACCATAAGTGAATTGGGGATTTTGGGTTTTTAAAAATTTGCATTTTTAAAAACCAGGGTTTTCACCCAGTAGGTGATCTGGTGATCTAAGAGTTTGGGGAAGTTTTATAAATGAGTTTTTTTACTTGTTATTATGGTACATAAAATTTGGGATTCATTAGGTTTTAGATTATGCAATGACAAAGTCCTTGCGAGAAAAAAATCTGGAGATTTTTGTCTATGGTAGCAAAAGTTATTGATGCGACGGAGATGCGTGTCGGAACATATTTATTGATTGATGGAGTTGCACATCAGGTTAAAAAAATGGATATTTCTAAAACCGGAAAGCACGGGCATGCGAAAGTTCGGTTCGAGGCGATTTCTGCTTTTACCGGAAAGAAAAAAGTTATGGTTATCCCGGGTCACGACAAGTTTGAGGTTCCTATGATTGAAAAGAAGGCGGCACAGGTTCTTTCAGTTTCTGAAAGGACGGCTAGTGTAATGGATAATGAGAGTTTTGAAAATTTCGATTTAGAAATTCCTGAAGATTTGCAGGACTCTGTTGTCAGTGGCGTTAGTGTTGAATATTGGGATATAGAGGGAGATAGGCTTCTTAAAAAAGTTCTTTGAAATTTTTTAAGAAGAGGTGTTAGGTATTCGGTCGCTTCGCTTTTTGGTATTTGGTTCTTATTATACTCTATAGAGCACGATTTGATAATTTATCGGTAACTTTAAAAATGAAACTTTTGATTAATGATTATGGCGACTAAAATTCCTGCGGCACAAAATAGATTATATAAAAATGCGTTTGTCTGTAAAGTTTGTAAGCATAAAATGAAGATTGAGCCACAGAAAATTTTGATGGGGAAAGCGAGATGTCGGAAATGTGGCGGTAAAGATTTTAGACCTGTACGGAAGAAATAATTTTTTAACCAAACATCTTAAAAACCCTCTTCTATAATTATTAGAATGGTGGATTTTTGGATTTATGATGTCGGGTTTATGATTTTGTTTAGTGGCTTCGTTGCTTGGTTTTTAAATTCGCGTAAGAAAGATTTGAGTCGAGAGGGGATAATTTTTATGTATCGGACAAAGTTTGGAATTGATGTGATTAAATATATAGGGGATAATTTTAAGAGGGGATTGCATAGAATTAAGTATCTTATTGTCGGTGTTGGGTTCGTGTTGATGGGGGCGATGATTTGGATGTTGGGGCAGACTGTTTCTATTTATTTGTTGCATCCCGAGATTACGAAAATAATTAAGGCACCACCAATTGCTCCGCTGATTCCGTATTTCCCGAAGCTATTTGGAATGGAGAGTTTTTTCCCTCCTTTTTATTTTACTTATTTTATTGTAGCACTGGCGATTGTGGCGATTGTCCATGAGTTTTCGCACGGAATTTATATGAGATTGTTTAAGATTAAGATTAAATCTACTGGATTAGTTTTTCTTGGTCCGATTTTGGGTGCATTTGTCGAGGAGGAAAAGAAAGGATTCGAGAAAAAGAAAAAGTTGGAACAGATGACGGTTTTGGGAGCTGGGGTTTTTGCTAATCTTCTTTTTGCGTTGATATTTTATGGACTTTATGTCGCGTTCTTTTTTAGTTCATTTGCTGCGTCGGGATATGTGTTTAATTCGTATGGGGTTGGAGTGGTTCCGTTGGAAAATATAACCGGGTTTTCTAATGATAGTGAAGTATTAGTAAAAATAACAACAGATAGTGGAAATTATTATTTAGATGAGGTGTTAGCTGTTCAACTAACTCAAAACAACGGGCAGTATCTGATTGCTTATCCTGAAGCGCCGGCAATTTTAGCTGGAATGCGTGGAGCCATTATTCAGGCCGATGATGTGAAAATTGATGGACAGGATAAGTTGAGAGAATTTCTGGAGAATAAGGACCCCGGTGAGAGTGTTAAATTTATAACCGAGGATAACGAGGGAGTTAAGGAATATGATATTGTTTTAGGTGAACATCCTGAGGATTCGAGTCGGGCATATCTTGGGGTCGGGCATTCGGCGTCGAGTCCGAAAGGAATTATACAGGGCGTTCTTGTAAAGTTTATGAGCTTCAAGGATAGTTCAACTTTGTATAAGCCGACGTGGGATGGGAACTTTGTTTATTTCATTTACCATTTGCTTTGGTGGGTTATGATTATTAATTTACTTGTGGCTCTGTTCAATATGATGCCACTTGGAATGTTGGACGGCGGGCGATTCTTTTATTTGACCGTGCTTAGTATTTTTAAATCAGAAAGAGTTGCAAAAATGGCGTATAAAATTGCAGGACGTATAATTTTATTCATGTTTGTGTTGTTGATGTTTTTTTGGTTTATTAGAATTATTTAGTTAGATGTTGAGTTGTTATTGTGATTAATGTTGCCGATTGCAAATATTTTAAAAGTGCTTCTTTTTTAATATGAGATGGAAAAAGTAATTTTGACTCCGCAGGAATGTAAAAACTTAATGCCCCATTGGCCAGAGTTACGGGAGAGTAACATAAAACATTTACTTAGAATGAGCGCGAGAAAAAGTAATTTTGGCTCTGAAATAAATGTTATGAGTCCTGTTGGGATAGTTATTATGGATGATGGTTATATAGTGAATGGAAAACATCGTGCTACAATAAGCGGATGGTGTGAATATAATTTAGAAGCTTATGTGGTTAAAGGGGAGCATGATATAATATATCATTTGACGCATAAGGCTTATGGGACAACAGGAAAGAAAGGATTAATTAGAGCAATAAATGAAAAGGAGTATCTCGTCGATCTTTGTAAACATGAGAAGATATTTTCTATCAACGATTTAATAAAGAAATATTTGGGCACATCTCTTTAATTTATTTTTTAATTAATATTATAAAGAGTTCTGCGGATTAATTTGTATGGTTAGAAAAAATCCTAAGCGGAAGTGTTATGGTGGCGATATTAGGAGAACTCTTGAAAAGATGAATTATGCGCTGGTTGGAAAAACTAGTGCAGTGCAGATTTGTCGATGGACGAAGAATTCTTTGCGTGGCGACCGGGGATGTTGGAAGGAGAAATTTTATGGAATTAGTTGTGCGGGCTGTTGCCAGATGACGCCGGCGGTTATGTGGTGTGAGAATCAGTGTCTGCATTGTTGGAGACCTATTGAAATGAATCTTGGAACGGAGTTACCGAGTGTTGATGACCCTGTTGAAATTTTAGACGGAATTGTTGAAGCCCGGAAAAAATTGTTGGTTGGGTTTAGGGGTCGGAAGGGAATTGATTTGAAGATTTCTGAAAATTTGGAGAGTTATAAGGTTGCAGGTGAAGATAAGAGAAGTTGTGTCTGCATGCTTTCACGTAACGGAGCAGAGCTCCGTATTGAGAAAGCATAGTTGGTAGTTGGTAGTTGGTAGTTGGTAGTTGGTAGTTGGTAGTTGGTAGTGAAATGGCTTATTGTATTCTTAGTTTTTTTATCTTACAAAAACACAACTCCATCTTTCGTTAGGGCTGTAAATCTGACTCCTACCGGCAAAGAGAGTAAAGCTGATTGGAGTGCCATGTGTTCTTTGCCGTTGCCGGATGCGATTGAAAGTGCAACTTCGAGGCCATTGAATTTTCCTTCGAGTTTTTTTGCAAATTCTTTTTTGAGTTGAATTAAAGATTTGTCTGAGTCGAATTCTACGAAGTCAAAAGGAACTCCCTGAACCTGAAACTCTTTTGCGAAGGCCGGACCGACAACTATAATTTTTTCCCATTCTCCTTTCTGTATTAAACCCGCGACCTGTCCCCAAGTTCCCTTTCCTGTTGACAATAATGCTATTAATTCCATCTCGTTAAAATGATTGAATGTTATTTAAGGATTTGTGTGGTTGGGTGTACTTTTGTAAACAAGAAGTTTTATAAACCAATTTTTCACTTAATTTATACTACTGTTAGTAGTAGACGAAGGCTCCCTTTCTTTAGAAGAGGCGGATTAAAAATCCTAACTCAATCTCGGTAAACGAGAATGAAAGAAAGGTTCCCTGGAATCAAAGAAACTAAGATTCCGAATACCCTCACTGATTTATAAAATTGGTTGGGGCATACCAACTTCGTTTCGATATAGAAACCGCCGAAAATAAATTCTAACAGTTTTGTATGCCATGGAAATTAAAAATGCACTTGCTGAATTAAGAAAGGAGAAGAAACGGAAGTTTGTTCAGACAGTTGATTTAGTGATGAACCTGAAAAATTTTGATGTCAGGAAAGAGGCTTTGAATACTTTTGTTTTTGTTCCACACGGAAGCGAAAAAAAGTTGGCGGCGTTTTTTACGAAAAGGTCTAAGTTAATTAGCACGATTACCGAAGAGGATTTTGTTAAATATAAAGAGATGAAGGATGTTAAGAAATTGGCGAAGAAGTATGATGGTTTTATTGCGGTTGCGTCGATGATGGGAAAGGTGGCTACAAAGTTCGGGCGGGTCTTCGGTCCGATGAATAGAATGCCGTCGCCACAATGCGGTATTGTTCTGCAGGAAAGTGATGATATGATTAAGGTTATGATTGATAAAATGAACAAAGCTGTTCGGGTTAAGAATAAAGAGATGGCAATTAAGTTAGCTGTTGGTAAAGAAGATATGTCGGATGAGGATTTGGTTGAAAATATTAAGGCAGTAATTAAGGAACTTGAAAGTAAGTTGCCGAGGGGGAGAGATAATGTCAAAGAAGTTTTGATTAAGTTTACTATGACTAAACCAATTACTATTGTGAAAGCTGTCGCTCGGCGAACTTCTGGTGAAGATGAGGTAAAGAGATAATGGTTATTGAAAATAAAAAATCGCTTTTGGTTGTTGAAGATGACCGACTGATGTTAGAGTTTTATGGGGAAATGCTGGGAGATATTTATGATGTGACTCCCGTTTATTATATAAAAGGAGAAACCAAAATTCCTACAGAAAAATTTCATAGAGCAATTTTAGATGGATTAAATAACGAGTGGGGAAACGTGGGAGAACGAATTAGTACTGAAAAGAAAATTCTTGTTTCGGGGAATTTTAAATATATTAAAACTGCGTCAGAACTTGGTTGGTTGGTTCTTAATAAACCCTTTAGGGGAAATAAACTTTTGGAGATGTTAGGATAAGATGGGTGGCGCAAAAGAAACACACGTGTCTGAATCGAAAAAGCGAAAGGTTAAAGAAATATCTGAGCAAATGAAAAGGAAAACTGTTATGATTATTTCGATTAAGGGTTTGCCGTCGGCGCAGTTTCAGGATATTAAGAAAAAATTAAGGAGTAAGGCGAAGATTCAGGTTGTCAAAAAAAGTCTGATTAATTTTGCTCTTGATTATTCCAGTATTAAAGAATTGAATGATTTGATTCCTTATGTTGAAGATTCGACAGCTATATTATTTAGCGATGAGGATGCGTTTGTAGTTTCTGGACTTCTTGCTGATGAAAAGAGTCCGGCGAAGGCAAAGGCGGGGCAGATTGCGCCTTGCGATATCGAGGTTAAAGCTGGTCCTACCGAGCTAGTTCCGGGTCCTGATATTTCTGCCTTGAGTGCAGTTGGCTTGGCTCCAAAGGTTGAGAGTGGTAAGATTGCGATTATGCAGGATAAGGTTATTGTTAAGGAGGGTAAGGAAATTACAGAGGCACTTGCGTCGATTATGGCGAAGTTAGATATCATTCCTTTTGAGGTTGGCATTGAACCAATCGCCGCTTTTATGGACGGTAAAGTTTATGCTAATATTAAGATAGATAAGGAAGGAGCTGTTTTAGAAATTGAGAATACGTTCGGTCGGGGGTTGGCTTTTGCTGTTGAGATGGGGATTGTTAATTTGGAAACTTTGGATTTAATTATTGGACGAGCGGGAGCTGAAGAAAAAGTTATTGACGAGTTGGTTGGTGTGGAGAAGGAAGAGGCAGAAGTCGTTGCACCCAAGGGTGTACCTCCTGCCCAGATGGCATCCGCTAACGCGGACAAGGTCGGCAAGAAAGAAGATACTGAAGAAGTAAAGGCTGACGAGGCAGTTAGTGATTCAGAAAAATAAGAAAAAGTTAAATGAAAACATTTATCATGTTTTTATTTTGACACAAAAATAAAAAATGGAATATACATATGCGGCACTTTTGTTGCACAAGCTAGGGAAGGACATCAACGAAGATAACTTAAAGGCAGTTATTTCCGCTACTGGGGCTGAAGTCGATGAGGCTAAGGTTAAGGTAATGGTTGCGTCTTTGAGTGGTGTGGATATTGCGGACAAGCTTGCAAATGCATCTATCGCAGCGGCTCCGGCGGCTGGCGCAGAAGCAACAACAGAAGCACCGAAAGAAGAGAAAAAGAAAGAAGAACCAAAAGCTGAAGCGGCTGAAGGTTTGGCTTCATTGTTCGGATAAATTTCTTAATCGAGATTTTGAGATAGTGAGGTCTTAGTTGGCTTTGCTGTTTTTGAAAGTGGAGTCGTTGTGGCTTGGCTTTTGAGTGGATGATGGGGTTAGATGGGTGGATTTTGAGGGATAGTTTTTAAAGTGGTTTTCTTATAATTATTTATGAAAAAAGGTAGGAGAAATTTTCGTAGACCTCGGAGACATAATAACATACATCAGAGAAGACCTAAAAGAAGTCCTTCGAAATTATCAAAGGTTAGTTTTTTTACAAGAAAGCATCCGTTAGTTACGGGTATTTTGCTGATTATAGCATCTCTATTTACATTTAGATTTTCTCCAGAAATTGGTTCTTTAATTGGATTTGAAGCAGGAGTTTGGATATTTCTTCTTGCATTAGGATTAGGTATTGCGGGAATATTGGTTTTAGTGGGATGGTGGAGAAATAATATTAGTATGCTTACGACGAAACACTCTGTTAAGTGGAATTAGGGAATGTTCACATCCTCTCACATCATCCTAATAAACATTCTTCCGATGCCCCAACTTAATAACCAAGATTGATAATTTTTCATGTTCGATAGAATAAATTGCTCAATAGAATCCAATCCTTAAACTTCGTAGTCCTGCCAACTGCCCAGTCATTGGCTTTCCTGAATCCGGCTGAGTTTTTAATTTTTCTATCTTGTCTTTTAAATTTGTATCGTAATTCAAACCGCGCAAAACCATTTTCAAAATTTATGGATGACTGCGCAAAACAGTTTTAATTGTTATATATTTCCTATTTTACTCCTAAAATCGACCGCGCAAAACAAAGTTTTATAAAGTATAATAACCGCTTATTATTATGAATTGGATAAAATCAAAAGGGTATAGCAAATCAAAAGTAGATTTTTCTGGGAAAGTCCTGATTGACAAGAAAAGCTCAACGGAGGAAAAAGATAGAGCATTTGAAGTTTTGGATAATTGGAGGGCTATTCATAAATACCCTATGCATATTTTTAAAAATAGACTAAAGCGAGTTTCGGAGAGAATAGATAACGATGCTTTGTCGGTTCAAAGACTAAAGAGACTTCCATCTATTCTCAAAAAACTACAAAGAAAATATTATGGGAATCGGCCTACTATGAACCTATCTCAAATGCAAGACATTGCCGGATGTAGAGTTGTTATGTCTAACGTTGAATTGGCAAGAAAACTGTATAAAGAAAATTATCTTCGTGGAGATTTGAAACACAAGAGAGTAAATGAAAAGGATTATATAACTCATCCAAAAGAAGACGGTTATAGAAGTATTCATTTGGTGTATCGATATAGATCTGATAAAGAGAGGAAAAAAGATTATAATGGATTATTGATAGAAGTTCAAATAAGATCCAAGCTACAACATTTGTGGGCAACCGCCATAGAAACAGTGGATTTTTTTACGAGACAGGCAATTAAAACTAATGAAGGCCAAAAGGAGTGGGTGGATTTTTTCAGACTAGTAAGTTCGGCATTTGCCATAATGGAAAACACTAAAACTGTTCCCAATACCCCTACGGATAAAAAAGAGTTGTATCTCCGAATTAAAGAAAAAGAAAAAGAATTGCAGGTTATTAAAATTATGAACGGATGGACAAAGGCGGTTAGGATATTCGAAGAAGCAGTTAAGAAAAAACCGAAATTACAATTTTTCTTATTAGAATTAGATATTGTGCAAGAAAAACTTAGCATAAGTGGATATACTGAAAATCAAGAAGAAAGAGCTATATCTGATTATGCAAGGGCTGAAAAAAGAAATCAGGGGCAAAAAGAATATGATGTTGTTCTTGTCGGTGCTGATACGACCAATGATTTGAAAAAGGCTTATCCTAATTATTTTGTGGACACAGATGAATTTTTAATTAAGTTACAAGAAATTCTAGATAAAACATGATTATTAAAATAAATATATTGTACGCCCACACCCCGAATCGGCGTCACTTCGAAGAAGCTCGCTGCTTGACTCGATAAATCTCACAAGCAAACGGCAAGCCGTTCGATTCTAAAACAAATACGCCCATACCCCTGTTCACACTTTGCATTTCGTAACGATATTTTTATTTTTTTGTCGTTACTCAAAGCGAAGATGTTCACACTTCGTAAGTACCCTCTTCGAGGGCAAATCGAACGTTCGATTCTATAACAAGACGCCCATACCCCGAATCGAACGGGGATGCCTCGAGAGGCCGCGGGTTCGAGCCGCGTGCAATACCATTATGCGATATGGGCTTATTAATATTATACTACAGAAAAAGTATTTAAATTAGTTGATTATTGATTTTTAACAGAAAGTGTTGGGAGTTTGATATGAATTGGTAATCCTAATTCTTCTTCTAATTCAAAAGCTTTAATTGACGCTTTTTGAATAATTAGATTTGTTATTGCAATATATTCTGGAGATTCGTATTTTTTATTTTTTTGAATTTTTAGTAATTCTTTAATTGTCTTTGAATCGCTTGATAAAAATAAAATTCCTTCTATTGAAATTTTCCCCAATTCATTATAATCTATTTCAAAATTATATAGTAATTTTAATATGTCTTTTGTTTCTTTATTATTTTCTAAAGAAATATTTTTAATATTAGTTTTTATTTCCAATTTACCATTAAACTCGGGATTTCTCTCTGCGTTTATTTTTGTAAATTTTGAACCGACTAATTTTAAATTCATCATGTTAATTTTTAATAAATTTAGTTTATAAAACTTTGTTATATAAGTTTTATAAATAATTTTTAATAGTTTACCCAGTAGGCACTTCTGTTGAAGTGTAAAACTTTGTTATATAAGTTTTATAAATAATTTTTAATAGTTTACCCAGTAGGCACTTCTGTTGAAGTGTAAAACTTTGTTATAATAAATCTTCTTCCGACACTACTATAAAATCTCCTACTGCGATTACCGCATTATAAGGAATTAATGCTTCTCTGTCTTTTGTCCTCTCGAGGGATAAGTTTGATGTGTAAGTTGTTAAGTCTCGTAAAACGATATGTATTAATTCTCCTGTTCTTGCCTCAAATGTTATGTCTTTTACTACGCCTAATTTTTTACCTTCCTTTGTAACTACTTGTTTTCCTAATAATGCTTTAAATGGTTTCTTTTCCATAAAATACTTAGATATAAATTATTTATAAATCTTTCTTTATAATTTTATTAATATATAGTGGTGAAGAAATGTAATTAAATAGTTGATTTTGATTTTGATTTTGATTTTGACGAAAAATAAATAAATTAATGTCTCACCCTACTGTTTCGTATGGAAAGTTTTATAAAAGTTTTGGAGATTTTTTGTTTTTGTTTTTGAATTTTATTTATAAAGTTATATATTATATATTATATATATTATAATAGTTATTAATTTAATATAGTATATTGTAGTATATAATATAGAATAAAAAATAAAATTATATTTCTTTTGGAGAGGAAATGAAGGGGTGAGGATATTTTATTAAATATTAAAGTTATCGAAGAAAAATATAAAAATTTATTGGTAAATGTTAAAATTATTTGTTAAAATTATTCCACAAGAAGGAGGGGTGTTGGTATATATGTTCGAGTATATGAAGATTTAAATAGGTTTGATATTAAATTATTTTATGGTGAAAAATGGGAGTTGAACTTAATGATATTTTTAATTCTGCTGTGAATAATAGTTTATTTAAAAATAAAAGTGTTTTACAGGTTCGTTATACTCCGGAATCTATTCCGCATCGTGATAAACAAATTAAAACAATTGCTTCAATTTTAGCGCCTATATTAAGAAATGAAAGACCGAGTAATTTATTTCTTTACGGGAAGACAGGTACGGGAAAAACTTTATCTGTTCAGTATGTTCAAGATGAATTAATTAAAAAAGCTGATGAATTGGGAGCTAAAGTTAAATTTAAATATTTAAATTGTAAGTTGAAAAAAGTTGCTGATACGGAATATAGGGTTTTGGCGGCGTTAATTAAACAGTTGGGTGGATATATTCCTCCGACGGGATTACCTACAGATCAGGTTTGGTTAAAATTTATTGAGTTAATTGATAAAAAGAAACAGTTGGTGGTTTTTATTTTTGATGAGATTGATCAGATGATTAAGAAAGTAGATGATAGTTTTTTATATTCATTTACACGATTAAATCAAGAATTAAATAGGGCACAGATATCTTTAATTGGAATTTCTAATGAGGTGACTTTTTTGGAGCATATTGATCCAAGGGTAAGGTCGAGTTTAGGAGAGGAAGAATTTGTTTTTCATCCTTATAATGCAATTCAATTACAAGATATTTTAAATGAGCGTTGTGAGGAGGCGTTTAAGAATGGCGTTGTCGATAGTGGTGTTGTCGCGAAATGTGCGGCTTATGCTGCAAGAGAGCATGGAGATGCGAGGAGGGCTTTGGATTTATTAAGAATTGCTGGGGAATTATCTGAGCGTGCAAAGGAATCAAAGATTAGTGAGGAGTATATTGATTTGGCAAATATAAAAATGGAAAAAGATAAAATTTTAGATATTATTGAAGGTGAGCCAAAACAATTTCAATTAGTTTTATATTCTATTATACAATTAGCTAAAAAAGCTAAAGAGGGAAATTTGGAGAGATTTTATACAGGAGATGTTTATAATTATTATCAGGAAGTTTGTAATAAGATAAAGACCGATGTGTTAACACAAAGAAGGATTTCAGATATTTTGGCTGAAATTGATATGTTGGGTCTAATTAATGCTAAAATTATTTCAAAAGGTAGACATGGAAGGACACGGGAAATTAATTTATCTATCCCGTTGAATTTAATTGATAAAGCTGAAGCGATTATTATTGATTCGTTGAATATTTAAAAATAAAAATACTGAGAGCAAAACTCTAAAGAGTTATTAAAAATAACTCAAAAGAGAATTATTTCATATATGAAATAATTCTCTAAAGTACCATTAAAAATGGTTCGAAAAGAGAGTTGCTCTACAAAAAATAAAATAAAAATACTGAGAGCAAAACTCTAAAGTTTGTAGTCTCTCAATTTTAAGATGGTAAATGAAATATTAATTGAAGAAATTAGAAAATTTGTAGAGGATGAATGTAAAAAGCCGGGTGCGAAATATCCTACTGCGTATGAATTACATTTTGTTTCTGTGCATAGGTTGGCTAAAAAATTAGCAGAAGAATTGGATGCCGATGTGGAAATAGTTGAGATTGTCGCATGGTTGCACGATGTTGGTTCTATTATTTATGGAAGGGAAAGTCATCATATTACTGGTGCGATAATTGCCGAAGAAAAATTAAGAGAGTTAAATTATCCTGAAGATAAAATTAAGAAAGTAAAGAAATGTATTTTGAATCACAGAGGGTCGCAGGAAGATAAAAATGAACGAAATTTTATTGAAGCAAAAATTATTGCGGAAGCAGATAGTTTGGATGCTTTTAATAATATATCAAGACATTTTTATACAGTTTTTGTAGACGAAAAAAAATCCTTAGAAGAGGCAAAAATTTCTGTTTTAAATAAATTAAAAAATAAGTGGAATCAGCTTGAATTAGAAGAATCAAAAAAATTAATTAAACCAAAATATGATGCCATAATTTTATTATTTAGTGAAGAAGATGGTAAATGAAATATTAAAATTATGTATAAGTAAAGGGTTTCTTTTGGATAAAGATATGTTGGAATTTTTATCAGGATTGGAAAAAACTAAGGCGTGTGAAATTGTTGAAAATTTATCTGAGTTAAAAATTAAGGAAAAAATAATTACGAAAGAATTGTTTGATAAATATAGCGAGGCGCTGGAAAATAAACAAAAAATAATAGAAAATTATGAGAATATAAAAGATAATAAAAATGTCAAATTATTGTCGAGCTCAACTTTTTCTTCGAAAAAAATTAGTGTTGCAGATTTTGTTGAATATTTTAGGGCGAGATATGAAACACTAAAAAATATATTAAAAGAGAGGGATTTTGAGAATTTAAGTTCGATTCGGAGGATTGGGATTAATAGTGGGGTTTGGACGGTTATCGCTATAATTTCTAAAAAACGAATAACGAAAAATAAAAATTTATTAATTGAAATTGAGGACATGACCGGTTCTTCGATTGTTTTGGTGAATAAGGAAAATAGTGATTTATTTAGACGAGCTAAAGAATTATTGTTAGATGATATTGTGGCGTTTAAGGTTTCGGGGTCAAATAAAATGTTATTTGCGAGTGATATTATTTATCCGGATGCTAATTTAGATAAAGAAAAATATAGTGATTTTGATGAGTATGTTGCATTTTCTGGGGATTTTCATGTCGGGTCTAAAATGTTTTTGGAGAAAAATTTTTTGAAATTTGTGGCATGGTTGAATGGAGAGGTGGGAGATGAAAGACAAAAATTGATTGCAAAAAAAGTTAAGTATTTATTTTTAACTGGAGATAATATAGATGGGGTTGGTATCTATTTAGGACAGGAGGAGTTTTTGAATATTAAAAGTTGTAAGAATCAGTATCGGAAGCTTGGAGAAATTTTGAGAAAGATTCGTGGAGATATTCAGATTGTGATGTGTCCGGGGCAGCATGATGCTGTTTGGGTTGGTGAGCCGCAGTCTATAATTCCTGAGAAGTGGGCACCTGATTTGTATCAGATGGAAAATTTATGTTTGGTTCCGAATCCTGCTATGGTTGAGATTCGCGGAGGTTTTAAAATTTTAATGTATCATGGAGCGAGTATTAATCGTTTTATCGATGAGATGTCAGAAATTCGGATAAAATATGGGCACAGGTCGCCAACGAAGGTTGTGAAGGAAATATTGAAACGAAGACATCTTGCGCCGGTTCATGGATTAATGGATTATATTCCGTGCAGGGATAAAGATCCAATGGCGATTGAGACCGTTCCTGATATTATTGCGACAGCAGATCAGCATCGGGCAGAGATAGATTATTATAATAATATTTTAATGATTGCGAGTTCGTGTTGGCAGTCAATGACGCCATTTGAGGAGAAGGTTGGAAATATACCTGAACCGTGCAAGGTGCCGTTGTTTAATTTAAAGACAAGGGAAATTAAGATTATCGATTTTGACGGGAAGATTAAATGTGCCCCAAATGGGCATGACCCTGCTGGTCCCGCAGAGGGAGAAGATTTGGTCTGTAAACTGGAGGCGAAAAATGAAAAAATATTTTAAGGATTTAAAAAATAAGGTTGATGAGGAATATAAGGTTGCGAATTTAGCGAGGGCGAAGGGTTTGGACCCGGTTGACAAAGTTGAGATTCCGTTGGCGATGACGATGGCAGAGAAGGCGGTTAGTTTGATTAAAACTGTTTATCCTAATCTATCTACTAAGAAGATTTCGAATAGAATTTTGGAATTAGAGAGACAATACGGGCAGTTGGGGACGACGGTTAGTTTTGTGATTGCGCGAGAGATTGCAGAGGAAAAGTTTTGTAAATTTAAAAATAAAATAGAGGCGATTGATGCTGGTATTAGGGTTGGTTTTGCGTATATGACGCTTGGTGTTGTGGCTTCGCCGATTGAAGGTTATACCGGTTTGAAATTAGGAACCCCATTAAATAAAAATTTAACAGGGCGAGAGAAAGAGAAATATTTTATTGCAAGTTTTAGTGGGCCGATTCGTTCTGCGGGAACAACATCAGTTTGTCTTGTTTTGATGCTTATTGATTATTTACGGGAGTGTTTTGGTTATGCGAAATATGATGCGAGCGAAGAGGAAATAAAGAGATATGTCGTTGAGAATACAGATTTTCATGAGAGAGTTTCTAATCTGCAATATTTTCCTACCGAGGAGGAGATGGAGTTTCTGGCTTCACATTTACCTATTCAGATTGACGGAGACCCGACGAGCAAAAGAGAAGTTTCGAATTATAAAGATTTAGCGAGGGTCGAAACGAATTTTATTAGGGGAGGAATGTGTTTGACTTTTTCAGAGGGGTTGGCACAGAAGGCAGGGAAGGCGCTTGGTCGTTTGAAGTCGTGTAAAGATAATGGACTGAAGTGTAGCGGGTTTGATTGGCTGGGCGATTATTTGACTTTGCATAAAAAAAGGGAAGATGGAAGTGAGAATGTTGTTGCGACTTATATTAAAGATTTAGTTGCGGGGCGTCCGGTTTACGGGCATCCTTCTCGAAGTGGAGGTTTTAGATTTAGGTATGGTCGAAGTCGGACGGCTGGATTTAGTGCAGTATCTATTCATCCTGCGACTATGGGAATTTCTAATGGATTTTTGTCTCATGGGACGCAGTTGAAAATTGAGAGACCGACTAAGGGGTGTGTTATTACATCCTGTGATTCTATCGACGGTCCGATTGTTAAATTGAAAGATGGTTCGGTTAAAAAATTAGATGATTTCGAAGAGGCAAAGAGGTTGTATGAAGATGTCGAGGAGATTATTTATCTTGGTGATATTTTATTTCCGCTGGGAGATGTAATTGATAGAAATGCGGATTTAGTGAAGCCGGGTTATGTTGAAGAATGGTGGCGAGCGGAGTTGGAGGGAGTCGGAGGGTCGGAGTTCGGACGCTTCGCTGGTCGGATGGTCGGAGGGGAAGGGGAAACTGGGAATGGGGAGGATATTAGTTTAGATAGAGCGATAGAAATTAGTAGAAAATTTGGGGTTGCATTGTATCCGAAGTTTATTTTTTATTGGACACAGATTTCTAATGAGGATTTTAACAATTTAATTAGGTGGATGAATGGGGCGGTTTGGCGAAGTGGGAAGTTGGTTTTGCCGTGGGAGAGTTTGGTTCGTGAGAAATTTGGAAAAGCAAAAAGGGCGTTGGAGATTTTAGGTGTCGAGCATTCAGTTGTGATGGACAATATAGTTATTGACGGAGATGCTAAGCCCCTTTTGGTTAATTTGGGAATTAAAGAGATGTATAATGGAGAGGTTCTGAAAATTCGGTGTTCGGAGGGTCGGGGTTCGGACGCTTCGCTGGTCGGAGTTCGGAGTTCGGTGAGTGTGTTAGAGATTGTAAATGAAAGATGTGAATTTGAGATAAAAGATAAGGCGGGGAGTTTTATTGGCGCGAGAATGGGGAGACCGGAAAAGGCTAAGTTGAGGAAATTGGTCGGGAGTCCGAATGTTTTGTTCCCGGTTTCTGATCAGGGTGGGCGATTAAGAAGTATTCAGGAGGCGGTAAAGGTTGGATTTGTTAAGGCAGATTATCCGATTTATAGATGTGAATGTGGGAATGAAACTGTTTATCCTACATGTGAAAAGTGTGGTGCGAAGACGAAGAAGTTTTATTTTTGTAGAGAGTGTCGCGAAGTTAAGAAGGAGTGTTGTAAGTTACATAAGAGTTGTTTTAAGTTTTCGAATAGGAGAATTGATAGTAAATATTTTTTTGAGGATGCGGTTGCGAGATTGGGTTTTAAGGATTTTGAGGTGCCCCCGTTGATTAAAGGAATTAATAAAACAAATAGTGGTGGTAGAGATGTCGAGAATTTGGCGAAAGGGATATTGAGGGCAAAGTTTAATTTGTCGGTGAATAAGGATGGAACGATTAGGTATGACGGGACAGAGATTCCGTTGACGCATTTTAAGCCGTTTGAGATTCGGGTGAGTGTTGAAAAGTTGAGAGAGTTGGGTTATAAAAAAGATGTTGACGGGAAGGAGTTGGTTAGGGATGATCAGATTTTAGAATTAAGACCGCACGATGTTGTTTTATCCAGTTGTCCGGAGACGAAGGACGAAAAGGCGGATGATGCGTTTTTTAGTATTGCGAATTTTATTGATGAGGAGTTGGAGAAATTTTATAGGTTGCCGAAGTTTTATAATTTGAAAGACAAAAGAGATTTGATTGGGCAGTTGATTGTTTGTATAGCGCCACATAATTGTGCGGGGGTTGTAGGTAGGATTATTGGGTTTAGTAAAATGCAGGGGATTTTGGCTTCACCTTATATGCATGCGGCGGTGAGACGCGATTGCGATGGTGATGAGATGGCGGTTATGATGTTGATGGATGTGCTGATTAATTTTTCGAGGAAGTTTTTGCCTATTCATCGTGGTGGGTCACAAGATGCTCCGTTGATTTTGAATGCGAGGATTCGGGCGGGCGAGGTTGATGACCAGATTTTGAGTTTTGAGACTTGTTATAGTTATCCGTTGGAGTTATATAAATTGGCGGAACGTTGCGAACATAGTTCGCAAGTTCGGGGTGTCGGGGTGTCGGGTGTGGAATTAGTTTCTGATAGATTGAAGGGTGGTGGGTTTGAGCCGTTTGTTGGGGCGGGGTGGACGCATGATAGTAGTGATATTAATTTAGGGAATACAAATGGGGCGTATAAGGTTTTGCCGACGATGAAAGAGAAGGTTGCGGCGCAGATGGAGTTGGTTAAGAAAATTCGAGCGGTTGATACGGATGATGTTGCGAGGTTGATTTTGGAGAGGCATTTCATTAGGGACATTTGTGGGAATTTGAGAAAGTTTGGGAGGCAGAAGTTTAGGTGTACAAATTGTAACGAGAAGTTTCGTCGTCCTCCGCTGAAGGGGAGTTGTTTGAAGTGTGGAGGGAAGATTATTTTTACAATTAGTGAGGGGTCGATTAAGAAGTATTTGAAGCCGGCGATGAAATTGGCGGAAGAATATAATATTTCGTCGTATACGAGGGAAGAGATGGAATTAATGCAGGATTATATTGAGTCGATTTTTGGGAAGGAAGAGCAGCGACATCTTGTTTAGGTATTAGGGATTTGGTATTAGGGATTTGTGGGGAAGGGGAAGGAAAAGGTTTAAGTAGTTGGATTTTAATATTAAAATGTATACAATTTATAAAATGGAACTATCTATTACAAAGATGTCATTGAATGGGCAAGTTGTTATTCCCTATAGTATTAGAGTTGTAGCTGGTATCGAACCAGCCACGAAGTTTTTGGTGTTTAGTAAAGGAAGGGATATTTTATTAAAACGGATTGACGAGAAAAATTTAGAGCAAGACATTAATTTGATTAGAGATATTGAAGAGAGTGAACATGAGATTTCTAACGGGAAGTTTGTTTCGGTTAGTGATAAAATGGGTGTTGGTGACGTGGATTCACTTTTGATGTCGGCATAATGGAGATTATTTTTTCTGATAAGTTTAGGAAAGATTATAAGAAGATTAAAGATAAAAAAGTTAGGTTAAGAATTTTGAAGCAGGTAAAAAAAATTGGTGAGTATTCTGATGTTGGAAAACCGTTGGGAAGTAGGTTGACTGGATATAGGAGTTTGAGGATTAAACCGTTTAGAATTATTTATAAAATAGAGGGGAATAAAATTATAATTAATTGTTTTAATCACAGGAAAAGAGTTTATGATGATTGAGTTTTGTAACTAAACAATAGCACGACAAATCATTTAAACAGAGTGGGCTTTTTTCGGGAATGGGATTCGTGCATTTGCATTTACATACGGAGTATTCGCTTTTGGATGGAGCTATGAAATTTAATCAAAATTTCATCGGTTGTTCGGTTGTTCGGTTGTTCGGTTGTTCGGGACTTGGGAAACTTATAATGACTTGGCAATATAAAAAGAGGTTGTTGCTATAATGGGATTCGTGCACCTTCATCTACATACTGAATACTCTTTGCTTGATGGAGCTATGAAATTTAATCAAAATTTCATCGGTTGTTCGGTTGTTCGGTTGTTCGGTTGTTCGGATAATTCCATAAAAAATCACGGCGTCTTTGACGCCGCATTTCTTATGGAAGATTTTTCTTATGGAGGGGTTTATTGATGGGATTCGTGCACCTTCATCTACATACTGAATACTCTTTGCTTGATGGAGCGACGAAGATTTCTGAGTTGTTTGAGCGGGTTAAGGAGATGGGGCAGGATGTGGTTGCGATTACGGAGCACGGGAATATGGGGGCGATGATTAAGAAGTATGAGTTGGCGAAGAGGGCAGGGGTTAAGTTGATTTTTGGATTTGAGGCATATGTTACACGGGATATGGAGAGTAAAAATAAAGATGATAAGAATTTTCATTTGGTTTTGTTGGCGAAGAATATGGAGGGGTATAAGAATTTGGTAAGGTTGGTTTCGGAAGCGAATGGGCGGGGGTTTTATTATCGTCCGAGGATTGATATGGCGACATTGCGGAAATATTCTGGGGGATTGATTTGTATGAGCGCTTGTATTGCTAATGATATTGCGCAGGCGGCTGTTGGGGACGACGAAGAGAGAGCGAGGAAATTAATTGGGGATTATATTGATATTTTTGGGAAGGAGGATTTTTATTTAGAGGTGCAGAATCACGGGATTCCGGGAGAGAAAATTGTTGTAGATTTTTATAAGAAGATAAGTAAGGAGATGGGTTTGAAAATTGTTGCCAGTTGTGATTCGCATTTTTTGAAAGAGGAAGATGCTTATTCTCACGAGGTTATGTTGGCGATTCAGACGAATGGGAATATGAACGAGGAGAAGAGATTTAAGTTTGATGGGTCGGGATATTGGGTAAAGAGTGAGAAAGAGGTTCGTGAGATGTTCCCGGATAATCCGGAGTATGTTGATTTGTCGACGGAGATTGCAGAGAGGTGTAATGTTGAATTGAAAATGGGTGAGACAATTTTTCCTATTTTTGAGTCACCAGATGGGATGAGTCATAAGGATTATTTGTATGAATTATGTAAAACGAGTGTTGATAAGATTTATGGGAATAGGGATAATTATAATGAGGCGGTCGAGAGAATGAATTTCGAGTTGTCGATTATTGGGAAGATGGGTTTTGAGGCTTATTTTCTTATTGTCGCTGATTTTATTAGAGAGGCGAAAAAATTTTGTCAGATTGGACCGGGGCGTGGAAGTGGGGCGGGTTCGATTGTTGCGTATTCATTAGGAATTACTCAGTTAGACCCATTAGAATTGGGATTATTGTTTGAGAGGTTTTTAAATCCGGACAGAATTTCGTTGCCTGATTTTGATATTGATTTCGGGGATAAGGATATTGTTTTGGATTATGTTAAGAAAAAATATGGAAAGGAAAAAGTTTCTCTGATTGGGACTTTTGGGACGATGTCGGCGAAGGCGGTTTTGAAAGATGTTATGAGGGTTTTTAGGGTTCCGTTTAATGAGGCGAACGCGATTACGAAGTTAGTAGAGGAAAAGACGATTCAGAAAAGTTTGGATTGCGAGAGGGATGGTAGGTTGTCTATGGAGGCGGAGCAGCTTAGGGAGTTTAAGAAAAAATATAAAAAGATTTTTGAGGTTGCGCAGAAACTTGAGGGGTGTGTTAGGCACAAGGGTATTCATGCTTGCGGAGTTGTTTGGGGGACAAAGGCAATTAATGAATATGTGCCAACTTATGGTAAGAATGGCGATGTGATTACTCAAGTTGAGGGTCCCGATATTGAAAGGTATGGCTTGGTGAAGTTTGATTTTTTGGGGTTGGAAACTTTGAATATTATTAAGAAGGTTTTGGATATGATTGGAAAAGATAGCGAGTGGCTTGAAAATATTCCTATGGATGACGATTCGGTTTATGAGATGTTGCGAGATGCGAAGAGTATTGGTGTTTTTCAGGTGGAGAGCGAGGGCATGAGAAAAACTTTGAAGTTGATTAAGCCGACTTGCTTCGATGATATTATTGCTATTGTTGCATTGTATCGTCCGGGTCCTATGCAGTATTTAGATGTCTATGCAAATAGAAAATATGGAAGAGAAACTGTGACTTATCCTCATCCGAATGCGGAAAAGATTTTGGCGCCAACTTATGGTATTATGGTTTATCAGGAGCAGGTGATGCAGTTGTCTAGGGTTTTGGCGAATTTTAGTGCAGGGGATTCGGACGTTTTAAGAAAAGCGATTGGGAAGAAGAAGATTGATTTAATGAATAAAATGGAGGTGCAGTTTAAGAAAGGTTGTGTTGAATTTTCCGGGATGGAACGTGAGAAGGTGAATCATTTGTGGGATGACATTGTTAAGTTTGCGGCCTACTCTTTTAATAAATCGCATGCGGCGGCTTATGCTTTGATTTCGTATAGGACGGCTTATTTGAAGAAGTATTATCCTGTTGAGTTTTATGCGGCGACGATTTCTTCAGCCGTGAAGAATCCAGACAAGTTGGCATTTTATTTGGAGGCGGCTCGGCAGGAGGGGATTAAAATTTTGCATCCGGACATTAACACTTCAACTGAAGATTTTTCGGTTGAAGTGTTAGTTGGGAGTTTGGGGTTAGAGGTTGGGAGCGGGAGACTACCAACCACCAACCACCAACTACCAACTAAAAAGGGGGAAGGAGAGAAAGTTATTAGAGTTGGATTGAGTGGGGTTAAGAATGTTGGAGCGGAGGCGTTGGCTCGGATTATGGAAATGCGACCGTATAAGTCGTATCAGGATTTTATTAATAAGGTTGATTTGTCGAAGGTGAATAAGCGGGTTTGTCATAGTTTGATTTCGGTTGGGTGTTTTGATGAGTTGGGAATTAACAGGGCGAGTTTGTTGGAGGTTTATGAGAAAGTTGAGAAGTCTGGTAATTCGGCGGAGAAGCAGTTGACCTTGTTTGGCGGGGTTGCTAATGTCGTGGAGTATCCGGATTTGCCGCCGATGAAGCTGAAGGATATGTTGGATTTAGAGGAGGAGCTTTTGGGCGTTGCGGTTTCCGGGCATCCTATTGATGCTTTTGCCGAATCAAAAAATGGGGAATTTATGGCGTTTGATGATTTGAAGGATGATATGAACGCGGATGTTTTTGGTTTGGTTAAAAGGTTCACGCAGATTGTGACGAAGAATGGAGGGGATATGGCGTTTATGGATATTGGCTCGAAGTCAGGGGATTTAAAGGTGACGATTTTTCCGAGGGATTTTGATGAGATTAGGGAGGAGATTGAAAATATTGAGAAAGGGGTGGGGGTTAAAATTAGCGGGAAGTTTAAGGAAGATAAAGAGTTTGGGGATGCGTTTATAGCCAAATCAATCCTAATCTGCAACCCTTCCTAATTCTTAGCGGTTGATGTTTCGTTGGGAGAGCGCTTGCGTAGGAGACTTACCCTCACGGATATATTTTTTAATTAGGTTGGGGCACGCTGACGCTTGCGTATGTCAATACGCCACGCAACCTCGCGTCTCGTCTAAACCTGCTATAAATTAAAATTATTAGTGAGTTATGGATATACTATATTATTTTATAATAATTTTTATAAAGGATTTGT
>JAUWIJ010000018.1 GCA_030605415.1 archaeon | reverse complement strand
TGAGATCTGAGTACTCCGTTCTTGCTAAAAGTTGTTAAAGATTATATACCATAAAATATTCGATATAAAAAAGCGAGTCCCACAGGATGCTAAGAAGGTGTCGTTGTTGGTTGGGGCGTTCAGGACTTTTGTGACATTCGTGGTTTTTTGTTTGTGCTATTTTATAAGTTGAGATAACTTACTCTAATAACACTAAAACAAACTTAATTATAGTTAAAATAAATTATAAAAATATACAATTTTCTATTTTACAAACTTCTTATTTCCTGTTTCTAAAACAATCAGCACAGAAAACATCTCTTCCTTCGGTTGGCTTGAATGGTACTTCGCATTCTTTTTTACATTGCGAACATATTGCTTTGTGCATTTCTCTTGGTGCTCTGTTAAAGTTATTGTTTCTATCATTATTGAATCTTTTTCTTTGTTCCATATTATTTTTACTCCTTTAATTTATATTGTAACATTAAGGATGATTCTCCATATGTTCATTATTAAGGGTTTTTATTGGTTTAAAAAGTTATGTTTGGGTAATTTTAATGTATCAAGGTTTGTGTAAGTTGTCCTATTCTAAATAAATTCCTGGTTTCCCCGGTTTTGCTTTTTTCGCTTTCTTTTCAGGGTCATACTTTTTAGAATCATTAACTGCAAAAATCTTTACATCTTTCCCGATAATTTGTTCAATTTGTTCAACATTAATTTTTCCAATTTCAAATGGCATAACATAAAGATAAATATTCTTCTTGTCTGAATACTTTTCAATAATTGGTTTTAATTTTTCCACAATTTTATCATTTAAATTAACAACTTGACCATTCTTTTTAATTTTCGACTTATCAACTTTTGGCCATTCTGTTGTTGAAATAAAGTTTTTGTTGCCTAATTTTTCCCAAAGTTCTTCGCTAATATGCGGACAAATTGGGCTAAGCAGTTTCAGAGAATCTTCAAAATCTTTCTTCGTAATTTCTTTTTGTTCCGCCAACAAATCAAACAATTCTTTCAATTTAATAGTTGCTTTTCTATATTTGAAATTTCCATAAAATTCACCAATATCTTTAATAGTAGAATTTAATTTTGAAACGAAATTATCAGAACTTTTGCCAAATTTTATATTTTCAAATATGCCAAAAATCTTTTTAATAAATCTTAAGCTTCCCTGAATTCCTTTCTCAGACCAGTCCCGGGGTTTGTCCGGTGCCGCCAAAGACAATAAAAAATATCTCGCAGTGTCCATTCCATATTTATCTGAAATCTCGTCGGGATTAATAACGTTTCCTTTTGACTTGCTCATTTTGTCTCCGTCGGGACCACTAAGCATACCTTGATTAAATAATGCTTTAAACGGTTCGTCAAAGTCTAAAAATTTCAAATCTCTAAGTGCCTTCGTAAAAAATCTTGCGTAAATTAAATGCATGCACGCGTGTTCTGCTCCGCCGATGTACTGGTCTACGGGTAGCCATTTCTTAATAATTTTTTTGTCAAATGGTTTCTTATCATTTTTATTATCGGGGTATCTTAAAAAATACCATGAGGAATCAAAGAATGTATCCATCGTTTCAGTTTCCCGTTTTCCATCACCACTACATTTAGGACACTTAACATTAATCCATTTTTTATTTGTTGTTAAAGGATTACCCTTTCCAAACTTAACATCTTCTGGCAAAACTACTGGTAAATCTTTTTCTGGAACTGGAACGACGCCACATTTAGGACAATAAATAATTGGAATTGGCGTCCCCCAATATCTCTGTCGACTAAATCCCCAATCTCTCAATTTATAATTCACAACCTTTCTCGCCTTACCCTGTTTTTTCAACCACGCAGTTATTTTTTCTTTTGCTTCAATATTATTTAGACCATGGAATTTATCGGAATTAACTAAACATCCATCGTCAGTATAGGCACGCATGCTATTTCCATCAAGAGAATTCATCCAAATATCAAGTTCGGCACAAGTAAAATTATTTTCATTAATATCTTTTATGTTAAGCCAAACGGCTTCGTGTTTTTCAAATTCTTCTTTAGAAACCACGTCCCTCTTATTGTTATCTAAATTAAAAATAACAGCAGTAGTATAGGCGACTCTATTTTCATCTTTATGTTTAGCAAAATACTCTCCCCTAACCATAGTTGGAATAATTTTTTCAAGACTCAAATTTTTATATCCAGTTTCTTCTAAAACTTCTCTTCTGGCAGCCTCAACAATACTCTCTCCCTCGTTAACACCTCCAACAACAAAAGTTGTCCAAGGTTGCTTCTTCCATTTAAGACATAAAACCTTTTTTCCGTCTTTAATAATAGCATGAACAGTATTTCTCACCTTAACTTTTTTCCCGTCAACATGTGGATTATTTTTGTCAACTCTGCATGGGGCAATAACTTGTTTTATCTCAATTCCATATTTTTTGGCAAATTTAAAATCTCTCTGGTCGTGAGCAGGCACCGCCATAACCATCCCCGAGCCATAATCAGCGACGACAAAATTCCCGGTATAAATTGGTATGCTTTCCCCATTGGCAGGGTTTATTGCGTAGCTTCCAGTAAAGACACCCTCTTTTTCTAAGCTCTCAATTTCTTTCTCGGAAACCGAACTCAAACTTTTCAAAAATTTATCAACTTTTTCTTTCTGTTCTTCTGTGACTAATTCGTTTAGTCTCTGATGCTGTGCTGACACAACCATAAACGTAACTCCAAAAATAGTGTCTGGTCGAGTTGTGAAAATTGGCCAGGTGTTCTTTCTGATGATTTCTTTTAGTAGTTCGGGGAATCTCATCTTTTCATTAATGGTTTTTTGAACAAAATGTCCACGTTTTTTTAAGATAATAGGGTTTATATTTAATTCTTTAGAATAAGCTTCAACGCTTTTTTTAATTGTATCTCGTTCATCATCAGAAACAAAAATGATAATTTCTTTAACTCTATCTTTAATCTTTTTATCAATTTCAAAGCCATAAAAATTCCGAAAAAATTCGGGCTCATCCAAAGGAATTGTTTCAGATGACCATGCAGGAGCAACCAAAATTAATTTTTTTATTTTTCTATTAGTTTCACCAAGCCACCTAACCAAAAATGCTCCCCCAGTACTATGCCCAACTAAAACACTATTTTCATCAATTTTTATTTTTTCAAATTCCTTTTTCCAGTCTTGATATTTTGGAGCCCAATTTTCAGGCATCAAAGGAGCAAAACAGGTAACGTTTTTCCCTTTCAATTTTTTTTTAATCCAAGAGAACCAACTTCTTTTATTTTGTGGCAAGAATCCTTTTTTAATTTTTTCTCTATCTTTTGGATTTGCCCCATGCACAATCACAACATTAGAAATTTTATTCCCTTTCCCCTCAACTTCAAAATCAATCTCAGTTCCGTGCGACTTCCCAATCCAGTTTCTCTGCATAGCTTTAATTTTTTCCGGCCAGTCAAGTCTCTCGAGTCCCTCAATCAATTCGTCGGCATAGTTAGTAGTTTTCAAGCACCATTCGTCTAAATGTCTAATTTCAATTTTTGATTTACATCTTTCGCAAATTCCCCCTTGCGCTTGTTCGTTTGAAATCACAGTATTGCACGAAGGGCACCAATTAACCGGAGCTTTCTTTCTATAAATTAATCCGGCTTCCAAAAACTTCAAAAAGAAATACTGGTTCCATTTGTAATACTCGGGATGCATCGTCGCCAAAGTTTTCGTCCAGTCATAACTAAGTCCCAGTGCTTTCATCTGTCGGATATAATTATTTATCGCGTTCTCTGTGAAAGGTTTAGGATGCTCGTTCACTTTAATCGCTGCGTTTTCTGCTGGAAGACCCAACGCATCAAAGCCCATAGGGTAGAGAACCTCAAAGCCGTTCATCCTTTTGAAACGAGCCAGAACATCTCCAATACTATAATTGAGCGCGTGTCCCATGTGAAGTCCCGACGACGAAGGATAGGGAAACATTTCTAAAATATAATATTTTGGTTTCTTACTTTTCTCATCAACCGTAAAAATTTTCCCATCTTCCCACTTCTTCTGCCACTTCTTCTCAATCTTTGCAAAATCAAATTCTGTCATACGAGTTTAAGATATAAGCCTTTTTAATTTTAATCATCAGTTAAATCGTTCTTAATTTAAAAAGATCACATACAATAACTTAATAAATATAAGACTGTTTGTTAAAATATGGTTATGCGAAAAATGCAAAGACATTTTCTGAAATGTATTATCGGAGAATTTTAAAAATGATTAAACTAAAAAACACAATTCTGCTTATAGTAATTTTATTTATCTCTGTAATGACTTTTAGTCCCTTGTTGGTCGCCCAAGAAAATAACGAAATAGTTTTACATATATTTTATGGTCAGGGATGTCCACATTGTGGAACGGCACTAATTTTTTTGAATTCAGTTGCAGAAAACAATTCTTCTTTAATAATTAAAGAACATGAAATTTATTTTAATCAGGAAGAAAGAAAATTATTTGAACAAATAACTAATGCTTTTGGAGAAAATATTGAGGGTGTTCCGACCATCTTTATCGATAATAAAGTTTTCGTAGGATTTAGTAACTCAATAGCCAATTCTCTTGAGTATGAAATTCAGAGATGTCTGGAGCAAGGTTGTGAAAATCCAGTAAACAAAGTAAAAGATGAAGAAACTATAAAATTAATAGGGGATAGTTCTCCGACGGACAATCCTGAAAAAACAAAAATAATTAGACGGCTGACTCTTCCTGCGGTTATTTTAGCGGCAATTGTTGATGCGATTAATCCTTGTGCATTTGCAGTTTTAATAATTTTAATGTCAACAATTCTTGTTTCAACAAACAGAAAAAAGGCATTGCTTTCGGGACTGGCATTTTCCGCATCTATTTTTATCTCGTATTTCTTAATGGGAATTGGGTTGTATTCAGCTATTCAGGCAACGGGGTTGAGTCACACTTTTTATATAATTGTCGCCATACTTGCAATATTTATTGGATTATTTAATCTTAAGGATTATTTATGGTATGGCAAATGGTTTGTTATGGAAGTTCCATTAAGCTGGAGGCCAAAATTGCAAGCACTAATTAAGGGAGTTACATCCGTTCCAGGAGCTTTTGCAATAGGTTTTTTGGTGAGTTTATTTTTATTGCCTTGCACGTCGGGACCTTACATCGTAATTTTGGGCTTGTTGGCCGAAGCGACGACGAGAACTTATGCTATATTGCTTTTAGTGCTTTATAATCTTATTTTTATCTTACCTATGATTTTCATTACTCTTGCGATTTATTTCGGATTTACAACAACAGAAAAAGCAGAAGCATTGAGGCAGAATAAATTAAAAATATTGCATTTAATTGCGGGAATAATTATATTATGTTTAGGAATAGGAATGTTAATCGCGATAAAATTGGGAATGATTTAAATAAAAATGAGACAATCTATAATAAAATCTGCAAAAGCATTATGGAAATCTGCTCCTATAATTCTCGGAACTATTTTACTTGTTAGTTTAATTTCCAGTATAATTCCTAAATCGTTTTATATTTCAGTATTTAGTAAAAATATTATTTTAGATTCTTTTGTCGGAAGTATGGTCGGAAGTATTTCTATGGGAACACCGATTGCAAGTTATATTTTTGGTGGAGAAATGTTGGTACAGGGTATTAGTTTAATTGCCGTAACTTCTTTTCTGGTAGCCTGGGTTACTGTGGGAATAATACAGCTACCAGCAGAATCAATAATTTTAGGAAAAAAATTTGCCATAATTAGAAATGTTAGTGCTTTTATTTTAGCTATAGTCGTTGCTGTCATTACGGTATTAATTTTAGGAGTAATTTGAAATGAATTTAAAAAATATATTAAAACAAATTTCAGGAGCATGGTATTTTTTAATAGTGATAATTCTGGTATATTTTTTACTATTTATCTTCAATCCTAAATCTTTTTTTACGAGTTTAAATTTTTTCAGCAAAATTATTTTGAAAATAATTCCCGTTTTCGTTTTCGTTTTCATTTTAATGACGTTAAGTAATTATTTTATAACTCCAAAATTTATTATAAAACACCTTAAAAAGAAGGGAGCTAAGAAATGGTTTTTTGTAATTATCGGAGGAATTTTATCATCCGGTCCAATTTATATGTGGTACCCTCTATTGACAGATTTAAGAAATAAGGGACTAAGCTATGGACTTATTGGTTGTTTTTTATATAACAGGGCAATAAAAATTCCTATTCTGCCTATTGCTATTCTTTATTTTAGCTGGCAATACATTTTAATATTAAGTTTTGTTATGATTTTTATGTCTGTTATTCAAGGGTTAATAATAAATAAATTAATGGAGGTGAAAAATGAAAATTGCTGTAGCATCTGAGGAAAAAGATATTGAATCAGAAATAAGCGGAAGAGGCGGAAGAGCTCCTTATTATCTTCTTTTTGAAAATAAGAAGTTGGTTGAGACTATTAAAAATCCGTTTGCGGTTGGCTCGGGCGGAGCTGGTTTTTCTGTTGCTTATATGTTGGCCGAAAAAAAAGTTGATTTGGTTATTGCCGGGAAAATCGGTATTAATATGCAATCTGCTTTATCTGAAAAAGGAATCAAATTTAGAGAAGAAAGCGGAAAGAAGGTAAAAGAAATAATCTAAAAAATTTACTCCCAAACTTTTTTAAATCGTTAAATTATAAAATTATATGCGTGGGTAGTTTAGCGGTTAGAATCTGTCGTTGCCAACGATGGGACCGGGGTTCGATTCCCCGCCTACGCATATTAGGGAATCGAAGTTTGATTCCGAACAATTCGCTTTGAGTGAAATTAACCTCCGCAAACAAATATTTTCACGAAATGCAAATTGTGAGTAGCTCATGCATCGAAGCTCGGTACCTGGGTTGAGCATCTTTGCTCCTCGCAGAGGTTCCTGTGACCCTTGTGGTTACGAATTTTCTCAACGGAGTGATTAAAAAATCAGCGTGCCCCGCCCAACTTTAAATATATTTGGTAGGGTATAGAGTGAAGTGCGAACAGATTCCCCGCTTGCGCATATCAGTAGAAATAAAAGAGAAGTTTCTTACGTCCACCAAGCATAAAGATTTATAAATATGGTAGACGTATAAAAAACATGGTTTACACTGAGGTAAAAGAAAAAAATGGAAAGAAATATTATTACAGAGTAAAGTCTGTTAAATTAAATGGCAAGGTATCAAAAGAACGAATTTATCTTGGAGTTAATTTAACAAAAAAAGAATTGGGCAAAAAAGAAAAAAGGGCAGATAAGAAATTAAATATTTTTGACATTATTTTAACGAAAGATGAAGAAAACATTTTAAAACAAATTAAAAAAGATTTTTCAAAAGAGCCAAAAGAAAATTATGAGAATAGATATGAAACTTTCTGTTCATTATTTACTCACGATTCAACAGGTATCGAAGGGAACACATTAACATTTTCGGAAACATCATACTTATTATTTGAGGGAATTGTTCCAAGTACAAAATCTTTGAGAGAAATTCATGAAATTTTAAATCATAAAAAGGCGTTTGATTATGTTTTGAATTATAAGGGAAATTTGACAAAGGAATTTATTTTGAATCTACATTATATAGTTGTTGCAAACACCCTAAGAGAAGAGTTAGTTTCTCAATCAGGAAAATATAGAACGGTTCAGGTTTTTATTGGGAAATCTATTCCCCCAAAACCACACGAAATTCCAAATAAAATGGCGAGTCTACTGAGATGGTATTCCGTCAATAAAAAGAAACTTCATCCATTAATTTTAGCTTCATATTTCCATACAGAATTTGAAAAGATACATCCTTTTGTAGATGGAAACGGGAGGGTTGGAAGATTATTAATGAACTTTATTTTGCATAAAAATAAATATCCTATGATAAATATCCCGAAAAAGAGAAAATTCAAGTACTATGAAGTCTTACAAAATGCTCAGTACAAGGGCAATTTAAGGGGCTTTGTCGTGCTTTTAATTAGTATTTTAAGGAAAGATAGGTTGAGGTTTTAATTAAGGTTTTAGAGTGAGGTGTGTATTTATGATTTTTAACATAACTTTTTACTCATTTCCTCAATCTTATAATCAACATTCATATGTCCAATATTTTTTTAATAATAAGTTTCTTTTAAATCAATACATTCTTTATTCTTATTCCAAAATCAGTAATATTAATTTTGCCTCCACTAATTTCTACAGCACCAAAAAATCTTAAATTTTCAATATGATCCCGAATGGTTTGCCAATTGGTATTAACTTTTCTTTCTAAATATCCATATGAACATTTTTTTACATCCTTTAGTTCTTTCAATACTTTATTCCGAATTTCCCTGAACGTTCTTTTGCTCATCCACAATATTGCAGTAATCTTTATATATTGATATTCCACAATATTGTAGTGGTATAACATTACACACTAATAATAATCATGCCATTTTATGGGAACTGACGGGCATGTAGGTCTTCATTAAACCTTTTCGTTGTCAGTTCCCGATTATTTAAGAAAATAAAATATACCAGCGAAGACGAATGACAATTAAAAAAATATGCAAGAAAATCTTACCGTATTTTTTATTATCCCTAATTCCATTTTTACTTTTTTCATTTATATTTAATTTTGTATTAATCGGCGACAGGATGATGGGGGATTCAATGTTCCCAGAATTAAAACCGTGGGATA
>JAUWIJ010000015.1 GCA_030605415.1 archaeon | reverse complement strand
TTTTTGTTATCTCCACTACAACTATAAACTGGACCCGCTGGCGAACAGGTATCCTCACACTCTTCGACAAAAACACTACAACCTCTTTTGTCTACCTCGGTATACCCGTCGGGACAGACAGGATTTTTGAGGCAATCTGTCTCGATGGTTTCAATATTATAACATTCGTAGGATTCTTTAGAACATACCTCTCCTATAAACGGTAAAGTTATACAATTACAACCTCCCGTTTCTACCCCTCCTCCATTCCACTCATCACACTCATCGTTAAAATTATGAACGCATCCTGTTTCATTTATTGTTGTTTTCTGACAAGTCAAATTAAAAAGTTCTGAAACTTCTGTGCATCTCACAGGGCCTTCAACGCATTCCCATCCCTCTTCACAATTTTTAAATACTTCGGCTGCGCCTTCCCATTCCAGGCAATAGTCTTCGTCGAAATTTCCGCATGTTCTTTTTAGGACTTGTGATAAATCGTTGGAGCAATTATAAACCGTGCCCGCTGGTGAGCAGGTATTGTTGCAATCTGCTCCGAAAGATTCGCCCTCCCAGACGAATAATTTTAATTTTGTGGGATTGTAGGTTGCGTCGGTTCCATCACCTAGCTCAGAGGCAACTATAATTTCTTCGGTATAAATATCCTTATCTATCGTTGCGATATAGGTCGGAGTGCTCAGTTTGCAATAATCCGTCGTGCTACCAAGTTCACACACTCTGATTGAATACCCAAACCCACTCGGAATTTTCGTGCCGATGAAATCGTTTAAGGCGTTAAAATTTTCATCTCCAAAATTTTCCTCTTCGACGTTTAAAACATTCAATCGCAAATCGCTACTCGCTGAAACATCCGCCAGTATCTGTCCCTGTAAACTCTCAAAATATTCTTCTGGTAAAACTACTTCGTCTGCCTGTTGAGAATAAACTACCAGCAACGCTCCGCTCACAATTAAAATTGCAATCGTCGCCTCTAAAATTAATATCCATCCTCTTTTGTTTCTCATGTTAATACAATTGTTTTGTGTTTTATATACCCTCACATATATATAGATTACTGTTGGTTGGGGCAGACCCTCGGTAGTCGGTAGTTGGTAGTTGGTAGTTGGTAGTCCCCCGCTTCTCCTGCTCCGAACCCCTAACACTGAACTCCCAACCGCAACATCTCCGATGTTGTCCTCCATAAAATCCCGAATGCCTCCTTCCCCTCGGCAGTCAGTAGTTGGTAGTACCCTCACATATATATTCTTTAAATTAGGTTGGGGCACGCTGTACCCTCACATATATATAGATTACTGTTGGTTGGGGCACGCTGTACCCTCACATATATATTCTTTAAATTAGGTTGGGGCATGCTATACCCTACTATTAATATTAGTGTTTACCATATTTTCAAACTAAACCTCTCGTTAATAAGTGTCCCGTTGCTTTTCAAAACCCCGACCACGTAATCTTGAACCATAATATCTATTGAATCTGGAACGCCATGTTGTGACTCCATTTTGATTGGTAAAGTTTCTGTTATAATCGCAAAATCGAAAACCGACGGGATGCTCAATTCTTTTTTTAATTCTTCATAGTTATCAAAATATTTTTCAGACATTTCTTCCAGTGCGCTATAAGAAGTAACTCTCCTTTCGATAGGTGGTCCTAGTTCGTAGTCGCTTAGAAGTTCGCATTCTTCGATGTTACCTTCGACAAATTCGGGTGAAATTGCAACTCTAAAAAAGGATTCTCCTTCCTCTATATTTAGATTGTTATTATCAAGATTCGAATTAATTGTAGCTCCGTTTAATTTCGTTACGTGACTGTTTCCGTCAGTTATTGCATAAATAAATTCATCCTCCGACAATTGAATATAAAAACAATTTTTATCTCCTGTGTAGTTTGTTTTCAAAAACATGTTTGATAAATTTGTGTGAACTTTTTCTTCAAAAGAATCGTAAAACCCTTTGGTAACTGCATTGGATAGTATTGAGGTGTCATGTGGTTGTAAAAATATAAAAAGAAAAAACACGAATCCTATAAAAAATACAAACGAAATTATCATTTCAAAATGTGAAGCACCTTTTTTGCAAACTAATCCTCTCATTATAATAGGATATTTTTATTGTTTATATAACTAACTCCTCCCCAGTTTGGGGTTTGGAGTTGGGAGTTGGGTGTCCCCGTTCCCACTCCCCACCCTCAACCCCAAACTCCTAACTCCTGACTTCAACATCTCCGATGTTGAAACCCCTAACCCCTAACCCCCGAACAACGCTCTCGCCCCGGTTGTAATCAGCAAAGTTAGCGCCAATAAAATGAACGAATGTTTAAACCCGCTTTTGATGCTTCCCTCGGAAATTTTTCCAATCACAAGTCCGGCAAAAAATGATTGGACTAAAAGCATGACGAATAACGGCATCGAAAACTGATCTGGGTCTAACGAAGTAGCGCTGACGCTCAAACTTTTGGCTCCCTGTAAATCCGCCACCAACGGTAAAATTTTAAATTCTAAAACTAACATGATGATAATAAATACAATAAAAATTAAATAGCCCTGTGTTACTAAATTTGAAATCGCCGCCATCCTCTCTTTTCTCAACTGCTCAATCTGATTAACTGAATTAGCAACCGATTCTAAAATCGTTTCGATATTTCCTCCCGCTTTTTCAGCTTCGCTGACGAGACCAACCGCTCTTGAAATAACTCTGCTTTTTGTATCTTCTGCAAAAGTTTCGAACGCGTTAGTTAGTGTAATTCCAATCGACAACTGATTTGCGAGCTTCACAATATGCTGGGTTAGTGACCCATAATTTCTGTTTTTTAAATTTACGATGCTTTTACTAATCGGCGTTCCAGACCTTACCATTTCGACCAAATCTCTTGTAAATGCTAAAAACTTTTCTTCCTTTTCTCTTTGTTTGCCCTGTGCAAGAAGAAAGGTGATACCGAAAGGAATTAGTCCTACAATCAAGGCAATAACTAATAAAAAGGACATTAGGTTGCTTCCTCTGAACATTAATATCGAACCTGTGGTTACTATAATTGCTATTGCGATTCCGAACCAGTGCATCATTTCAAATTTCATTATACTTTCGGTTGTTTCATATTTAATACTACGAGGAAAATGACATTAACGATAATGATAGCGATTACACTCAGCGCCAGTAATGTTGTGATACTTAAGCCCGCCATTCCGAGCCCGGCAACATTCATAACGATAAACATCATCATCAAAACTAACGGCGCCGCAATTAAGATGGAAATATAAACGTCCATAAATGTTCCTGCCAGAGCCGCATATTCATTTCGTTCTAACCTATAATCGACCAGAAAATTTTCTGACTTTTTTTCAAGATAATTTTTTAACGCTCCGCCCGTGCTAATATTTGTTGCCAGTCCGGAAAACAGCTCTGACAATTTTTTATTTGAAGTTCTTAGTGCGACATTTTTTAACGACGTTACTAAATCATAACCATAAATTTCAACCTGAACAATCACTTTTTGAATCTCTTTCCCGATGTTTATATATTCTTTCGACATCGCGATAATTTTAAAGATTTTTGTAGGCTCGATATTTGAACCTGCAACCGCTGCCATATGAATCGTTGCGAAAGGCAGTTCCTGCGAAATTTTCTTTTGAACTGAATTTGCTTCACTCGCAGGATAAAGATAAAACGCCGCTAAAGCCAGACCAGAAAGACCAAAAGGTAAAACAAAATACATCCAGTTGTTTAAACTAAAAATTAATAACACGATAAAAATTAAAAGTCCGGCAAAAAATGCAATTGTCATTGATGCAATCGCCATCGACAAATAACTTGATAATAAAAAACGGACATTCGCTTTTTTTAAATCCTTCGACAAACTATCAAATTGCGGCACCAGTTTTTCGGAATAATTTCTAAAAAACTTGTTTGAAATTCTTGCATAGGAACTTGGCTTGCGAATTATTGCCCCCGTACTTTTTTCCTTCATTTTCTTAATTCCAACTAAGGCCCCCTCGGATAATTCTAATTTTTTTAGAAATTCTTTCTTGTCGTCTTTATTAATTGTAATATATTTTTTCTCTTTGGTGACCGGCGAAACATAACTCATCCTTACAATCTTTTTTTCAACAATTGGTTTTATAGCTGTATCAAATTGCTCGGCGAACTTTTTAATTGGGGATCCCTCTGTTAATAATTCTGGCACTGCGTTATTTAATAATACTAATTGTTTGGCTAGTGCGTTTAAGCTCGAAATATAAAATGTTTGATTGCTCGCATCACTTTGCATGCTAACCTGAATCGCATGCATATCCGCAATAATTTTTTTTTCCTGTTCTAAATTTTTTTTCAAATCTTCAAACATTTTTCGCCTCCACAAAAGAACAAATGGTTGCATGAAACATTTCATATGTTACTTCAAACATTTTTCGCCTCCATAAAAGAACAAATGGTTGCATGAAACATTTCATATGTTACTTCAAACATTTCGTCCTCCTATTACACCAGTAATCTGTCTATGTAAATCAAAAATAAAAGTTCTTAACTTATTCACCTCATCCATTTTCTGACTGGCAGTAGCCTGTTCTAATTGCAAAACTGCATCATTCATAGAATCAATCAATTGTCCGACAAATTCGATATTCACCATCTGGAAATTTTTAAATTTAACATGTTTCAACTAACCCTCTAATTTTATTTATTTCATCCAAAGTTACAGAAAGAGTTTTTGATTTAATTTCCAATAAAAAATTGAAAAGTTCTTTAAAGTTCATTTTCACTTTTTTATTTTTTAAATAATACTGATTATCAATTCTGAGTTCTTTATCTTTTTTTAATTTTAAATAAGTGCCCTCGGGTAAAATTTCCTCTCGTTCTAAAATCTTTATTAATTCAATAGTGCAATCATGGATTTCGCATTTGATTCCCACCCTTATTAAAAAAGCATAAATTAAAAAATATTCGCAATAATATTTTTTCGTGGCTTTCCATAAATTAGAATCTTTTATGGAACTTTTTAAGCTATCAAAAGTTTCTTCCGCATTTCTAAGATATTCTTTCGCTAAATTTTCATTCGGTTCAACTAATTTAATTCCAGACTTCTGTTTTTTACACCACTTTAAACTAACCATTTTACAATATCCTCTGAGCCATTTATAATTAAATGTTTTTTTAAGATTTCTCGTTTCATCGTTTTTGAGATTTTTTTCAACGAAGAAACATAATGCAAATGAATATCTAAATCAAATTTTTTTTCAATTGCTTTCACAGATAATTTTTTATCAAGACTAATTATATCAATATCCCCCGCTTCTTTAAAATCGTCACTTGCAGAGCCAAAAATAATAAGTGCCTTGTTCGTTAATTTGTGCAATTCTGAAACGAGCTCTTTGAATAGTAAATTTTCTATACATCTTCTAATCAATTTATCTTTCTCGGCCACTACAATGAAATCAATCCACAAAGAAAAATCAAAATTAATTTCATACATAGTAAGTCTTCCTTTGTTCACTCTTTTTAGTAATCCTAATTTTTCAAAATCATTAAGATATTTTCTGACAGTCGTATGATTCTCCTCTATCTTCCGAGAAATATCTAAAAGATGCAACTGCTCTCTTGATGTCAAAAATGGCTCAAGATAAGAATATCTTGTCTTTGTAATTTTATTGACCATATAGTTATATTATCAACCATTGTTTATAAATATTTGTTTTTGGATTTTTGGAAACCAAAAATCCAGAACTTAGAACTCAGATTTCAGAACTCAGAGGGGGCAACCGACAGGGACAGGAACGGGGAACTGGGGAAGGGGGCACGCCCCCGGGGACAGGGCTTTCGGGCGTGGGGGGTCTAAGTTCTAAGAGCGGAGCGGTCTGAGTTCTAAGCTCTCAGTTCTGAGTTCTCGTCGAGTTCTCGTCTGCAATCCCGTATTTTTTTAAAACGCCGGCTTTGTCCTTCGCGTAATCGTTTACAACTCTCTGAATGTCTTCGTAAGACAACACTTTGTTTTGAAACAATGTCCATATTAGTTTTGTTCGAATTTCGAATTCTTTTTGCAGCTCGTCTTTTGAAATCCCGAATTTCTCTGCAATCTTGTCAAAAACTTTGCTGTTCTTCGCGTGATAGAATTTATCGTCCGCGGGATTCCATTTGAATGGTGTATTTGTTAAGGCTGTTCCGTCCTGTTCAACTTTCACAATTTCAACGATTTCTCTTAGTTTTCTGGTTTCGTGTCCGTTTACAATTGCATGAGTCATAATCGCCATTACGTTTAACCCGTTAACCAGCATCGGACTCAAGCTGATTGGTGGTGTCTCTAGTCTCCGAATAATTGAGTCGACCGAATCCCCGTGCATCGTTGAAATTGAAGCGTGTCCGGAAGCCATTCCCTGAAATAGAACCGACGCTTCTTTGCCTCGCACCTCGCCGACAATTACGTAATCAGGATTTTGTCTAAATGAACTTTTAAGTAAACTAAACATATCCACCTCGCCAACGCCCGCACTCGAAACTCCGGTTCTAACCACCGACGGTAACCAGTTTTCCCGGGGAAGCATTAATTCCCGTGTGTCCTCAATGGAAACTACTCTGTTCTCTTGCGGAATAAAAAAAGCTAAAGCATTCAGCATCGTCGTCTTGCCCGAGGCTGTCCCGCCGACAATCATTAGATTTGACTGATACTGTAATAGAATCCAAAAATAGGCCAGCATTTCGGGACTCATCGTATGAAACCCTAATAATTGTGTCGGTGTCCACGGTGTTTTGGTAAATTTACGAATAGTAAATGTCGGTCCTTTTGAGGTAATGTCCTGAGTATATGTCGCATTAACCCTGGACCCGTCGGGTAGACTTCCATCTAAAATCGGAGACGCATAAGAAATATAACGTCCTGTTTTTTGCGCTAACTTTTCAACAAAATTCGATAACTCATCCATGTCTCCAAATTTTACATTTGTCTTAATGTTTCTAAAAATTCTATGCACAATATATATCGATTCCCCCATCCCATTGCACTCAATATCTTCAATAAAATAGTCTTTCATCATCGCCTCAATTTCGTTCAACCCAATAAAATTTCTATACAAATAATAAAATATCTTTTTATAGGAATCTTGTTCAATCACTAAACCTAACTCCGAAATAATTAGCCTCGCTGTTTTGTCAATATAATCTAACATTCCCTCTTTTGAATTAATATCTCCCGTCATACTTATATTCACAACCTCTCTCATCGCCTGTTCAATACTATTCAAACTTGTGCTTTCCTCTTTAGACATCATTGGCTCCTCGACGTCGTAAATAACATCTCCTGACTTAGCATTATAATAAATATGAATCGAAACATACGGCGCAATAACCATATACCTCACGTCTATTTTTGTCTTGTCTTTAAATCGTGGAAGCGCTGGCACCTGCGGATTAAGATTTATATTAATATCACCCATTTTAATTCAAAGAAACGTTCATTTATTAATGTTATTAAACCTCGTTCAATCCAATTATAATCTCCCCATCATCGTTCTTTCCGTTATTCTCAATTGTAAATCTATATGGCGTCGGCGCAATGTCCAGTTGTTTTGTTCCAGAATTTTCTTCGTCATACTGAATGTCTACAGGATACTTTAACTTTAATTCAACTTCCCACGGATTGCCAGCCCTCGTGGTTACATTTAAGCGTCCTAACGAAATTGGTATATTCTCTTCGCTATACTGAAAACTTGAATCTAAAATCCACGAAATACTGTTCTCCTCCATGTCAACAATAAATATGCCCTCTTTAATTTTCAAATCGATAACGCGCCTGTTTCCCGTGCCTTTATTAATAACATCATAAATTTTGTCGTCAATACTTTTCAGTGCTTCAATTGATTGCTCGATTATTACTTCATCTTTTTTCGCATTTATTTTTGGCAAAGCGGTCGCCATCACTAAACCAATAATTGCTAAACCAATTAAAGTATAAATCACGGTTTCAACCCAGATTTGTCCTTGTCTTCCTGTTGTTTTCCGAACTCCGAACTCCGAACTCCGAACTCCGAACATAGCCTCTCTTTTCATAATTATAAAACAAAAATCTTCTTTATATACTTTTTCGTAAAGAAGATTTAAAAAAAGTAAAAGGCCTAAGCGGCCAAAAAATTAATAATGAAACTTGTTAGCAATCCCTTATAACTACTGGAGCCATAGCATCACAAATCTCCTGTGTGTTTCCTACAGAAACTATTGGAGCAATAGCAACCTCGTCAATATCTTCAGCAAGAGTTACCATATCAGCGTCAAGAATCGTGAAAGTCTTCTCCTCATTAGCCCCTGGAAGATCTTCAATCTTTACAGTCGTATCGGCTACAAGATTTATAGATTCGGTGCTTCCAGCAGAAGAAATCAAAATTTGAACATCTACTAAATTAAAATCTGTAGATCCATGTCCAATCTGGAGATTCAAATCATTTCCATCTATACAAGTATATCCCTTATCTTCAACAGTCAACTGGCTTACAGCATCCAAGCAAATAGTTCCTTTGCTTAGTTGATCATTAATCATAGGAATAATAGCTGCCCAGATAATTGTAACAGCAGCGACAGTAATTAAGATTATTAAAACTGTAGCAACTACTGCACTTATACCCCTCTTATGAATTCCGCGAGAAAAGCGCAGAAATTCTTGATTCATTTTTTTATTATTCATCATTACCTCCTTTCAGTTAAATTTTTAATCAGGATACTTCCTAATAAAAAACACAAGAGAAATGAGTTTATAAGTATTACTAATTAAAGAGTAACTCCTGCGTCCATGCAGGTAAAAACTTTATTCGAACTTTTGCCTCTGATGTTTCCAATCAGCGCGGGATAAATAATTATTTTATCCGGTTCCTCGTCGTTGGACATTTTTAAGTCAAGATTTTTCTTAATCGCCTGCCCGGCATCAATTGAAAAATCAAATTTACTTATCTCAGAATCGCCGCCTTTAAACAGTTTGATGTCCAGATGGCGAATGTCTACATTTCCCCTATTGAGAATTTCTAACTCGCTTCCAACTTTTTCAACTCTAAAATCTACTGATGCGCATAAATCCTCGATTGGTTTGCCGAATTTCTCAATTTGCTCACTAATAAAACCACGTGCCCACAAAAAAATTATAGCTGCTAAAACTAAAACCAATAATATCATCAAGACACTTGCTATTACTGGCGAAAGTCCGTGTTTATTGTAATTACTCTTTTTCATTTTAATCCTCTTGTATTATACCCGTCTTTATAATTTATAAATGTAGTTATTGACATTCAATCCTCCGGGAAATATATGACTCGCAACTTATCTTATCTCCGTCCATTATAAATGGTTGAACTTCTATTAATGTTATCTCCCGTAATATACGGTCGTTGTCGACGGCATTATCGATAAACTTATAGATTGCGCTATATTCTTCACCTGGCATAATAACATCCCCATCATTATCAAAAGTATAAAATCCAAAATCGGCATCCTCGCGGTCATGAACCCGTAGTGTGTATCCGTCCACTTTAAACAAGCCTTTGTTTTTCAATGTAATATTAAAATATCCTTTATTGGGTGTTTCACCAACTGGCGACTTGACGCATCCGTAATCTTTAATAATAATATTAACTCCGCTCGGGCATATTTCGATTTTATCCTCGCTAACGTAGAATTTTAACCAGCCATAAACTAAAACCGAAAGTGCAATCGTAATCGAGATTAATAGGACATATCCGACGATATTACTCAAGGCGTTTTTTTTCTTACCCAACCGAAACAAAGCTTTCATCGCCCACATCCTTTTGTATTATAAAAAGAACTTTCTTATGTTCGGAAATCGGGAACTCTATAATTTGCTCATCAACATCAATCTGAATAGCGTCTTTTCCCTTTAGTTCTTCAGCGCTAATATCTCCTTTTCCTGTTTCCGGATTAAAATCATCAACGATTGTTTCAATAGCATCGCAACTACCGGCATAACATATTCTGCTAACTATTATTCCTTGGTTGCCTTCAATGTCTTCTCCCTCAACCACAATGGGATCGTCTCTCTCGTTTATCACTTTAATACCAGAAATATTGTTCCCGTAAATAATGACGAACTCCGAACCTGGGTCTGTATCTTTAATGCTTTCAGAAAGTAAATCGACGAACTTGTCTAAATCGGCATTGTCATCGAAGCCGCTGTAAATTTCATAATTTATTACTTCCCCTATTTCCTTTTTTACTTCGTAACTAAAATCATAAAAACCCTCTGGTTCTTCGTTTACTATCACTTGGTTCGCAGTAATTCCTAAACTAATTACCACCGCCACAATTATGATAGCCGCAAGAAGAAAAAGTTGCGCCTTTTTGTTTGATGTTTTAAAAGACGTCGAACAGCGTGCACGTTTGTCTGTCACCATACAATTAAATAACTTTATACTTTTTAAACTTCACTATATTTTCATGTTTGTAGAAATTATGCAGGTCCAGCAAGTTGCTTGAATCCACAGTCCAGAGGTTATAAATTATCCTCAGTTCTGCGACCCTTTAAGCACCTAAACCTTAACTTAGGGCTGCTTCGTTCCCGACCTGACCCGATTCATCAAGGCAAGATCAAAAAGGACAAAACCTCAACGTCAAATCAATAACATCGACAGCTTCATCTCACGCCTTGCCTTGCAGTCCGCCATAAAGCCCATTTGCGAATGGCGAGGGGCTAGCTCGCCGACCTGACCTACAATAATCAACAGCAAGAAAGCTTTAAAAAACTTATTGTTTTACAAAATTCAGGCCTATATCGCATAATGGTATTGCACCGCTCTGCTAAGGCGGACCCTTCGGGGTACCCCGGTTCGATTCCGGGTGTAGGCGTAATCGAAGCGGAGTAATACCCCGGCGAACAATTCGCTTCGAGCAAAAACAAAATCCAAATAAATATTTTTACGAGGTGTGAATTGTGAGTAGGGTGTGAGCGTAATCGAAGCAGGGTAATACCTCGGCGAAAATTTTTGCTCAAATCCTTTTTCGTAGACCTTGCACATAAAGCCAGAGATCTCTTAGATTCAAGATAGATTCCTTTATTTTTTGACCGAAAACCCCAGAAAAAAGAAGATCTTATCACATAAACTAATCTTGCGACAAAGTCCAAAAACTATTTATGCATCCGAGAACCAATTTGCTGTTGCGAAAAGTGTCCAAGAAGTATTAATTTTTGATAATTTAACAAATATAAATTTTTACTCCCACCACTTAAAAATTTATAAATGACGATTCCCTTAAATATTGAAGAAAAAAATGTCAATTTACTGTGTGGGTTACGATTTAATGGAAAAGAAAGATTATCCTAAATTGATTGAAAAACTTAAATCATATGATGCTTACGCACATATACAAGGTTCTTTATGGTTTGTTAAAAGTTCAAAGAATGCCTCTGAATTAAGAGATGAATTGAAATCTTTTATAGACGAAGATGATAAACTTATTATTATAAGAGTCACTTTGCCTTGGGCATCGTCTAACTTATCCAAAGGAGTGAGTGATTGGTTAAAAAAAGTAGATTTTTAACTAATTAAATTTCTTTGTTAGATATGCAGATTTAATATTATCATAATGTATAGCTAAACATCCAGAACTACTACAAAAACTGTTTGTCTTCCATCTGCAAGTAAGAATGGTGTCATGTTTATGATTTTTTGAAGTTAATATTAAAGATGAATTTATTAGATCCCATTTCATCTTCTTAAAATTGTCTTCATTAAAAAAATGTTCCTTGTCTAAAGATTTTTCTTTTATGAATTCAGAGTATCCATTAAAAATTTTTATTATCTTCTCAAAATCTTCTTTGTCTTCTATATTTTCCCATAGCAAGTGAATAAATTTGGTGAAGATGTGCGGGGTAATAAAAAGAGCGAGATTATTAAAACCATTTAAAAATTGAGTAGTATATCCAAATCCTTCTAAGTCAAATGAAATCTTTTTTGTTTTTAGATAGGCAGATTTATTAGTATTTTTATTAACAAAATCACCTACAATCAATAAATATAATATTTCTTCATCAATCAAAACTCCAGTTGAAACATATTTATTATAATCTTTTATTTCTTTCACAGAAGTATCATTATTTATATAAGCAAGAACATTAAATTCCATAGTATTATTTCTCTTGGAATTTAACTCTTGTTAATGTAATTTGCTCTTCGTCTTCTTTAGAAGGTTTACTTTTCCAAACTTCTAAAATTCCCCCATCTTCAACATTAACTTTAATTTTATAGTATAATCTTTCCTGACTTCCAAAAGAACTCAGGAGACTACAAATAACATAAAACTGTGTTTTATCCCCATTTTTTGTTAAGTCTTCAATACGATAATGTAACATTCCAACATTCCCAAAATTCTGTTCCAAATAATCTTTTACAATTTTTGTAGCTTTAGCTCCATCTATTTGACTAATTGGATTTTCATTTTTTACTTCTTCGTTTCTTTCATCTTCAACCAGTTTAGAATCCTTTTCAGCTTTTATTTCTTTATCTTCCATCATAAAATATCTCCACAAGATTTATTTATAAACCTTATTAAAAGTATGAAAGTATGACTTATATATTTTTGTATTGTTTTTGTTTGGTTATTTCAAACTAAACAATCTAGTCTTCCTTTTGTTGTCGTCACCAAACCTTTCCTTAACAAGTTTCAAGTTCTTCATCGAAATTAAAGCTTTTTCAACAGTAATCCATTGGTACCTGCTAACCAACTACAAACAACTTCTCATTGTTTCAAACAAAGGCTTCCCCTGCTTCTTCCACGAGGCCAACATCGTCGTGATTATTTCCATTACAACCGCTCCATCTTCACTCCTCAAGCCT
>JAUWIJ010000004.1 GCA_030605415.1 archaeon | reverse complement strand
TCATTTACAAATTTTGCTATGTTTTTATCTAATAAAAGATTATAATTAATATTATTTCGTGCACAATAATAAATTAAATCAAACAATAACTGGCTTTTATCTGATTTTTTTATTTCAAAACCTGATTCTTTTTTAATCAAATTTTTGTCTTTTACAAGCTCTCTTAAAAATCTATGAATAATATGATAATCTTTTTCATCTTTGTTAAGTTCTTTAACTACTTCTATTGGTTTCATTGGAGCAGAATTTTTATACACCACTTCAAATACATCATACTTTGTCACCATATTATTTCTATGAATCTAAAGTTTATAAATCTTACTATTTGGTATTGAATATTACAGATTTTGTAAAAAATACTACTAAATATCATAAATTAAAGTATAAACCAAATACTTGAATAATCAAATAAATTTTTATTTTATTTTTTTAAATTTTTTGATAAGAAAATCATTCTTTGCTTTAAATTGTTCAAGCGAATATAACTTCTGGCACCCTTTGAGCTTTTCTTTGAGACATTCATACCTAACTCCATATCAAAAATATATTTTAGAATTAAATCAGAATTCTCTTTTGAGATTCCTTCGATGTAGCCCAATTCATCAATTTGCTCCTTCCAGGCTTGATATGTTTCCTTATGCTTATACGGGTCTCTTTTCATATTTTATCGAGGTGAATTGTTTTAAAAAACAATCTGTGTCAATTCGACATAAAAAGTAGTCCCCAGCGGATGCCAAGAAGGTATTACGCCCCAACCGAAGTTGAGACCTTCTTGGCATCCTGTGGGGACTCGTTTTTTAATATCGAATATTTTATTTAATATTAATTTACTGACGCTGATTTGATTTATAAGTATTGTCGAGGTTGAGTATATAGGTCGAATTGTTTTTGTTTAATGTCCTAACCCTCATCTACTTTAACGCACTGATAGGTAATATTTTTTATTTTTTTCTCTTACTAATAACAATATTCACCATGACCAATATTCCTACAAGAATAATAACTCCTAAAAGAATGAAAAAATAAGTTTTAATTTGATTAGCACTATTACTAATAACATGAAAACTTGCCTCAACTTCCTCACTTAAATCCGCATAATCAGAGATTTTAACTTTTATTATATGTGCACCAGTTTCAGCACTTTCAGGAATAACAATAAAATCAATAAATGATGCCTGGGTTTCAATAGCTTTCAAAACTTTTGACTGGGCAAGCACATTTTCATCCTTATCCAAAATTTCATAATTTAATCTCAAATCTTTTCTCGACGGGTTTTCAGGATATTTAACTTCAATTTCAAAATAAAATCTCTCTCCTGCCTGAACATCAGTATATTTTTCAGGAACATGCACAACAACACTTAATGCTGAAACAGAAGTTAGACTAATAAAATTAAGTGCTAACAACAAAATTACAATATATATACATTTCATTTTGCCCCCTCACTCCGCAATTTGGGGTACACCGAGCGGTGCCTCTTTCCTGTATTATCAATTAAAAGTTTAATCACCAAAAGGGGTGCAAAAATTATTAATCCAAAAAGACCAATTAGATGGATACTGTGGATAATAACATTATCAAAAAACAAGTTTCCAACAACCCCAATTACAGTTACCCCTCCAAAAGATAAATTTAACAATGTAATCTTTTTATCTAAAAATTTCCAAAAGCAGAATAAAATAAATAAAAAAAAACTAAAGGCAATTACAGCTATGGCTAAATTGAATTTTAAAACATAACTTTTTTCATCTAAAGTATACCTCAAAAACCCAGAAATAAAAGCTATTTCCAACAAAATAAATAAATAAATAAAATTTCTCTGTAGTTTTTTAATTATTAGATTTTTTGTTTTTATATATTCACAAATAATTATCCCAATTAAATTAATTGTTAAAACAGAAAATACGAACAATACACTTAAATTAAGTACCATAATCATTTCATTCATTTTATTTAGTCTCCCTCCACAAATTTATAAATATCCAGATTAAACTGATTAGAGATACAAGTTCTATGAAAACCCATACAAATTTTTCAAATAAACTATAAAAAATAAACACCGCCCGAAAACATATTAAAATTCCAAAAATAAAAAAAGGCAATAAAACCCATATTCTTTTTGTTTCTAGCATTAATAAATTTGTTTTCCAGATTAGAATTATTGAAAAAGTTATGTACAATATTGCATAAGTTAAGATAGATGTGTCTATCATTTTATAACCTCCTTAAATCCAAATAAAATTAAAAAAATTCCAAAAAATTCCATAAGTATTGGAAGAATCCAATAAACAACAGGCAATATCCCAATAATTACTTGATATTCTTGTAATGGAATTTCCATTAATCTTTGTAAACAAATAAACCCTGTTCCTAAAAACAATAGTTTTCTTGCTTTTCTGTTTTTTAATCTTTGGGAATACACAAATAAAATAAACGCAACAATAAAAATTAATAAATCTGGGACATCATCAAAAAACTTTGCATTTTGCCCTCCCTGAAAAAAAGAAGTTACAATAAAAAAATAAGCAAGCGCAAAAGCTACTGCAAACAAAAAAATCCAGAGTAGATTTATATCTTTTAATTTCATTATTTCTTCTCTCCGAGAAATTTAATATCAGAACCCTTAAAAACAAGAATAAATATTAAAATAAGAATTATCAAGACTGTAATTCCAGAAAATAATAAAAAGTATAAATAACTTTTTTTCAATTGACTTAGAGTATTATTTATTTCATCTTTTTCTGAGATAGTTACTAAAATCCAAGAATACGGGTCTTCGAAATTTTCTCCAGGAACATTTTTTAAATTTTTACCAACATTCCAATCTCCAGTAGTTGGACAAAGATACCTAAAAGAAAAAATAAAATTATCAGACTCAAATCTTCTTCTTTCAACATCTAATAAAACTTCTTTAGAAACCTCTGGATAGTCATTATATAAAGTATCATTTTTTCTAAACATAAAGCCAAATTCTTTTTTTCTGTCTGGGTGAGCAAGATAATATCCTTCTTCATCAACTAAAAATACATTCTCTCCATCTCTTTGAGCTCTCCTAATATCCTCTAAAAAGTAGTTAGCATATATGTTGAAAAGAATGATTCCTTTTGATACTCCTTTTTTATTAAAAACAGGAGTGGCAGACCTTATTGTGGGAATATATTCAGGATTTTTTTCTGCCCCACGATTCTCTATTTTTCCATTTTCTATATTTAAATCCAATGGAGAAATATATATCTCTCCCTCGCCCAGATTAATAGTTTTAGTAAAATAAGGTCTGTGTTTTTTATTTTGAAGATTATCTTTTGAAACTATTTTATAATTACTCTCATCAAATTCAGTTCTGATTATTTCGTTACCCCCCTCATCAATATATCTTAATTGATAATGAGTAGCACTCCCTTTTAAAAATTCTAAAAAATCTCCTTCTAATTCTTTTAGTTGATTATCGTCAATCTCATTCTCATCAGAATTTATTACTTTATTTAAACTAGATAATTTACTAAGAAATAAAAGATCATTTCCCACATGTTGTGGAAAAATATTTATTTCAGATAAAAGAGTAGTCATTCTTTGATCAATCATGTCCTTTGTATCTGCAGTATGAAGTTTTAAATCTCTGTTTAAATTAAAATAACCATCAGTTATTAAAAAGGCTAAAAGAATAAGAAAAAATATACAAATTAATCCTATCAAAAACTTTCTGCTTAAACATTTAGTTTTTACCATTTTTGGAAATTCCTTTTTTTTGAAAATAATAATTTTTATCTAAAAATCTCCCGATAAAATATCCTATGAAACTCAAAAGAATTATGATAGTAATTGAAACAAAAGCGGTATTTTGTATAAACAATTTTCTTTGTTGGGCAAATACTTCTGATTTATCAATTTTAGCGAGCAAACACCACTGCATTTTTTGAATATATTCATGGGCCCCAATTACCTCTTCTCCACGATAATCTACAAAACTCATAGCTGGCTCATAATTTTTATGCTCTCCTGATTTCTGTATACTAAAACAACCTTTCAAATTTTCTGTATCAACTGTTTGAACAAGAATAGAATAATCCATAAATCTTGAAGGTGTAATTAATAATTTATCTTTGTTAACAAGATAGATTTCTCCTGTTTCCCCAAGCCCAGTTCTGTCAGTTGTTATAGTATTTAATACATCAAGATTTATCCTAATCACAATAACTCCTAAGGATTCTCCTGTTTCTGAATAAACTGGAGTAGCTACTGCAATAGAAGGCTGTCCTTTAAAAAATCTGGAAATATAAGCATCATGAATATAAACATGCTCCCTCCCATAAATAAAATATTTTGCATCACTCCTATTTAACAACACCCTTTCATCAATATTTGAGACAGTCACAAATCCAAATTTATCTAAAATAAAAATATCATAAATTTGAGGATTAACTCGTGTAGAATCATTCAAACGAATCATCACATCTTTTAACCGAGAATCATAAACTTCATCTGTTTTATTGGTCATTAAAAGCTTATTAATAACAACACTTTGTGACATCTGAAGAGCTAACTTTTCAAGACCATCGAGAAATGTGTCCAAATGATCTGCCCTTGATTGAACAGTAGTCTTAAGATGATTCTCAACCTGATTTATCAAAATTTCATTTGCTGTTTGATAATTATAAAAAGAAATAGTTGTAGTTCCAACTAATGTAAGAACAAAAAAAGCTATCGTAAAAATTACAGCAAGTTTCATTTGATTCCCTCCTTTGCTATTCTAATATCTCTTGTCTTTTTAGAAATTTTCCCACCATATCTAACTACAATAAATAAAATAATAATTGTCGAGATAAAAAGCAAAGGCATTGATAATCTTGAAAAAAGAGAAACCTCAATTATTTCAAAATCCTGTTCAGATTCTCCTGTCTGATTCTTTCCATAAAATATTTCAGCCCTCAAAACATATTTACCTAAGGGCAATTCTAAAAAATTAAAATTTTTAACAACTCTATCTTCTGTTTGCACGACTTTAGAATCCACCCCCCTATAAACCTCTTCTCCTCTTTCATTAATAATAGAATAAACAATATCTATTTTAGAAGGGCCTTCGCCAAAATTCTCAAAGATAATAAATGCTCCTAATTCTCTCGCAGTATAAATTTCTTTTTCTGCTAATCTAACTGTCACATCAAATAATTCAAAATAATCCCCAGAAGGAATGAATTCTTTTTTAACAATTTTCTTTATAAAAAGATTTACTTTTCTACCAGGAATATATTCAGTATCTCTAATCGTCGCTGTTTCATTTTCCAATTCAACAGAAGCAACTACCTTAGCATTTTCATAAGAATCTTCAATTGATTTCAATTCTAATTCAACATCTAACTTATGATCTTGATCGATATCTGCTAAAATTATCCCATCCACTTCAAAAATTAATTGCCGTTCTCCTGGAAAGACTATCCCAACTTCATTATCTGTAATATTCCAAACAATAATATAATAATTTCTTTCTCTTATTTTTATTCTAAATGCATCTTTTTCATTTAATAAAGCAGAATAGCCTTTCTCTAAACTTGAATCACTTATTTCATAAATTTTTTGAATTTTATCAAAAGCTAATCCTCCATCTAATTCTTCTGTTATACCTGTGATGCTTTCTGAACTCATATCCTGAGCATAAATCGTGGGAATAAAATTAAAAATTAAAAATGAACTTAAAATTATCAAACAGATTAATAATTGTTTTCTCTTAACATTCATCCAATTATTTATTTTTTTTATTTTCATTTTTCATTTTATTTACGAGCACTGCTACAATCAGAGGAGAAGCCAATAAAACAAAAATTATTTTTTAATCCTCTTCTTTGATTTCTTTGGAATTACTTTTTATTTTGTAAATCTTTTTGGTTTCTTGAATTTTTTGATTAACCACCAAGCAAAACCAACAATTAAAACACCGACGATAATTCCACTCAACCACCACTTACATTCGCCTCCAATCCAATCAACAGCCATTCCTGTAATTCCTTTTCTTTCAGGACCAACTTCAAATTCTTGTTTAAATTCATCTTCAACATCCACATGATACAATGTTTGCAAAACAAGAGTATATTTTCCTTCTGACAAGAAAAGTGCTTTGAATTTCTTTCTTAAAACTTCCTCAGTTGTCACAACAATAAAATCCTTGTCAACTGCGTATACAGTTCCAGATTCATCCATAATAGTAAATGTTAAATTAACTAGCATAGGGATTGTTCCAAAACTTTCAAAACTAACAACTGCTGTTAATTCATCAGGAGATTGTATTAAATAGTCCTCAAGAGTAAAAGTAATATCAAATAATTGTTCAGGGCTTAATTCGGGTTTTTCACAATCTCTTTCTGTTTCAGGCCTTCCATATGTATTCGCACAATTATTCCTTTCTTTGCATGTTCTTGTCTGTTTTCCATCTACACAATTTGTCCAAGCAGAACAAGCCCAATTATAATTTGTATCATAAATACATCCCCCCCCTAGAATTAGTTGATGGCGATGATGGTGAGAGAGCTGTCTGACTATAAGTAATAAACGCAGTAAAATGTTTAGTCCAAATAACTAAATCGTTTCCCGAATCAATTTTACAGTCGGCACCTGCTGCTAATGCATCCCCTGCTGTTTGGGTGTCAGCAGAACAAACAGCTGAAATCTTAGTAAAAACTCCCCCCCTAGAATAACCAGCATTCTTTCCTGCTTGCCCTTCAATTACTATTCTAACCGCCTTATCAAAAACCAACTCAACATCATCAAATCCAATTTCAATTACTTTAGAAACAGTTGCACTATATCCTGAATCAGCTGTTACGGTTACACTTGAGATTTCCTTGACAGTAGGAGTATTAATAATTCCTGTCCAACTTGTATTTCCAGAGATAGTTATATTTTCAGGAATTTGTACAGTTACCAAACCAACGCTGGTATTTGCTTCAATATTTATTGAACCTGTTAAGGTAGCATTGACAGTAGTTGCTGAAGTATCTATTATTTTAGATAAATCTAAATCAACATCTTCTATACCTCGAGGAATAGTAATATTTGATGCAGTGTTATTTTCTATAACATCAATATCTGTGCTATTTTGGGTTACTTCGATTGTTTCATTTATCGTTGTTTGCTCATTTCCAGATAAGTGGGTCATCACAGAATCTCTATAATAAGGATAATAATCAACATTTGCACTTACATTATCTCCGAGACCGTCAGCAACTCCGCCCGGACCTGAGAAGTCTCCCCAGTAATTGCTTTCCGCAGTTACACTTAAAACACTAGAATCCTCAAGTGATAAAGTAGCATAATCTCTCACATATAATCCGTGATAATTATTGTAAATACTATTGCCAGATATTTGTGTTCCGGTTAGTTTAAAGTTACCAGTAAGCCAATTAGTTCCAACAATAACTCCTGAATTATAGTAAATACCGTCACCTGTGCCTTTTGTGTCAGCATAGGACAAACCCATATTATATATCTCATTATTAGTAATATTAGTATTATTTGACCATGTCTGAATTCCATTGATACCATCGCTAATGATATTGTTGTCAACGATAACATCATCACTGTCCTCATCAACATGAATAGAAGCATAATCCCAATCGCCAGTGTTATCAGCGCCGTAATTATTACATTTTGTGATTGTGTTATTGTAAACATAAGCATTACCACTATTAATTAACAAAACCGCGGCATAACCTGTATTGTGAATAGTATTCCCTGTTATTTCTACTCTATTTCCTTCAGAACCTCCACAACCACTAACCCTGATACCTTCTAATCTGATATCATTTGAAGAATCATCAACACCTATTTGATTATTTGCAATTGTTATATCCCATGCTGGCCAGACAACTATTGCGGATGAACTTACTACATTATCAATATGGTTTCCTGAAATTGTACTGCCATCATTATTACCATCTAACGAAATTGCGCCTTCCTCAGCATATCCCTCTGTCGCATCGTCAATATCATTGTTGGTAATGGTTACGGGCTTTACTCCCGAAACAACACGAATGGCTGCCTGCCATGAACCTGCAATAGTGTTTTCTGTTATCACATGATTTGAGCCAGCTTCAAGGTCAATGCCCCATTTCATGTGTTTTTCTTTATCCGATGTAATAATACAGTAATCTATTGTTGTGCTATCTGCTCTTGTATAAATCCCATTACTATAACTCAAATCGTTCATTTGCCCGGGGTTTGTTATGGTTGTATACTCTACAGTATGACCGTTTCCATTGTAAATATATATACCGCTTTGGTAGGTATCTTCTATGATACAATGAGAAATCGTGCATCCAGTGACACCCTGATCAAAGAAGAAACCATCCTTACCACTTACAGTTTTAACGCCTTCAATAATTACATTACTTGCTCTCATATCAAAAATAAGAGAGTTAGCGGCTGGATTGTATTGAACAACTACATTTTCGGGATTATTTACATCTCCTGTAATTGTAATACCTTCTTTGTTAACTAATATCTTGCTAGTAATTGTATAAATCCCTGCCACAACATTAATAGTATCACCTGCACTTGCAGCATCTATTGCAGCTTGAATGCTTCCGTTTGTACTATTATCCACATACCATGTCATTGGGCTTGTTCCATAAGTCGCCCCGAGCCATGGCGAGTAAGTTACATTTGCACTAACATTATCTCCGAGGCCGTCGGCAACTCCGCCCGGACCTGAGAAGTCTCCCCAATAGTTTAGGGTGGCATCTATTTGGGTAGTTATGTTGTTGTAAACCCCATATCCAGTATTATTAGTTAAAATACTATTAATAATATTCATGGCATAAACGCTTGTATCTGGTGCCGTGTCATCTATATACATACCATAGTCATGGCCTGTAATTGTTTCGTTAGTAGCATTAAAAGTAACATCGCCATCACCCTTAGTGTATATGTAATAGCCACGATTGCCATTATTCGTGATGGTGTTATTCTGTGCATTGATTGTTACTGACGACCCATAACTAGCCTCATTATCTGTTACAATCACGCCATCCAATCGATTGTCGTGTATGTTGTTGTTTGCAAAATTGACGACAATAGCTACTTCTTGATTAGTGCTTGCGGAACCAATATGTGCTCCTATCTCAGAATTATAAACTTCATTTCTTTCAATAGAAACAGTTTTCGTAAATGATATGGGAACGCTATCTGTGAAAGCATTTTCTATATATATGCCTGCAGATGTCCAGTCTTCACCTTCCTCATAACCATAGATGGTATTATCAGTCACTGTTCCTATAGATTCAGACCCTACTTCGATTGCATAACCGAGATCATAGTCGCCCCCACTGCCATTATAAGGCGCGTCTTTATGGAACAGGTTGTCATCAATAGTGATGTTCACATAGTCATGTGTGTTGACCCCAGTCCGCCCTGTATTGATAAACTCATTGTTTGTAATAGCAACATTAGCTCTGGTTGTATGATTATATCCACCCTGTGTCATTGCCCGGACATATATTGTATGCTCCTGGAAGCTGACTGTTGTTTCGTCATCAAGTATACTTATATTCTTCAGGATGTTGTTATCTATTGTTCCTGTGCTGGACCAGTACCAGATACCGCTTACATAATTGATACCTGAAACCGCTGTTTTCATTAAATCAAAATCAAAAGTAAAATTACTAAAATCAATATCTGTAGAATTTACAACTCTGACCATTGTTTGTCTGGTTGCACCATAACTTCCACCAAGAGGATTACCCCAACCCAAAGATGTTGAAGATTTAATTATTGTTGTATTTTTATCTGCTCCAACAATTGTAATGTCGCTTCTATTCTCAATATTTAATGTTTCATTATATGTCCCCACTGCCACATTAATAGTATCCTCACTACTAACATTATTAATTGCATATTGGATTGTCTGCCATGGATTTCCTTGGCTTCCGTTCCCGGTTGTATTACTACCTGTTGTCGCCACATAATAATCTGCAGCACTAACCATCATCATTGAAACACAAAAGAATAAAGCAATACAAATTATCATTGTTAAATTTCTCATTTTCATCTCCTTTTCCCCCTATTAAGCGAATAAACCTTAGCCATACCAATCTTTCTAACAGAAACTTTTTCAGCGCCGTCGAGCTTAGCAAGTGCAGTCCGAACAGAAGAACGATTTAATTTTGTTTCTTTAACAATCTCTGTAATTGTCAGACCATCAGAATCTTTCAAAGTAGAATAAACATTATCAACAACGCTGCTTCTTTTTTTGTGCTTGATTTTATCACCCATTTTATTTATAATAACAACCATAATGTTGTAAACAATACTAGAATTAAGATTGATTTTAATATAAATCTATTCTTGAAAACTGAAACTTAGCGACGAGAAAAAGTTTAAATCTTAAACGGTTCAAAAAGAAATTTTAAATTATAACAAGAGATTGTTTTGAACATATTTGTCCTTAATTAAGTTCATAAAAATTATTTAAGAAAAATCCAACTTTTTTATTTTATCTCTATCAACTGCCCGTTAGCATCTATATTCATCCTATAAAGTTACATTTGAAACTATTTATCTAAAAAATTAATCACTATGAACCAATAAAAATATAAAGATTAATATTCACATAGTTTAAGGTTGAAACTATAAAGAGGTTAATATGTGGCTTACGAAAAATGAAAAGAAAGTATTAAAACTATTAATTGACAACGCAAAGTTATCAGATACTTCTATTGCAAATAAATTAAATATTTCAAGTCAGGCAATTGGAAGAATCAGAAAAAAACTTGAAGAAGAAATTATTGACGGATATACTATCGAGCTTGATTTAAAAAAATTGGGATTAAATTCATTGTCCTTAATTGATTCTCACTATAAAAAAGAGTCCGAAGAAGAAATAGAAAAAAAACTTCCCAGTTGCCCAAAAATAATTAATGTCTTTAAACTTATGAACGGAACTAATAGGTATAAAACAATAAGATTAAATTTCAATTTAGAAGAATGCGAAAGCTGTAATTTAGACACATGCAAACTATTAGAAATATCCGAAATACAAACTATCCCCATTTCAAACATGGTAAAAAATAATATCAAGCCGCTTCTTCATAAAGCGATAGATGAGCTTGGAACAAAAACCACTAAAACAAGGAGATATTAAAAATGACAAATCAAATTGTAATAAAACTTAATGAAAAGAAATTCAAGCCATTATTGGATAAATTAAAAAATAATGGATATGGTGCAGTAGGAAGTTACTCAGAACTTGTAGGAAAGATTATCTTTTTTGAGCATCTTTTATGGGATGAAAAATGTGGTGAACTTGGAGATAAAACACGAATGCAATTTTTAATGAAAAAATTAGATGAAACACATGCCGAATTCATGAAATATTTTCTCAGCCAATATATGAAATTTGTTTCTTCTGGAAAAACTAAAAAGGATATAAAGAAATGTTCAGGTAAATCCAAGTGAGTGGTGACCATTGGTGCAAAAAAAGTTTTAAAACAGTTTATTTTATTGTATTAATGACTCATCAAATTGTTATTAAACTAAACGAGGAAAGATTTAAACCGATTCTAGATAAATTAAAATCAAATGGTCATGGACCTGTTAGTAGTTATTCAGAACTTGTAGGAAAAATTATTTTTTTTGATTATTTATTATGGACTAAAAAATATGAAGAACTCGGAAGTAAAACAAAAATGAATTTTCTTCTTGAAAAAGTAGGATTGTCAAACGATGAGCTAACTGTTGATTTCCTTCAGGAATATATAGAATTTACAAAAGCAGGCATTAAATCTCAAATTCCTTCTGAAAATCAACTACCCAATCGCAACAATATACGAAATATTCACCCAAGGGGGAATAAAGAGCCCAGTACAGATTCCTCTTAAAAGTTGGTCACCAAATCTTTATATATTGTTTTTCTCTGAAAATTTAGAGGCGAAGGAGAATGCTAAATGGAAGAACTCACACAAGAAATAGAAAAATTGAAAGTAATAATCTACAAACTTACGAGAGAGAAAGAATTAAGTGAACAAGAGAAAGAAATAATTGAGAAAATTATTGAAGATAAAAATTATAAATAAACCTTTATTTTACTTCTTTTTCTGTTTCATAAGTAAATTTTAATTTTTTCAGTTTCTTCTACTTTGTAATTGCAAAACATAAATCATAAGTGAAGTCTTCGTGAATGCCCCACCCAACCAAGCACCTATAAACTTCTGCCCAAAATTCATCCTCTTTTTTTGTCAGCCTTGCTGTTTCCATTGGTGTGTGTGCGATGGATACGATATATAAATCTTATCGGTCTACTGGAGCGACGGAAGGTTAGGAATATGTCAACGAAGAAGAATTGAGGGAAAAGATTTTGGCAATGACACCTGAGGAGGCTATGGAGAAAGGGATTTTACATAGGAGCAGTCTTATTCGCTTGAAGGAGCAAATTCAGAAGGGGAAGAAGGTTCAGTAGGGGAAGGGGGTTGCTGGTCGGCTAGTTTGACAATTTTATAAGAGCATATTTTTAGAAGAAATAATTAATCTTTATTTTCTAATAACCATTTCCATACAGGTTTAACAATTATTCTTTTATTATCTTTTTGCAAATCATATTCCTGATCTTTGGTTAAAATAAGTCCTTGTTTTAATTTGAATTTTTCTAAAGCAGTTGTCAATCCTCTAATTTCCCTTTCTTTATTTTCAGGAGTCAATTCCCAGCAAACCTGAACTGCCTGCATTATCTTTTTTTGTTTTGATAAAATAAAATCACATTCATATTTATCTTCAAAATAAGTTATGTCAAAATCTTTGTTTATATTATTAAAAATCAAATTTTCAAGGAACCATCCTTTATCTTCTGTAAATTTCAGGGCAATTATTGAAACAAATCCATTATCTAAAACATATGGTTTTTTTTCAGATTTTATTTGCTTTTTTAAACTATAATCAAATTTGTTTATTATCTGAATGAAATAAGTTTCAACAAGATGGCTAATGAATTTTTTCGTGGTGTGCGGGCTTTTTATTCCTAATATTTTGTTTAGACTATTATAGTTAAATTTGTTTGCAAGATTAGTTATAAGATACTGGTATAATTCTCTAAGCTGAATTATATTTTTAACATCGTATCTTACAATTATATCTTTGTTTATTATGTCCTCGTAGATTCTTGTTAATATTTCTTTTTCATTGAATTTTATAAATTCAGGCATGCCTCCGTTGAAAAGGTATTCTTCAAAATGTTTTTTAATGGTAATTTTATCTTCTGTGTTATAAATTATTTTTTTTGAGAAATCTATTTTTTTGAATTTTAAAAATTCTTTAAATGAAAAGGGGGTTACTATAAGATTTAAATGCCTGCCAGTTAATTTTGTCCCGAGTTCTCTGCTTAAAAGTTTGGCACTTGAACCAGTTATGTAAAATTTAAATCCATTGTCATAAAATCTTCTGACGAACAATTCAAAATTTTCTACATTTTGGATTTCGTCTATAAAAAATGTTTTTTGTTTTCCAAATAATTCTAACAAAACTTCATACATGTCATTGAAATTTTCAGCATTAAAATTAAAGAGTCTTTCATCTTCGAAATTTATATAATAAAAATTATTATCTTGATAATGTTTTTTTATTATTTGTCTTAAAAGAGTTGATTTTCCGCTTCTTCTTAATCCTGTTAAAACCATTATATGAGGGAGTCTTGTTTTTTTAGTTATTTCTGTTAGAATTTCCCTTTCTATTCCAAGTGGTTTTTTCAATATTGATTTTTTTTGGTCAATAAGAATTTGCTTGAGTTGTTCTTTTGATAACATAAATATCTTAGTTTTGTGATGTTTTTAAATGTATTGGCAGTGCATAATATCTATAGTTTTTATGTATTGGCAGTGCATATGGTCAGGGGAGTAAAATAAAATATAAAAGCCCAGCGTCGTCGAGACAAGGCTGGAGAACATATTAATAATATTGTTTGATATTTTTCCTTGTGCTTATACGGGTCTCTTTTCATATTTTATCGAGGTGAATTGTTTTAAAAAACAATCTGTGTCAATTCGACATAAAAAGTAGTCCCCAGCGGATGCCAAGAAGGTATTACGCCCCAACCGAGGATTGAACTCGGGTCTCGGCCGCGACAGGGCCGTGTACTAACCATTATACTATTGAGGCTTTGATTTTGTCAACTTTCTTATGAGTTAACTTTCGATATTATCTTTTGGATGTTATCGATAAAATAGATGTGTGTTTTTGATTTATAAATTTAACTTTTGCCATGTTTCTTATTATGTTCTTCTTTGGTTAGTATTTCTAAATTCTCTGGAGAGTTGTTCTTTTTGTTTTTGTCTTTGTGGTGAACTACATACTCCCTAAAACCTTTGGAGAACTTATCTTTCGTGTAATGGTGTTTATGTGCGACTTTTCTATGGACTAACCTCCCGTCTCCGTTTCTATCATACCCCCTATCATCCGTATAAGTTTCCCCGTCTAACAAAGAAATATCTAAATTCTCCCAATTAGAAGAAACTTTCTTAAGAGATTTGCGTGTTGTATAGTTCCAATCACGATAATTATATCGTGGAGGAGTTTCTCTACGCGCTAAACGCCAAAAAACCCATAAAATCAAGAAGAAGATTACTACTCCAAGAAAACTCATCCCAACCTCCCTAACTCACAAAGATTATCACAATAAGAAATATTAAACGGGAAGTAATGGCGAAGGAGTAAACCAATCGCAACGGCGAAAACGATTAGGAAAATTAGCTTTTTCATTTTTTTTCCTTCGTCTGCCAAGCCAAAATATATAATTGTTTTTTGTTCATTTTTTCTTTATTTATGTAGATATGCAATTATAGTATTTCCTTATATATAAAGATTACTATAAATCAATAATTCTGCAATGGCAAAACCAAAAAAACAAATAAACTTTTTTATTGAAACAGAACTTTGGAAAAAATTCTCGAAAAAGTGCATAGACAAAGACAAGTCTAAAACAGAAATTCTTGTTAATCTGATTAATGAATTTGTAAAGTAAAGTTTTTTAAAAGTTTGCCGAAGCAAGAAATCTCCTTAGTTTAGTGAGGAGATGAACTGTTGCTTCTTGCCAGCAAATTTTTAAAAAGATTTCTCTCACTTCTTTTTCCGTACGACTTTCTTAACAGCATCCTTTTTAATAGATTTCTTTGTAGTCATCTTTGCCAACTCGCCCCTAAGTCTTCCAATTTCCTCGAGAAGCGCGGCATGATTTATAGACAAGTGCTGAATTTTATCGTGTATATCTGAAAACGCATCATTCAACATTAGCATATCTTTTTTCACATACCCAAAACTTGCGGAAACATTTTTTTCAATTTGCTTAACTGATTTTTCCATAATATTCCATGATTTTAATATTTATAAACTTTTGTAACTTTGGAATTGCGACAAGAATCTATTTAAAACGATTTATTCTCGGGATTGGATGAAAGATGCAAGAACAATTGTCGGAAATTTGTTTGAAGCGAAAGCTAAGGATTTATTTGGATTATCTTCGTCAGATATAGATAAGCAGCCAGATTTAGTATCAAAAGATGGTTCTTTTTATATTGAAGTTAAAGCATCTTCTTATAGTAATGGGGGTGTAATAAATAAAAAACAATTGCTTAAGTTTGATAAAAGAATAAATACAAGAAGATTTTATGCTTTTGCTTATCATTCATTATGTAAGAATATGCAAAAAAATTATAAAACTGAAAAAACACTAAGAAAAGCATTGGATTTAAGATCTTTATTTTTATTTCCATTCAGCGTCGTTAAAAATTATTTTAACAATTCTTATAAAAGAATAAATCCGGGACACGATATTTTTGTTCAACTGATAGAAAGTAAGGCAAGAAAAATTTTTGAAGGGAATAAAGATGCCTGGATACATTTGGGACTTTGTTATGATAATTATAAAGCTACGAGTCCGCATGAAAAAGTTCACATATTAACAAGGAGCGGACATTTAGAACAAAAAATATTATCTGGTTTTCATCCAGAATATCTTTGAATTTCAAATCGCAAATCTTTAAAACACACTTTCATATTATTATTCTATGAAACAAAAATACGAACTTTTAGCTCCAGTCGGAAATTTCAGAAATTTACACACAGCAATCAAAGCCGGAGCCGATGCGATTTATTTTGGAGTTAGGGGATTTAACATGAGAGACTCAGCGAAAAATTTTAGTGTTCGTGACTTTAAAAAAATTCGGAAAATTTGTAATGAATCAAAAAGAAACGTCAAAATATATTTAACCTTAAATATCGTAATGTACGAAAATGAACTAAAAAAAGTTGAGCAAATTATTAAAAAAGCGAAAGGTCTGGTCGACGCCATTATTTGCTGGGATTTATCGGTAATTGAATTGTGCCAAAAATATAAAATTCCGTTTCATGTTTCCACTCAGGCATCGATTTCAAATTCAGTTGCAGCAAAATTTTATAAGAAACTGGGAGCGGAAAGAATTATTTTAGCAAGAGAATTAAATTTGAAACAAATTAAAAAAATCTCGAAAGATGCGAAAGTGGAATGTTTCTGTCATGGGGCAATGTGTGTTGCGGTTTCCGGTCGATGTTTCATGTCGCAGTATACTCACGGACTTTCAGCAAACCGAGGGCAATGCGCGCAACTCTGTCGTCGGTCTTGGATAATAACTGACAACTCGGGCAAAAAATTAAAGTTAAAAAATAGCCAAGTTATGTCTGCCAAAGATTTATGCACCTTGCCGTTTATTGAAAAAATGAAAAAAGCGGGAATCACAAGTTTTAAAATTGAGGGACGAAATCGAAGCCCAGAATATGTTTACACAGTTGTATCAGAATATCGAAAAGCTTTGGACAAAAAATTAAACAAAGCTGAAATTCTGGCTGGACTCGAAAAACTAAAGAAAGTATATAATCGAGGATTCAGTTCTGGATTTTATTTGAAAATGCCGACGGCAGATGACTTTTCGTTTAATGAAAATGGGGAGCAAACCGAGCGGAAAGAATTTATTGGAAAGGCGTATAAATATTGGCCTAAAGTTAAAGCGACATCGGTTAAAATAAACACAGGGCGACTAAAAGTTGGGGATGAAGTTTATTTGATTAGGAATGACGAAGCAATTAAAAAAACTGTCGTTAAAACTATTGAGCTGGAAGGAAAACGTGTTAAGGTTGCCAAAAAAGGCGACGATGTAGGAATTGATTTTGGAGTCAAGGTTAAAAATGACACCGAGATTTATTTGATTCGAAAGAATTAAAAAGATAGAGGTATTGTATTTATTATGGTAAAGAAAAAGAGTTCGTCGATAAAAGTTATAATTTTAAGTATTGCAATTGCCCTGATTTCTGTTTTCTTTTTTACTTATGCAATCCAGTCCGTTTATCCCGCTCCAGAATATGAAGAGTATTGTGAAGACATAAAAACTTTGGTGGATACTATTAATACTCAGGAAAAATGTGAAGCCATTGGAGGAAAGTGGACAAATTATAAAGAAGTGTCTATAGATTTTGACAGACCGAATGGATATTGCGACAAAGATTTTACATGCAGAGGAGAATTTGATAATGCGAGAGATATTTACGAGAGAAATGTCTTCTTCGTTAATATGATTATTGGAATTAGTGTTTTTATCGTTGGATTTTTTTTAGCTATTGAGGCTGTGTCAAGCGGATTAATGGGTGGCGGGGTGATTATGATTTTTTACGGAACAATAAGATATTGGGGGAATTTGTCAGACATTTGGAGAACACTTATTCTCGGTATTTCTTTAGCGATTTTGATTTGGCTTGGATATAAAAAGTTGAATGATTAGTTGTTTTAATTTTTTAGAAGTAACAGAAGAAAGATTTATAAATAATGGATGTTAAGGGATTGTATGGATAAAATGAAATTATGTAATTATTATGGCATACCAATAAAAGAAAACAGCTTTTATATGGTTGGCTCTGGAGCTTTTTATTTTATTGAAAAAGATGAAAAGAGAAGATTAATTGGCTCTTCTCCAACAAGAAATTCCTTTTTGCTTTCACAAGAAGAAGTTGATAGTTTTATTGAAATTCCAAAAGAATCTATGAGAGGGATGAAAAATTGGCTAGAAAAAATATTAGAAAAAGTAGAAAATAAAGCTAAACAGCCAGAAAATCAACGACCAGAATCAGATAATTTGCGAAAGAATTATCTTAAGGAATTGAATGCTCATCTTTAAAAAACTTATTTGGATTCTATTATTATCATAGTCATCTCACTTGGCTGAGATGATTGGGCTGTTCACACGCGGCGTGTGCAGCCCACTCTTTTATAAATTATTATACTCAACGCCAAAATTATTCCGCCAACAAACACTCCCCCGATAACGTCGGTCAACCAATGAACCCGAAGATATATTCTTGTAAATCCCACGAGAATAACAATTGAAGTTGCTATCAAAACCGCCTCAAGTTTATGTTTTTTACTTGCAAACAAATAGATAATTAACCCAAGAAAAACAACCGTTGTTGTTATATGTCCACTAGGAAACGAAAAACCCGACTCCTGAATTAGAGCGTTTAACGGACGAGCTCGCTGAAAAATTTCTTTTAAAAGTTTTATTAGTATACCAGTAACTATAGCAACGGAAGCAAGAAAAATACCCTTTCTCTTTGATATTTTAAAATAAAGATAAACCGCAATAGCTAATGAAATCAATGTCAAAGTTATCGTATCAAATACAATCGCGATAAATTTCGAGAAAGTTGTTAGGGCTGAATTCTGGATAGACTGTATAAACGTGTTGGCTGTAATGTCAATTAACATAAATCAATAGCGATAAAATATTAATAAACCTTTTGTGTCGTGGACATAAATTGAATCACCAGCGTTGTTCCAGATGTGCGAGAACTCTTTTGTAAATATTGAATTTGAATTAATCGTCGCGTAATAAATATGAGTTGCATCATCTTTAAATGTAATTTGAATTTCTTTGTCGCAATTATTTTGCAAAATAAGTTTCTCAGGCTCGTCGGTTTTAAGTTCAATTAATTCAACACAATTTGCATCTGGCGATTTTTCCCATAACCCTTTCTGATTCAATCTCGCAAACTCCTCAGCTTGTTTCAGTTCAACATAATGATTGTCTTTTCCGTAATAATATAATGTACCTAAACCTTGCGCCAAAATCTCTCTATTGATATTCCTGTCGTCTAAAAATATATATGCGAGAGTTCGGCCGTATTTTCCAACGCCGTGAGATTCAATCCGGACTGACCTGTTTTGAATTAATTTTTTAAGAAATTCCGTTGCTTCCTCACTAAACAACATCGACTTCTCTGGCGTATTAATCCCGAGCAATCTAAGTGTTTGCCCATTAGCTAATTTCACCGTATCACCATCCACAATTTCCAAAACCTGACCAATCTCAGATTTAGTTACTTCGCCTGTAATATTATAATAAAATACACCCGATGCAACAAATAATATCGCCAAAATGATTGGTTTGATTTGCATTAAAATTAAAAGACAGCAAGGTTTAAAAGTGTAATTTTTGTGATTAATTTATGACAACAGTAAGGATTAAATTACAAAGTGTGGAAATTGATAAACTGAATGAAGTTATTGATAGAATAAAAACAATTGCCAACGGAGCAGGAATGCCGATTTCAGGACCGATTCCTTTGCCGACAAAAAGATTAAAAATAACCACTCGAAAATCTCCCTGTGGCGATGGAACAGCCAGTTTTGACAGATACGAAATGAGAATCCACAAACGAATTATTGATTTGCCGTCGAATGATAAAATTCTTCACAACATTATGAGAATCAACATTCCCCGAACTGTTAAAATCAAAATTGAGATGGTTGATTAAACTCTAACTCTATTTGAGAAATCATATCCACATAATATGCTCTCCAATCACTCATATTTCTTAACCTTGTTGTCTCTCTTAATTTTTTTGGAACATGTGATTCATATGCATCTATTGCAACCACCAATTTATTTAAAAGATTTTTTTCCAATCTTGTATCTCTTAATTCATTAGCAAAAGCTACTCTTTCCTGAAGTGCTCGCACTTCGCCGTAATAATGCATGTATTTTGCTTTTGTATTTCGCCCTTCGAAAACCATTCTTTCATAATTCAACAAGAATTTATAAATCTTTCTGTGGTTATTCCTATTTAGTTAATACACTGTTGCAATAACTAATTTTAAAAAGCAAGCTTATCTTTGATATATATTGCCCATATCGCATAACGGTATTGCACAAGACTGGAACTCTTGACCCCTCGGGGTGCCTCGGTTCGACTCCGGGTGTGGGCGTATTGAACCGAGGCGTGCCTAGGCGAAAATCTTTGCTCGAATTTTGCACAAACAAAAATATATTGCAAAATTTTAGAGTGAAGTTTGAGTAGACTCCGGGTGTGGGCGTATTGAACCGAGGCGTGCCTAGGCGAAAATCTTTGCTCGAATTTTGCACAAACAAAAATATATTGCAAAATTTCAGTGTGCCCCGCCCATTTTCAAATATATTTGGTAGGGTATAGAGTGAAGTTTGAGTAGACTCCGGGTGTGGGCGTATTGAACCAAGGCGTGCCTAGGCGAACAATTCGCTTTGAGCAAAAGATTTATTTGCTTTTTTATTTTTGCGAAATGCAAATTGTGAGTAGACTCCTGGTGTGGGCGTAGTCGTCATTATTGCCTAAACAAATATAAACAAGTCATCCAAGTAATATATATGAGAATTTTAATTATTGGAACTTGGCAAAAGAAAAAGGCATTAAGGTCTAAAAACGAAGCGGAGCAGATTGGAAAAATTCTTGCCGAGAAGGGTCATGTCCTGATTAGTGGGGCTGGGACTGGTGTATCAGAAATTGTAGCTAATTCTTACAGAAAAAATAAGGGAACAGAATATATTGTATATCTCCCGTCGGTAAAAGAAATGGAAAGGGTCGGTGAAAAAATCGGACTCACACCTGATAAGATTATTAAGACAGGTCTTGAGTACCCCGAAAGAAATATCAAAATAGTTAAAGAAAGTGATGCAATTATTGCTCTCAATGGAGGACTTGGAACGCTAACTGAGATAATTCACGCAATAAAAGATTATAATAAAAAAGTTGCAGTTATTGATGTTGGTGAGTTACCTGAATGGATTAGAAAAATTTCTGAGCTTAGAGATTCTGTTTTAATAACTTCTGATGTTAAGAAGGCTGTGGATTATTTGGAAAGAGTTGATTAACAAAATTCCATATAATTTGGTGAAAAAAATGGTTTTTAAATATTAATATTATTTTATTAAAAACAGATATTTTAAAAACCTGTTTTGATTTGTATCGGGATGAGGGAGAAAATAATAGAATTTGATGAAGAGGGAAGACCTCCCGTTCTTCAACCATGGTCAGAAAAAGAGGTAGGGGAATATCAGGCAATAGTGAATTGGGAGTTAGATCCATATTATATTCATACCATAAAAAATATATTTTCAAAACAAAAATGGTCAAGAAAAGAAATTCAGGAATATCAGGAAAGAAAGAAAGAATTGGGACCATTTTATTATGCAATGGGCCTCCCTCGAAGTGACCCGGAAGCAAGAATGGGATATATAACTAGTGTATTAGGAATAATTGGATATAATTTTAAAACGGATAATATAAATTATCTTGCAATGGAGGAAGGAAGGGCAAAAGCACTTGTTTTCTTAGAAAGCACTTTCTTAACAGAAAAAGGAAATTATAGTCATGCTGAGATTAAGAGGGCAACGAAGAAAATACTTAACCTTGTGGAAAAAACATTTTTAATAGGTAAAGGTGATCTTGAAAGATTAAGTTATTCTAAGCAACTCAAAATAAATTACTAAAACTCCATGTCGATTTTTTTTAGAATGTATTAAAGAAACTCTCTCAATAATTTTGAGCGAGAAGGGTGTCTTAATCGTCTTAGAGCTTTTATTTCTATTTGTCTGATGTTTTCTCTGGTACAATTATAATTTCTTCCTACTTCTTCAAGTGTATTCCCCTGACAGCGCAGTTCTAATACTTCTCTTTGTCTGGGCGTCAATTCATTTAATAATTTGTCCATAACTATTCTTAATCTTTTGTTGTCAATTTGTTTATCCATATCTATTTTTTAAAAAATTTCTTCAAAATCAAAACTCATTTTTTCGCAATTATCATAAATATCTTCGGATTTTGCGCGTGTTGCATAATGTTGTTTTATTTTTTCCGGAAATAAATATTCAACGGGTTGTCTTAAAATTTGCGCGATTTTGGTTTTGCGATTTTGTTGCGGCTCATTTTTCATTCGTTCATAAGTAAAATAAGTTGCGTGAAGTATTCCGACCCGTCTGGCCACATCCGACTGACTGAGTCCCGCGAGTTCTCTTGCTTTAACTAATCTGAAATTTTTTACTAAATAATTATCATCTTGATTTGTTGATTTCATATAATTTAATAGAAAAATATTTTTTAAATATTATTGTAATTTAATGACATTAATCCAAATTAGCATTCAAAACTCGAACATCCGGACTCCACAAACCAACTTTATCGCCTTTAAATCTAACACCCCTCGCAATTTTTTGAACTAACTCCCGCCTTGCCTTATCCATATAAAAAGTCATAAATTTCTCAGGATGTTCCTGCTTCAATATTTTCCAAAAAAGTCCCTGTATATTTGGATAAGGAAATTTTGTGATAACAATCGAATTACATTTGTCGCCGGCGAAATCCACACCCCGCGAACATTTCGTCGTAAACAAAACATCCTCCTCGCCATTTACAAAATCATCTACCGCACTATTTCCCTTAGATTGAAGTTCTCTCAATCTTTCCTGCGTAATCACATTATCAAGTTTCAACTTCAAATTCTCCTCTTCGGTCGGCAAATCTTTAAACGCGCTAACATGAACAAGCGTTGGATGCTCAGCATTCGCCATACACATATCCATTATTTTCAAATACATATTCCGAGTAACCGTCCCATTTTTAAAATTCGCAAATGAACAATTCCGCTCAAGTCCCGTTTGATGTTTTTTAATATCGCCAGGCTTCTGAATTTCAGCTTCAATAATTTTAAAATTCTCTAATCCAAAAATATCTTTCAGAACATGCTCAGAATGAAGTGTGCCCGACATCATAACCAAAATATTATTTTGCTCAATCAACTCTTTAAGTTTCTGTGCGAGATTAATTGAAACTATATTTACCACAACCGTGTCTTCGGTGTTTTTAGAGAATAAACCTTGTTGCGAATCTTTAGAAATTTTGTCTATAGAAATATAAGTTTCGTCCAAAAGATTTTCAAACGAACGGGCAATTTCCACAAGCGTATTATAATAATTAAGTTCCTCCTCTTCGGCAAGATTAGGATTTTCTATAGCTATCTCCAGTATTTTTAAAATTGGTGATTCGTTTAGTTTTTGAATATCGGTTAACGGAGGCGAAAACAAAATATTATTAATTTCATGAATTAATTCCTTAACTATTGTTCGTTTGTCTTGCTCTTTCGGCATAAGATTTGACAAAGAAGATTGAAGTCGATTTAAATTAAGTTTTCGCTCACTCGAAAATGAATCCAGAAATTCGTCACACTCGTCGATAATATCTAAATCTGTCTTTGGCTTTCTGCCCATCATCGTCTCAATTTGATATTTCATTGAGTTGAAAATTATAACATCCGCATCAGAATATGCCTCGTATTGGTCGTAATATCCGCAACCCTTTTTCCTTTGGAAAAGAGCAAATTCCTTTCCGCAAATCGCATGATATCTCTTTTTCTTAACATCAGACAATCCCTTTGGATTAATCTCTGCCGGCATAATCGGTGCCCAATAAGGACAGGCCGGTGCAATATTCATTCGTCTGACATCAGATGCCGTCGAAAAATTTTCCCTATCAACCTCAGAATTCAAATCTACATATTTTAAAAGTTGCTCCGTATTTTTTTCCCGAAGTTCTATTGTACAAGGAAGCTCGTGGTCATCGGCACGCTCACCGCTAAACGGACATCGAAAATTATTTCTGCCCTTGACAACCGCAATTTTTAAAAGTTTTTTATCTTGCTTTAAAATAAACTTTTTTTGAGTATAATCTTTTTCGTATTGCTCCTGAAGAGATTTAATTGGAACAACAATTGATGTTTTTTTAAAATGTCTTGCGAGATTCAAAGCAATAGCCGATTTTCCCGAACCACACGAACCTTTGATAAAAATTAATTTATTACCATTTTTAATCGCATCAAGAATTTCCTTGACCACGTCGGCTTGAGTTTTCCCGTTTGAAAATTTTAAAGGTTCAAGTTTTTTACCGTCGCTATCAAAAGGATTAATTGAATCAGAATTCTCCGTTTTTTCATATAATGACCACATTTTAGTACCTCCTGACAGAAAATCGCGAGGCAAGCTTATAAGTTTTATTATAATGAATGATATCTTAGACAACAATACATGTTACCTCTTAACAGAAACAACACAACAGAAAGATTTATAAACCTAAATATTACATCGAATATATGGTAGATAGTTTAGATTCTATTTTAAAAAAACATAACAATAGTTGGGCTGATGTTATAGGGGATATTGGAATAAATGTGGGAAATCCTAACACAAGAATGAATTTGTATATTGACGCATTAGGTAAAAACATAAGAGACAGTAGCACTCTTAGAACTTTACATAGTGAGATGAAGTATACCATGCTTGAAATGACAGAATATACTAATAAACTGGAAGAAACTTCTGTAACTGATGAGTTAACTGGACTGTATAATAAAAGATTTTTTAACGGTATTCTTGATAAGACAATTGCAAGAGTAGATAGGGGAAATGAAAACGCGTCCCTAATAATTGCCGATATTGACCACTTTAAATTATTCAATGATAAATATGGACATCTTGCAGGAGACAGAGTTCTTAAAGTGATGGGTGAACTTTTAGAAAGAGGAGTTCGTGAATCGGATGTTACCTGCAGATATGGAGGAGAAGAATTTGGTATCATTCTTCCTGATACAAACAGAAGGGGTGCTTTAGATGTGGCATATAAATTAAATTGTAAAATTGCTGATTACCCGATAGGGTTTGAAGATGAAAACAGAGAGACGCACAATCTGCCCGTTAATATTAGTGTTGGAGTAGACCAAATTAAAACAGGGGATTCTTACAAAAGTCTTGTTGATAGAGTTGATAAATTTTTATATCAAGCCAAAAAGGTTGGTAGAAACTGTATAGTTGGACCCGATGGAAAATATACTCCTAAGAATTAATTTTCCTAGAAAACCAACTTTTCTTTTCCCGAACATATCCATTTTCTATTGCAATTATTCTTTTTTCCGTTTCCTTTAAATCAAGTCTTAAATTTTTAATTTGATTTTTGTAGTTTTCAATTTCATTTTTGAAGGAGGTCTTAATTCTATCTTCAATTTGAGCGAGATCTTTTCTTACCACTACCTCTTTTTTTAAATCTTGGACGATAGAAAGTGCAATTTTCAATTGACTAATTTTTTGAGTAAACTCGTCGATATCCTTCCGAAATTTGTCCCGTATTTTATTGTCTTCCTTCTTCGCGTAAATATATTGCTTATCTTTTTTCTTAAGATATTTCCGCATTGCCTCGACTACCGCTTGTATTTCATCAACATCTTGCCTAATCAGAACAAACGACGTTTTTAATCTTGAATCAATTGCTTTAAACTTTTTTGAAAAAATTTTTTCTAAAGATGTTTTGACCATAATAAATAGATAGTCTTCCGAGATATAAATATTATTGTGATTAAGTTTGAGTCGATATAACCCTAACAACATTTACAATTCATTTTAGAACACATATTTTTATACCCACACCAACCACACAAAACAGATTTTTTTACTGGAAACTCCGTCGTGGATTCAATCTTTTTAATAAGTTCTATAATCTCTTTTTTTAATTCTTCCAATTGCTCATCTGTTCTCCTTGATGTTATTTTTTTATTATGTGCCAGATAATGCCAAACCAACTTAACATCTTTCCCAAACGCTCCTTTAATTGCAATCGAATACAAAGCCAATTGTCTATCTTTTTCTACATGCTCCTGACTAGGAAGATTCTTCGCAGTTTTATAATCGTGAATTTCGTACTCATCTTTCTCGGAATTAAAAACGAGCCTGTCAATATATCCCTGAATTTTATAATCCTCCAATTCGACAACTATTCTTTTTTCGACCTCGAGAGTTCCATCCTCAAAAGGCTTATGCTTCATATAATAATCAATAAGAAATTTAATTCCTTTATTGTAATAATCTTTAGGGGTCATCCCGAACTTCACGACTTGAATATCAGGCGTATAATTTTCGTGCCACTCAGAAGCGTAATGCAAAACAACATCGTCCAACTCGGGAACTTTATTTTCTTTTACCTGAAGATATAGCCACTCCAAAGTATTATGCACAACGCTCCCCAAAAACGCTTCTATAAAATTCTCAATTTCGGGAACAACTTTATCAATATATCTTAACTTAAATTTAAACGGGCACTGTTCAAAAGTACTTAGTCTTGAATGAGAATAACACACAGCCATAAGAATTTAAAAATTAATGAGTTTATAAAAGTTTATTCGCATTCTTTCTCGACTTTTGCAAACAGCATCGGGAAAACAATATCACTAATACAGCACGGAATATAAACAGCCAAAAATACCAAAAGCGAAATCAACAAAACAGCGAATACATTCATTTCGATACTAAATGCTAACAAATAAAACAAGCTCGCAAAAATCGACAAGAACACATGAACTGAATGACTAAATCTAAACAAACCCAGACACATTCCGGCAAGCGAGCCAATCAACGCAACCCCAATAATCAAAATCGGTTTCTCAATAATTGGTAAATGAAAATGTGTGTGCAAAGAAAATAAATTCCCAAAAACCCACGGAAATAAAACATCACTCAAGCTCCCAATTAAAATAGCCCCGCCAATCCCAATCAAAATCGTTTTAACGACAGACTTATTATACTTCCAATAAATCGCCGCCGTAGCCATAGCCGAAACCAAAACATGAGCAGGGTGCATAATCCCAAACAATCCAGAAACAACTCCAACAAAATACTCTCGATTAACCAAATATAAAATAGTCACCAAAACTCCCGCCAATAAACTCGCAGTTAGTGTAAACGGAAAATGCTCTTTTAGTTCTTGTAGAATTGTGTTAGTTTTTTTCATAGAGACGAGAAGACTTCATAATTTATAATGCTATCTATAACAATCTTTTTATAATTCTAATTGTGCTATAAAATATGATATATGAAAATGAACCTGAAAATTTCAACCCTAAATTTAGTGCCGTTGGATGTTTTGTAGAATATAATAACGAGATAGTATTACTTCATAGACAGAACTATAAGGCCCAGGGAAACACATGGGGCATTCCTTCGGGGAAAATAGATGAAGGGGAAAATAAACTTGAAGCGATGGTAAGGGAAGTAAAAGAAGAAACAGGTTTTAAATTCCCAAAATCTCAGATTAAATACTTTCAAAAAGTTTACGTAAAATTTAGAGAATACGATTTCATATATCATATTTTTTCTACAAAATTAGATAGACAGATGCAAGTCGAAATTAATAAAATGGAACACAAAAATTCAAAATGGGAATCGCCCACAGATGCTCTACTTATGCCATTAATAGAAGACCTTGACGCTTGTATAAAATTATATTATAAAATTTAAACAACTCCCCCCTCCCCTTCCCCCCTCTAAGTTCTGAGATCTGAGTTCTAAGCTCTGAACAATGTTTAGAACATTGTTCAAAACAACTTCTTCTGCTTTTCCCCGTCGATAACCGCCCGAACATCAATCCCAAAAACATCAAAAATATTTTCAACCGCAGGCAAAATTTGATTTCCTAAATAATAATCAATATCATATTTCACTTTTTCATCTGCTAAATAAACCCTATCCCCAATTCGTTTTCCCGAACCCTCTCCAATAAAATACTCAATCAACATCCCGGTTGAAACCTGAATACCTCTTGCCTCCATTTTTTTCGCAGCAATAACATGAGGTCCCTCCGACAAATATTCATTCAGCGGTCGACGCAACTGCGTCCGAATCATCAAATCATCCAATTCAACCTTACGCTCTTTTAATCGCTTCACAACATCCTTTAAAAAATTTAATGCTTTCTTTTCGTTCCCGTCGTCCAAAATCCGAGCCAACATCTTACTTTGCAAATTCCGAGTCAGCTGACACCAATCTCGTCGCACCGTTTCAAACCCACGAATTTTAACTTTTCCCTTTTCATCAACCAAAGCGTATTTCTTCTTCGCCCCAGTTTTTATTCCCCTCTTTGCAACAAACAAACCACGACTATAAAAATCTTCCAAATCCAACTCCATAATTCCGGGCAACTCCTCATTAATCTCCCCCAAAAATTTCAAAATATCATTCTTACTTTTATCTCCCCGAAGAAAAGCTATAGAATCCGTATCCGAATAAATAATTTTATATCCCGCTTTTTCAATTTTATCAATCGTACTCAAAATATTTTCTTTGGCTAACCGAGCCGTAGCCGCCGCAGCTTCACGACAATAATATCTCGCTCCAAAAAATCCCTGATAACCATAAGCTGCATTCGCTAAAAGTTTATACGCATTACTCCTCGCTTTCAACATTCCGGACGGAGCTTTCGCAAATTCTTTCTTGTGTGTCTTCCGTTTTTCAATAATCTCGTTTAACATAATTGGAAAAAATCCCTGCTTCTTAGAAAAGGTCTCTCCTTTGATAAAAGTTGCCTTCGACAAATTATACGAAACAATCACCGACGCGTACATCGACGTAAAATCAAACATCACCAAATTTTCATACAACCCGGGCACCGGCTCAAAAACGAACGCCCCTTCATATTTTCCCTTCGCCTTTCTCTCGCCAATCTCGCTATATCCCGGTCGTTTCTCCGCAATTTCATCAAACCTGTCCAAATTATGCAAAATATAATTTTCAACATGCGTCGCCATCCTGTCCCGAGTAACATCGAACAACGGCTCTTTTACAATCCAACTAAACTCCAAAATGTCAGGCCAAATTTTTTCAGTCAACTTATAAGCCACCACCGAATCCTGCAAATTATAAGAAAAAAAATCACACCAATCTGAATCTTTCATATTTCCCAATTTCGCAAAATCAAAATCTTCTTTTTCTTCCCCGACTAATTCCTTAGCAACTTCATTCAAAGACAAGGTCTCTGATTGTAAATATTGCGCGAAAACAGAATCAATAAACCGATACAAATCTACATGAACAATTCCAGCAATTTTCCCCGAAGGAATCCTGCCTCTCGTAAAACTCGGCACCCGACCATCAACACCCAAATTTAATTTAACACCATTCTTCTCTGCTCTGACTTTCAAATATGGCAAATCAAATCCGTCCGAAAAATACCCGGCCAAAATATCAGGCGCATAATTATTGACACACTTAACAAATTTTTCCAGCATATCCGCCTCGTCCTTGCAAAACTCAACATAGCTCTCCGCATTCTTACATTTTTTCCAACTCAAAACTTTTTTAATTCCCTCGCCATAAAGCGACACCATAAAAATTTCACCCTTCCCAACTTCCCTTTTACTTGTCTCAATATCATAAGTCAAAAATTTCGGAACAAACTTTTTCTCTTTTTTCAACGGTGTAATTTTCTCAGCAAAAACACAAACATCAACATCCAATTTATCAATACCCGAATTCCCAACTTCCGAATCACCAATAATACTCCCCTCGACATCATGCCACTTCAACGGCTCAACACCTTTTTCTTTAATATATTTTGTAATCAAAGAAATATCATACTCCCGACGTTTTTCAATTCCGTCGATATCTCCAATTGCCGAAGCAACATCATGCGCATCTTTATGATTCGTCACGAAAACCCTGATAGCTTTGACATCCTCGCCCAAATATTTTTTATCTAAAATTTCTGTCCGCAAGACCTTAGTAACTCTCGACGCTTTCTCAACCTCAACCCTCTCAATCTTATCGATAATTTTCCCGACATCAGCACCCCTCTTTAAAACAATCCAAAAGTTCGACTCATAAGAATCAACCACGCAAACCTTTTCACCTTTTCCATTTCGCCCAATTAATCGCACATAATTTCGACCATTAAAATCAAAATAATCATAATCGACAGGTACAAATTCAAACTTCATACATCTAGCAATATAATCAACTTTATATATTTTCTTCACTAAACACAAACTTTAAATACCATTATATAGTGATAAATATATGGAATTAGAAACCTTAGTTCAAAAAATTAAGTATGATATAATTGATACAGACAAAATAAGGGGAAGTATGCATTATGCAAGAGAAGTAGCAGATAGAGATGGAAGCCCCATATTAACATTTTCATATAAATTTCCTCAAGGAGAAGCAGAAGAATTTTCAAAATATGACATTGGAGATAGAGATTTTGATGAAGCAAAAGCAAATAAAATGGAAACTGCAAAATTAATTTTAGACTATTGTCTCAGGGATAAACTTTTTAAAATTCGTTTTCTAAAAAAATCAGAAAATTCGGCAAGAGTTGAAATATATCATGAGCCCAAGAATAATAAAATACTATCAAGCGGAATAGAAGACAATTTAGAATTATATCTTAGATGTGAAAAAGAGGGACTCTCTCCAGAAGAATCTAAGGACCCTTATAGTTGTGACAAAGGCAGAGAAGAGTGGCTAAAATCTCACTAACATTCCGAAGACTATTTATATTTCATTTTCCTTAAAATAACATGGGCGTACAAATATCTGAAATCATTCCTAAGAAAGAAATAGAACTCTCAGACCTAAAAGGAAAAATTGTAGCAATAGATGCATTCAACACACTCTATCAATTTCTAACAACAATCCGCCAGCCCGACGGCACACCATTGATGGATAAAAACGGAGACATTACATCGCATCTTTCAGGCTTGTTCTACCGGAATATTAATTTGATACAAGAAGGAATAAAACCAATTTATATTTTTGATGGTATACCGCCAGAATTAAAACAGGCAGAAATTGAAAAACGAAAAAAAGCAAAGCAAATTGCTGAGCAAAAGTATGAGGAAGCAAAGGCAAAAAAGGATATTGGAGAAATGAAAAAATACGGTGGACGATTTGTAAAAATAACTGACAAAATAATTAAACAATCCAAAGAACTTTTAGAAGCATTAGGCATTCCGGTTATTCAAGCCCCGGCAGAGGGAGAAGCAGAAGCCGCAATTTTAGCACGAACAAACAAAGTCTGGGCAGTAGCATCCCAAGACTATGATGTTTTACTTTACGGAGCTCCATATCTTATCCGAAATTTAACCTCGGCACGACAACGAAAAACTTCATCGGGATTATATGTTGACATAAAACCAGAGCTAATTGAATTTCAGCGAGTCGTAACCAAACTTGACATAGACAAAGACCAATTAATCTGTCTCGCAATTCTCGTCGGAACTGACTACAACCCAGGCGGAGTTCGAGGACTCGGACAAAAAAAAGCTCTGGAAATTGTCCAAAAATATAAATACCCAATTGAAATTTTCAGACAAGTCCAACGACAATTTAATTTCATTTTTGATTGGCAAGAAGTTTTCAAACAATTTCATGAATACGAATCATCCCACATAGAAAATATTGAATTTAAAAAAGTAGATGAAGCAAGGGTAAAAGAAATATTAGTGTCTCATAACTTTTCTGAAAAGAGAATTGATTCAGGATTACAAAAACTCCGAGCAATAACAGAAGCAAAAAAACAAAAAGGATTAAGTGAATTTTTTTAGCCCCGAATAATAACATAGACAATATATAAAAAATAAAACAAAACAAACACAACTCCTTCTTTTCTACCTATCTTATGTCTCTCCCCGACAAACATAAAAACAAATAACAACAGCGTAGCCAAAAACATTATCCCAATATCAAATCCTATAAATCCCGGAATTTTTAACGGAGCTATAAACGGAATAATCCCAAGCACCCAAAGAATATTAAAAATATTACTTCCAATAATATTTCCCACAGCTAAATCAATATTTTTTTTCATAACGGCCCTAACCGAAACAACCAACTCGGGCAATGATGTTCCAACTACAATTATCGTTGCTGAAATCAAAAATTCACTCAAACCAAACTGTCCTGCAATAAACATCGCTCCGTCAACAACCCATCTTCCGCCAAGATAAATTCCAGCAAGCCCAATAATTAATTTCAAAGCAATTCTTAAATTTGGCTCATCAGAATCCTCAACAAAACCAATATGTTTTTTATCCTTTAATGCTGTCTGAAAAATATAATAAAGAAACATCGCAAACAGCGCCAACAAAACTAAACCATCATTCCAACTAAATAAACCACTCTCACCAAAAAAAGTTTTTGCCGTCAAAGCAAACAGCACGAACGTCGCCAATAAAGCAAACGGAATTTCTTTCCACACCGTCTCAGATTTAATTTTAACATTCCCAATTATCGCTACAATTCCCAACACTAAAAGAATGTTAGCAATATTACTCCCAATAATATTTCCAAACGAAATCTCTGCTGCACCTTCAAACGCAGCAAATAAATTCACAACCAACTCGGGCAACGACGTTCCAAAAGCCACAACCGTCAAACCAATTATTAAACTCGAAACTCCAAGTTTTTTTGCCAAAGAAGATGAGCCATCAATAATCCAATCGGCACTTTTTATTAAAAGATAAATTCCCACAGCAAAAAGAATATACACCATCACCATCTAAGAAACAAAATTAAAGAATATATAAAACTTGTTAACCTACAATAACAAAGTTAAGAAATCAGTAAAGATATAAAACTCAGGAAAGAAAAGTTTAAAACAAACAAAGACATATTAATAACATGATAATCGGACTTCTCCTCGGAATCGGTGTTGCAATTTCACTTGCGTCCCTCGGAATAATAATAACAGGAACAACCGGCATTCTCCGTGAAAATCTCGCAACAGGTGCAGTCATCGGAACAACCGGCGCGGTTTCTTACGCAGTCATTGTCCTAATCTTTTCACTAATCGCTACATTCTTTTTAATATCAATTTTAAAGAAACCTACTCTTGAACTCAACGACGTAAAGAGCCATTGAAAAAATTAACCTTCAATTATTCCTTTAGTAACTTTTTCTAAAACTTCACGATTAACTGCCTCTTTTTCCGCAGCCTTCTTTTTCTTTCGTTGTTCAAATTTCTCTGCCACTCCTGCTAAAAAACGCGGCACGCAAACTAATAAAAAAACAAAAACAACTCCTACTACAATTCCAATAATAATTGCAATAGCAAACCCCCACGGCAAAATATAGTTCCAAACAATATCCCACAATCCATAAAAAATATTAGACAACTTTACAAAAACTTTCGTGACAAGAAGAACTACAAATATAGCGAATCCAAAAAGATTTGCCCAACTGGCTTCAAAAAAAATCAAATCTATCTTTTGACCGAGAAACTCAAGCAAACCAAATGTCGCATTAGCATTAAGTATTAATGTAACGATAAAAAATAACAAGACATAAAAATTAATTGCAAATAATAAAGTGATAGACGGAACCATCCCAAAAACAACTTTTAGCCACGACGCATTTTCCTCAAGCCACAAATTAATCGCATCAATTCTTTCATCCGCCTTAGTTCTGAATGGCTTAAATTTATTATAATCAATTTCGCCCGTTTCACTGATTGGAATGTAGTCGTCGATAGCACCCTGTATCTTCTCGACATCTTCACTACCAACTTCGACACTTGGTTCATCTTGTGCGACGACGAAACTAAATAAAAATAAAAACAATAAACCAAAAAAACAAAATTTTTTCATTCCAATAACTCCATTAATTTTCTTCTTAAATCAAGAATCTCAAATATTAAATTCTTTATGTCATCCACGCTAATCGGCTTAGCATAATAATTTATAGAATTTCTTGCCTTTCTAAACTTATCAAATTCTATAGATTCCTTTTCTAAAGATAAAATCTCGTTGAGAAACCCCGCATAACATTCGTGATTATATATCTTATAACCTTTTTTAATCGCAATCGCTTCCAAAACTTCCCGAAGAGAATCATAAACAATACATAATTTAGTTGAAGCAGTAACTTCATTCAACTGCAAAAGATTATTTGTTTTAATTTTCTTTTTGCTTTCCTTAACTAAAGACCTAATCAAATTCTCATCTAAACTTTTTTTCTTGGCTAATCTCCTCGCCAAACATTCACTCCAATCCATCACGCCAAATACCCTCCCAATACGTAACCATTCATAATATTACTTCTCAACTCTTTATTAACTTTTTCCAAAGATTCAAAAACAAAAATTTGAATTTCCCGCCCTAATTTTTTTTCAAATTTATCAATATTAATTTTCTTTTTAGATTTACTAAAAACAGCAATATCAATATCAGACTCCTTGGTTACTTCTAGTTTTGAAAGAGAACCAAATAAAACAACGGAACTCGCATACGATTCATGTCCTATAAATTTAATCAACTCTTCCAATTTTTCACTCCAATATATATGAGATAAATTTTTCATAACTAAATTTCTCCTATTTGCTCTAAATAATAAAAAACCTCTTTCTTCTCTTTTTTTAAGAAATCCCTCGCCAACAAACTCGTTAAGCATTTTTGAAGCCGTCGGGGGACTGACTCCAATTTTTCGAGAATATTCTCTAACCGAAAATTCTCTATAGCAATCCTCAAAATAAGGACTTAAGTTATTAATTATTTTTAACATGTGTTAAATAAACTTAACAGTTGTTTATAAATCTTTTGTTAGAGAAAATAAAGAAAGAGTTTTAAACATCCTACAACTAAAAATCATATGAAAAGAGGAATTATTTTATTGGTTTTACTAACTCTGTTAATTAGTCCGACAATTTTTGCCGCCGAAGATAATGTAACAACTCCACTGACACAGGGTGCTACAGAGAAAGTCAAAGAAGGATTAAGTGCGTTGGGAGGAGGATTAGAAGATAAAACGGAAAATGTTTTGGAGAGAGAGATTCAGATACCGAAAGAATTAGAATTTCTTTATTTTATAATTACAGGCGTAGGGAAGGGTGCTGAAGTAATCAATTGGGAAAAGTTGATTGTTTTTATTTTAACTGTATTTGTTATTTTTACTATCTCTTTGGAGATATTAGAGTTTACTGCTTTTGAAACAAGCTGGGTAAAATATTCAATAGCGGGAGGTATCGCAATTGTATTGGCAGTTACGGGTGCAATTTACAAACTAATTAATATTTTTTATACAATAGTTGATAACTTCTATTATATCGCCGGCGGAGTAATAGCTATTTTAATTCTTTTATTTATCTTAAGACCTATTATAAACAAAATAAAAAACAGAAAAAAAATCTCTAAAGCTGAAGAACTCGGAATCAAATCCGGAGCCATGTTAAAAGGTTTAAGCAAGACAAGCGAAACAATCTTAAAAAATAAATAAAAAAAGAAAATCCCTTAAAATAAAAGGGATGAAAAATTATCTAATTATACTCCTTTCCCTGCCTCTAATGCTTTTTTCGCTGCTTTAATATCACCCGCCTTTGCCTCTGCCGCTAAATCCATTAATCCTGCAACATCTTCCGACTTAGCCTTGTATCTCAAACGTTTCATTTTCCCCTTAAAGAAAGAACCACCGACAAAGAACACTACTGCAATAATAATCACTATAGTAGTAGCAACAACAATAGACTCACCTGCAATCTTCATCATTACTCCCGCAAACGCATTAACACCTCCAAGAACAGCTGTAACTACAGCAATAGCACCAGCTATTGAATATTTAACCCAATCACTTTCAAATGCAGTAAAGCCCATAATATCATACGCGGCTGCAAAAATCATTACCAAAACTGCTAATGCAACAATTAAATCCGCCCAGGTAGTACCCAAATTAAGAAAATCCATAAAAGCTGTAATCCAATCTGTCTCCACTGGAGCAGCAACCCCCGTTCCTTTCGCCGCCACAACCAACTGCATAGTAAACATGAACATAAACATAGCTAAAACACCAAGCATCAAAAATCTTTTTATATTTTTTCCCATATATTTTATACCTCCTTTCATTCTTTCATCAAACATATCAAACTAACAATACAATTCCTTATAAATCTTTCTTAATTAGTTCATTAAGAAGAAGTAATACCAATAAAATTATTTCCTCTTCGCAATGGTCTTAATTTGCTTAACTAATTCTTTCCCCTTTTTCTTATAATAATTTTCCTTTACAAGACCCTTTCTATAATTGTCATCAAGTTCACTCAATTTTTTTCTTAATTTAATTATAGCATTCTCTCGATTATCAACATCCAACTCTTTTCTCTCCTGTCTTACAATATATTTTCTAATCGTCCCATCAAATAATAAAAATATCAGAGCGGCGATAGCACTCGTCATATATATCCAAGATAAATTTCCAATGTCGTCATATCTCGCTCCCCATATCCCGATAAAAGCAATTATAAAAAATATCCAAAGCATCTTCCGAACTGTTGCACTATCATCGAAACTCTGAACAAATTTAAAATAAATTAATATAGGAATGGCCGCACTAAGTGCAACTCCAAAAACAGAATACGGAAGAAGCATGGTTTGAACTAAATTATTTTCAATCAAAAATCTCGTAGATAAAAGTGCTATTGAAACTGAGACAATCCAAATAACGACAGGATTATCATCAAACACCTCCATCTTAGAAGTGACAATGTAAACAACAGCCAATATAATAGCTAAAAATAAAATTCGTTCAAACAGCATTTCTCCACCACCGCCAAGAATTACAGAGAAAAATGGTCCAAGTATCTGTTCAATAATATCAACTAACTGGTTCATTCCATACCCAAGTCCCGACGCCAAATCATTTCCGTAATACGCCGCAGAAACTATAGAACTAGAAAATAATGTAAACAAAAACGCAACAAATGATTTTTTCATATTCAACAAAGATTAAAGAAGTTTATAAAGTTTTCAGATTTATTTATAAAGTGCGGCCATTTGTTTATTATATTTCTTTTCCCTTTTCTTAAGCTCCATCTCATTAATTATTCCCTGACTCAATAAATTAGACAATTCGTTCTTTTTCTTTAAAATTTCTTCTATAGCTTTCTCACTAGATTCCTGACCTACAGCTTCAATTCTCATTTTATTTCTCCATTTTTGAATAGTTCCATCCATCATTGCCATAACGACAGAAGCAATTGCTGTTACAGGATAAATCCATCTAACGGTTTCTGCTACATCGTTCCCTCTAACAAACCATATTCCCGTAAAAATAATCGCGAAGAAAATCCATGCAGTTTTTCTCACTATCGAAGGCTGAGTCTTAAATGCTACATTAACCACAATAAAATAAATTACAAATGGAAGTCCAGCCGTAATGGCAACTCCTAACGCAGAATACGGAAGCAATATTGCTCCAACTGCTTCTGTTCCCAAAAATCTTGTAGATAATATCGCGACTGAGATACTAATTAGCCAAAGCATCCACTCTGCATTAGAAAAAAAATCTATAGAACTAAGAGAACCCCAAACTATTGATAAAATTATAATAAAAAAAAGCAATTTTGCAAAAAGTAATTCTCCTTCGGACACCCAATCATCCTTCCCAATCTTAATCGCTTTAGTATCTCCTAAAATTTGTTTTGTTACAGGATTAATGGCCTTTATAGTACCTTCTATAACGTCAGCAATATCTTGACCAATATCCGCACTCACAATTCCAGCACCCATAGAAATAATAAACATACTCAAAACAAAAATCCCCAATACCTTTTTCATATTAATTTAATAGTTTCTTTATTTATAAACATTTAGTCCTTCCGATACCCAACGACTTTTCTTTTCTTCCCGACACCCTCATAAATTGGAACCTCTTCCTCGCCACCTTTAACTTTCCCCCGACCTTTTCCTTTTTCGGACATCAAAGAAATCGCAACTCCGACCGCAATCATAACAACTCCGACACCAGCTATATAATTCATTCCAGCACCTTCTAAAAATTCTAATTTCAAATCAATCATCCCAAAACCTAAAACCATCACAAAAATCCCAACAACGGAAACAATATATCCAATCCCTCTTTTCATAAAATATACAACAACTACTTATTTATAAAATCTTCGCTTTGTCAGATTTTAGAACTTAGAACTCAGAACTTAGAGGAGAGCGGGGAAACTGAGATTTAGGATTTATGGAGGATAGGAACTACCGATTGCCGAGGGAAACAGGGAAGCGAGGGGCAGGGCTTTTTGGGGACAAGAGCTCTGAGTTCTAAGAGCGAATGAAATGAGCGGTCTGAGTTCTCAGTTCTGGAAAAATGTTACATTTTTCCACCCTACAAATATATATAAATAAACATTCACTTAAAACTGCATGAATAAATTCATCGAAATACTAATCGGACTGGTTTTCCTAATTGTGCCAATCTATGTATGGATTGTGGACTTCGCAGGTTTCGGAACGTCAGCACTGCTTTTTCTAAAAGGCGGTCTTGTCTGGATATTCCTGGGAATTGGCGCAACCTTCCTCGTAATTGGACTAACTGAACTCAAAGATTAGTATAATAATCTTCAAAAGACTTATATAGCTATAGTTTTCTATATAGTTACTATGGTAACAACGATACAAATAAGCAATCCACTTCTGGAGCAGTTGAAACAGATGAAGCTCCACGCTAAAGAAAGCTATGAGGAAATAATTTGGGATATGATAGAGGACAGAATGGAACTTTCTAAAGAAACGAAACAAGCAATAGCAAATTATGAGAAAGATATTAAAGAAGGAAATTGGGATAACTTTGTGAGTTTTGAAAATGTGAAAAAGGAGTTGAGAATAGATGTATGAAATTATTTTTCATAAGTCCGCAAAAAGGCAACTTAAAAAACTCCCTCAAGAAATACAAATACGAATTTTAAAAACTCTCGAAAGAATCAGAGCTCGTCCTCATCATTTTGTAAAAAGTCTCGCTGGATTAAAATATTACAGTCTTAGAATCGGCGACTACAGAATTATTTTAGATATACAAAACAGGAAACTCATTATTTTTGTGTTAGAGCTGGGACCAAGAAAAAACATTTACAAATCACAATAATTAATATAAACTTCTTACGCTTTTTTCCCAAATGGATATTCTCTGTATCAAATGCAAAGGCAAGGGGCTCTGTGGAAAACCGTGTAGAATTCTAAACAAATTTATAGATAACGCTCCGAAACCGAAACTCCATTTCTCAGGAAAATCCGCGCCAGAACTTTTCGTCGGCAGAATCGGATACCCATACATCAACTCAGGAATTTTAGCCCCATCCGAAAACGACAACATCTCAAACTTTGCAACAGCCGAAGAATGGTCGGCAAACAATTTCTCGGTTGAAAATATCCTAAGATTAAGGGGTCAATTAATTTACGGCAAAGCAAAAACCCACATCAAAATAAACGACAAATTAAAACAAGTAACTCAGGAGTTAGCTTTATCTTCCAAGCCAGTTTCAACAGAATTTTTTCTAAAGAAAAAACCAACTCTTCAATTCACAATTGATAAAGTTTTTCAGCCAATGACAAATCCAGCTCCGATTAGAAAAGTCGTTTTAGAAGAAAATCCAAAAGTCCCAAAAAAAGTCGACTACTTAACTTCCGACTACGATATCAAAGCAACAACCGCCCTCAAGGAACTTTACAAATCAAACATCAAACTAGACCATCTCCAAAAATTATTATCCATCGGACTTCTCGGCACAAAGATAAAAAGAAAAATGGTTCCCACACGATGGAGCATCACAGCCACCGACGACACAATCTCAAAACAACAACTAGAAAAAATCAGATACTATCCCGAAATCAACCAAATAACTTTATTCTCAGGAAACTTCGTAGGCAACTACATTGAAGCTTTACTTCTCCCCGGACACTTTTCATTTGAAGCTCTCGAAGCATGGGTAGCAGGAAACGTATTTGAAAATAAAACAATCCAACTAACTCAAGACTACGAAGGATTCAACGGTCGAAAAAAATACGCTTTCGAAGTCGCCGGAGGATACTACGCAATGCGAATCGCCTTAACAGAATATCTAACAAAAATAAAACGTCAGGCAACGGTGCTAATCTTTAGAGAAATCCGCCCGGAATACTACGCCCCCCTCGGAGTCGGCATCGTCAGAGAAACAGCAAGACGAACATTTAACAACAAGCCAAAACATTTCGACACAATCGAAAACGCTCTCAAAGATATTCAAAGTAGAATTACGATTTCCATCGAGCAGATTAAACAAAAATCTTGGGTGCTAAATAATTATGGGAAACAGAAATCTCTTAACCACTTCTTCTAACCCATCATCCCAATCAAAATACCCTCAACAATCCCGGCAACTAACAATAACGGAAAAACAACAAAAATAAAAAATCTCAAACCTTCCCTAAAATTATATTTCAATTTTCTTTTAATATCCTTCCCAAACATACCTACGCCAATTCTCATTCCAATTCCAATCGAGAAAATAATAGCGGGCAACTCAAAAATCCCATGAGGAAATAATTGCCACATTACCCACAATCCTTCTTGCACAACCGCCTCCCTCGCAACAAACCCAATCAAATATCCATTCACAACAGCCATCATCAACGGAAAAATCCCAAACGTAATTCCCAAAATAACCGCCATAAAACTCGCCTTTACATTATTTAAAAAAATAAATCCAATTAATTCAATGACACTTTTCCCCTCAATCATCTCTATCATTTCCGCGATAAAATTAAAAATTTCTTCCCTAAAAAAAATGGGAAAAATAAATCCTACTAAAAACATCAGAGCAAAAATTCCCGTCGCAAAAACAAAATACCATCGATTCTCATTTAAAAATTTCCAACATAATGAATAGTTTTTAGAAAAAAAGTTTTGACTCATCGCGCAAAATATTTACTAATCATTTTAGTTTTTCTTGGATATTTTCTCCTCAAGAAAAATCCATATCCAAGTCCAACAATCAACCCGCCAAGATGCGCCATGTTTCCAATCGGTAAACCAAAGCCCGCCGAAAGCGCCCAAATTCCAAACATCAAAAATCCCATCGCAGCCCACATCGGCATTGGAATTATAAAAAAAACCAAAACAGGTAATCGCGGAGTAAGAATCGCCAATAAACCACCAAGAGCAAAAATCGCACCACTCGCACCAACGGCATAAACATTCAAATCAGTTCCCGTTGCCATCGCAATCAAAACAAAAAACAAACCAGCAAAAAGCCCTCCCGCAAAATATAAACTCACAAATCTCTTTTTCCCAATTAATTTTTCAACAAAATTTCCGATAAACATTAAAGAAATCATATTTACAAAAAGATGAGCAAACCCGGCATGCATAAATATACTCGTAACAAAAGTCCAAAGAGCCTGCCCAGCAACAATCGTTGACGGCATTAAAGCAACCCACGAAATCATCCTCATTTCGCCCACAAGATTCATTAAAATTATAAACGCAATAAACGCAACCACATTAACAAAAATTATTATACTCGTATAAGAAAAATTTAATTTGGGAAGAATATTTCTGCGAGAAACTCTTCTCACCACACCATTATTCCCATTAAATTTATTCTCAAACCAAATTCCCATTATAACAAAACCTCAAACAAAACTATCATCCTCTTCCAGAAAGCTTCTTTTTTAATTTCTTAACAAAAGTTACTGTTTTCTTTTTCGCTACTTTCTTCACAATTTTTTTCGTTTTCTTCACAATTTTCTTAACTGCCTTCTTTTTAACTGCAACTTTTTTCTTTGCCGGAATCTTTCCCTTCACAATTTTCTTTTTAGCTTCTGCAACTTTTTTCCGAGCCGCCGCCCTAGCTACTTTCATTAACGCCTTTCTTTCATTCTCTTGCTTTTCTATTTTTTTATTAGCCCTCGCCCTTTTCTTTGCCTTCTTCTCCCTAATAGTCTTAAGTTCATCCTGGATTAAAGCCAAATTCTTCTTCGTCCGAGTAATCTTAGCCTTCGTATCTCTAATTGGTCCGCTATTATCAGACAACTCGTAAACTTCCGCACACTCCTCGCAACTAAACCCATGATCCAACGCTTTCTCCTCGCCAACTTCAATCCCACACGGCTTACAAATATAAAACCTCTTTGTCTCTCTATCTCTCAAAACATGATTCAATTCATCAATTTTGCCAACCAACGACAACTCCAATTTCACCATGCATTTTTCTGTTTTCAGCGTCCAATAATAAATATACCAACCTTTTCGCTTATCTTTTTTCCTAATAAACGCAACCAGTCCTTCCGCCGACAATTTATACAAAATATTTCGAACCTGATTAATTGTCAGCTCCATTTTCTTAGCAATTAAAAATTCATTAACATCTCTCTTTCCAAATAAAATATCAACAATCCGTCCAGTATTTTCACCGGCCATTTCCTCAACAAGATTGTGTAAAAGTTTAATCCGCATACTGAATGAAATTAATTTCCTTTTAAATACCTTTCCACAATTATTTTATAAAAAATTTCTCACTTTTTATAATCACCTCTTCGCATTAATAACTTGTCGTCATTACAAAATTACTGTAAACCTATAAAAAAGAAATTATCTAAATCATACCATGGGACTGTTTAGTAAAAAAGAAGAAGTGCCGACAATTCCGACGGCACCAACATTACCGGAACTTCCAAATCCAGAAAAAAAGGATTTACCAGAGTTGCCCTCATTCCCTATAAATTCTAAAAACACTGATATTAATCAAGAAATGGTAAAATCGGCTGTAACTGATATACCATCTCCTGAGGAAAAAGAGATACACATGGCAGCTCCAGAAGGTCTCCATGTCACAGAAGAACCAGAAGAGGAACTGACAACTCCTCCGAAACCTTCTGCAGAAAATTCAATACCAGACTTACCACCAATACCCTCAATTACAGAAGCTTCAAAAAAAACACCAGAACCAACAACACCTATAGCAGAAACACAAACATCAAAACAAACTGAACCCATTTTTGTTAGAATAGACAAATTTCAAACAGCACAAAAAAATCTTGAACAAATTAAAAATAGAGTGATGGAAATAGAATCTGTTCTTAAAAAAATAGAAGATGTAAAGTCACACGAAGAAACCGAACTAAAAGGTTGGACTGAAGATATCGAAAGAATCAAATCTCGATTAACCGAAGTCGATGCGAATATTTTTAACCAGATTTAACTATGGACACAGAAGAAGCACTCTATGTTTCAATTTCCCCAAAGATTTATCGGACAAACAAATCAAATATTTTAATGGGTCAAGCCGACCTTCTTGCAGTTCTAAAAAAACTCTACGCCCTAAAAGTTCTGTCCAGACAAAAACAAGACCTCAAAAAAAGGTTACATAAACTATTTATATCAGTCATCTATAATATCAATTTGATTCAAAACAAAATGCCAACACCGATAGTTCCACAAAACATTCAAAGAGAAAATATTAAAGACACAACAATCAAAAGAGATTTTTCAAAATACAATGATATTGAAGAAGAACTCAAATTAATTCAGGTAAAACTTAGGGAATTGAATTCTTAGATTACCAAATCACCTACTGGGTAAAAATCTTAACTCACTAAATCACCCGCTAAATAAAAACTCAGTTTTTAACAAATCTTAAAAACCCCATTCCTCTGATTCTACAATGGACAGAAAAGAACTAATTAAAAAATATATTAAATTTTTCAAGTTGAAAAAACATTTTGAAATTAGAAACTCGCCACTGGTTCCGGAAAATGACCCGACAGTTTTATTTACAACCGCAGGTATGCATCCATTAGTCCCTTTTTTACTTGGAGAAAAACACCCTCAGGGAAAAAGATTAGTCAATGTTCAGCAATGCATCAGGACGGGCGACATTGAAGAAGTCGGCGACACAACACACCACACATTCTTTGAAATGCTCGGCAACTGGTCAGTCGGAGACTACTTTAAAAAAGAAGCAATTGAAATGTCATTTGGGTTTTTAACAAAAGTTTTGAAGTTGCCAAAAGAAAGATTGGCTGTAACAGTTTTTGGAGGAGATAAAGATTTCCCACAAATACCAAAAGATAGCGAAGCGGCAGAAATTTGGAAATCGTTAGAAATACCAAAAGAAAGAATTGCATTTATATCAGGAGGCGTTGCTACAAGTGACGACAACTGGTGGGGACCAGCAGGCAAAACAGGACCTTGCGGAACAAGCACAGAAATGTTTTATTGGAAATTAAATGATGTTCCAGCCCCAAAAGAATTTAATCCCGAAGATGACAATTGGGTGGAAATTTGGAACGATGTTTTAATGGAATATGTAAAAGATAAAGACGGAAACTACAACGAAGCAAAACAAAAAAACATAGATACCGGAATGGGTGTTGAGCGAACAGTTGCAATACTAAACGGACTCGAAGACAACTATCTTGCAGAAATGTGGAAACCAATTATAGAAAAAATCGAATTATTATCCAAACACAAATACGATGAAAGCGAAGAAATTACAAAAGCAATGAGAATTATAGCAGACCATTTGAAGGCAGTAATATTTATTATGAACGGCGGGGTAGTCCCGGGAAACTCAGAACAGGGTTATGTTTTGCGGAGATTAATTCGGAGAACAATCCGTTTCGGCAGAATCATAGGAATTGAGAATTTCACAACAAAAGTCGCCGACACGATATATTCAATATATGAAGATTATAATCTCAACGCAAAAAAAATAAATTTGGAACTGGCAAAAGAAGAAAAAAACTTTTTAAAAACATTAGAACAAGGATTAAGAGTTTTCGAAAAACTAATACAAACTGCAACAGGCATCTCGTCTAAAAACGCCTTCCTACTTTACCAATCATACGGATTCCCGATTGAAATGACACGAGAGTTAGCAAAAGAAAGAAAATTAAAAATAGACGAAGAAGGTTTTCAAAAAGAATTAACCAAACATCAGAAACTTTCAAGGACTGCTTCCGCAGGAAAATTTAAATCAGGATTGGCGGACAATTCGGATGCAACAAAAAAACTACACACCGCCTGTCACATATTAAATCAGGCGCTAAGAGAAGTTCTCGAAGACGAAAATATTTTTCAGAAAGGTTCAAACATCACGCCCGAAAGATTGCGATTTGATTTTAACTTTGACAGAAAATTAACTGATGAAGAAAAGCGAAAGATTGAGAATTTAGTCAATAAAAAAATTCAGGAGAACATTCCGATAACGATGAAAGAGATGACACTAGACGAAGCAAAATCCACAGGTGCTCAGGGCGTCTTCGATTCCAAATACGGCGAGAAAGTAAAAGTTTATTCAATCGGCAAGTTCTCAAAAGAAATATGTGCGGGCCCTCATGTTCAAAATACTTCTGAACTCGGAACTTTCAAAATCAAAAAAGAACAATCAAGTTCGGCTGGCGTCAGACGAATTAAGGGAATTTTAGAGTAACTGACGCCAGCGCTGGGGTTGAACAATTCGCTTCGAGGAAAAGATTTATTTGCCTTTTTATTTTTCCGAAATGCAAATTGTGAACAAGGAAGAATTAAAGGAATTTTAGAGTAGTTATTTCTTCATTTTCCTCTCAATCTTCCCAATCCTTTTTAAAACTTCTTCTACTCCTCTCTCTGCTTTTCTGTTAACCTTATAATCATATTCCACCTTCATCCTATCTTTTTGCATTTGTCTGTTCTGACTCATCAAAATGACAGGAGCTTGCAAAGCCGCCAAACACGACAATGCCAAATTCAAAAGAATAAACGGATAAGGGTCCCATGTATTAACCCAGGCATAAATATTCACAACTATCCAAAGTGCCAGAAAAAACAAGAACGAAATAATAAAAATCCAACTCCCAGCCCATTTCGACAAATTATCAGCGGACCTTTGACCGAATGTCGAATCCTCACGAACAAACCGACAAGCAGACCCCTTCTTTTTAACACTATTCTTCTTCATAGTTTATTAACACAAAAACCCTTTATATAATTAGCGACTACACCGTCAAACAATCCCACATATATTTTTAAACCTGATTTTTTATCTCATATAAGGTGATCGGCCACCGGACTGTTTCTGGCAAATTAAGATGGATATTAGAACAAGGCAATTAGCAAAATTAGTAGTTGATTATGCTCTAAAAGTCAAGCCAAATGAAAATGTAATTTTGTCAGGCGGAATCGAAGCTCAAGAATTTTTGATTGCACTTTACAAAGAAGTTATTCTTCGTGGCGCGCATCCTGATTTACGAGTGGGTCTTCCAGAAATTTCTTCGTTCTTTTTCAAACACGCAAAAAAACACCAAATAGAAAAATTCCCCGACACCTTTAATTACCAAGTCCAAAAAGCTCAAAAATACATTGGCATAAGCACAACGTCAAATACGCGAGAACTCTCGGATTGCGACCCAAAAAAAATCACGGCAAGACAAAAAATTACAAGACCAATAACAACCTATATCTGCGAAGGCAGACCAGATATTCAACGAAGTTCCGTAGCATTCCCGTGCCAAGCTCTGGCTCAGGAAGCAGAAATGAGTTTAACCGATTACGAAAATTTCGTCTACGGCGCCTGCCTTCAAGACTGGAACAAAATAGGAAAAAGAATAAACAAAATCTTAAAAAAATTTCAAAAAGGTAAATCAGTGTATCTAATCGGAAAAGGAATTGATTTGAAATTTAACATTCACGGCAAGTTGGCGAAGTCCGATTTAGATGGTGATAACATTCCAATGGGAGAAATATTTATGGCACCCGTCAGAGAATCCTTAAACGGCTGGATAAAATTCGACTATCCCGCAATAGAATCCGCGAAAGAAGTTACTGATATTTTCTTGAAATTTAAAAACGGAAAAGTGATTGAATCAACCGCATCAAAAAACGAAGACTTCTTGAAAGAAATGCTGAACGCCGACGAAAACGCATCCTACGTCGGAGAGTTTGGAATCGGACTAAATCCAAAAATAACTAAGTTTACAAAAAATCTTTTGTTCGATGAAAAAATGGACGGAACAATTCACCTCGCTCTGGGCGCAGCTTACAAAGACAACGGCGGCGGAAACGATTCCATAATCCACTGGGATATCGTCAAAGACATGCGAAAGGCAAAAATCATATTAGACGGAAAAGTTGTTCAGGAAAATGGGAAATGGGAAATTTAGGTCGCTTTGCTCCCAGAACTTAGATACCCTCACAGATATAAGAAAAAAATAGGTTGGGGCACGCCGACTCAGAACTCAGACCGCTTCGCTCTTGGAACTATCCCCGTTCCCACAAATACCAAATTGCTCACCCTCTCACTTTCAATGACGGCGTAAGTTTTAAAAGTCGCATTGTTTCTTTTCTATTATGCTCCGTTAGTCTAGTGGCCAAGGATCCCACCCTCTCATATTAAGTGGGAAGTTTTAGTCGATGAGATGATAAACTTCATACCCTCTTGGGTAACTGCTTAAATCTCTCCTGAGATTCATTTGGAGAACGGTGGTGACCCGGGTTCAAATCCCGGACGGAGCGTAAGGACATTTTGTCTGATTTGCGGGGTGTAATTTTGTGTCAAAGTTACACACTAAAAATTAGACACTTTGTCTGTCTATTCGGACGGAGCGTACAGGTCATTCAAAGAATGACCTATACTTTCCTGGATTTGAACAGTTCAAATTGGAATTCGGAGAATTGCATGCACAGCCGAGGACGGAGCGTAGGGATTTGAAACAGTTCAAATTGGAATTCGGAGAATTGCATGCACAGCCGAGGACGGAGCGTTTCTAAACATTTTTAAGGATTGATTGTATGAATATCTTATGAATAAACACCAAAGAATAATGTTTAGGGCTACAGGATTTATTTTGTTTATGCTTGGAATATCTTTTAGTATAATTATTATGCCCAATGCGCAAGACATTAGAATGGCAGACAATATTTGTAATGCCAAAATTGAGGTTATGGGACATACACTGGAGATTGGTTCAGTTGCACAAATCGCATTTAATAGTCAAGAAAAATGTGCTCAAATTCATTTCCTTAGATTGGGAGTTGATTACGCCTGGATTGCCATGAGTATTGGAACGATATTATTTTTTATTGGTGTTTGGGCAGGATTAGGAGCTAAGGGAAAAAAAGAGATATTGGGATGAATAAAACAATCACTCCCCTTTCGGTTATTCTATCCCCAGACAGAGCATGTTGTTTTTGGGGATTTGTTCAAATTGGATTGTCTCAACAATCATGCCAGCAGACCGAGGACGGAGCGTTTTGTTTTAGGGATTTGAACGGTTCAAATTGGAATTCGGAGAATTTCATGCACAGCCGAGGCGAGAGCGTAAGGGATTTGTTCAAATTGGAATTCGAAGAATCCCTAAGCCAAATATTTCTTCAAAATATATTTAACAAACAGTTTATCATCTTTTTCTATTTGATAATAATCTAAGGCATTGTAATAATTTTCTAAATCTTCAACAGGAATATCTATTAGAGGATAACTTTTTTTCCACAAAATCCAGTTCATTAAAAGTCTTGATAACCTCGAGTTACCATCTACAAATATTTGCATAGAAATTAATTTTAAATGGATTAACGAAGCTAACTCCAACGGATGCAGTTTCCTATTATTATTTTTATACCACAAAAAAAAGTTTTTTATTTCCTTTTCTAATTCATTCCATTTGGGAGGAATGTAAGGAGTGCCCGCAATTTGAACGTTTCTTTTTAACTCACTTCTAAGTTTTCCTGCAATCTCCCCACCAACTCCCTTCATTAAAAGTTTATGAAGTTTTTTAACAAACCTTAAATCAAAAATCCCCTTATATTTAGTAATCAGCATAAATCCCTTTTCATGATTTTCAATTTCCCTCACAATTCTCAAATTCCTAAATTCTTTTGGAATAACTCCCTCTTTTAAAATTAAAAAAGTCTGCCTTAAAGTAATGTCTACCCCCGAAAGTTTACTGCTATCGTAAGTATACCTAATCATAAATTCCTCCAGTTTCTTCTTTTTCTCAATATTGCTCAACTTTTTTGACTCTTTGACATATTTTTCTTTCTTATTTTCTATCTGCTCCAACTCTTTTTGAGAAAAATATTTAGTTCCCTTCCTGCTAATCTCCTTCAAAAATTCCTTTTCAATTTTCTCAAGCTTTTTTTTCGGAGGAATTTTCTTTCCGAGATATTTTGTTTTATGAATTATTTTATCTTCAACACGAATGTTGTGGACAAGTCTGTAATAATCATTGCCTTTTAATTTAAACTTTTCAACATAAACCATAAAATAGTTAGGGGCTACATATATTTAAAGGTTGTGGTTATGGGCTACATAAAATAGAAAAAAGATTTAATTAAACTTAGAAAAGAAATGTTGTTCTCCCCTCCCAGAACTTAGAACTGAGTACCCTCACCTATATAAAAGAGAAATAGGTTGGGGCAGACCCACCGCTTCGCTCTTTGAACTCAGAACCGCCACTCTCAAAAGCCCTGTCTCCGAGAACGTTCCCCCGACCCCCGACTACCGACCAGCGAACAGTGTGCCCCAACCTGTTTCTCCTTTATATCTGTGAGGGTAGCGTCCGACCACCGACCACCGACCCCTAACCTCACCCCAACTTCCTCATCTCATCATTAATAAAATAGCTCGGCTTCTTTCCCGAATAAGTCACATACAAAATTTCCTTCGCCCTCGAAATTGCCACATAAAACAACCGCCTCTCTTCTTCTTCCTTGTTATAATCATCTATCTTCACTATCTCAATCGCAGGATGGTCCGAAGCCTTGCACGGAAAATTCTGCTCGTTCGCCCCAATTACAAAAACCTTCTTCGCTTCCAGCCCCTTAATGGCATGCACCGTCGCCAAAGTGATATTCCCCACTTTCCGTCTTCCCTCAATTTTCAACCGCCCACCATTTACCTGATCATCAGATCGCATAACGTGACCAATCCCTCTCGCTTTCATCAACTGCGACAACTCCATCAACTGCCGATTCGTCCTCGCCAAAACAAAAATTTCTTTATCAGACATATCCGAATTAACAATATTTTCTATAACAAACTCCCGCTCCGCCCCCTCATTCTCAAAATCCAAAATCCGAATTTTAACATCGCTAAATTCATTGTGGTGTTCCAAATCAGGCAATCCCATTTTCCTAATAGAATGATTCATAAACTCAACAATTTCCCTCGCACTCCGATAATTTTTCATCAAATGAATAATCTCAACATCCTTATGGCTCTTCCCAAAATCCACAATATAATTTACATCCGAACCCCTCCACCCAAAAATCGATTGCCGCGGATCTCCAACCGCAAACAAATTGCCCGATGAAAACGGAACTTCGTCAGAAGTTCCCAACTTAGAGGGTACACTATTACGTGCGACCGATGAAAACGGAACTTCGTCAGAAGTGCCCAACTTAGAGGGTATGCCACGTGTGGCGCTCAGGAGCAAATCAATCAACTTAATCTGCAACGCGTTCACATCCTGATATTCATCAATCAAAATATGCTCAAATCTTGGCACATCGTCCGGAACACTCTCAAAAAATTTAATCGTATCAATAATCTGATCGGTATAATCTCTCAGCCCTTGCGTCGCCATATGCTCTTTTAAATATCGAGTAATCTGATAAATCATCCTCGCATTATCCTTATTCTTCACATCGGCATTCTTACTAAAATCATACTCATCCATACCAGTCACCTTAAAATAATCTATCACCGAAAAACAATCATGCATAAAACTATTCGCCATCTGGTTTCTTGTCTTAAATTTCCTCTGAGCTGAAGTAAAATAATCGCTCACCACCTCTTCCATATCTAACCCCACCGACGCCAACGCCATATTTATCGCAAGAATCTTATCTCCATAACTCTGCATCCGAATTGTCCGACCATAAATTTTTGCCCCATGCCTTCTCAAAATCCCCTCACAAAACGAATTAAAAGTATGCACCGCAATCCCATCAATTCCCAACTCATCAAGCCGCCTCTGCATTTCTCTTCTTGCCTTTCTCGTAAACGTAATCGCCAGAATCTTCGAAGCATCAACCCCCTTATATTTTACCAAAAACTCAATCCTCTTCGTTAGCACAGTAGTCTTCCCCGAACCCGCACCAGCAACACAAAGCATATTGGAACTCTCCGAAATAATCGCTTTTTTCTGTTCATCATTAAACCATCCCAAAAAACTATCCAATTCCTTAAACCTCACACGGTCATCCTCACTAATCTCAGTTTTTTTAAACTCTACTTTATTCGCCAATTTTTTTCCGGGCAAGGTAGGATTTGCAATCTCGTTCTGCCCCTTAATTGTCAACGACAAAACCTTCACAAATTTATTATAATCACTCACCACAAAATCAATCATTCCATTAGCTACCAACCTATCTATTTCCCTAATTATTTTATCTTTATTCCAAAGCAAACTTTCAAAGCCATCCAACTCGTCCAGCCGATTCTTTATTACCGAAGGGTTCTTATAATTCCCATTTAAAAAATCCACCAACAAATTTTTCCCAACCTGAAACGGCAATTCCATCAACGCTTTTAAAATCTTAACGTACTCTAAATCCTCTTTCATAAAAAAATTACCAACACTAGCCTTTTAAGTTTTATTGAGACTCAATAACCATCTCCACAAAATTATTATTTTCATTCAACTCTCTAACGACATTATTATTATCAATAATAAAATCAATTTTTTCCACATTCCTCGACGGCAATTTAATATTCGTCGCTCGCAAAGTTCGACCATACCCGATATCAATTTCCCCTAAATCTATCACCTGAATCTCCTTACCGCCGGCAACAATCGTCAAACTAATTGAATCAATTCCTATAAGTCCCTCATTCAAAACCGTAATATTAAAATCCACATACCTCCCTCGCTTCACTGCCACCAACTCCTCTATAACCGCATCCGCCAACGGCTCAATCGAATACAGTTTATCAATCAATTCAATCATATCCGGTGTAATCCTCTGATTACATCTCGAAACATTATACATTATACTACTCGGGTCATCCACATGATCAAATCCAAAAACATGCAACAACTCGTGTAACTCCACGACGGGATAATCGCATTGCGGATTATTATACAATATAATTTTCCCTTTCTCAATTGTCTTGAACACACTTGTATTAATTATCCTCGAAGGTCCGCCCTCCCCTGCTACAAATAATCTCTCGCCAATCTCAATATATTCATCCGAACATCCAACCTGAATATCTGCCACATCTTTATTTTCAACTTCATAAAAAGAAATTAAATTCATTTTCTCAGCAAAAATATCAAACGCTTCAATCATCGCATCCCGTCGGACTTTCACACACTCATCTTCAATAAAATAAGAAATAATATTGTGATTAAATCTCATATTCTCTGCAAAAACAGGCGTCGTCCCATAATCAACTACTTCAAAAATCTCAGGCATAATCTCACTTGCTTTCATTTCAACAGGCTCCTGTGGCAAATTCTGATAAACAAACGCAAAAGAAAATATCAGCACAAACAACATCAACATCGCTCCAACTAATTTCCAAACCATATCAAACACACGCAAGAACTCTATTTATTCCTTTTCATTACTCGTATAATTATTTGCTTCTTTTTTGTTGAGCGATTTTAATAAGATTATAAGTATCGTCTATCTCGAAGGAAACAGAATATCCCCTCTTGTTTAATACACCAGATGCCAATTGAAATATAAAATCATCTACAAAATTGTTTCCAATAAGTGCCTGATGTGGGATAGGTAATATTATTCCAAAATCTCTTTCTTTATATTTTAAATCTTTAGGTAAATTATACTGTTCATATTTCAACGTGTAAAAATAATCTTCAGGATTCTTAGCCCAGTCATAGCAACTTAATTTTTGAACAATAAATGTTCCGAGATTATCTTTTTGCGAAGTGACCGATTCCTTCACTAATTCTGTTTCTAAATCTAATCTATACGCCTCTGAAAGACCATGTGTGATAGATTCTAATAAACTAACTTGTTTTGTAATTCCAAATGGGTCTGTGACATCCATTATAAAAAGTTATTATTTACATTTAATTCCAACATCATACTTTTCACAAAGATTCACACTTATAAAGAATTATTGTCACACAATATATATTTTACAGTCTTCTAATCTTAATTGCAAATTCAGTCCCTATTTCATTACTCTCTCAACTTCCTCAACATTCTTCGCTCCAACCAATTTCCAAACCATGTCAAACACACGCAAAAACTCTATTTATTTGTTTTCGTCACCAGATAAACTAATACTCTGCAGTAGTAACATTTATAAACTTAATATTGCCTATATTTTTATGGGAGAATACCAAATAAAGAACTGGGAGAAAATTGGAGAAAATTTGTACAGGAAAAATAGTTCAAATACATGTAGTGTAGATAACATAGTGTCGGAAGGAATAACTCAAATGGTAAATCATAATGATAGATATATCCTTCAATCTGAATATGATGAAATAATAGATGAAACAATTAATCAAACATATGAGAATTTAGTAAGAAGGAGTCTATTAAATAACAAACCTGCTAAAATCAAAAAAAATCTTGGCACCATAATCGATATAATAGTATAACATTATTTTTTAGAGATGTAAAAAAGATGGAAGATAAAGAATTGCTGAAAAAATATTTTTTTAATTTTCTATCTGCCTATTTATTTCTTTCCCATCACCCTTTCAATATCTCCAACACTCTTCGCCTCAACCAACCTCTTCCTCAAGTTTTTTGCATCTTCCAACCCCTTAGTAAAATTCATCGCCTGATATTTAATCTGCCTGAAAAATAATTTATACTTTTTAGCTAACTTCAAATAATCTTTAAATCCAACCCTTAATTCGCTCCCACTCAATTTAGAAAAAATATTAGGATTTCCAATTGCTTCCCGCCCGACAAACACGAAATTAAAATCTTTCAAAATCTTTCTATATTTACCCACATTAACATTACCGACCTTGTCCGCACCAGCGGATGCCATCTGGGCAGAAGGTAGAGTCTGCCCCAACTTATCTTTCCCTTGTATCTGTGAGGGTATGCCCTTGGGCACACTCGAATAAATTACCGGTATACCAACCGCCACCTTTAATTTCAAAGCAAAATCATAATCCACATCACCAGAATAACCCTGCTCAATCGTCCTCGCATGAATCCCAATCGCATCGACATATTTCTCCGCCAACTTTGCAATTTCAATCGCTTGCCCAGACTTCCGCAATTTAATACTAATCGGCTTTTTTGTCGCCTCACGCATCGTTTTCAAAATTTCTTCAATCATCTCAAAATCACTATGCATAAACGCCCCGTACGACAACCTTCTCGACAGCTTCGACGGACACCCCAAATTAAAATCCCAAAGCGAGACATCCTTGTCATATTTTTTAATAAAACTTTTAATTCCTCTCGCGCTATTCCCAAACAATTGCACCGCAGGTTTATCATCCAAGTCCATTTTCTGTTTTGACAACGGCGAAACCATTCCTGTCCAAGTCAGCCCGCACCCAGCTTTCTTACAAAGCAAACGAAACGCAATATCATTCGGCTCCAACATCGGCGCAAGTAAAAATCGATTTTTTAGTTTTAGATTTTTGATTTTGTATTCCATAAAAGTTTATTTTGTCATTTATATTAATTTGCTTCAATAAACATAGGACTCTCACTAACAGGAATCGCTGTCGTAAACATTGTTTCTGTTTCTGGTTCAGTCTGCCCTTGTAGTTCAATTATATGAGTTACTTTGACATTTGACGAATAAATATATTGGCTTAAATCAACTGTTTTATCTGTGTCAGACCATAAAACATAAACTGGGTTTTTATCAGAAAAACTAAATTTATACATTCCCCGTTCTATTGTTTCAACCGAATCAAAATAATCCAGTTTATCTATCATAAGTTTGTATGTATAGAAAGCTGGTTTTTTAATATCGTCTGTTCTAGGGTTATCATTATATTCAACTAATGAAGAAAAAGTGTATCCGCCGATTCCTGTGCCCAGAATATTTGGACCGTCTCTAAGAGTATGCCAGAATATTTTATCAACACTAAGAGAAAATGCTGAGACAGAAATAGTTATAACACTTTGAGCTTGCATTTTTTCTGAAGCTTTCACTTTACAAAAATTGCTTTCAGTTAATTCACTGCAAGTAGCGGTCTCCGTTATCCATAAGGGTTTCGAAATACCATATTCTCGCATTTTGTCTTGATAACATGTTATGTAATTGGCAACAATGCCGACATAATCTGTTGGCGGATAAATATGGATATTCATTATGTCAAAATAACTGTCTGCCCCGAGTTCAAATACTTGTTCTAGATGTTCAGGTTCAGCGCAACCAATATGGTCATACCCTGCAATTAAAACCTTCGCTTCATTGTCCGCTTCTTTTATGGAGTTATATCCATTTTTTAAAAGTTCAAAATATTTTTCTGGCTGAATTAACCAATTACCGTCAAGTTTCAGACTGGGTTCGTTTTCAATCTCCCAATATTTTATTGGGTTAGTGAGTCCGGGCATGTCATCAACTCCATCACCGTCATATCGTTCCACTACTTTTTTTACAAACGATTTGTAATGTTGCCAATCATTAGGCACATATCCTGTCGCCCATCTGTCATCTATGCGTATATTGCCAACAAAACCAAAATTATTTTCCTGACTTTTCTGAACTATATAATCCGGCAAATCCCAATTAAAATTATTCTGGGTTGCTTCAATTTCACCCCATCTAAAAGGATATTTGTTTAATCTAATCAGACCTAAATTTAATTCTTCTAATAATAAAGCATTATTTTCAATATATTCTTTTATTTTGTCATCGATAGCTCCTTTAAAAATAAGATGTCCGTAATCCAGACCTTCATTAATCCCAAAAGGAGAATCTTCATAATCACTTGTCAAAGTTTGGCACTCTCCCCCACAACACCCGTCGCTATCACTTGCATTCAGCAAAGAACCAGAACAACTTTCCGACGACAAACAAATATCACCGCCAAGTTCGGAGCAAGTTTTTTCTTCAATCAAATAAACATACTCACACATCTCAGTCCCTTCATTATAGTCATATTCTTCTGGACAGATTATTATCAAATCTGGAGTCCACTCACACTTATTTGTATCTTCATTATATACATAACCTTCGGGACAGGTAGCCAATGATTCTGGTGTGAACACACATTTTTTTTGAGTAAAATTAAATACGCTTCCTTCGGGGCAGTTTGGTTTGATTGGTTTAATCCCGCACTCGTCTTTACAAAAGCGAATATGCTTCAGGGAAACATTACCTCTCACACAATTATTCATACAGATTCTTGTAGATGATGGTTCACAATCTCCTGGACACACTTGAGGATTTTGTTTTTCAAATTCATCGCAAATTCCGTCGCCACATTTTCCAACTGGTTCTGGATTGTTTAAGAAAATAAAAGCTAATATGCCAATCCCGACGACAAGAAAAATTCCTAAGATAGTCAAAATTATTTTGAGTGTATTATTATTTAAAGGCTCTTTTGGAGCATCGACAAAATTATTTATTTGTTCATCCATATTAATTATTTAATATTTTAACCTTTATATTATTTTCCAAATACCAAATACATAGCTTTAATACCCATGCCCCGGGCAAAGCAACAACTCGCCCTCCTTAATCATCTTAACCAATTTCGCAACACTCTCATCCATTTTCTCGGAAACCGAATTTGGCAAGTCCGTTCTTCCAATAATCCCATTCGCAAAAAGTGTGTCGCCAGAAAATAATATCTTTCTTTCTTTATCCAAAAACGCAACACTTCCCCGAGTATGCCCAGGAACCTTAATAATTTTCAAGCCACCAATTTCAACAGGCAAAGAAATTAATTCCTTTTTCAAAATTTCATCAACCTCTTCGGATACATAAAAATTAAATTCTTTTGAATTATACCTACAATCTTCTATATCCTCATCATCAGCATAGATTTTCGCATTAGGAAATAACTCGACATTCCCGACGTGGTCATAATGCAGATGCGTCAATAAAACAATTTTAATTTTTTCTAAAGGAATAATCTTTTCAATTTCTTTTTTAATATGCGACCTCTCAGTAATACCGCCCGCATCAATAACCACCGGCACAGGCTTAAGAATTACATAAACATTTCCATTCCCTTTGATTTTATAAACTCCGTCAGCAATCTCCATCTATTATTAAAACTTTAATCGCTTTTAAATTTCCCCCCCACGCACCATACCCCACCAACAAGAAAATTTTTATACTACCTTCACTTGCTAATTCAATGAAAATCCAAAGCCCCGCGTTTGCACACAACGAAAAAATACCAGCAGATTACACAGCCGACGGCAAAGATATAAATCCTCAACTAAAAATTTCTAAAATTCCAAAAGAAACAAAATCTCTCGTTTTAATAGTCGATGACCCGGACGCACGGCGTGTTTGCGGTTATACTTGGGTGCACTGGATAATATTTGACATTCCCGTCGAGGGTGACATTGTAGAAATTCCTGAAAATTCAACCATCGGAATACCCGGCGAAAGCACCTACAAAAAACCATCATACGGAGGACCAAACCCTCCAGCTGGAACGGGCATTCACAATTATCATTTCAAAATATATGCTCTCGATAAAAAACTCAAACTCCCTAAAATGACATCCCTATCAAAAATAACCGAGTCGATGAAGAATCACGTCCTTGCAAATTCAACCCTAATCGGACAATACTCAAAAAATTAAATTAATTCAAAAAATTCAAAAAGCCCCGAAGGGCTTAAAATAAAAACTATATTTATTTAGGAAATTATTATTTATCTAATCCTCAACTAACAACACTATTCAAAGCATCGCTCTCCATTAACTTTTCCGTAGAAGATTCTAAAACAGAAATCCCCACATCTTTGTAAGCCTCAATTCTTTCACGAGTTTGGATTTCAAATTCTTGAGCTCTTTGAGTAGCAATTTCAACCCTATTAGTAATTTGCTCTCTCTGTGCCTCGGTCAAATCTGTTTCATTAAGACGCGCTTGAATCCTCTCGACATTTTTTTGCTTCATAACCGCAAATTTCTGAACTCGCACTTCCGCTCTTTCCACTCTCTGTTCCCGAGCTTCAGTTAAACCTTCTCTCTCCTCAATCTCTTCTAAGATACTTTCAATCTCCTCATCAGATTTTTCAGCTAAAACCTTATGTCGCTTTATAGCAGCCTCTCTCTTTTGAAGGATTTTCTCTTCCATTTTATCGCTGCGATTCAATGCCCTGTCATAAAAGTTTTCAAACCTTTCTATCTTTTCATCACTAGCATTGTTTTTCTCAAATCTTTCAAGAGCACGAGTATAGATTTTTGCTGTCTGTTCCCTGTGTCGCTCGAACTGATTTTGAATTCGCGCCATTTTTTCCATCTCATCTATCGAAAGATTTTCATTTTCAGCTTTAGCATCTGAAATCTTTTCCAAAACTTTCTCGGCTTTCGCAATAAAATCATTATATCTCTCCTGAGCCCTCTCAGCTTCTTCCGGACTTTCTTCCACAAGTGCCTCAGCCTCAGCCAATCTCTTCTCTGCTAATTCCAAAGCCCGTGCGATTTTCTTTTCCTTGTTGAAAGTAAAAGCCAGTCCTACATTATCAAACATATTTTCAAAAAATCCTATTTTTTTAGCTTCCGGAATATCAGCTTCTCCCAAACTATCCTCGGCTACAACAAAACCCAAAGTTCCTACTATTAGAAACGCCATCAAAAATAATACATTTATTCTTTTCATTTTAAACCTCCTTTCATAAACCCTAATAGATATTCTACTATTTAAACTTGACGAGATTCTAAACCGAATATTCAAAAACTTTATCGTAAGGAATAAACCAGTTCACAACGCTCTTTTTTGGCGCCCTTTCCATAATTTTTCTAAACAACCTAATCGAATTCCCATGTGCAGAAATCGCAACATTAACTTTATTTTTTCTCATAAATTTTTTCAAATCCTTAATAAATGACTTCACTCTTTTTTCGACATCAGCAAATGATTCCCCACCGGGCGCCGCAACCTTATACCCTCGATGAATCGCTTTATATTCTTCCTTTCCTAAAAATTCCTCAACCTTATCTCTTAACTTCGGCGCAAGATTTTCAATCGCATCCCCCTGAACTCGCAAATCATAACTCTGTTCACCAATCCTATCCACAAATTGCTCATGCGTCATTCCCTCCAATTCACCATAACTTCGCTCAATCATTCTGTCATCTTCTAAAATAATTTTACACTCAGAATGAAATTTTAAAACAGGTTTCAAAGTTGCCTTAGACCTGGATAATCTCGTTCGGATCGCCACCCCAAACTTTTTATCTTTTAAATTTCTGGCAATCTTCTCTGCATGCTTCCGACCTTCCGCCGTCAATCTCGCCTCCTTTTGCCCAGTAAATCGTCCATCCCGATTGAATGTCGTCTGTCCATGTCGGAACAAATAAATTTTGCATTTCTTTCTTTTCCTAAACATAACATCCACTCTCCTCAAAAAATAGCTCAATCGAACAAGTCTCCGACCCTCCGACCCTCCGAGGGTCTGCCCCAACCTGATGGGTCTGCCCCAACCTGTCTCTCCTTTTTATCTGTGAGGGTATTTCCCTTATATTTGTGAGGGTAATTCCGAACCCCGCGAAAGACACAATCTTTCGTCGTCCATGCCGAAATAAATAAATTTTACATCCTCTCTTCATGAAAATTCAAGGTTTTCTTAATATAAAAACATTTTTATAACTCGAATTCCTTTATAATACATGACAATTATTCAATGGATAATAATAGCACTGTTCGTACTAATCGGATTATGGTACATTAAAGTAGAACACCACGCCCACAAGGTCAAAATTGCTATACTAATTATACTCGGACTTTTAATCTATTTTTCAATGGTAGGTATTTTCTCCTCAGACAAAGTCAATTTAACTTCACCCCGGGGCATCGTCCACTCAGCCTATATCTATTTCGGCTGGATAGGGCAGACAGCATCAAATCTTTGGAACATCGGTACTGATACCACAACCCTGGTCGGAAATGCCATAAAGATAAACAATAGCGACGAAGAAAAAAAATAAGCCACCTCCGGGAGTCGAACCCGGGACCTTTACATTACCAATGTAACGCTCTACCAACTGAGCCAAGGCGGCATAACAGGCGCAGATGGTTCGTGAATGATTTTCAATCGTACTCTACCAACTGAGCCAAGGCGGCATAACAGGCGCAGATGGTCCGTGAATGATTTTCAATCGTACTCTACCAACTGAGCCAAGGCGGCATAAAATATTTATCTCCCCTAAATTTATAAACCCTCTCACCAAAATTAAATAATGGAAAACGATAAATTTGACTTTAAAGCGGCATACGACGAACTAAAACAAAAACACGACTTACCCAAGTTTGAAAAATTAGCAGAAGATTTTGATATCGAAAAAATCGCAGACAAAGAATCAATTTTTCTAATAAGAGAAATCCGAAGAGCAATCAATGAAAAAATCACAGCATACCTCCATTTATTCGAAACTCTAATTAATCCGAACGCTCCCCCTATGTTTGTATTTTCAATTTTAAGAAACAGCTCAGACAAAAATAAAAACATCGTGAAAGAAATCTATAAAATGCTATCCAAAATACAAATAGAAGCAATGAAGCTCGACACAATTTACAAAGAAGATATTGAAGTAAAATTTGTCAACGAAACATTCAGCACGTGGCAAGAACTCAAGTTGAGAATCTATAAACTTATCGAAAATTTCGAAGCGAACTTTGAAGAAAACGACACATCGCAAAACAGAAGCTACTTTGATTAAACACACTCAACTACAAACCTCTTTTGTAGGAATCGTTTCCATAGTAAAAGGACAAGTCAAATCCTCATCAACACCCGACATATCACTCCTAATAAACTCGGCGGAAAAAATCTCAGGTACATCAAATCTAACATTTTTCTGAACCAACTCAAAATCCAACTCCTCATCATTTGAATCAACCAAAGAATATCTTATCTCGAAAATACCCTCAGCGTCCCTATCAAGATTATAAACTTCCACAGAACAATTTACAACCAATTTTATGCATCCATCAGCTCCCACATTCGTACACTCAACACTATTCTTAAAATTCTTCAAAGAATATTGAATTTGTTGCATTTTACAATTAGTTCCTTTAGCCACATCCTCCGAATCTTCTCCATCTGCACTCGAACCTCCAACTCCTCCCACCTCGTCAACATCTGCTATCACCTCTTCCGAATCTTCTCCATCTATACCACTAACCTCCTCGACACTCTCTGGATTAGAATCGCTTTCCAACGGCTTCTCACTATCACGCATTTGTAAAACCTCATCCCCAAAAAGAAAAACCACCCCCACAACAACAATCAAAATCACCACAATCACAGAAACAATATGCAACACCTTCACCATTCGACTAATTAGGACAAGAAGTTTATAAGTTTATTGAAACAAAATCTTCCTCCAAACTACAAAAACCCCATCTCAATTTCCAAAGCTACAGCGGGCATTTTAATCTTCCAGTTCTTCAAAACTCTCGGCGCAATCTCTCCAATAAATCCAACATTCCTACCATCAACAATAATTTTCCCACATCTTCCAATAATATAATTTGAATTCTCAACTGCCTCAATAGAATATTCAACATCCAACATTTTAAACAAATAATCCAACACCTGTTTCAACTCAGTAAAATTAACACTCTCATCAATCAGACAAATCGCCAATCTCTCTTCTTCCAAAACCCCCGTCTCAGAGCATCCGACCCCCCGTTCCCCTCGGCATTCGGCAGTCGGTAGTAGGTAGTGGGTGTTTCCTCTCCCATCTCCTCCGACCCTCCGACCTCCGACCCTCCGACCCTCCGTATTTTCACAACGTGAAAATACTCTCCCCATCTCAAAAGTTTTCTGCGGATAAGATGCATCCGAATTTTCCGAAGCTATTTGCAACAAGTTCGTCAGCATGTCCATCCTCAAAACATCCCGCTCCGTCTTAGATTCCTCAACCTCAATAAAATCGTTAAAATCATAATGCATTTTTTTAATATTCTTCTTGGTAGTCAAATGAAACGACGAGGTCTCTAAAAGTCCAAGCCCCGCCAAAATATTTCCAATCGTTCTTTTCATTTTATCAACGGGATTTTCATAAGCAATTGTCGAAATACTGGGAATCTCCGGCACAAAATTATCGTAACCATAAGCAATCGCAATTTCTTCCGACAAATCAATCCAATGTAAAATATCAGTCCGATACGCAGGAATCTCTGCCACCATCTTCCGACCCCCCGACACTCCGACCCCCCGACCACCGATGCTCTTGGCATTGATTCCCATCCTCGCCAAATAACTCTTAACATCTTTCTCCTTCAACTCAATCCCAAGTGTCTTCTCAATGTCTTTAATGTCAAAATTCAATTCCTCAGCAGACATATCCGGCGAAATAAAATTCCCATCTTTTCCATCCCTAATATTCATTGCATAAACCTTTCCACCCATCTCCGAAAGATTCGCAACAATAATATTCAAACACTTTTTTAAATAAGCCAAATTATGCCCCGAACACTCAACAAAAATATCTTTCGTGCTATCGTCAATACGACCAGTCTTTTTCGAATTAATAATTGGCGGCATACTTAAAATCTCATCCTCAGCATCAATAAAAATAGGAAATACATCAGCTTCCTCTAACAAATGTGCATACTCTCGTCCGGTCGGATGTCCACGCAAAATTTGCCGCCCAGTCATTTCCTTCGCCGATTCCAACGGCTGGAATTTAATCTCCTCTGGTTTTCTCCCAACAAACCTAATCGGCAAAGCAATCTTGTCCAACGGATAAATTCCAATCGCCAGCTTTCGCCTTTTCCGCCCGAGCGAATTATGCAACTTTTCTTGCATATCAACAATCTCCCTAATTTTCTCTTCATTAAATTTCATCCTTTTAATAATTGCGCAAACAGTCCGAGGACGCACAGCCTTCACAGATTTATCAATTATCACATCATAGTTTTTTTCCGGTTTATTTATTTTAAAACTCGCAACCTTCCCCTTCCCATTAAACTGATTAACCGCCCTCGCAAAATTCCCCATAGACAACAAGTCGGGCCTGTTCGGAAAAACCTCAACCGAAACTTCAGAGCTCGTTACCTCTTCAATCGGCGTCCCCATATCAGTAATTCTCTTTTCCAGCTCTGCCGTAATTTTCCCAATTCTCTTTTCAAGTTCTTTTCTATTTAATGTTAATATTGTCATTTTTTGTAAGCGTTTTTCCTATGTTTAATAGGATTAAGAAATTCTGCTTCTACCTCTTCTTGAGATACAAATTCACTTTTCGGTCTCTGTCGCGATTTTTCAATTTCAGCAACAACTTCATCGGAAAGCTCCAAACTGTCCTCCAAAATTTCATCTATTCTTTCAGTATCCTCAAAATGTCCCTCACCATGCTTGATAACTATTTTTGCATTTAATCTATCTCTAAACAAATCTGAATCATCTATCGGCACGCAATAATCATCATCCGAAAAAATTGCCAAAAAATTATTAGTGTGTTTCTTAATTTTCTCAAAATCAATCGGAGTTTCTATCCAAGGTTTAGCAATCTTTCTATCTTCCTCTTCCTCATAAGCACTCTCTAATAAATTAAACCAACCTGCCACAAAAATACATCCACCTATTTTTTCGTTTTCAGGTAACTTCTCAAGATATCTTAAAATCGCCTGACATCCAATACTATGCCCCAAGAAAAAAGTCTCCTCATTCAATTTTCCCACATTACTCCTCAAAAATTCTACCCATTCATTAATCTTTGGCTCAGTAGGATTCGGCATTTCAAAAGCCACAAATTCAATTCCCCTTTTTTTACATTCTTCTTTTAACCATGGAATCCAAGCGGGACTAACTATATCACTTGCCCATCCATGCACATAATAAATTTTTTCCATCTACTTCTTCCAATATCTCATAGTATTTATTTTTTCTCCATCTTATTTCACAAGCGCGAACAAGGAGCGCAACACTTCACCAATACCAAATCCCTAATCCCTAATTTTGGCTACGCCAAAATTTCGTCTCTCTTAATTTATTTAAATCATTTTTATTAAGTTCCCTCAAATCATTAATCCCAAAGAATTGCGTAATAATTCTATCAAACCCAGGTCCCCACGCTAACACAGGAATATGCTTCCCAAACATCGGAATCGTAACCTCAGGTCGAAACATCCCAGCCCCGCCAAGCTCTAACCATTTTTTATGTACTGGATGCCAAACATCAATCTCCAAACTCGGTTCGGTATACGCAAAATATGCCGGTCTAATTCTTAATTTATCATAACCCATCTTCCCAAAAAATTGTTTTAAATATCCAAGCAACTGTCTAAAATTTGCATTCTCATCAACGACAATCCCTTCAGTCTGGTTAAACTCAAAACCATGCGACCAATCCACAGTCTCGTTTCTAAAACATTTTCCAATAGCAAAATACTTAGCTGGGAATTCCCCAGTTTTCCCAATCTCTATCAACTTCCGAGCAGACAAACAAGTCGTATGTGTCCTCAACAAAACTTTTTTCGCGTCCTCTTCATTCCACGAATACTGCCAACCCTTCGACCCATCAACCCCACCCTCGTGCGCCTTTTGAACATTCGACAAAACACACTCTACTTTTTTCTTTTCTCGCTCCGGAATTTTCCCATTCAAACCCTTCAAATAAAATGTATCCTGCATCTCACGAACCGGATGGTCCTGCGCCGTGAACAAACTATCAAAAACCCAAAAACCAGTCTCGACCATATTCCCCGACATCTCCTTAAAGCCCATCTCCAACCAAATCGACTTCGCATAATCAATCGCCTGATTCACAAAATGCCTCTTCCCCCCATAAACCCTCGGCACAGGCGAAGTCAAATCATACCGACGAAATTTTTTCCCCTTCCATGTATTCTGCTTCAAAATCTTTGGCGTTAACGCCTCCAACAAATTCTCATCCAAATCCATCCCAGCAATCTTCCTGCCCAAATCTGTCAACCTAACCTTCATAGTTTTTTGTTCTTCAATCTCAACAATATCTTTTCGTCCCCTTAAATTCTCAAACGCCAATTTATCTAAATCTACAATCTCATCAAAATCCATCGGCAACTTCTCCATAAAAATCTCCTCAATCATCTTACTCGCCATCTCATCAGGTCTCGCATTCAAACTTAATTTCCCCTGCTTAATATCAACCAACGCCTTCTTCTTTAAAGTTCCCAACGCAATCCTTGCCTCATTATCATTCAAGCCACAAACATTCTTTATCTCCCCAATCGGAATAGTTTTATTATTAGTCAACTTATTCAACAATATCCGCTCAGGCAATTCCTTCTTTAAATAATTAATACCCAAAATACCCAAAATAACAACCTTCTTTTTCGAACTCTCAACCTCAACCAAACCTTTATTTTCCAAAAATCCCACAGCCCTCAAAACCGTAGTCTTATCCAAACCCGTCTTATCCAAAACATCTTCGATGCCCAAAAACTCTCCACCCAACTTAGGCAAAACACTCCGTTCCATCGGCGACAAAGATTCAACAACCAATTTTTCTTCCATACAAATATAAATAGGATTGATAGTTTTTAAGTTTTGAGTTGTCGTGTCAAAAAGAAAATTTAAGAGAGTAATTCAAAATATACTAACCCGCTAGTATTATCCTTAACTTATTTATATTTTAACACATAATCTCCCGCAATAGTTTTCTATTTTGTTGGCGGGTTAGTATATATTATTAATTTTGCGGTAGTAACAAAATAGAAAGATTTATAAACTATAAATTCTAAGATATATTATGGAAAACATTCAATTAGAAAACGGGAGAATAATAGAATCTCATGATGATAGAAATGTGGATACAGCACAAGTACTTTTGGCAAGACAAGAAAAGGGTCAGGGTTATATGATGTCAGAATCAGATATAAGATTTGATGGTATTCAAAATTATGACAAACATCCAGAGATAGCTGATAATTACTTTGATAGCATAACTTTATCGGCAACAAAAGGAAAAATTGTAAAAGTTATTTTGCCTTATGAAACTGGAAGCAGAACATTAACAGAAGTTGCAAGATTTGATTTAGGTTTGATTAATCCCTATGAAGGAAAAAGATTAGTTGATTATGGAGTAGATTTAGATATTGAGGATAGATGGGAGAGGCAAGAAGGAAGTGGAGTTTATACTTTTCAAAGAGAAGAGTTGGAATTAGATAAAGAATTTACAGAAGAAGAAGCACAAAAAGATAAGTTAATCTTAACAAAATTGGGACATCCAGATTATGTTGAAAAACCATTCTTGAGAGTTAAAGGTGAAAAAAACAAATCTATAGAAGAGATTCAAAAGTTAATTCATAATACATTTGAACTAGGAAAAAGTGAATATGGTTATAACACAATGATGGGACAATATATGTCTGGTGTTATCAATGAAGGGGTCTTGGATACGTGGTACGTCTACGGGCTCGACGGCGGGGCTGTGTCGGATGCGAGGACCGACTTGGACAGTGGCTATGGGCGGTTCGCTTTTGATAGCGTCGGAGACGCTAAGACAAATGTTGAAAGTGTTGTGCAGAAAAAGGAAAAACTTTATTCTGTAGATAATATTAAAAATGTTCTTAGAGAAAAAGGATTAATGGGGATTGAGAAGATTTTAGTTTCTGGATTAAAAAAATAAAAATCTCAACCTTCAATAAAGCAACTTATGAATTCCGTTCAAATGCTTCAAGTGTCTTCTCTTGGCTTTCTTTAAATCAGGACTTTTAGCGTGAATAATATTTGCCAGCTCCTGCCCCGCAACAACCTTCGGCATCATAACATAATCAACACCCTTCTCATACAATTTCAACGTCTCACTAATTCTCGAGCCCGTCACAATAACCTTAACCTTAGGATTAATATTCTTAATCTTCTTCAGCAAATACGAACTGCTCTCATAGTCAGGAATCGTCGAGATTACAAGTTTCAATTTTTTCACATCAATCTTGTCCAGCAATTCAGGACTGGTAATATCCCCATAAACACAAGCAATTTTTTTCTCCATCAAAAAATTAATTACATCCGGATTATAATCAACAACTAACAACTTATCTTTTTTATGCAACAACTCTTCCATTATTGCCCCACCCATCCGATGCGACCCAATCATAAGAATTTCCTTGCCACTCTTACTCCCATATTCAGGAATTTCTTTAATAGGCAAAAAATCAAGCAGAGAAACAGGATATCTAAAAACATGATGATACAAATCACCTTTATACTTAGCTATGTAAGGAGCAATTGACATCGTAATAATCGTAGCCAGAACCACTGTAGAAAAAATCGACATATCCAAAGCTCCGACCGTTACACCAACCATGCCAACAATCAGCGCAAACTCTGAAAGCTGAGAAAGTGAAACCGCAGTTAGAAAACTTGTTCTCGGTTGATATCCAGTAACCCTCAGCAAAATCAAAATTATTAGAGGTCTGACTAAAGATGCCCCAATAATAAGAACAATCAGTAAAATCAACTTCTCACCAATTCCACTAAAAACAAGTTGCATCCCCAAAGCCACAAAAAACAGAATCGCAAAGAAATCCCTCAGCGGAGAAATTCTTGATTCAAGTTCTATCTTAAACCGAGAATTAGCCAATGAAATACCAGCAACAAACGCACCAACAACAATTGACAGTTCAAAAATATATGCAGAAATAATGAAAAAGAAAAGCACCGCCAGCGAGGACAAAAGCAAAAGTTCACCTGACCGCGCAGCAAACCTAAACAATCTATTTAAAACATATCTCTGAAGAACAATCGCCATAAGTAAAATTACTATTAATTTCGCAAACGCAGTTGTAAGTGAAACAATTGCAAAGCCACCCGTCGTGAAAACAATAATTGCCACAATCGCAATCAAATCTTCAAACAATAAAATACCCACCACTAACCTGCCATGCAATGTAGCCAGCTCACCTCCATCCGACAACAGTTTGACATTAACCATCGTCGAACCCATCGTCAAAATAATACCAATATATGCCGCCTGCAAAGAACTCAAATTCAAAAATCCCGCAAGAACAATCACAGCTCCAAAAATTATTCCAGCCTGCAATGTTCCAATAAGTGCAATCTTTTTCAAATTCGCCTCTCTAAGTTTACGAAACGAAATTTCCAATCCAGCCGTAAATAATAAAAACGCAATACCAATTTCAGAGAACGCATTAATCAAATCCAAATTCCTCACAAGTCCAAGCACAAGCGGACCAATAATTAAACCAGCTAAAACATACGCAGGAATTAATGGCTGTCTCAATATTTTCGCAATAAATCCAAGCATAGCAGAAATAATTAAAATCACAGCAATATCAAAAATTATCGTTTCACTCGTCGGGAGATGACTAACATGATTCCCAATTCCATTCACCGTCTCTACAACGAATCCAGTTATCCCAGCCATTAACATTATGTATCAAATAGCTTTTATAAAATCTTTGTCCGAGTGTATTAGGACTTAGTGGGGTTATTTCGAAAAAATAAAACTAACTTTTTGACTTAATCCTTTTCTGACTCAAATCACCTTTTTTCGCTTTCATAATATCAAAGATAAATATTATAGTTAACGAAGCAAAAAAAGCTATTAAAAGATTAAGCCATCCAATTGGGGCAGTTTCAAATATTTTATTTAGAGGGGTATAAACAATTAAGAATGTTGCCAGTAATGAAATAAGTGAAGCATACACAAGATATTTGTTTACAAAAGGCGAACGATTCAAAACTCCTTTTCTAAAAGATCTGAAATTAAATGCATGACCTATTTCAAAAAATATAAGAGCTACTAAAGTGGTTGTTCTCGCAACTACTAATTCCTGATTCAAAACTTCAAGTACAAAATAAAAAATTCCTAAACATATAATGCCGATAATTGTTCCCCCAATTAAAATCAATGAAATAAGTTTTTTATCTAAAATGTGAGATTTCTTCCTTGGTTTTTTATTCATTACATCTTGAGAGGATGAGTTAAATCCTAAAGTTATTGCGGGAAAATTGTCTGTGACTAAATTCATAAACAAAATTTGTAATGCGAGTAATGGGAGAGGCAACCCCAAAAGAATCCCGAAAAATATTACAAAGAGTTCTGCATAATTACATGAGAGTTGATAGGTAACAAATTTTTGTATATTATTAAAAATTGTTCTCCCCTCCTTAACCGCAGAAACAATTGTGGCAAAGTTATCATCTTTTAATGTTAGGTCTGCCACTTCTCTTGTAACGTCGGTTCCTCCAATGCCCATTGCAACCCCGATATGTGATTCCTTTAGTGCAGGAGCGTCGTTAACCCCGTCCCCAGTCATCGTCACTATCTCCCCATTTTCTTTTAATGCTTTAACAATTCTTAATTTATGCTCGGGTTTAACTCTCGCAAAAACAACGGCATTTTTCACAACTTTAAATAATTCCTTGTCGTTAAGTTCGTCTAATTCCCATCCTTCTAAAATTTCTCCTTTTTTAAGATTTATTTGTTTTGCAATAGCGACAGCGGTTTCTTTGTTATCACCTGTTATCATTTTTACATTTATTCCTGCGGCATAACATAGCTTTATAGCATCTTTCACTTCTTCCCTCGGAGGGTCTTCCATTCCAACCAATCCTAAAAAAACGAGTTCTTTTTCAAAAGAGTTTTCGCTTGATGATTTAACTTTTTTATAGGCAACTGCAAGAGTCCTAAGAGATTTTGAAGCTAATTCTTGATTCATTTTTATTATTAGTTTTCTATCTCTTTCAAGAAGCGTGAAAATTCCATCTTCTCTTTGAATAAATTTGCAATTTTTTAACAGGATTTCGGGAGCCCCTTTTGAATATACATAGTGTTCCCTTTTTTCTTTAATTGCTACCGACATAATTTTCCTCTCTGAATTAAATGGAACTTCTCCCTCTCTTAAGAAACGTAAGTCATCTCTAAAGATTCCGGCCTTTGCAGATGTAATTAATAATGCAGCTTCGGTGGGAGTTCCTTTTATGGAATACTCATTATCTGTTCCTTTTCTCTCAATTTTTGAATCATTGCATAATGTTCCTGCTTTTAGTAGAAGGTTCAGTGAATTGTTTTTTTGCACATCGACTTTTTTATCATCATATAAAAACTCCCCTGTTGCTTCATAGCCTGCTCCTGAAATTTCAAAGAGTTTATTATCGCAAAATATTTGTTTCACAGTCATTTCGCCAGTGGTAATTGTTCCGGTTTTGTCGGAACAAATAACTGTAGTTTCACCAAGGGTTTCAATAATTGACATTCTATTAACTATTGCATTTTTCTGGGCCATCCTATATGCTCCCGAGGCAAGAGTTGTCATTAATACGACGGGGAACCCCTCAGGAAATGCAGAAACAGATAGTGCAATTACCACTATTAACACTTCAATAAGCAACTCGGAAGAAAGTGGAACATTCCTAATTAGCATAATAATTCCGGTCAAGATAGAAACCGTTAGTGCTACAAACACCATATATTTAGTTATACCATTAATTTTTTTTTGCAATGGCAACTCTTTCTCGGCCGCCGAAATCATTCCGGCTATTTTTCCAAACTCCGTACTCATTCCCGTCCTTAAAACTTTAACCATGCACCTTCCATTAATAATTAGGGTTCCCATAAATAATTGATTTTCTTTTTCGTAATGCTTTTCGCTTTTCGCTTCGAATTTTTTTACCTCTTGTGATTCTCCTGTCAAAATCGATTCATCAACTCTCAATTCTTTTGATTCTAAAATCAAACAGTCTGCGGGGACTTTTTCCCCGGTTCTTAAAATTATTATATCTCCTGGAACAATTTCCCTTGATGGAATTTCTATCTCTTTGCCTGCCCTTATCACTATGGACACAGGCATAATCATTTTTTTCAACGCTGAAATTGCTTTCTCGGCTTTATACTCTTGGAAAAAACCAGTGCTTATTACAAGAATTATAACTGCCAAAATAGTATATGCTGTTACTGATTTGCCTACAAAAAACGAAAGAAACATCGCCACAAATAATAAGTAAATAATAAAGTTATTTTTAATTTGCCTTAAAAGAATTTTTAATAAAGAAAATTTAGCGACCTCTTTTAATTCGTTGGGTCCATATTCTTCAAATTTTTTTTCAGCCTCTTTCTCCGTCAGACCACTTAAACTTTTCATATTAATATATACTAAACTTGTTTATTAATCTTGGCTTTCTTTTCTAAGCTGTGTTATCATAGACATCAAATAGCTTTTATAAAATCTTTGTATGGTGAATAACATACTCTATTAAGAGTTATTTTAAAAAATAAAAATACATCCTAAACTTACTTCTTAATATACTACTAAAAATATTTATTCTTCTACTGGTTCACTTGCTAAAAAAGCCCACCAAGGTTTTTGTACTCTTATCACTTCTCCGGTTTCAGCATCTACTTGTGCCTGAACCTGCATTCTTGCATTAAACAATCCTAAATCTTTGTCTTGCTTTTTATTTTTTAAATACAATTCCAAAGAGGATTTCCATTGCCTAAAACATAGCCAACGTACGCTTTCTCCAAATCCTCTATCTCTTCCGTCGGAGTTTCCTTTATTGCCATTTTTTTCAATAATTTATGTATTCTTGATTCCATATTTGAAAGACCGATATATCCTGCCACAACTTCATTCCCATTTAACTTGTCTGAATTATGTTTTGTTTCCTCGAATGCCTCTCCAAGTCCCATGCCAACATAATTCTTTAAATCTCTCCCACATGCAGAAATGAAAATATTATCTGTATTTTTTTTAATTTCCGAAAATACACTTCCATAAAGTCTCATTACATCCACCGCAGAATTTTTCCCCTCATCTGGATTCGTTGCAAATTTACCAATCTCTGCCACTAACCCTTTCGACTCATGACCTTTTCTCTCAATTATGTATTCTATATCTTCTTCACGCCAGTAGCCCTCCACGTATGAAGGCAAATTCTGAAATTTGTCAATAACATACGTTACGGTTGCTCTTCCATCAATAAATCCATACTTTAAATCAAATAAAAGATACGACGACGAATTTGGATTTTCTTCATACTCGTTATGTATCCTCAAAATTTTACTACGATCCTTTTCGTTATATATTCCTATTTTACAATACTCGTCAAAAATTAAATTTGCTCGTGCTGATGCCAATGAACTTGATTTTTCCTTTGGAACCCTTGAAAGATAAGTTGTTGTTCTCTTTGTTTTCCTTTTAGGAATATTGTGTCTATGTAAAATCTGTTCATACCCCAACGTTGCCGTCACCTCTAAAGAATTATTTTGTAGCATTTTTACTGAATCGTGGAAGCTGTAAATTCTTATAAGCATTTATATACAATAATATGTGGTATTGCAGTTTAAATTAAATCCTAAATTATCTATCTGCGCCTTTCTGACTTCGGATATTCGTGCCCCAGTCTTTTTTTATTTTTAAGATATTTAATATGCTTTCGTTTTTCTTTTAAGAATTTATTCACGTCAAGCTTATATTCATCAATCATCTTCGATGCATGACTTCCTCCCAAAAAATGAGGCATAATAACATACGTCACGCCCAGTTTATATAATTCGTTCGCTTCCTCGATATCATGAGATGTGACTATTACAATTGCTTTTTTATTTACTTGTCTTATCTTGTTAGTCAATAACGAATTTGTTTCAAACTCCGGTATTGTTGAAACAGCCATATTAATTTTAGTCAAATTCAATTCGCTCAAAAATTCTTCATCATCCACATCTCCATATCTACACTCAATCCCCCCATTGGACAATTCCAGAATTTTATCAGGATTATAATCCACAACCAAATATCTATTCTTTAGTTTTTTAAAAGATTGCAACAAATCATAACCAACTCGGTTGTATCCAAACAAAACGACATCATAATTTTCTGGTTCTTTTTCTTTGTCTCTCAATTTTTTCCTTTCAAAAATATAAAGATATTTTGAAAGATAAGGATATATTTTATTTGAATACATAATAAGATAAGTCGAACCTGAAATAGTTATCAGACCCACGACCGTAACAAGAGAAAGTATCTCCCCGGTTAAATGCCCAACACTAACTCCCAACGCAATCAGAATTAACGAAAACTCACTTATTTGAGCTACCGTAAAACCCGCCTGAAATCCTATCTTCTTTTTATATCCCAAAAATCCCATTAATATCATTACAATCAAAGGATTTCCAATTAGAATAAATAATGAAAATATTATCGCTGGAATAATAAACTGACCCATACTCCCGAAAACCATTTGAGAACCAAGAAGTATAAAAAATAAGATAATAAAAAAATCTCTTAACGGTCTTAATTTTGAACTTATCTCATAATGAAAGGGAGACATCGAAAGAGCAACGCCTGCAACCAACGCCCCAATTTCCATTGAAAAACCAATATAATAAAATAACGCCGCTAATCCCATCCCCCATCCAATTGAAAACAAAAATAAAAACTCCTGAGACCTTGCAAAGAAAGCAGACAATTTAGGCAATATATAAATGCTAATTAATATAAACCCCACAATCAACACCACCCCGATAATAAAAAATTGAAAAGAAAGCCCACTCAAATTCAGTCCGCCCGAGAAAGAAGAAATCACCATCAACAAAACTATTGCAAAAATATCCTGAACTAATAAAAAACCAATTGAAATTTTTCCATATAATCTTTCCGTGTCTCTTTTATCAGATAAAAGTTTCATAATTATAATCGTACTACTAAACGTAAGAGCTATCGCAATATATAACGAAACAATCGTAGAAAAACCTAACAACTTACTTATAAAAAAACCCACCAAAGAAGTAAAAACAATCTGCCCAATCCCCGTCACCAAAGAGACTTTCCCAACTTCTTTTATGACTCTCGGACTTAAACTTATACCCACGATAAAAAGAAGCAACGCAACTCCTATTTGCGAAAAAACGGTTATTGTTTCCGTCGACTTAACAACATTAAGAAAATAAGGACTGACAATTATTCCAGCCAAAATATAACCAATAATCAAAGGCTGCCTCAACAGTCTCATAATCCCCGAAATCGCAACAGTTATTACAATAATTAAACTCAGCTCTATAAATATTTCCATAATTCACCCATTAGGATTATATATCAATAGCTTTTATAAAATCTCTGTCCGACCTAAAGCCAAAACCAAATTTATTGTATAATAATTTAAGATGTATTTAAAATTTGCCAGAGGCGACTTTAGAATTGAGTTGGTAAAAATTTATTTTAAATTTTATTTTTCAGTGGAAAACATTTTTGACAGATTTTTAAAAGTAAAATAAAGTTGATGTTGTTGTTTTTATTTTAAGCTAAAGACCAAGTTTCTCTCAGAATATCCGAAAATAAAAGCGTTTCCTTTGGCTTTATTCTTTTGATGACATTTGTTTGGAATAGGGCGTGAGTTATAAATTGTTTTTCAGATTAAATCAATTTTTTTAATTCAAGAATATTAGTAAAGACAACTTTGCAATTCCCGACTTTTATTTCTCCTTTCTTGCCTTTGTAAGTTATAACAAATGCTTTTTTAGGATTGTAAGTTTCAATAAAACTCTTCAGGGATTTTTCAACCTTATTGGGTTTAGCATTAATTTTCACTTCAATGGGGATTGTTTCCAACCCATCTTCAAGAATAAAATCTACCTCTGCCCCTGCTTTTGTTCTCCAATATTTTAAGGTTTTTCCCATTTTCAATAATTCGGTTAAAACATAATTTTCAAAAACATTCCCATAAACTTCACTTTTAAAATCATTTAAAACAGCATTCCTCAATCCATTATCAATAAAGTAAATTTTTGGTTGCTTGACAATCTCTTTCAGTTTATTTTTATAAAATGGCAGGATTCTGATAATTAAATGACTTTTTTCCATGGCATCTAAATACTTTTTAATTGTCTGAAAAGGCATATCAAGATTATTAGAAATATTTTCATATGAAAAGACATTCCCAATATTATAAGAAATATATTTTGCAAATTTCTCAAGAGAGCTAATATCACTAATTGAAAAAGTATTTGCCACATCTTTTAAAATCATTGTTGTATAAATATCTCTAAGGATAATTTTTTTTAATTCTATATCTTTGTTAGTTATAACTTTAGGATATCCTCCATAAGTCATATGCTCAAGAATCGCTCTCTTGATAATTTTATCTGAGACAACTTTTTGATTTTTTGATTTTAGAAATTCGCTTAAAGAAAATGGGTATAGTTTTAAAATTGAAACTCTTCCAACTAAAAAAGAAAGCACTTTTTCTCCTAAAATCATTTCTGATGAAGAGGTTATCCATAATTTATACCCGCTGTCTGCCAAGTATTTTAATTTCTGCCCTGCATCAGAACAATAATGAATTTCATCTAAAACTGAAATCCTGTTTTTAGCAAGATATTGGGATTCAAAACTTTTGATATCATTTTCAAATAACTCTTTAATATCCGGGTCATCAAATAATAAATAGGAATAATCAGATGCAGAAACATTCTCTTTTAAAAAAGTAGTTTTGCCTGCCTGCCTTGCTCCAACCATCGCAACAATTGAATAAACTTTTTTAATTTTTTCAAATTTTTTCTGGATTTCTCTTTGAATATACATAAGATATAAAGAATATAGCTCTTTATAAGTTTTACTAATCTTAAACTACACATTAACTTTAGTATAATCTTCTTCGCTTACATTAAAGTGTCTTGTTTCTATAACAGATAATTTTTCAAATATAAATTTTGTTTCAGGGTTTTTTATTGGATTTAATAAACCTTGTTTGTTTTTTTTAATCCACTTATCCTTAATCAAAGAATTAAGATGAGAGTAAATTAGCTTATAAAATTTCAAATCCTTGGGTTTGCACGGAGCTTTCTCTATAACTTATGCAAACACATCATATTTTGTTGGCATAACAGGGTAATGTATTAACCATTTATAAAATTAACTATTTTTATAAAAAAAATGTAATTTTTGTTAATTTTAGAAACATAATATTTCTTAAAATTATTTTAAGATTTATTGCAGATTTCTATGATTTATAATTAATTTTACTTCAGAACTTTCTCTGTCCTTTTATGTAATTCAACAATTCTAATAATCATAACCCCAAAACCAAATCCAAATTTATAAAGACTATTGCGATAAATTGTATATTATTTTGAGATGTATTTAAAATTTTGCAGAGGCGATTTTAGAATTGAGTTGGTTAAAAGATTTTTTGAAAGAAAATAAAGTTGATGATATTTTTTCTCTACTCAATACAATACATTATCCAATCAGGGCTTCCTGGATCAGAATAGCAGGTTAACAATACATTGGCAGTAGCAGGACTACATACATGACCAGCACAAGATTGAATACAATGACGCACCCTCTGGTATGTATGATAACCACATGGACAGTTATCGCACCCACCACCACTATATTTAACAATTGACAGCGTACTGCCAGGCAAAGTCACTGAACCTCCATCTGTTATTGATAAAGTCTGCCCGGAAATAGCTAATTTTTGGGCTGGTCTCCACGTGTTTGTATCCGTATCAACAGGTAAAACAACACAACCCCAACTGCTTCCACTCCATTTTAAAACCTGTCCAGCACCACAACCAGCTGGAGGAGCAACTTCTGTTATTAAGTGCCCGGGATTTGGAGCAACTCCTGGTGTCAAAGCATAAACAACACCGACGACCAAAACAGCAACTAACAAAACTATCAAAGTAATATTTTTCTTCCCTAACTCAATTTTCAAACCCACCATGCAAATACTAACAATATGTTATATATAAACATTTCTCTCTGCTCTCAGAACTCAGAACTCAGACCGCTTCGCTCTTAGAACTTAGAACCCCCCCGCTTCCGAAAACCCTGCCCCCGACTACCGACCAGCGAAGCGTCCGAACTCCGACCACCGACTCCAACATCTTCGATGTTAAGTCATCGCTCATGTCCGTTAACCTTAAAACCTTTCTTCTCTATTCCACAACATGGCATTCTACCTAATCGGAACAGGCATGAACAAAAACTCAATCTCAGCAGACGCCCTCGAAATCCTAAAAACCTGCGACAAAATCTATTTGGAAAACTATACTGTAAATTTTCCTTATTCAACTCGAGAACTAGAAGAGACATACAATCTAAAAATTCAAGAACTCGACAGACAAAAAGTCGAAGACGAATCAATCCTTAAAAAAGCAAAAAATACAGATGTTGCACTTCTCGTTTACGGCGACGCCCTTTCCGCAACAACTCACATGCAATTAATCCTCGAAGCCAAAAAGCAAAAAATCCCATATCGAATTTTCCACAACGCATCAATCCTAACAACAATCGCAGAAACCGGACTCTCCCTTTACAAATTCGGGAAAACCGCCTCTATGCCAAACTGGGCAGAACACACAAACAAGCCGACATCATTTATAGACTACGTCAAAGAAAACCAATCTATCAACGCTCACACTCTAATTTTAACCGACATCGGATTAGAAATCTCCTCAGCAATTGAACAACTTTTGGAATCTGTTAAGGGAATGAAACTCCCCGAAAAAATCGTCGCAATCTCGAATGCTGGAACGCCGAAGCAAAAAATATTTTATGATAGCCCCGAAAACCTTGCCTGCACCGAACACCGAGAGTCTGTCCCCCGACCCACCGACCAGCGAAGCATCCGACCATCCGAACGCCGAATTGAGATGCCATTTTGCCTAATTATTCCGGCGAAGTTACATTTTTTAGAGGAGAAAGCGTTGAAAGAATTTGGGGAGTAAGACTATACTTTATATCTCGTATTAGAAGATTATCGATAATAAACTATCGATAATCTTATGTTATATTCAATATTACTCGCCAACAATTTTTAGAAACATTTAAATAATTAATAATATAAATCAAAATTATGAAAACTTATCCAGCAAAAAAAGAGATAAAAATTATGGGAATTGCTATGTTAATTATGGGAACATTATTATTATTTGATGATATCCCCTTTAAGGAATCTCTTTTTTCTCGCATTAGTTATTTAATCGCAATTATATTGATTATTTATGGATTGATGCATGTTTCTAAATTAGATAGATTTGAATAAAAATTGTTGGCTCTGTTATACGTTTTTTCTGCAAGAAAAAACGTATAACAGCGATTAAGAGGAAATTTCTTGCAGAAATTTCCCAAATTCGCTTCGCGAACTTCTCTTAATCGCGATGTTGCTCCCCAAAATCTTAAATAACCCAATCCCCACAAATCCTTATGGCAGAAATCAAAGACATCAAACAAAAAATCCTAAACCAAAACATTCATCACTCTCACCTTAACAACATACTTCTTAAACAACTTGTCAATTTCCCCCGACGCAAACCTCGGCACCATAACACAACTCTTACCAATTCTCCTCCCTCCAAACTTTTCCAACAAACCCTCATACTTTTTCCCACCAGTATTAAATCCATATAACTTATTTAAAAAAGCCCCCCTATTCTTCTCAACTTTTTCCCAAGACATTATCAAATATTCAACTCTCTCCTCTTTATCCCCCTGTCGTCCCTCAACAACATTTCTCCCAAACAACACAATATTATTCTCAATCAAACCCTCTCTTAAATCTCCCCACTCGTCCAACTTCCCAACTTTAACGTTCGCCTTATTATCCACCCCCCTAACCTTAAACAACAAACCCTCTCTACTCTCGTAAAAATCCTTTTCAATCCTCTCAATTATTTTCTTAAACCCAACGCTATTTCTTTTAACATCAATAAAAAAATCAACATCACTCTTCTTCGTCGCCTCTTCCCTGACTACGCTACCAAACAAAATTATCCTATTCACATTATCCACACGCTCACCTAAATTGTCTATCAGAAAAGACACAAAATAACTCGCATACGACAACAATTCCTTATTTAGCATTTCACTAACTCCTTTAATTTAAAGCATTAAGACACCTGTCTTTAAATACTTTTCCATAATTAAGACACCTGTCTTTATAGTATTAAGACAAATGACTTAAAAACAAAATCAAAAACTACACAACAAATCCCAACCAACCCATCCCCCAAAATCTTAAATAACCCAATCCCCACAAATCCTTATGGCAGAAATCAAAGACATTGAAAAAGAAATCCTCCAATTTTGGAAAAGTAAAAAAATATTTGAAGCATCACTAAAGAAAACCGAAAAAGGCAAACCCTATATATTCTACGACGGACCACCATTCGCAACAGGCCTCCCTCACTACGGAAGTCTACTTCCTTCAATTTTAAAAGACGTTTTCCCAAGATTTTTTACAATGCAAGGTCGATATGTTAAGCGAACATGGGGCTGGGATTGTCATGGACTCCCAATTGAGAACATCGCCGAAAAAGATTTGGGTATAAATTCTAAAGATGAAATTGAAAAAATGGGCATTAAAAAATTCAACGACTATTGCCGAAGTAAAGTTTTGACTTATGCTGACGATTGGAAAATATACATCGACAGAATTGGAAGATGGGTGGACTGGGAAGGTGGCTACAAAACAATGGACACAAACTACATCGAGTCGGTCTGGTGGGCATTCAAACAACTCTACAAAAAAGGTTATTTATATGAAGGCGAAAAAGTTTTAATGTACTGCCCACGATGTTCGACACCTTTAGCAAAATCAGAAATCGCAATGGACAACTCCTATAAAATTATAAAAGATTTAACAATAACGGTAAAATTTAAACTAATAGACCCTCCCGAGCGGACTACCAGCGAAGCGGACTACCAGCGAAGCGGACTTAAATATTTCCAAAGGAAATGTTTACGCCATCGCATGGACAACAACTCCTTGGACACTTCCCTCGAATTTGGCATTAGCAGTAAATCCGAAACTAACTTATGCATATGTGAAAGACAAGTCCGACGGCAATACCTACATCTTAGCAAAAGAGTTAATCTCGACATTCTATAAATCCGAAGACGAATACACAATAACGAAAGAAGTCAAGGGTAAAAAACTTGAGGGTAAAAAATACGAACCATTATTCCCATATTTTAAAGACAACCCAAACTCATTTCAGTTCATTCTCGGAGATTTCGTAACGGCCGAAGAGGGAACTGGAATCGTCCACATCGCACCCGCGTTCGGAGAAGACGACAACGCCATAGCAAGAAAATATAATATCCCGATGGTGCAACCCGTCGACGAAAACGGAAAATTCACCGACGAGGTCAAAGAATATGCGGGACAACTCGTCCATGATGCAAACGAACAAATAGTAATTAACCTAAAAAAATCAGGCAAAGCAATTATGTCAAGAAAAATGGAACACGAATATCCCTTCTGCTACCGATGCCACACCAAACTAATCTACCGAGCACTCCCTGCATGGTTTGTTAATATTCAGAAAATCAAAAACAAACTTCTAAAACTAAATCTCGAAATAAACTGGATTCCAGAATACCTCAAAGAAGGACGAATGCAACACAACATCTCAACCGCACCAGACTGGAACATCACACGAAACCGATACTGGGCAACTGCAATTCCCATTTGGAAATCCAAATCAGGCAAAATAAAAGTTCTCGGCTCAATTGAAGAATTGAAACGGTTTGCAAAAAAATTACCAAAAAAAATTGATTTACATAAAGATTGTTTAGACAGAATTAAACTAAAAATCGACGGAGAAGAATACACACGAATCCCCGAAGTTTTAGATTGCTGGTTCGAATCAGGCGCCATGACATTTGCACAATTTCACTACCCATTTGAGAACAAAAAATACTTCGATAAAAATTTCCCAGCGCAATTTGTAACAGAATATATCGCACAAACACGAGCATGGTTCTATTATATGATGGCACTCTCAGCAATCCTCTTCGACAAAATCCCATTCGAAAACGTTTTAACGACGGGAGTTATACAAGCCGAAGATGGAAAGAAAATGTCAAAGTCTCTAAACAACTATCCGGACCCGCTGAAAGTTCTGGACAAATATGGAGCAGATGCTTTAAGATTCTACATACTCGCATCCCCAGTTGTCGGAGGGGAAAATCTTAACTTCTCGGAAAAAGGCCTCGAAGAAATCTATAAAAAAGTCATACTCCTACTATACAACGTTTCAAATTTCTACCAAGACTACCAGCAACCATCTGACTCCGAACTCCAGACTCCAGACTCCAGACTCCCAATAATGGACAGATGGATAATATCACGAACCGAAGAACTAAACAAAACAGTCCAAGAAAATCTGGAAAAATATAACACAATAAAAGCCTGTGCCTTCGCAAAAAAATACATCGACGACTTATCAACCTGGTATATACGAAACTCACGAGACCGATTCAACAACAACGACGAGGTTGCAAGAAAAACGCTGAAATATGTTTTAGAAAAACTAACAAAAATTTTAGCGCCCATAATTCCATTCGTCACAGAAAAAATTTACCAAGATATAAATGATAAAAACAACTCTGTGCATTTGGAAAATTATCCCGAAGCCAACGAAAAATTAATCGATAAAGAATTAGAACAACAAATGGAGGGCGCAAAAAATATAGTATCGACGGTACTGAGAGAACGAGACAAGGCTCACATTAGTCTAAAATGGCCACTTGCAAAAGCAACAATTTATTACCCGATAGAATTGAGCAAAGAACTAACTCAAATAATTAAAGAAGAAACCAATGTAAAAAAAATAGAATATAAAATCGGAGAGTTGCAAATTGCTATAGACACAACTATGACCCCAGAACTTGAAGCAGAAGGATTCGCCAGAGAAATTTCCAGAAAAATACAAGCAGCACGAAAAAAAGCAAGTCTCATAAAATCAGACAAAATAGAATTAGAAATTTCTTCGGAATTCGACGACAAATTAAAATCTCAACTTGACTTCCTCAAAGAAAGGGTCGGAGCAAAATCAATCTCCCTTGACAAATCTAATAAAAAGTTTAATCACTCTGAAGAAGGAAAAATTAAAGATAAATTTTTCTCTGCCCAATTCAATAAAATATAATTGTCGTCGGGAAAACTCATTTTTTACTCCTCAATTCCAAAACAATCTAAAGAAACATTTAAATACTATTCAATATTAGAATAATTATGATAGTCAAGGAGGAATTTTTAAGCAGATTAAGAAAGATATTTGACCTAAACCTTTACGAGGTTAAAGTTTGGACAGCCTTGCTATCTCGAGGAACTTCAACCGCCGGCGAACTATCTTCAATTTCTGATGTGCCACGTTCCCGAACCTATGACATTTTAGAGTCCTTAGAGAAAAAGGGATTCATCGTAATGAAACTTGGTAAGCCAATCAAATTTATCGCACTAAAACCGGAAGAAGTAGTTGAACGTGTAAAGAAAAATCTTTTAATCAACGCAAAAGAAAAATCTAAGAGATTGGAAAGATTAAAAGGCGATGAAGTTCTTAATGAACTAACTGGATTATTCTCAGACGGAATCAAATACATCGAGTCAACAGATTTATCAGGAGCTCTGAAAGGTAGACAAAATATTTACAATCACCTTGACATGTTGATAAGAGAAGCACAAAGCACAATAACTTTAGTAACAACCGTAGACGGATTAAGTCGAAAGTTAGAGATTCTTTTACCATCCTTAGAAAAAGCAAAAAAGCGAGGGGTAACAATCAGAATAGCTGCACCAATCTCCAAAGAAAACATACATATTGCAAACGATTTTTCAAAAGTAGCTGAAGTTCGAAATGTTGAAGACCTACGAGCAAGATTCATGATAATTGACAGCGAACAGCTAATGTTTATGCTTCTAAATGATAATGAAGTCCATCAGGCATACGATATTGGCATTTGGCTAAATACACAATTCTTTGCGCAAGCATTGGAAAATCTTTTTGAAGTTGCTTGGAAGAATTTTAAAAGTGTGAAGTAGAGGTTGGTTTTTTTATAAATATTGGTATATAATCTTTAACAACTTTTAGCAAGAACGGAGTACTCAGATCTCAGAACTCAGAGGGGGTGGAGTAGGAAACGGAGACTCGGGCGGTGCTGAGTCGGCGTGCCCCAACCTAATTAAAAAATATATCAGTGAGGGT
>JAUWIJ010000021.1 GCA_030605415.1 archaeon | reverse complement strand
CCCTCCGACCAGCGAAGCGTCCGAACCACCGAACACCGAACCCCACTCCCCTCACCCTGTCAAAACTTTATCAATAATCCAAAAAACATTCAAGTAATGAGTAAAAACTATTTCACAACCACTATATTTTTTCTTTGCGTCCAAATTTTCACAAAAAACATAAACTTTTTTCGCCTTGTTTGAATCAATAAATTTTTTCACAGAAAGACTAACTTCTACATTTCTAATTTTAGATTTTACCTCAAAACCAAAAACCCCCTTCCCACTTTCAACAACGAAATCCATTTCATGCAAACTTCTATAATTCCAAAAATTAACAGTCAATCCTGCCTTAATAAAAGAATTCAAAATAAAATTTTCATAAATTTCTCCTTTGTCCTGTCTCAAATCAATATCATTAAAATTATTTATAATGGAATTTTTAAAACCCAAATCAAACAAATACGATTTCGGGGACTTAATTAATTCTTTAGATTTGTTTGATAAATAAGGTTTAACAATGTTCAAAATAGTCGTTTTTTCTAAAACATCAATAATCTCTTTAACTTTATTATTATGAATTCCAAAATCCATCGCGATAGAACTTTTATTTAAAATTTTCCCATCCTGCAATGCAAGCTTTTTCAACATATTTTCAAACTCACTCAATTCTTTATAATTTAAAACTCCACGAATTTCTTTCAACAAATAAGTATTTTTTATATTCCTCAATATTTCTTTTTTCATGCTTTCTTTTTTTTCCAAAACAACCTCAGGGTATCCCCCAAATTTCAGATACTCTATAAATCTCTTTTTTAAGATAATAAAATCTTCAAACTTTCTCATCTTGGAAAATAAAAAAGAATCTTCTTCTGAAAAAAACTCTACAAAATTCTTAAAGCTTAACGGATAACATTCAAAAATGAAAACTCGCCCAACGAGATATTGTAAAGAATGTATTGCAACTTCCGACGTGGAAGAACCAGAAATAAAAATTTTAATTTTATATTTGTCATAAATTAACTTTAAATATTTCCCGCTATTTTTTGAATATTGTATTTCATCAATAAAAAGAAAATCTCTACCCTTTACATACTTTTCAATAAAAAGGTTTATGTTATGCTCAAACAAACTCAGAATATCCCAATCATCAAATGTGATAAAATTAGAATTATGCGTTTTCACTTTCTCATAAAAATAATTCATAATAGTTGTTTTTCCAATTTGCCTCGCACCGACTATAGCAATAATTTCTTTTCTTCTTATTGCATTTTCTATACCTTTAACAATATCTCTCTGAATAAACATATAAAATCATATTTTCTATATTTATAAACCTTTTGTAAAAATACCCGAGATATTTACAAATATATTATAAAATGATAAATAAAAACACCACCTGCCCCCCGACCCTCCGACCAGCGAAGCGTCCGACCAGCGAAGCGTCCGAACCACCGACCACCGAGGGTCTGCCCCAACCCATTTTCCCCTTATATCTGTGAGGGTATCCCTTATATTTGTGAGGGTAACACCGAACACCGAACTCCCAACCCCAAACCCCAAACTACAACATCTCCGATGTTGCCCATTTAAGCCACCCGCTAATCATCCTCCCTATTTCCGCAATCTTGTTTTGCAAATCTACAAATCTTTTTTCCGGAATTATTCTTAACTCAGACGCAAACCTAATCCTCAATTTCAATTTATCAAACTCCAGACTCAACTCCTGTATCTTTGGATATTTCTCCACCACAGAATTTGCCTCAATAATTAAATCCATCACCCTCCATGATTTCTCCTCTATATCTCGCCCAAAAGAATACTTATAAGTTTTCGGAAACTGATTTGTTATCTGATAAATCTCTTTTATCAACAAATAAGTTTTTCTATAAATCGGTAAATGTTCGTTTCTCGCCATGCTAATAAATCGCAACAGACAGCAGGTCTTATATCCTCGGGAACAACGGACGGAATAGGCATTGTTCTTGTTGTTGTTGTTCACGTTGCAATCACTAAACCTCACGTTCCACGCGTTATTGGCACTGTTCTCAGTAGACGACCAGTAGTTGCCAGTCGAACCCTAACGCCATTTTCCCGCATTACAAAACACCAGAAACCTGATTTTCAAAAGATTTCCTGTTTAATCAATACTCTCAATAAAGGAGTAGTGGGAACGCTGTAAAACCTGCCACTTCTCTTTGCAAGGTCTTGACCAAGCAAAATCTGGCGACGTCCTTATTTAGATAAATATCTTTAAAAAACTTCTTATTAAAATTTTATTTCAAATTTTCAGTTTCACTTATTAATCTCTTATCAAACTAAACTTTTATGGATAACCAACTTTTTAATTTAACTGAATTATACTCTGCATATTCTGATTGTAGAAGAACCAAGAGAAACACAATCAACGCCTTGAAATTTGAATTTGATTTAGAAGATAATATTTTCTCTCTGTTAAACGACTTAAACAAAAAAACCTATAACCCACAACGCTCTATCTGTTTTATCGTCATTGAACCAACCCCAAGAGAGATTTTCGCCGCAGAATTCAGAGACAGAATTGTTCACCACCTTCTAATAAATAACATTGAAAAAATCTTTGAGAAGAAATTCATCTTTGATTCGGGAGCTTGCAGAAAAAACAAAGGGACTCATTTTTGCACAAATAGATTGAAAAAATCTATCAGACAAATCACGCAAAATCACACACGCAAAGTATATTATTGCCAATTAGATATCTCTGGCTTTTTTATGAGTATAAATAAAAAAACACTATACAAAATCTTCGCCAACAAAATCAGAAAAGAGGACAAGCCAAAAAAATGGAAGGAAAAAATACTCTGGCTGTCAAGAAAAATAATTTTCAATAATCCAACGGAAAACTATTTATATCAAGGAGATAAAAACCTGCAAAAACTAATCCCAAACAGAAAATCACTTTTCAAAAGTAAAGAGGGAAGGGGCTTGCCAATTGGTAACTATTCTTCTCAATTTTTCGCAAACATCTACCTCAATGAACTAGACCAATTCGTCAAAAGAAAATTAAAATGCAAACACTACCTCCGATACGTCGACGATTTTATCCTGCTATCAACAAGCAAAGAAAAACTGAAGTTATGGAGAAACGAAATAAACAAATTTTTACAAGAAGAATTAGAATTAGAATTAAACCCAAGAAAAACAAAAATTCAACCAATAGATAAAGGAATAGATTTTTTAGGCTACTTCATTAAACCCAGCCACAGCTTAGTTAGAAAAAGAGTTATAAAAAATTTGAAAAGAAAGCTGACAGCATACAATACAAAAGAAATTCCAGAAAAACCACTTAAAAAAATCCTCGCGACTATAAATTCTTATTATGGACACTTCAAACACGCTAACTCTTTCAACCTAAGAAAACACCTCTACGAAAAACATTTCGGAATTCTAAAAAATTTTCTCATCCCCGCAAACTCTGAATTTAATTACTTCAAAATCTCCCTGTGCTAAAATAAAGTTTGCCCCAACCAATATAAAAATATATCTGTGAGGGTACAGTGTGCCCCAACCTATCAGCGTGCCTCAACCAATATTGAAAATATATCTGTGAGGATAGGAAATCGTCGCTTCGCGACTCTCAAGCTAAATAACCAAATAGCCTCAGCCTCGGGAACAACGGACGGAATAGGCACTGGTCTTGTAGTAGTAGGTCACGTAGCAAGCACTAAACCTCACGTACCACGCGGTAACGGCACTGTTTTCAGTAGACGACCAGTAGTAGCCAGTCGAACCCTCGCCTCCAAAACATGTGCTCGGACAAGAAGCAGAAGAACATAAATTAGACAAATCAGCCTTGATAGGAAGTATCCAGTCAGTGAATCCCCCATAATCTAAATTATCACAATAATTACACGCAGGTCTGTTATCAATACCAATACAAGAGTTACTTTCTTCATCAGTTCCATAACCCCCCCAAGTATAAGTTGCTCCCGCAGTCTCAGTCCAACAATTATCAAAAACACAATCAACATAAACCAAATCCCCGCTACAATTATACGTCTTATATGCCTGTTGCGAGGCATCACACGAACAGTCGAAATCACAAGTCTCAGAACACTGCTCTGTTTCTATAAGATTGCCAGAACTATTAAAAGTAAAAAGCGAATAATTCTCATAACACATTTGTAGCTTACAGGAATAATTCGCCTCAGACCCCGTCACGCTAAAATTAAAACTCGGCGTCGTATTATTCGTCACTGTATTATTCCCAGGCGAAGAAGGATTCAGCACTATTGAATTTATAGTCGCCGCAAAAACAAAAACCGCAAGAGCCACAAAAATCACACACCCAAAAATAAACAACTTCTTTCTCATAATCTCTTTCTCCATACCTAACCCCCCACATCTAAATATATAAAAGTTTCTATCCGACCAGTTCGGGATTCTCCTCACTGGTTCGGAGTTAGGAGTTGGTAGTCAGTAGCCCCTTTTTCCCAGTTGGTAGTTGGTAGTTGGTAGTTGGTAGTTGGTAGTTCCCCCACCCCGTCCCCCGACCACCGACCAGCGAAGCGTCCGACCACCGACCCTCCGAACCCAGTTCCCCTGTCCCCGTTCTCCCAACTCCCAACCCCCAACCCCCAACTATCAGCAAAGCTGAT
>JAUWIJ010000017.1 GCA_030605415.1 archaeon | reverse complement strand
GAACCCCGCCCCACCGAACTCCGACCCTCCGACCAGCGAAGCGTCCGACCCTTCGAAAATGCGTAGCATTTTCATTCCCCCTCAACCTCCACAATCATCTTCTTCTTATTAACATCAAAACGAATTTTTATCTTCTGCTTCACCTTCAAATCCAAAGTATCCACAATCGCCTTCGGTATTTTAATCCTATGACCCGTCTGAATACTATTATCCTTAAAAATTATCTCTGCCATTTTTGTTATCATAAAATGGCAATGAAAGTTCTTTGAACTTACTTTGCCATACTTTTAATACCCCTTTATTATACCTAAAGAATACTTTGAAAAGTATTTAAATGTTATGGAGATTCCAATCAACCCAAACCCATTAAGTTTATATATAATCATATGTTTATTTATAAAAGATGGTGATAAAAAATTTGTTACATGTTGGGAATAATTTTTTTGAGAAAAATTTAAATACAATCAACCATTATAATTAACATGGAATCAAAAAACTTTGAATACAATATCGAAGAAGATATTCTTTATATTTACAAAAGCAACAATCCCGTAACTATATCTGGTTCCATAGTTTATAATAATTTAGTATTTGATATTTCCTCTGACGGAGTAATTTCAGGAATACAAATTGAAAATGCATCAAAATTTTTGAATATAAATAAAAATCTTCTCGAAAATATAAAAACCGCAAATCTGAGAGTAATTACGCAATCCAACACTCTCCTAATCGGATGGGAAATTCAGACAGGAGACGACCATGCCCAAACTATCAATAATAATTTTGTTTTCCCAAGAAACAAATTAGAACTCACATGCTAATAGCTAAAATATTTTTTCCTCAATCGTCTTTCTATATTTCCTCCATAAAAATATGCATCAAATAATTGAACAGGTTTCTCATCAAGTAATAATATTAAATATAACCCCTTCTTATTATTAATTTTATAGACTATAGAATATCTCAATCCTCCAACTCCTTTTCTGGTAAAAATGTTTATGATATTATGAAAATTTACAAATTATTTTTAGCTTCCTCTGTAGACACACCATGCCGAGGCAAACCAAATTTATTACAATAATGTTTATTTATTTTAAGAGAATCAAAATTTATATTCCTCAACTTTCTTATCACCTCTTTTTTTTCAGAAGTATTTAGAAAATAATCTTCATTATACATGAAAACGCACCACTCCCAATATATTTAAAGTCTCGCAACTCAATCCATCTAAACATATTAACAATCTTAACTTTAATAAAGCATCCACACTATTCCCTTCTATACTTCCAAATCTTATACACCTTAACCAAAATTATTATAATTATAATAAATAATAAAATCAATAAAATAATTACAAAATTAGAAATACTAATCGGCATTTCTTCCTCGCAGAGATAAGGACACGGACCGCCACAATCAACATCTGTCTCTCCTTGATTTCTTATTCCATCCGAACAAGTCGGACACGGAGAACACGGACCGCCACAATCAACAAACAATTCACAAGCCCCGCTGTGACAATTAGTAATACCGTCATTGCAACTCGGGTCTTCAGTATAATAACAAATCTGCGACTCCAACGGCTTAGACACCCTCACCTCAAAATTATTACAATCATTAATATCAATACACATAGTCACCTGAAAACCGCAAAATCTCTCATCATAATTATTCTGTGCACAAATTTCATTTAGCGAAGTATAATCCTCAGGAGATAACGCCCCCGCATCAAAAGACCGCTTAACATTCTGACAAACTTCCCAATCTTCACACGCCCAATCTTCAAAACACCAAGGAGTTCCGCTACTTCCTCCTCCTCCGCTACTTGGTGTAAACTCAGGACACTCCACCATTAAAACACTCACATTCCAAACATGCGAATCATTAGCCAATCCGTCACTGGTAATAATCTCCACACTATGCAACCCCTCGACACCACAACCAAAAGAATAACTAAAACTATCATTAGACATATTTTCATTATGCTCCCTTAACGCTCCGTCGACATACCAATCAATATCAGGAATCGTACCATCCGCATCATAAACGCTAACATTGAAAAAAGCACCCGTCGTCCCTCTCACGGAAAAATTTTCAGAAGGATAATAATCTATAATTTGCGGAGCGCGATTATCATCTGTAACAGTCAAGGTAAAATCGTCACAAACCGAATTCTCATCAGAACTATGTCCCTTATCTGAACAAATACTAAAATTTTCATGAACCGCACCCAAAGCATTATCCTCAACACAAACCCGCAAAGAAAAAATACTCCCATTATCCTCTATGGTCGGAGTATAATTCATAATCCCCGTCAGACTATCAATCTCAAACACATTACTTATATCTTCAAAACTTAAATTAAATTCCAAATTACCATCCTCCGTTTCTCCATCTTCAACATCCGAAACATCTACCTGATGATAAAAAGTAGAATTCTCTCCCTGTAAATAAACAGTCTGAGCACCAAGCCCATTATTAATAACTGGAATATTATTCACCTCAATAATTGTTATATTCACGTCAGCACTATCAACATCAAGCAACTCATCCCAAACCGAAATAGTCCTCTCATATGTCTTAGAAACTCCCCCCACTCCTCCCGCATACTCCTTACTTAACTTGCCAGAAATTATTTTGAAAAAAGTCGTGCTATTCCCATCATAACTTATATAACGCTCAAAGAATGGATTCGGATAAGAAATACTGGAATACACTATCTCTTCATCTATATCAGTTGCATTATAAAAATATAAAAACGCCTCGCCTTCACATCCAAAAATCTCATCAGGAATATCACCAAGCTCCGGCTCCGAATTATTAACATGGACATAAAATATAACACTCTGTTCAGCCCAATATGCGTCCACCTCATGAGCCCTAACCGTCAACATATTTCCCCACCTCACTGCACTAATAGAACTATTAGGAGTAAAAAGAGTATCTTCCTCAACGTAAACATTATGCTTCAAATCATAAAGAGAATACCTCCACTCATCCATTGGAACACTCGCCGAAACATTTAATGCAATAATATACGACACACCTTTTTCAAAATCGTAACTCTGATTCAACGGAGAATGAATAATAATTTCAGAAGGCACCCCCTCAATAGAAATATTAACAATCCCCTCCGTAACCACCTGCCCAGTCAATATGACCGGAGACGACGGCACATCTAAATAATAAAGCAAGCCAAAACCCAAACAACTAAATCCCACCAAAAACAAAACTACCGCAAACATAAACTCATCTCTCTTCACCATCAAATAACGAACAATCCTTAATATAAAAACCTATTTCCCTTCTTGCTCTTCTTTGTCCTCTTAACAAAAACCAAAACTCTCCAAACCGCAAATACCAAAACAATAAAAACAACTAAAACAATCCCCCAATAAACATAATCAAAACCAAGCTCTACTTTTAATTTTACAATCTTAGATATTTTCTCTCCCATATAATACACAGTTATCTCCGCATCTACTTCTTCAACACCAATCCCCTGAGTGTTCAAAAATCCTCCTATCTTTTTAATCTGCCAGGATTCTAACCCAATATTGGGAGTAGAAAAAGTAGAATTCTCAAACCCAATAATAGAAACTTCAATATACAAATCATCTATATCATTATTCCATAAACTTTCCACCTCAATTTCAAACCGCGCAATCTGTCCTGCCTTGACCTCATCAGTATAATTCAAAATTTCAACCAACAATTCTCCTATGCGAAACGCATTATCCACACGCGCCACCCTGTCCCCATAATTCACAAAAGCAACAGCATAATAATCACCCACCAAATAATTTGAACTATTCAACAAAAAATTAAACTCCCTAAACTCTCCCGAAGCAACTTCCTCCGAACCCATTTCAATAGTTTTAATCAGCTTGCCATCCTTATAAATTTCAATTTTCGGCTCAACAACAACAGACTCTTCCCCTAAACTGAACGCCTTCAAATTTAAATTAACATCTTCTCCAATATTAACATTCGGCACACCCATCTCCAGCGCAACCCATTTCTTAGGATAAGGAACATTCACCTTAATAATACCGACTACATCTCCCGCAACAATTTTAATATTATTAACACCCGGACTATCCACCTGCGACGGCAATTTTAAAGAAGCGACGACACTCTCACTGCCAGAAATCTTTTTCTTATCCAGACTGACATACTCTGCCAAAATCCCCTCGACAAACAAATCAGCCACATCATTATCCAAAACAAAACTAAAAACAAATTCCCGGCTAAGCCCTGGACTAAAATCAACACTATAACTCCCCGGACTAACTCCCGAAATTGCAATAGCACCACTAGACAAAAAAATCAAAATCAAAAAAAACACAATCACCTTCATAACATTATCAAACAGATGGATTATATAAAAGTTCTTAGTCTCCTCCCTGACTAAAAACTTAGAACTCAGACCGCTTCGCTCTTAGAGTTGAGAACTTAGAATTCCCCCGTCCCTGCCCCGTCCCCAGTTTCCCCTCTGAGTTCTGAGATCTGAGTTCTCAGTTCTGGAAAAACTTCCTGTTTTTCCGTAATCAGCCCGCTCATTTCATTCGCTCTTAAAACTGCTCCCCGCTTCCCCTCTAAGTTCTAAGTTTCCCCTGCCCCACTACCAACTACCAACTAATTACTACCAACTATTTTCCCATTCTCTTTCTCAACAACAAAAACCACAACAAATTAATTAACACAAGCACAACAATTGTAATTATCAAAACGGTCACCAATATATTCGACTCGCCATCTGCCTCAGCAGAAATAACATAACCCAAACCAACAATTGTTAATTTATCTTCCTCAACTTTGAACCTTAAATTATTCTTTGAACTTTTATCTCCATAATTAATAGAAACTTCCGTCTCGTATTCCCCTATTCTAACTCCCGCAGTATCCCAATAAGAAACAAAAACTTTTTTCGACAAGGCATCAATATCATAACTCGCCGATTCAAAACCCGAAACCAAATCTCCTCTATTATTCATAATTTTTGTCTCAGTCCACACCCCAGAAATCAACTCACTCCATTTATTCTCAACCAACATTTCCAACTTTGCAATTTCGCCCAAACTAAAACCATTAACACTAATTTCCTGCAACTCCAATTCCTGACTTCCAATACTAAATGTTTCCTCCAAATTAATTGTTCCCTCGTCGTAAATCAAAATAGCAACCGCTCTATAATCTCCAATCGGAACATCAGCCTCCCATCCATAAACAATCTCTTTCTTCTCGCCACTCGGAACCGAAATTGAATGTGTCCTAAAACTGCCCACCTTTTCATTCAACTTATTATAAATGTCAACATTAGCTCGAACCGAAATCAAATCAAATTCACCCCGGCTAACAACCGGGAAAACGAACATCACATCCTCACCCGGAGCCGCATTATAAATAATCATCTTAGAAACAGCATATTTTCCAGGATAAGGAACATAAACATAAAGCTGAATAGCGACGGCCAGAGTCGCCTGAATATAAGACCCATCCAACTGAGCATCTTGCGGAACCTCCGTTATAAGAACTTCCCCTTTATGCAAACCTGGACTAAGTTCATCCGGCAAACTAACTTCATAACTAAGAATTCTCGACTTCTCCGACGACGAAAGAGAAATCTCCGACGACGAAAGACTAATATATTTTCCCAAATCTCCCTGCGCCGACAAAGTCAAACCTATATCCTGACCGCCCGAATTAATAATCTCAAACTCGACAACTTTTTCCAAGTCAGGTTTAAAATCAATCGTCGTCCTGGCAGGAGTAACACCCAAGGCACAAACCGAACTAATCAAAAACAAAAACATCAAACTAATCAAAAACTTTTTCATTCCATCTCTCCAATATATTTAGTTCCTTCAATATCCGAAAAATTGTCAACATCCAACTTCACCCTATCGATCAACTCAGTTCCATTATACACATCAACATCCAACCTGACATTCCCACTATTAACAACCCCATAACCACCGTCCATATCCTTCAATTCCAAACTAACCACCGAATTAATCGTCAATGTTTTAATATCACTGCCCAAAATCCCAACCACTTTCCAATAATATTTTCCAGGCCCTAAATTAATTTTCAATCCGTCCTCGACCCTGTATTCATCCGGCGTCGTAAAATCCAAATTATCATCTATCAGCAAAACCTCCGCCTTATCAATAACAAACAAAACATCCGCATCCGAAGTTTCATATTCATCCAGCGGAGCAATGATTAAAGGATTCATATATCCAACTAAAAACATCAAAACAGTCAAGCTACCCACAATCACAACCAAATCAATTTTATGAATGTTCCTCATTTTACCACCTTCGTATTTTTTATTTCTTCAAAATTAAATCTTTTATAAGTTTCTATAAATTTTTCTAAATAGAAATCAGTCACGCCGAGAGTGGGAATCGAACCCACAAACCCCGAGGGGTCTTCGGTATCAGTGAAGTGCGTTAACCATTCCGCCATCTCGGCATGACTAACATTATCATTAATAGAAAGATTTAAATATCTATTGTCATTATCTATATCACTTGGTATCAGCGAAGTGTTGGAATTAACCATTCCGTTTGAATCCACATTAAATGTGGTGGCGTCGGGAATTTTTTCATCGCGACTAATCACCGCGACTTCTTTTTTTTCACTAACATTTAAATATCTATTGTCATCCTTATTACCATATCCGATGAAGATATGTTCTACCAATTGAGGGACTTTATTACCCTCCTGACTTTTTTCACTAACATTTATATAGTTATTATCATTTTGTCCATTACGATCTTGGCAGATTTGCTTTACCATTAAAGCTATATTTTCGTCGCGACTAATCACCGCGATTTCTTTTTTATTTTCTTCCCCGTTCTCAGTTTCCCCGTCTCCCCCTGCCTCCATCTCCCAACCCCGAACACCGAACACCGAACCACCGAACACCGAACCCAGTCCCCCCGCTCCCCCTCTGAGATCTGAGATCTGAGATCTGAGTTCTGGAAAAACTTCCCGTTTTTCCGCCATCATTCCGCCAACTCCGCTTTAAATATAATCGTTGAACTTTTAGCTCCTGGCCCTTCATTTGGCGGAACTTCCAACCGAACATCAATCTCGGCACTATCCTTATCATCAGAATAATTCAAACTATCAATCGCGACAACATAAGAATTTATCGGGGAATTAAACCAACTCGTAATCGAACTCAACCAACTAAACGCTCCCGCCTCACCAGAAACATTATCAACCTTAAACTGATAATAACTACTATTGCTTTGAGCCTGCGACCAAATCGCGCTAGAATTAACACTAACATTCACAAAAACAGTTCCATTATTTTCAATCACAAACGGAGAAGGCGAATTATCCGAACTATCATTAGCTTCTAAATATCCGAGCGAACCAAAATTAACACTACCCACTGGCAAACTAATCATAAGCAAAGCCGAAATATTTATGCTTCTCTCCTCGCTCCATTCACCATACCCTATACTATCATTCGCCCGAACCTTCCAAGTATACCAATAATTATTATCAGACAAATATTGCAAATCCGTCGAAGGAGTATAATTCTCAGCACTTAATCCTTGCACAGAATTTAATTGATCGATTGTTACAACCAATCTTATCACAAAAACCAATAAACAAGCAATCCTCTTCATACCTATAAACAAACAAAATCAATATTTAATCTTATCTATAACAACTCGCGAAACGATACTAACCTTATGGAATAAAATTTTTTCATTGTTAATCTAAACCAACCCCTATTGGACAATAAAATTACATGTTCCATCAAATTCTATGGCAATTTAATTGAAGCACTTATTAGATAAACCAAAAATAGCTGAATTACTCAGCAAAGATTTAAGAAATATCTAGATATTATATTCAAGAATTAAAAAGAAGTTGAATATTAAAAACAATAAGATTTAAAAGGATAAAAACATACTTAAACTAAAAGAGTCAATAAAAATAAAAGAAAATGGATAAATTTTTTAAAATTAAATCATATATCTTCTCTATCTTTATAATATCTTTTATCTTTATCCTATTAATCTTCCTTTCTTCTGCAGTTCAAATAGATATGACATCCCCAAATATTATAATTTATAGTCCTGTCAATTCTACAACTTATCAGACTTCAAGTATTAATTTAGATTTTACCACAGTGGCTTCTTCCAGTTCCTTTTGGACTGATTGGGTTTCTGGTATTGCAAGTGGATTAACGGATGTGGGTTATAGGTCTACTCCAACTGTTTTTCAGAAAGATTCTACTTGGTATTTAATTACCGGAAAAAGTGGCGGAACATTTGATGGATATAATTGGACAGGGAGTATTTGGCAAGTTGATAATAATATTGTAAGTGGATTAATGGATGTGGGTTCTAATTCTGCTCCAACTGTTTTTCAAAAAGATGAAACTTGGTATTTAATTGCAGGAGAAACTGATGGAATATTTAATGGATATAATTGGACAGGAACTTCATGGCAAGTTGATAATAATATTACAAATGGATTAGGAGATGTTGGTTTTCAATCAAGACCAACTGTTTTTCAAAAAGATGAAACTTGGTATTTAATTGCAGGAGAAAATACTGGAGTATTTAATGGATATAGTTGGACAGGGACTATTTGGCAAGTTGATAACAATATTGTAAGTGAATTAGGAG
>JAUWIJ010000008.1 GCA_030605415.1 archaeon | reverse complement strand
TCGTTGAATTCAGTGTTCTCACTGAATTCAACGAGGTATTTGGTATTCGGGATTTGGGAGTTGTGGGGAGCGGGGACGGGGAAGCCCGACTACCGACTACCGCCTACCGACTGGGAACGGGGAGCGGGGGGGCAGGGATTTCGGGAGCGGTGGTTTTGAGTTCTGAGAGCAATATCGGAGATGGGGGCAACATTGGAGATGTTTCGGTTGGGAGTTCGGAGTCAGGGGTTGGGGGTGGGAACGGGAGCGGGGAACTCCCAACTCCCAACTCCCAACTACAAACTGAAAGCGAGGAAGGGTTTTCAGAACTTGAACAATTAGAAAGCGAATTAGTCAGTGAAGGTTATGAGTGGTTAATTAATTACACTGGGGATGTTTCAAATATTTTTCTGGAGAATTATTCGTGTAATTCAACTGGTTATGAAACTTCAAAAGTTTTGACTGAGGGGGTTCATAATTTGTTGTTTGAGTTTGGGGGGGCGAATGCGACGGCGCATAATTTTGCTGTTAATGATACTCCTACAGCTTTTACTTTGCAGGATGCTTTGGCAGAGGGGAAGTGGACTTGGTGGATGAATTGCACATCGGGTGATGCTTCAAATGTGAGTGAGGTAAGAACGCTGTATATTGATTCAACTCCTTTGGATATTGTGGCGAACGGGACTCCGACAGTTATTACAATAGAGAGTGCTTTGGCGGCGGGGACTTATTCGTGGTGGGTGGATTGCACAACAGATGTGTATTGGATAAATCATACGGCGGACAGCGTGGTGAATTCGAGCGAGGTGCGGAATTTGGGGATTGAGCCGCTGACAAGTCATTTGAAAATTTGGGATGATTCTGACAGCGGGACGACTTATTCTAATTACACGAAATTCTATGCGAATTGGACGGCTTATATTTCGAGGGAGACAGTTAATGGGAGTGATAAATGGTGCGAGTTTTCCCATAATAAGACTGGGTCGTGGAGTTCGGCGGTGAATATGAGTTTTAATGCGACGAGTTTGTTGTATGAGTTCACGGGGGATTGCGGTTATTTGAATGGGCATGGGTGTGTTCCGGTGGGGAGTTATGGGTTTAATGTTTCGTGCTTTGATGGGAGTTTAGGGTTCACGAATTTGTCTGTGGCGGACGGGGTTTTGATTAGTGAATATAATACTTCTTTGGCGATAGAGAACGACACGGCTAAAAGTATTGGAGAGATGGTTAATTTTTATGCGAACTTTTCTAGTTTTGCGATGGGGAATGTGGAAGGGATTGGTGATGAGATATCCCCAAGAATATGGAATACTGGAGATACAAATGGGCGAGTCTCTTATTCATTAAGATTTTTTGACCAAGATAAAGATGGAAAGAAGGATGAGATTGTTCTTGGAACTGATTATGATGTTTATATTTATTATGAGAATGGGACATTAAATATTGATAGTCCTAATTTGGCTCCAGGGAATTTTCATGATATGTACGATATGGAGGTAGGAGATATAAACGGGGATGGGTTTGAAGATGATTTTGTTGTGAGTTCGGGATATAGTGGCCAATCTTATAAAATTGCGGTGTTAAACAGAATAGGAGATGTTATTAATGGAACTATGGCATCTCCTTTAGGGTTGGGGGATGTACATTGGATTTCCTTAGGGGATGTAGATGGTGATGGTGTGGTTGATTCTATTTTTTCTTCGGCCGGGTGTGCGTTGCTTAATTCTACAGATGGTATTAATTGGGATATTGCGTGGAATAAATCTTCTAATTGCGGGGATTCTCGTTTTGGGGATTTTGATGATGATGGCGTTTTGGAGATAGTTACTCCAAGGGCTAGTGCTTCGGGAATTAATTTTACTATGTATGAATTAAACGGAACAGAGGCATGGTTTGTAGAGCTTTCTGCAAGTAGCGGTATAAGTCTTGCAAGCAGGATTGATGTAGGAGATATGGATGGCGATGGGAAGGATAATGATTTTGCTATAGCTACTTATGGTTATGGTGTTTATTTAGTTAATCAGTTTGGTCAGAGCATAAATGTTGCAGGGTCATATGTTAATTCTTGGCCTAATTTTATAGATATTGATGGAGACGGTATTGATGAAATTGTTTTTGATAGCTCAGGAGATGATGTTGTTTCTGCTAAGTATAAAAATGGGACTGAGATTTGGAGCTATGGTCTTTCGTCTACGGGTGTTATAAGGGTTTATGATGTTAATGGAGATGGAGAAGAAGAAATAATTATAGCAGAAGCTCTGGGGAATTATTTAATTATATTAAATAAAACTGGAAGTTTGCTGTCAAAAACAAAAAGAAGTTCTGTTACTGGAGGGATGGGTCCTTGTTCAGGTAGTAGTTATTGTCCTCTTAATGGTTGGCCTATTGATTTTGGAGATGTGAATAATGATGGGCTAACTGATATTGCGGTTATTAGTGGAGATGGTTATTTAGATGTATTTCAAGACGTCTCCTGTACCGCCAACTTCAACGATTCTAATTCTTATAATATGACTTGGGATGTCGGGTTGAGTAAGTGGAAGGTTAATCGGACTTTTGATTCTGCTGGGGATTATGATTGGAATGTGACTTGCGAGAAGGGCGGGTATGTGACAGCTGTTAGCAGTGAGGTGTTAGGAGTTTATAGTTTGGAGATTGAGGTTGTTTCGCCTGACAATTCGAGTTCGCATTATTCTTCAGTGATTGATTTTAATGTTAGTGTGAGTGCGGAGAATTCTGATGTTGATGTTTGTTGGTTTGAGTTGGATGATTCGGGGAGTAATGTGACGATGAGCGAGTTCAATTCGAGTTATTTCAATTATAGTTATTCGGGAATTGGGCACGGTTTGCATAATATAAGTTTCTGGTGTAATAATAGTGTGGGGAGGGAGGCGACGGCGACGGAGTTGAATTTTGATGTTGTGTTGGCGGATGTGACGGTTTCGGATGTGACGGTGCCGTCGGTGGTTTATTCTAATTCGACTTTTATTGAGATTAATATTTCGAATATTGGCGTGCCGGCTGTTTCGGATGTTAATGTGAGTTGTTATTTTGACGGGGAGATGTTTGATTCGAAGTTGATTTCGAGTATTGGCGGGGGGAGTTATTATATGACGAATTGCACTTTGGATGAAACGTCGCAGATGAATAAGTTGTTGAATGTGAGCGTCGATGTTGACAATTTGATTCCTGAGTCGGACGAGACAAATAATGAGTGGACGAGTTATATTGATGTTTTGCAGTTGACTGGGTTGGGGGTTTGGGATTTGGAAGAGGACGAGGAAGAAGGAGTTGGGCGTTGGGGGTTGGGGGTTGGGAGTGAGACCTTGCCAGATGATATGGAGTATTTTTTCGCTAATTGGACTATGGATAATTCGTCGGCGAGTGTAGAAGGGGCGAGTTGTAGTATTGCGTTTGGGGGGGGCGGGGAAGGGGGAACTACTTCGGGGAGTTTTTGGGATAGTTCACAGGAGGACTTTGATTTGGGAAGTTATGTCCAGACATTGTTTAATAGTTCGGGGTATGTTCAACTTGATTTGACTTATGATTCGGGGAATTTGACGAGCAGGGTTTTTGACATGGGAACTTCTGTCTCTTATCAAAATTTAAGTTGGAGCGAGGAGAGAATTTCGTGTCCTGAGGGGATGGCTTATATTAATAAGTTGAATGGATTTTGCATTGATAAGTATGAGGCATCAACTCCTGGTTGTGAGGTTGTTGGGGACAATTGCGGGAGTTATCAATCTGCCAGTTATTGCCCAGCTTATTGCATTCCAGATGAAGGTGTGTTTGGCACTACATCAGGAGTTGGCACTACAGCAGTAGCATATTCTAAAGTTAATGTTGCTCCATTAGTTGGAGTTTCACAATATCAGGCAAGGCAACTCTGTGCTAATGCAGGAAAGCATTTATGCACAGACGAAGAATGGCTCGCGGCTGCAAATTTGCAAGGACAGGTTTATGATTTGCCTGTTAGTCTTTCTGCAAGTCCATATGATTGTGTAGTTGATAGTAGTGAATATTGTAGTCATTTTATTTTAAATTATGCATGTAATACAAGTTATAACAAAAATGGAGTTTCGGGTTGTTATTCGTCGGAAGGGGTTTATGATATGGTTGGGAATGTTTGGGAGTGGACAAATGAGACGGTTGATGTTACGAATCCTGATGGTGTTGCGGGATGGAAATATCCAAATAGCACACAGGGTTGGCAGACCACGACGGGAGCTGAAACTGCAATATACGGAAATGATGGAACGTATTTTCCTTTGACAACTACAGGGCGCGCTGTGCTACGTGGTGGCTATTGGTACTATGGGGCGTATGCGGGGCCGTTTTGCGCGTTTTTGAGCCTTGCCCCGACGTATACGTACTACTACATCGGCTTCCGTTGTTGCAGTAGTTAGCCCAGCAGGGCTAACTGAATCTGGGTTTTGGGGGCTGGGAATCTGGGGGAAAGTCGCTTTGCGACTTTAGAACTCAGAACTCAGAGCTCAGAACTCAGAACTCAGAACTCAGAACTCAGAACTCAGAGCTGGGGAAGCGGGGGAAATTGGAGAAAGAAAAAATGGAGAAAATGGAAATGGAGAAAATGGAAATGGAGAAAAAAATGGAGAAAAAAATGAAAGGAGAAAACAAATGAAAAATACAATAAAACTATTTGAAGATGAGAAAATTAGAGTTGAGTGGGATGGGGATAAAGAGAAGTGGTATTTTTCTGTTGTGGATGTTATTGCGGTTTTGACAGATAATGATTTTCAGGGGGCGAGAAAATATTGGAATAAATTGGCCCAAAGATTACGGGAAGAAGGAAATCAAACGGTGACAAATTGTCACCAGTTGAAATTATTAGCTTCGGACGGAAAATTGCGATTTACAGATGTTGCGAATACGGAGCAGATTTTAAGATTGGTTCAATCAATTCCGTCTAAGAAAGCGGAGCCGTTTAAATTATGGTTGGCGAAGGTCGGGAGTGAGAGGATTGATGAGATTGAAAATCCTGAGTTGGCGATTGATAGGGCGATGAAAACTTATCTTGCTAAGGGTTATTCTGAGAAATGGATTAACCAGAGATTGAAAACTATTGAGGTTAGGAAAGAGTTGACTGATGAGTGGAGGCGTTCGGGTGTTGAGGATGGTCAGGAGTTTGCTATTTTGACCAATGAGATAACATTGGCCTGGTCTGGGAAATCTATTCGGGAATATAAGGATTTTAAAAATTTAAAGAGGGCGAATCTTCGGGATAATATGACTAATTTGGAGTTAGTTTTGAATATGCTTGCGGAGGCAACGACTGCGGAAATTTCTAAAGAAGAGAGTCCTGAAGAATTCGATGAGAGTTTGGGTGTTGCAAGAAGAGGCGGGGGAGTGGCGGGAGTTGCTAGACATAAAATTGAGGAGGAGTTAGGGAGGACGATTGTTTCAAAAGACAATTATTTAGACTTACAGAAAAATAAGAAGTTGGAAAAGAAGAAAATTAAAATTACGGAGAAAAAAAATGATTGAAGATTTGAAAATATTTCATAGCACATATGAATTCATTAAATGGCTTCACGCTTTGTTAAACAAGTTTCCAAAGTCGGAAAAATGGACAATGGCTCAAAAAATAGAAAACACTTCATTGAATTTTTTAGAAAGTATTATCCAGTCTAATAATGATTTTGATAAAAAACAATCGCTTAGAAAAGCAATTGTTGAATTAGATAAACTAAGAATTTTTTTCAGATTGTCAAAAGATTTGCAGTTTATTAGTTTTTCTCAATATGAATATGGTTCTAAGTTGATAAATGAAATAGGCAGAATGCTGGGAGGTTGGTACAAGAAATATAATATTCCTTCATAGGAATGGGTGGATTGTGATTAGCGGCGCGCTGTGAAACGTGGTGGCAATTGGAACAATGGGGCGAATGCGGGGCCGTTTTGCGCGAATTTGAACAATGCCCCGACGAATACGAACAACAACATCGGCTTCCGTTGTTGCAATAGGTCCCAAGACCAGATTCATTATCTTTACGGAGATGACGAACAGTGTAGGGGAACTACATCAATCCAAATCCAGACCGAATACCCTCACTGATTTGTATAAAAGATAGGTTGGGGCATGCAAAGGTCAAATATTAAAATAAAATCCGGCGGTTAGTAAGATGAAGCAAAAATGCTGATTGAACGCTGTCGGATTTACCAAAAGAAAAAATGAAAACGTATAAAAATTTATTTGAGCAAGTTTGTGGATATGACAATCTTTATAGTGCTTACTTAAAAGCCAGAAGAGGAAAAACTAAATTGGCAGAGGTTCTCAAGTTTACTTATAATTTGGAAAGCGAATTGTCTAATTTGCAGTATGAATTAGAGAATCATATTTATGAAACTGGAGAGTATAGGCATTTTATTATCTTTGAGCCGAAAGAGAGAAAAATTTCTGCTCTGCCTTTTAGGGACAGGGTTGTTCATCATGCTGTTTATTTTGTGATAGAGCCAATATTTGAAAAGAAATTTATTTCTGATTCTTATGCTTGTAGAAAAAGGAAAGGCACTCATGCAGGCGTAAAAAAACTTCAAAAATTTATCAGAAAAACAGACGATACTTATTATGTTTTGAAATGTGATGTTTCAAAATATTTTTATTCAGTTAATTGTGAAATTCTAAAAAAAGTTATAAGAAAAAAAATAGCTGATGAAAAATTGTTAGAGCTATTGGACAATATCATAGATAGTGCAGATGAGGGAATTCCTATTGGTAATTTAACTTCACAGCTTTTTGCTAATATCTATTTAAATGAGTTAGACGAATTTGTGAAATATGAGCTAAAAATAAAATACTATATTCGCTATATGGATGATTTTATACTCTTGCATGAATCAAAACAAAAACTTCAGAAACTAAAAGAAGAAATAAGATTGTTTTTGGTTTCAATTAAATTAACTTTACATCCGAAAAAGGCAAACATTTTTCCTGTTACGTTGGGGGTTGATTTTTTGGGTTATAGAATTTTTAATAATCATAGACTAATCAGAAAAAGCACTGTTAAAAGATTTTTGAAAACCGTGAAAATAAAAATTAAGAAGTATGAGTTGGAAGATATAAATTTTAATAAATTAATGGAGTCATTTAATTCATGGGAAGCATATTTGGACTATGGTGATAGTTATAAATTAAAAAATAGTTTGTATAGGAGGTGTTTTGGAAATGTTATGTAAAAGGTCGGTGGTCGGTGGTCGGGAGTTGGTAGTCGGTAGTCGAGGGAAAGGGGAATGGAGGGGAGAAATGAACACAGTGGGATAGGGAATGCGGGACGCATCTCACGTGTCAGGGGAAAAATGAAAATGGAGAAAAATGAAAATGAAAACAATGGATAAAATAAGTTTGATATTGGCGTTTGTTGTGTTGCTGGTTTTGCCAGTTGTAATGTCGGAGACTTATGCGAGTGTAAATGATTTATATGGGATTATGGGAGATGGGACGAATAGGACGGGTGTCTTGAATACTACGTTTCAGGTTAGAAGTTGTGCACAGTCAGATTGCTCGGATGGAGAATGGTCGTCGGTTTATACGAATGCGACTTTCAGTAATATTTCTACGATAAGTGATAATCGATATTTTCAATATATATCTTCTTTTTGGACGGAAGATCAGAACTGGACTCCAATGCTTTTTAATGTTACAGTTGATTATAATTCGCTTTGGTTTAATTTGCTCTACAATTCGTCGGCGGATTTATATTATTATAACAGGACTTTTGATTATGCGGGGAATTATTCTTGGGATGTTTCTTGTAGTAAGAGCGGGTTTGAGGGGTTGTCGGGAAGTGGCGAGGAGAGGGTTCGGGTTCCGTTGTATAATGAGACGAGTTTGGGGTTGACGACGGGGTTGGTGAGTGTAAATTATAATGAGGATGTTAATGTGAGCGTGAATGTTCCTGCGGTGGATATTGACTATAATAGTTCGGGGTATAATTTGAGCGATGTGTGGGTGCAGGTTGTTAAGCCAGATGAGAGTGTTGAGAATGTGAGTTTGGGGGGGGAATGCTACGATGGGGAGACGGAAATTTTCACACGAACTGAAGTTTCGTGTGAAATTTCGGATGGTCGGGGTTCGGACGCTTCGCTGGTCGGTGTTCGGGGTTGGGGAACGGGGGAGCTGGGGGTAGGGGACTACCAACTACTGACTACCAACTACCAACTGAGAGAGGGGAACGGGGGAGCGGGGGTTCTGAGTTCTGAGAGTGAAACGGTCTCAGTTCTAAGTTCTGTTCCTAATTCTGAGAATTGGGAAATGGATATTGAAGAAAAGAAGAAAAGGGGTTCAAGCAGAGTGGAACCCCGCAACCGATTGATACGCGATTATGATAATTGTAACAAAGGGAGGTATTTAAAAGTTTCGATTGATTCAGATGAGAACGCCAGGGTGGCAGAGTGGTTAATGCAATCGTTTGATACGCGATGCCCCTCGGGGTCCGTGGGTTCAATTCCCATCCCTGGCGTAAATATTTTTCCTTTCGACGCTGAAAATATTATTAATGATAAAGAAAAAGAAGTCGCGGTGATTAGTCGCGATAAAAATGTAGCTTTAATGGTAACGCATAAAGTTCTAACGGAACTTAGTAATAATGAGGACAATAACTATTTAAGTGTTTCTGTTGATGAGGGTAATGTAGAGGGTGCCCCGGTAGCTTTAATGGTAAAGCACCAGTCTGATAAACTGGGTTCTAACGGACATCTGGGTTCGGTTCCCGGTCGGGGCGTCTCTACAATCGATTCTGAAAATATTATTAGTGATAAAGAAAAAGAAGTCGCGGTGATTAGTCGCGATAAAAATGTAGCATTAATGGTAATGCAAGATGTCTCCACAGACTGTAATGATTTTAATGACAATAGATATTTAAATGTTGAGGAAGAAGAAAATAAAAAGGGTTCGAACGGAATGGTCAAACCCAATCTATTGAAACCAGATTATGATAATCTCAATGACAATAGATATTTAAATGTTTCTATTGATACTATTTATTGTCGTGCCAGGATGGCGGAATGGTCAACGCAATCTATTGAAACCAGATACCCTTCGGGGTGCGTGGGTTCGATTCCCACTCCTGGCGCGACAGAAAATTTTCGAATTGACAAATGTTATACCCTCACAGATATATTTTCAATATTGGTTGGGAGTTTGGGGTTGGGAGTTAGGGGTGGGGACAGGGAACTACTAACTCCCAACTACCAACTCCCAACTATCAGCGAAGCTGATAAACTCCCAACTCCCAACTCCCAACTACTAACTATCAGCGAAGCTGATAAATGTTATAATTATTCTTGGAAGTTGTTTGCTGATTTGGATGAGACGGAAGAGGTTGCGACGTTGAATCAGACGTCGGGGGAGTTGGAGTGGGAGTTGCCGAGGGAGTGGCAGGAGTTTGATAGTGATGGTGAGATGTTCAGGATTGTTTTAGAGGACGGAAGCGATTTGGTTGTTAGTCCAGAGCATAAGGTTTATGTGAGCAACATCAAAGATGTTGCGGTTGGGGGTTTGGGGTTGGGGGTAGTGGGAAAAGGAGACTCCCAACTCCCAACTCCCAACTCCCAACTACCAACTGGGAACGGGGAAGAATCAGTATGCCTTGTCGTGGTGTCCGAATTTGAGAAAGATGACTGTTTTGGCTTGTTCGTCGATTCTGAAACTAAGGACAAAATTTCTGAGAATGTGGACTCTTCGTCTTCCTGCGAGATTATGCCTGAGAGGTTTGTAATGATAGGGGAATTGGATAATTTCATTGATTTTTCTCGTAAGGGCTTTTTCGAGAATAGGATTCTTTCTGCAGAGTTTATTGATAATTTTTTGGCAGTCAGCATTGATGATAGAAGTGTAATTCATTTTCTGAATAATTCTTCTGCGGAATCGAATTTTATAAAAGGTCCTTTTTCTGCTCTTTCTAATTCCTCAATGTGTTCTGGTTTCATAGGAAGTTCGTCGACGGGATGCCAATCAATCGCTTCGCAAAATTCCCAGTCTTCGTCAGTTACTTTTCTTGTTTGTTTGAATCGTTCGGAGATGTCTTGCTTGACTAATCTAACTAATGCTTCACTAATTAATTTAGAAGCAAATCCAAATTTTAATTCATTGGGTAGTTTAATGACAATTTCTTCCATGGATAATCAGGAGAGTAGTGATTATATAAATTTATCTGATTTCTCTCTGCAACCAATCACGAAAACTTATAAAAAATTTAATTCTGGCAAGTCCGATATTTATTTCCTTAATTCAAATAATGAACCTGTAAAAATTAATTCGATAACTAAGGAAAGTTATGACGGGAAGATTTATGATGTGGATGTTGGGAATGACGTAGTGCTTGTGAGGAGAGTGGGGAACACAAGCGAGGCATTTGGGATTGGGGATTTGGGATTCGTGGGAGAGGGGAACGGGGGACTACTAACTACCGACTACTCACTGCTTACTGGGAACGGAGCGACCGCCTTCTGGTCGGGTAATTCAAACGGCGGAACCTGGAATTTGAGTTTTGACCATTTGGGCGAGTTGGGTAATTATGTCCTGACTTATTTTGCGAATCTGACTAATAGCTTTGATGTGGTGAGGTTGGTGCAGAGTGACTTTTCGGTTCAGAACACTTCGATTTCGATTAGTGCTTTGAGTTCTGCGAATACGACGAATGTTGTGAGTGTCGACGGGCTGATTAGGCGGATGAATGGGACGAACTATTGGGCGATTGCGAATAATCTTTTTACGATTAAGCTGAACGATGTTTTGGTTTCTTCGGATACTTCTGCGTGGACGAATTTCACAGACGGGACGGGGACGGATGTTAATATGAGCGTCGGGGATTTGAGGTTGAATTTGACGGCGGAGGGGGATTGGGGAAGTTACGAGGACGATTTTTCTAGTAGCACGAAATACTTGGAGGACGCGGAGTCTTATGATAATGTGGGGTATGCTTCAGATGTTAAAGGGGACAGGATTTTTGATTATAATACAATGAATGAGAATCTTGGGAATATTACTTATAAGTTTTCTGCGGTGACGGAGTTTTATAATGCATCGGTTTCTATGACGACGATTACGCCACCAATAGTAATTGGAGGGGGGAACGACACGATATATTATAGTTTTGATGGTGAGAGCTGGACGCTTTTGAATTGGACGACTTCGTCGGGCGTGACGGTCGGCGGGGTGATTCCTAATATTAATGGGGAGGACGAGTTTTATGTGAGGTTCGGCTCGGATAAGACTTCGGGGGATAATTCGGTTTCGGCGATAGAAATTAATTATTCTAATTATAATTATTCGTCTTCGGGGAGCTATGTTTCGGGGAGTATTTATTTGCCTGATATAACTTATACAACTTTGAAGTGGGATGAGGTTTTGAATGGCGGGGATATTAAACTTCAGTTAAGAGAGAGCGACGACGGGATTTCATGGGGGACATGGAGTGCGAATTATACTAATAGCTTGAATAATGATATTACTGCTTTTTCAGAGGATTATCTTCAGTTTAGAGCGTGGCTTGATGCGACGAATTTATCTATTAGCCCAATTGTGCAGAGCGTGAATGTTTCGTATTTCAATGCTTCGACAGATTCGTCGGGAGGGTATGATTACAATATCACAATACCTACAAATAGCTTGGGAAGTCTGCCCTTGGCGGTCGAGGTGGTTCAGAATCCGACGACGGGGATTGTCGGGAGCAATATAACTACGATGAGCGTTTGGGCTGTGACTTCGGTGCCTTATGAGACAGCTAAGAATTACACGGGAGTTTCTAACTATTCGGTTTCTGCGAACTGGTCGCGGGATGATATTGATGAGTTGGTGGACGGGACTTTTAATATTACGATTAGCAATGCGACGATGAGTGATAGTTATGAGTGTGCGGGGGTTTCGCAGTGTTTGAGGTCGCGGACGATTCCCGACGATTTGGCTTACGGGAATTATAGCGTAACTATTTTGGCACATAATGAGAGTGCTTATTATAGAAATGGGAGTGTGAGCTTTTATGATTATCTGGAGGAGATGAACACGACGGGGAGTTTGTCGGTCGCGAACAAGACGATTACGGATTATAGTTATGGGAGCGAGTATCCGTTTAACTGGAATGTGACGGTGAATAATACTGGCGGGGCGTCGATTCCGGACGTTTATGTTTATGCTCCTGCTCATGCGGGTGCGATTGACAGCGTGGTAGAGGTTACACCTTGTTCAAATATTTATCCTGATGCGAGTTGCAACGCGACGATGTTGATAACGATAAAAGACACTGCCACACCGGGCAGTTATTATATAACGTGGAGAGCAAATTGGACGGACAACGACGGGAGTATTGCGGGCGGGGACAATTATATTCAGTACAGCGGGATGTATGTTGTGGTTGTTGGGAATGCGACGATGGAACTTTCGAGCTATGAAGAAGATTTAACTATCCAACATGAGAGTTCAGGGAATTTTTCGTTTTTCGTGAATGCGACTGGGAGCGATAATGTTTTGAATGTTGATATTTCTTTTGTGGAGGGGAACATTACGACGGGCAGTTCAAATCTTTCGGATTCATGGGTGACTATTCATTCGTCCAGCCCGATAGGAATAATTCCTGCGGGGTCTGCTTCGCAGGTGAACATTGGTATGGACATTCCTGCGCAGACCGCTCCCGGAAATTATAGCGGGGCGATAAATGTTAGTGCCGAATCGGGCGGGGAGAGTTTACTTAATATTACGGTTGTTGTTCCGACGAATGGCTCGTGGTATTTGTCGCCGAGTGCTAATTGGACTTATAATAATTCGTTCTCGCTGAATGAGGAGGGGGAAGTTGGTAATTGGACGATTGTAAATTTGGGTAATATTAATATGACGATGGATATAGATTATTCTACTTCGGGCTCGGAAGATTATACGCTGTATAATAACTTGTTTACCGAGGATAACGGGGACGGAACAAATCCTACGTCGGTGAATGTTACGAAGGGCGAGAATTCAACATTTACGGTTAAGCAAAATGGGTGGGATGCGGAGGAATTGATTGATATAGGAGTGATAATTAGTATTTCAAATGCGAGTGCGACACCTGCCGAATTTAATATTGAGGATGCGTGGTCAATTGAGGAGCAGGCGCCGGAGATTAGCGGGGTTTGGTTTTTACTGGATGGAGTTGCCGGGAATATTGCGGAGCGGTTCAAAAATGTGACGATTAAGTTCAGAGCGACGGATGACGTTGCGTTGAATGTGTCAGGCGCGCGAATTAATCTTTCAGGACCCGGAGGAGATACACAGATAGATGCCGACGCTAATACGACTTATGGCGAGTTCGAATTGAGTGACGGGAAGTATATTGTTTTGAACTATAGCGGGAATTATACTCCGACGACTTCAGGAGCGTATACTGTTGTTGCGAGTGTTTTTGATAATTCAGGAAAGTCTGTTAGTTCGGGAGTGTTTAATTTTACTTCTTATGGGACGACGACCGTCGGCCTCGAGCAGAATTATTCTTCGACGACCGTTTCAAATGTCGATTTAAATAATGCGGCGGCGGTTTATGTAAATTATACGATAAATAATAGCGGGCTTGTGACGGCTTATTCGCCTACTTTAACGTGGACAGCGGATTCTGAGATTGAGGTTGATGAATATGTTTTTGGCGATTTGTCTGCGGGTTTGACTGATAGTAATGTTATTAGGATGAATGTTAGTGAGTTGACTACGGCGGGGATTTATAATGTTACAGCGACGATGACCTGGACGAATCCGGACATTGGGACTGACAGCGACGAGGTTGTTTTTTCAATAACTGTCGAGGAGAATAGTTCTATTGCGCATTCGCCGAGCATGATAATTACGGGGGTTTATTCCGGCGGGACTAATTCGAGTATTTTGCAAATTAATAATACTGGAAATACGGTTTTGAGTTTGATGAGTTTGGATTGTTATACTGGAAGTTTATGCACTGGTCTTGATGTTTCGTTTAATGATTCTAATTTTCAGATTGGACTTAATAGTTCTAAGATAATTAATGTTAGTTTGACGGCGCCGTCGGGATTTGCGGCAGGTGATTATTATGGGACGATAAATATTTCTGCGTCGGGCTTTTCTACGACGATGGATATTCAGGCAACTGTTCCCGAAACTAAGAGCTGGTCGTTGTCTCCGTCTTCTATTAATATTACCAGGGGCTCTGGTCTTTCTGGCGATTTACAGGAGGTTACGATTAGTAATACCGGGAATGTGAATATGACGTGGAATCTTGGGACGACGAATTCAACATTGTTTAATCCTAATGTGAGTTCTGTGCAGGTTGATTTAGGAACGGAAAAAGATTTTATGATTAATTATTCGGCTCCGGAGGAGGATGGGTATTATGACGGGATTATAACTGTTTCAAATATTGATGGAGCGGCGAGTCCGACTCAGATGAATGTTAGTATTAATATGAGCGTGACCGCGTTGGATATTAATATTATTTCGCCGACGCAATCTTCACCTTTGGAAGATGTTCTTGTGGGAGATATAATTTCTGTGTTGGCGAATGCGACTTATGGAGAGATGAATATAACGGACAATTCGACGTGGGTCGTGACTATTGGTTCGAGTCTTTGTTCTGGGATTAATTCGACATATAGCTCCCCGACTAATCAATGGAATATTTCGTGCACTGCCCCTGATATTTCCGACGGGACGACGCATAATCTGACGGTGGAATTGACTCATGATATTTATGGAATAAGAGAAGATACTGAATTAGATGCGATTAGTTATTCTGATGTGACCGCGCCGACTTTTAATATTACGAGAAATCATATTGATATAAACGATAATATCGACTTGGAAGTTAATGTGACCGACAATGTTGCCGTCGAGAATGTTACGGGAGTTTTGACTCATCCTAATTCTAATGTTACAAATTTGACGTTTACGTTGTCGGGAGGACTTTATATTAATAATAGTTTTGCGTTAGATGTGGCGGGAGAGTATTCGGTTAATTATTCTGCGAATGATACGAGCGGGAATTTGAATTCAAGCGTTGATTGGTTTGAAGTTTATGACAGGTATAATTGGGAAGTTGTTCTTACAGATTATGCTTCCAGCGCAGTAAGTAATGTTAATATTAGTTTAATGAGACCGAACACTACGACGGTTTTGCTGACGAATTTGACTAATTCCGAGGGGGAAGCGACGTTTGATGTTAACAGGAGATTTTATGATATAGATGTTGTGATTTCCGGCGATGAAGCTTCTGTGAAGAATGTTAATTTTACGAATTTGACGGAGAGTAATATTAGTTTTAATTTGTACAAAATGGATGGGGAATTTTTGGATGAGGTAATAAGTTTACATAAACCGTTTGAGGGAATTTCTATTAATTCTACCGGGCTTGGTAGTAGTGCCGTAGTTTTGGTGTTTAATTATTCCGATTATCTTATTGATAATAATGCCGAATGGCGAATTGTAAAATGTGAGAACTGGAATTATACGGATAGGGGATGTATAGGAATTTGGTCTGTCTTGGGGGATTATTCTTTGGACAGGGACGCGAAACAAGTTACGGGGAATTCGGTTGGATTCAGTTCGTATTTTTTGGCGGAAAACAAATGTGGAAACGGGGTTTGCGAGACGACTTATGCCGAGACAACAACAAGTTGTTCTGCGGATTGCAAGGACACGACAACAGGAGGGACAACTATTATTTCCAGTGGCGGAGGGGGCGGGGGAAGTAGTGGTTTAAGCAGTGCGGATTTAGCAAAGATAGAGGATATTGTTAAAAGTTTTTTGAACATCGGGGGAGTTAAGTTGGAGACCACTTCAATCTATAAGGAATTGTTTGCAGGGGAGACTGTTACTGTTAGAATTAAATTGAGAAATACATTGGCAAGAGAATCTATAATTTCTTTGAAAGCGACAGATGAGGTTCAGCCGTTGGTTTTCTTTGAATCTAATGATATTAAACTTGAAGCTAACGAAGTAAAGGATTTGATAATCAAGATTATAGCTCCTAAGTTTGCTGAGCTTGGGGAGTATAATGGAAATTTAGTAATTAGTTCAGAGGAGGACGAGGGAAGTATTCCTATGACTATCAAAATATTGGCTCCCGAGGGGAAACTTTTGGATGTTAAGATTCAGCCCCTGACGCCGACTGTTAAACCTGGCGGGATTTTGAGACTGCAAACAGACCTTCTTAATTTAGGGAAGACGAAGAGGGTTGATGTTCAGTTTGATTTGCAGTTGATAGATTTGAAGAGCGGGGAGATTGTGTTCAGAACAGAGGAAGCGTTTGCAGTTGAAACTTCGATAAGTGTTGTTAAAAATATGACGGTTCCGGAGTATGTCCCTGTTGGCAAATATATGATAAAGGCGATTGCTTATTATTCTAATAGTGAATTAGATGGAGATATGCAGGCGAGTTCGATTGCTTATATTAATGTGCAGTATAATTTCTTTGTCAGAAAATTGTTTGGTATTCCTATATGGATGTATTTAATCGGGTTGTTAGTGATTGCGGCGAGCATTGGAGGATACCTATTTTTGAGATGGAGAGAATTTCAGAAGAAACGGTTTAAGTCAAAGGTTGAGTTGAATAAACTTCCTCAGGCAAGTTCTCATTCCGGATTTGTTGGGATGGTGGCAGAGACGGGAATCAGGACATTTATTGATATGGATAAATTACAGATGCATACGTTAATAGCAGGGGCTACTGGCGGTGGTAAAACAATTGCGGCGCAGAGTATTATTGAGGAGGCGTTGGTTAAAAAGAAGAGCGTTATTATTTTCGATCCGACTGCCCAATGGACTGGTTATTTGAGGAAATGCGAAGATGCTAAGATGTTGAAGCGGTATGGTTATTTTGGGATGAAGAGTTCTGATGCTAAATCGTTTGACGGGACTATCCAGACGATTCATGACCCTTATGAAATTATTGATATTAAGAAATATATGAATCGTCCTGGCGAGATTACGATTTTTAATGTTAGTCATTTGTCTCCGAAGGAAATTGATATTGTTGTTGCGAGTACTATTGAGCAGATATTTAAGACGGAGCCAGAAGAGAGTCAGGAACTTAAGACACTGATTGTTTACGACGAGGTTCATAGATTGCTTCCTAAGTTTGGTGGAAGCGGACAAGGGTTTGTTCAACTGGAGAGGGGGGCAAGAGAATTTAGGAAATGGGGAATTGGACTATTCCTTATCTCTCAGGTTTTGAGTGATTTCATTGGAGAGATTAAGGCGAATATTGGGACGGAGGTTCAGATGGGGACGAGGTATGAAGGAGATTTGGACAGGATTAGTATGAAGTATGGCGACGATGTTTTGAAGTCGGTTGTTAAGGAGCCGATTGGAACAGGGATGGTTGTTAATGCCGAGTATAATAGCGGGCGACCGTATTTTATTTCGTTTAGACCTATCTTGCATAGCACTAAGAGACTGTCGAATGAGGAGCTGACGAAGTACGAGAAGTATTTTATGGAGGTTGAGGATTTGGAATATCAGGCGTCGGAACTAAAGAAGCTGGAAGTCGACGTTATGGATTTGGAACTTGAGATTAAACTTTCTAAGGCGAAGATAAAATCTGGTCAGTTTCAGATGGCGGATATGTATTTGGAATCTTTGAGGCCAAAAGTTGAGGAGCAGTGGAAAAAGGCAGGCAAGACACCAGTGCATCTTGTTAGGAAAAGGATGAGTAGGTCTGAAGTTGTCGAGGGAATTGCGAAGGCGAAGATTGAGAGGGCAAAATATATAAAGAAAAATCCACAAGGAAAAGTATCTTTTGATCAGAAAATTTTGGATATTAAAAAGAGCGTGGAGGAAGAGAAAAAGAAAGGGAAGGAGACTTCTGCGTTGGAAATTAAAATTAAAGGATTGCAAGATAGACTGAAGCCGTTTAAGGGGAATGTTCCGACCAAAGATTCGTTGGGAATTGAGCAAGAAATTAATACGTTGAAAAAAGAGGTGTCTGTTTTTGCGGGGCAGGTGCCCGTCGTTGGTGCGACTAAAAAGGTTGTTAAAAAATAGCTACTAGGAGTTCGGAGTTCGGAGTTAGGAGTTCGGAAGTCGGGAGCGGGGAGCTGGGGGAGTTCAACATCAAAGATGTTGAAGTTGGAGGTTTGGAGTTTGGAGTTGGGAGCGGGGAACTGGGGGCAGGGAACGGGGAAGCGGGGGTGGCTCTAAGAGCGAAGCGGTCTCAGTTCTCAGAGCGAAGCGGTCTGGGAACGGAAAAACAGAAAGTTTTTCCAGAACTCAGATCTCAGATCTCAGAACTCAGATACCCTCACAAATAAAAAGGGGAAATGGGTTGGGGCACGCCGACTCAGAGGGGGAAGCGGGGGGCAGTTCTCAGAGCGAAGCGGTCTCAGTTCTCAGAGCGAAGCGGTCTCAGTTCTGTTTTGAGCGAGGGACGAGCAAAAAAACAATGAAAAATAAAATGGGAAATAAAAATGTTTGAATTTTTAAAGAAGGATGCCGGACAGGCTCCTCCTGATGTTGGGCAGGAGGAAGTTTTTGATAAGGAGAATGCTGAATCTAAGGGTGAGGTGAAGGAGTCGGAGAAATCTAAAAGTGTTAAGAAACCTAAAGATGTGCCGGCTTCAGAAGCAGAAGAGGTAGTGGAGTCAAAAAAAGAGGTTCCTTCAGCGAAGGAGAGTGGAGTGGATAATTTGCAGATTGAAAAAGTTAATGTGAAGATTAATTTGATTGAGGAGCGATTAAAACAGTTTAATGAGAAATTTTCGTTTATCAGTGAGAGTATTGGTGAGATTAGAGCTACGAATCTTGAAAACGAGAAAAAAATTTCTCAGTCTATGGTGGAAGCGGAGAAGGTTATCGACGTGGTTAAAGAGGTGAAACCGGAATCACTGAGGGTTGATTATCAGAAAATGGATATTAAAGTATCTACTCTTGGTGAGAAAATTGAAGCGAATAGTCAGTTTATGAATGAGATTATGAGTGAAATTAACGACTTAAAAAGGAAGTCTGAAATTTTTGTTGGCACTGAAGGGTTGATGAAATTGAATGAGGATATTAAAAAAGATTTGATTGAGACGCAAAAACTTAGTTCTAAGACTAAGATGCAGGCGGATAAGGCACAAGAGATTTTTATGGAATTGAGGAAGGGGTTTGCAGAGAGTCAGAAGGTTGGTGCGGTTGTGACTAATCTTGATGAGTCTTATTCCGGGCTGAAGGATTTAATTGAGAAACTCAAATTGGATTATGAGAATGTTGTTAAGTATTCTGATTATCTTGATTTTAAGAAAACTTATGGAAATAAACTTTCTGCTTTTGAGAGTGAAATTGCGGATGTTAAGGTGGTGAGAGAAAGTATAGGTGAGATTAGTAATCTTATTGAAACGAATTTATCAATTTCGAGACGAAACGAGGAGGATATTGGAAACCTTGGGTTGAAGATTGGGGATGAGAGCGTTAAAAGTGTGAGTGATTATGAAAATCAGTTGGTGGATATGATAGAGATTATTGAGAAATTATTTAATCAGATTTCCGAGATAAGAAATGCTCCAAAAGCAGAGCCCAGTGTGGTAATTAAAAAGGTGCCTGTGCCTGCTGTTGCTGCAAAAAAAGAGGATGATGTTGAAAGTGCGGAAGCAGTAAAATCGGAAACTGTTCCGAAGCCTTCTGAAAGTCAAGAGGTTGTGAACTCAGATGAAAGTGCGGAAGTAGTAGAGGAGAAAGCTCTGAAGCCTTCTGAAAATCAGGAAGTTGTGGATGCTGTGAATGCGGTTAAGGTTGCGGAAGTTCCTGTATCAAAACCAGAAGAGTTTTTGGGGAAGAAAAATCTTTTTTTAAAGAAGGTAGAAAAAGATATAGGGGCTAAAATTTTGGATATTAAAAATAAATTGCAGAAAAGAATAGGGAGCAACATCAAAGATGTTGCGGCTGGGAGTTCGGAGTTGGGAGAAAAGAAGTCAGGTGTTCGGAGTTCGGAGTTGGGAGCGGGGGCAGGGAACGGGGGAGCGGGGGGGCTCCCAACTTCCAACTCTCAACTCCCAACTATCAGCGAAGCTGATAAACTCCCAACTACCAACTCCCAACTCCCAACTGAGAAAGGGGAACTACAAACTGGGAAAAAGAAGTTTGAGAAAAAGAAAGTCGTTAAGAAAAATCTTAGTAAAATTCAGATTAAAAAAAGATTAAAGAATTTGGAAAAGGCGAGAGCTTCTCTGAAAAAGAAACGAAAGGAAAAAGAGGATAAAAAAGAAAACAGATTAAAGAATTTAGAAAAGGCGAGAGCTGTTTTGAAAAAGAAAAGAAAAGAAAAAGTGAAGGGCGGAAGAGTTTCAGAAAAGTTGGGGAAAAAGACGAAGAAATAATTAACCTAGTTTCTCTTTAATATTTTTTAATTTGTCGTCAATGAATTTTCTTTTTGTGATTTCATCTGTTTGCTGAGGGGATGCTGTTTGGGTTTGTTTGATGAGGCTGATGAAGTTTAGTTTTTTTATCAGAATGTATATTACCACTATAATTACTGCAATTAATAAGATAATTAATATCCATGTGATTATCCAAAATACATATTCTGTCATTTTAGTTTTTGTAGCGGGTTGTTCTTTTAGTTGTGAGAATCTGTCTTCAATATTTTTAATACAATTCTCTGCTCTTTCTATGTTATCTTTTGCATTAATAAATTCTTCTTTTTCTATATCAGTTTCTATATCCTTTAAAATTACTTCACAGATTGATAAATCTTCGATAAGGTCGTGTTTTTCTGCTTCTAATAATTGTTCTTTTAGTCTCTCAATTTTGTCTCTCAATCTTTGTAATTCTTTTATGAAATAATCTTTCATACTGAGGACATTTATCGTGATTGTTTCTGTTAGATTGAATTCGTTTGAGGTTATTTTTAAGAGCGTTTCTTGTTCCCCGATAAAATCTGTTATCATAAATTTTATTTGAAATTCGGCTGTTTCATTTGGGCTGAGTGTGTCTGCGGAAAGAGGAAGTATAGTATAGTATTCTTCATTTAGTGTTTCAAATATAGGGATGATATTTGTTATGTCTGTATTGCCTGTGTTTTTTATTGTTATGGTAATTATTTTTTCAAGATTTTTTGTGAGGTAAATTATATTTTCAAAATCTATTATTTCCAATGAGTATTCCTGCTGTATTATTGGCGCGGCTGTGCTACCGCCTCCGCTGCCGCCTCCGGTGTCTACGACCGGGCAGGTTCCGCAATCTGATGGGCATGTCGAACAGGTTTCGTCTCCGTTGCATATTCCATCTCCGCAAGATATGTTTCCCGATGTTGTGCTGAATGTTTTATATGCTCCCGCTTTTTCTGTGTCGAGGTAGTAGCCGACGAATGTTATTTGCACTTGCCCGACGTAATCCGTCGAGGGAGAAATGTATTTTGTTACCGGGGTTGCTCCTACTGCAAATGTTTCCATCCCGAAATCTAAAAGTTCGTCGGTATCTATTCTTGTCAAATTCCATGATAACGATAAATCGGTTGGGTTGTTTCCGACGTTTTCTGCGATTACTGAAATGTTTAAATTATTTATGTCGGAATTTATTATTTCGATGCTTCCGATGTCAAAAAGGGCTCCGACGACTTTCCAGAATTCTCTTGCGTAATATGATGTGGAAGAAATTGTCGCGTTGATTATTGTTTCCCACTGTCCTGCTATTGGTGCGGCACCTACGGAATAAGAATAATTATATATTCCAGTTTCTTTCTGTGTCATAGTTGTGGTGGCAATGAGGTTTTTGGCAGCGTCGTAGATTGTAATTGCTATGGAGTCGGGGTCGGTGTATGTTCCCGATTGTTTGAAAAATGCTTCTGTGTAGTAAATGCCGGTTGCTTCTACTTCGGGATAGCCGCTGACTTCAGTCAGATAGCCACCACCGACGGCAGATGTGACCTGGACTTCCATGTTGGATGAGTTCCATGAATTTGAGTAGATGTCGGTATACGTTATATTTAGAGTGTATGTCGCTTCTGATATGGGAACGGATAGAAACCACGTCGCTGTTTTTGTTTGGTCAGCTATGAAGTTTCCCATTAAGGAGTTTTGGGGATAGTCGGAAAGGAATGTGAATCCATCGGGGACGGTTAAATAAGCATAGACATTTTGTAGTGGGTCGGTTGCGTATAGTTGCGTTGTAATTTTTATTGTGTGATATGGTAGTGCTGTCGACGGAGCTATCTCGTTTTGGGATGTGGCGGTTGGTTTTGTTACGCTGAATTCCTGCCAGCTTAGTGAATCGTTGAGGTTGCCTACTTTGTCGTCTGCGTAAATTTTGAATTTGTATGTTCCGACGGCGAGGGCGGTGATTGTTGCGCTGAATGAGGTCGCGGTTGTGTTCGACATTGTTGTGTTCGCTGATGTGTAGTTAAATGCAATCCATACGCTGTTCATATTGTCGTCGGAGATTGTCGCCGAGATTGTCGCTTGTTCTCCAGAGGTTAGGTCGGATTCTATATTGACATTTGTTATTTGGGGGGCTTCTATATCTATTATACTTCGGACGTCAAAACTTGAATCTGAGGAGTCGGTTGTGTCTGAGTAGGAGTCGTTGAGGATTATTGTCAGGTAATAGGTTCCGTGTATTCCTATGCTGTTCCATGAGTATGCGCAGTCGTTTGTTGTGGCTGTGTCTGAATCTGCGTCGGTGCAATAGTTTGTCAGGTTGATGTTCGATGTTATTATGTTCGATGTTGAGTTTTGTGATTCTCCGTAATAGATACTTGCCGTGAGAGCGTTTGAGTCAGCATCTGAAACATCAAAGGTTATTGAGTAGTTTCCCTGAGATTGGTTTACTGTTTCTCCTCCGTTTGGCTGAGTGATGTTGACGATTGGTGGGTGGTTTATGTGGAAGTAATTTTCTGAGGAGATTGATGAGCAGTTGTTTGCGTCACATACGGCTACCCAGAAACTTGTTGTTGTGTTGTCCGACGAGAGGATTGTGTATGAGCATGTCGTGGGGTTTGTTGACGCGAGTGAAGTGCTGCAGAACGTTGTGTCGACGCATCCTTCTGAAAAAGTTATGTTCGAGGAATTGCAAATATATGTTTGTGTGTCGTCGGATTCAAGGTCTGTCCAGTCGGTTGTGAAGGTTACGCTTTCTCCGATTTCTTTTGGGCTTGTTGAGTTTGTGTCTGTTGATATGTTATTTATGGTTGGGACTGCATTTGGAGTGTGTTCTATTATTATTTCTGGTCTTTGAGATGCCGTCGCTGAGTTTGATGAAGAAATTTGTGAATAGTTTCCCGCAGAGGTATCCGATGCTATTAGGATGATTCCGTAGTTGTTGTGGCTTTCGCTTGTCCATCCGGCGACTAATTCTGTTATTGTAAAATTGTAGTAGTTTCCCGAGGAGTTTGTGAATATTTGTGTGTCTATCTCGACGGGGTTATAGTCGCCTCCGGCTGATGACCATGTTGCTGAACTTGTTTTATTATTCCATGATGCTTCTGCTTCGGTCCATTCGGATGTTAATTGATAGGCTTTGATGGTTATATTTGAGTTTCCCGAGGCTGTTTCCAGATATACCTGAACTACTGCATCTACTATTGTGTTTGCCTGGGGGATTGATGAGAGGTTGAATTGCAGGATAGCGCGGAATTCTTTATCGGCTGCCGTCTTTCCTATACTTAGTTCGGTTGCCGTCGGGAAACTATTGCTTGGGAGATCTTCTCTTATATAAGTGTCTTTACCCTCTGTTGCATCTGGTTGAGAATTGAATATTACACGTCCCGTTAACTCTTGTGAAATTTGTATGAAGGATAGTATAAAAAATATGAAAATGAATAGACAGAAAAGTCCTATAACAATTGTAATTTTCTCTCTCTTTTCCATTCGAGGTTTGAAGGAAGCGGTGCTTTTAAAAGTTTTTAATTCGGTCGCTTTGTTCTTTCAGAACTTAGACGAGATACCCTCACAAATACAAAAGGGAGACAGGTTGGGGCACGCCGACTCAGAACTCAGTACTCAGAACTTAGACGAGATCTCAGATCTCAGTACTCAGAACTTGGCGGGAACTTAGAACTCAGTACTCAGAACTTAGAGGGGGAACTGGGAACTGGGGAGCGGGGGAGGATAGGGGTAGTTGGTAGTTGGTAGTGGGGGCAGGGGGCACGCCCCGGGGGCGGTTCTAAGTTCTCAGAGTGAAACGGTCTGGGAACGGAAAAACGGGAAGTTTTTCCAAAACTCAGATACCCTCACAGATTTATTCTTTAAAATTAGGTTGGGGCACGCTGTACCCTCACAAATATAATATAAATTAGGTTGGGGCATACTAACTTTGCGTGAAAAATCAATTTTGATTATCGTATTTATTGCAAAATAAAATTTTTTAACGTTTCTGCCCAAAGGGCGCCCGAAACTAAAATTTTAATTTGCGGACTTGAGCAACTTATTATTTGACTATATAAGAAGAAATAAAAACACTATTTTATAATGATGTAGAATGTTATTCAGAACTCACACTGTTTTTTCGTTGGCGGTTTATTTTTTGCTGGATTATTTTTTGGCTATGCCGTTTTGGGTTTTGGGTTTTGTTTTGTTTGCGGCGGCGTTTGTCGATATTGATATTAAGAATAGCAGGTTTGGGAATCGTTGGTATTTTCGTCCGTTGCAGTGGATGACAAAGCATCGGGGATTTTTGCATAGTTTGGTTGCTTGTGTTTTTTTGAGTTTGGTTGTCGGGAGTTTTAGTTTGTGGGCTGGGTTCGGATTTTTTGTGGGATATGTTTCGCATTTGTTTTTGGATTGTCTGACTGTTTCGGGCGTGAGATTATTTTGGCCTTTTGATTTTAAGATTAAGGGGTTTGTGAAAAGTGGGGGAATTGTGGAGGAAGTTATTTTTGTTTTGTTGATGCTGGGGAATATTTTTGTTATCGGGAAAGTTGTTTTTGGTTATCTGTTTTGAATGATATAAATCCTTATAAAGCGAGGAGGGTTTTATGAAATATGGCTGTTAAAAAAGATGAAGTTGAAAAAATAAAGGAGGCTGTTGAGGGTAATGATTCTGGGGAAGAAGTTGTCGATAAGCCGAAAAAGTCTGTTAAGAAAAAATCCTCGAAGGATGACTCTGGTGACCCCGAAGAAAAGGGTGTGCAGTTAATTGATTTGCCTGGTGTTGGTCCGGGGGCGGTTGCGAAGTTGGAGGCGGCGGGAATTTATGATTTGATGGGGTTGGCTGTTTTGACACCTGCTCAGTTATCAGAGACTGCGGGGATGAGCGAGTCGGTTGCGCGAAAGACGATTCAGGCGTCGAGGAAGATGATGGATTTAGGTTTTAGTGATGGGTTGGCGCAAGAGGAGAAGAGGAAGGAGTTGTTTCATATTACTACCGGTTCAAAAAATGTTGATAATTTACTGGGGGGAAAGGGGATTCAGACGAAAGCGATTACCGAGGCATTTGGGGCTTTTGGTAGCGGGAAAACCCAGCTTGCTCTGTCGCTTGCCGTCGGTGTCCAGTTGCCTATTGAACAGGGAGGAGCGAATGGCAAGGCGGTTTATATTGATACAGAGGGGACGTTTAGACCGGAAAGGGTTCGGCAGTTTGCGGAAGGAATTGGTGCGAATGGGGATAAGGTGCTGAAAAATATTTTGGTTGCCCGGGCGTTTAATTCTGACCATCAGATGTTATTATTAGATAGGGTTGCTGAAATGATTAAGGATGGCGAGCCGATTCGTTTGATGATTATCGATTCTTTGACGGCGCATTTTAGGGCGGAGTATGCAGGGCGAGGTCAGTTGGCGGATAGACAGCAGAGATTGAATAGATATTTACATAATTTAATGAAAATTGCAGAGCAAAATAATTTAGCGGTTTATGTGACTAATCAGGTTATGTCCGACCCTGCGCAGATGTTTGGTGACCCGACGAAGGCGATTGGTGGGAATATAGTTGGGCATGCTTCCACGTATAGAATGTATCTTCGTCGAGGGAAAAAGGATTCACGAGTTTGTAAGTTGATTGATAGTCCGGATTTGCCGGACAACGAAACGGTTTTTATGATTGAGACTGGTGGTCTTCGAGATATCGACGTTTAATTTTTATTCTTAGCGACTTATACTGCGTTGGACGAACCCTCACGTACGCTTGTACGCTACGGAACCGTCCGCCTTGTCTAAGCCTGCTAAGAATTAAAATTGTTGGGTGTTGAGACATAAGCGAGGTACACGAGCGAGGTATTTGGGATTTGGGATTTGTGGGGGGCAACATCGAAGATGTTTATCAGCTTTGCTGATAGTTGGGAGTTGGAAGTTGGGAGTTGGGAGTGGGGAGAGGGAACGGGGACAATCAACACCCAACTCCCAACTTCCAACTGGGAACGGGGCAGGGCTTTCGGGAGTGGGCACAGTGAGATAGTTTTTGAATTTGTTATCTCACGTGTCGGGGGTTATTATCTCACGTGCCAGGGTGGTTCTGAGCTCTCAGAGCAAATGAAAACACCGAAGCAAGTTCGGTAATGCGATTTTTTGGGAAGAAAAAATCTAATGAGCGGTCCGAGATTTAGATTTTTTTGAGAAAAAATCTAGAACTGAGATCTGAGTACTCAGAACTGAGAGGGGGAACGGGGGGACACGTCCCCAGGGCAGGGAGGGGGAAGAGGGGGGTGGCTCTCAGAGAGAAACGACCTGAGTTCTGGTCACAAGAGAGACTGAAATGAGCGGTCTCAGTTCTCAGAGTGAAACGACCTGAGTTCTGGGCACAAGAGCGAATGAAATGAACGGTCTGAGTTCTGGGGTAAGGAGCGAATCGGTCTTTGCTCTCTTTTTCGCCGACGGTGTAATTTACAGAAAAGTATATAAAGTATTTATTTTATAGTATTGGAAGATGGTGGTAAAAAATTATAGGTTTTTTCTATTAGGATTTGTTTTTGTCGTCGGTGTTTTGTTAAGTTCGGGGATTGTTGGGGCTGATATCGGATTTAGTCTTGTTTCTTCGGGTAATCTTGTCGAGAATGTTAGTCTCCAATATAATCTTACTGTAAATAATTCTAATGCGGGGAGCGATGCTAATATTAGTTTGGTTTCTGTAATTGTGAATTCAAGTATATTTGGTTTTGTTGCGGAGACGGACGATAGTGATTCTGTTTCTAATTTTTCTAATTCAACTGTCGGAGATAATATTTATTTGAATTGGTCTAATTCGACTGGTTATGTTGTTAATGGGAGTTCGGTGAATAGTTTTCTTTTTAATTTGACTGGGTTGCTTTCTGGTTTTCAAAACATTAATATTGTGACGGTTAATGGGAGTGGGGCTTCTGATTCTTGGAGTATTGCTGTTGATGTTAAATCTGTTTGTGATGGACTTGATAATTCGACTTGTTCAATAACTGATAATTGTGCATTGGATGATAGGTTTGGGATATGTGGACCTTCTTGTGAAGAGGATGGTTCAACTAAGGAAGAATGTGATGCATTAGGTGGTTATTGTAGATGGGAAGAGGAGGGTGAGGATCTCGGTTGTCATTTTGCACCTTTTTCTATGCAGACATTTGGTTGTAATATAGAGGATTCTGCTCTTTGTGATGCTGAAGATAATTGTACTTGGGAATGGATGGCTAATAGTTGTATCGTTGACTGTTTTAAGTTTGATTCATATAATGGTGGAGATAATGAAACTTGCGAGGATGCTTATGGAGGTAGTATTTGTGAGTGGGAAGAGGATTGGTACTGTAAAGATAATCCTAATGATACGTGGTGTGTTGAAAATAATCCAGGGATGTGTAATCCTTTTTTCTTTAGTATGGGTTTTGATGGGTTTTCTCCTTGTTTTGAGTTTGATGGGAATAAAACTGGGTGTACTGTTGATATGTCAGAGGAATGTGTTTGGTTTTCAGAGCCTAATTGTCCTGTGGGTGATTGGTGTTATGGTGACGGTTCAGACCCAGGTTTTTGTAATCCTTTAGGTGGATTTGATTTTGGGAGTGATTTTGATTGTTGGTTGCATGATGGAAATAAAGATGCTTGTAAGGATGCAATAGAACAGAGTCAGTGGCCTTGTTCTTGGAATGCGGATCCTTGGGGGCCTTTGGATAGTGGGACTGAGGCTGGATGGTGTAATATGATGTTTGATGGAATGCAAAATGGTTGCTGGGATTATTCAGATGAAGAAGATTGTGGGAGTGCAAGTAGTTTTGGATTAGCTTGTAGTTGGTCTAATTCAACAGATACTAGTTCTGGCTGGTGTGAAGATGTAGGTTGTTGGGCTTATTATGATAATGAAAGTTGCTCAGCTCGTGAGAGTGATGGTTGTTATTGGAATAGTGATTATGGTTATTGTGAAGAGAGGTGGTGTGGAGATTTTTATAGTAATGAAACTTATTGTAGTGTTACTTCAAATAGTACTTATGGATTAGATTGTACTTGGACTAATTATTCTTGGGGAACAGCAGGAGATGGCTGGTGTGAAGAAAATGGTTGTTGGAAAAGAGATTGGACAAATGACACTTATTGTACAGCTAAAGCAGGGTGTGAGTGGGACTCAACAAATAATTGGTGTAATGAAAAAGGTTGTTGGGATTATGGTGCTAATGAAACTTATTGCGCTGGTGTAGATGGTTTAGCTTGTCGTTGGCAAAATGCAACAGGGGGCTGGTGCGAACAAGATGGTTGTTGGAGTTATGATGGTACTAATGAAACTGCTTGTGTAAATACGAGTGCAGATTTGGGAATGAATTGCGAATGGGAGAATTCTTCTGGTCAAGAGATGTGTTTTCAGACAATGGCGAATTGTGTTGATTATGCTGGTGATGAGTCTGGATGTTATGGTACGGGGTATTGTATGTGGAATTATACTGATAATAATTGTACTGCACCCACATTTGGACCCACTGATTTTATGAACCCAGGGTGTTGGATTTTTACTCAAGCAGGAACAACAAAGTGTGGTAATATAACTACTTGTACTTGGAATGAAAGCGAAGCAAATTGTGATGATAATGGTGCTGATGCAGAAAATGGAATTCAGTGTGCCGATATTAATGATTCTCAAATGTGTAGTAGTATGCCAATGCTTGCTACTTGTTGTTCATGGAATGGTACTTCTTGTCTGGAAGATTTTATGAGTTTTTCGTGTTGGGACAATATGCAAGAGCCCCCGGTAGGAGCAATGTTTTGTGAGGATTATGTTGCTAAGTATGATGAAACTACTTGTAATCAAATTGCAGGAGACCCTTGGTATATGCCTTGTACATGGGATGATTCTTACCAGGAGTGTATGTTTGCAGGAGACAACTTTTTTACCAATCCTGATCAAATGACTTTTGGTGATATAGGTTCACAAACAAATTGCCAGGCAATTGGAGGTGTTTGGAAAGAAGAGCAATGGATTGACTCTGATGGTAATCCAAACTGGGACTCTTGGTGTGAGATTGGTTTTGGTTTTGATATGCAGTTTTGTGATGATGTTTGTTGGGCATGTGAAAAGCAAGATGATGGAACTGTCTGGGCAAGTCAAGCGACAGCGGAGGGTGCTTGTACTGGTTCGGCGGCGGGTTGTATGTTTTATGCAGATGCTAATGCAATGAATACTTATGGATGGTGTGATATGGATTGGACTAAGCAGGGTAATTGTGATAGTAATTGCTGGGATTGCTGGGAAAATCAACAGTGTACAGATAGTGGTGCTGGTTGTAAATGGTTTACTGACCCTTGGAATGAGAACATGGGATGGTGTGATGACCAGAATGTAAAGACTTGTGATGATGATTGTTTTATGTGTTGGGATTTAGCGAATTGCCAGAATAGTGCTACTGATTGTAAATGGAATAATGATTACTGGTTTTGTGAACCTGCTACTTCTGGAGACGGCGGAGAATCTTATGAGGTTTGTTTTGATGGAATAGATAATGATAATGATGGTTTTGTTGATTGTGGAGATGCGGAATGTATGTTTGATTCATTTTGTGGAGGGTCTGCTGTGTTTGGCTCTGAGTGTATGCAAATTCCAGACGAAGAGCATTGTGTAAATGGAAGTGAATATCATTCAACATATAATTGCACTTGGATAACTGATAAATGGAATAATTCTTGGTGTGATATGCCTGGTGCTCAGTGTTGGTTAAGTGATGATAATGAAACTGCTTGTGGGTTGGAAGAAGGATGTAATTATAAGAATATGAGTGAGATGGGTATGGATAATAGTTGTGATATTAATTTTTCAATAATGGATGATGCTCAGTGTTGGAATTATGGAGACAACGAGTCTTATTGTAATAATGAAACTGGTTGCTTGTGGCAGGAAGATATGTGGTGTCAGGAAAATCCAACTGATGCTTGGTGTAATGAGTCTAATGTGACTAATGGATTTATGCCTGGATGGTGTGATAATGAAATTTGGTCTTGTTATCAGTATGATAGAAACAAGACTGCTTGCAATGATGCAACTCATTGTGCTTGGCAAGAGGACTGGTGGTGTTCTAGTGCTGAAGGTGCAAGTGATCCTTGGTGTTCAGAGAATATAGATAGTGCTGGATGGTGTAGTCCAGAATGTTTTACAAGGAATGCGACTATGTGTGCAGATAATGTAACTATAAATGGGATTTCTACGGCGGGAGTTTGTCAAATATTTAATGCTACTACAAGTGGGTGGTGTGAGCCAGAAAATATGTTTAAGGGATGTTGGGACCATGATGGTAATGAAACTACTTGTGGCGAAGATGATCATTGCACATGGATAGTGGACCCTTATACTACTATTGGAGGATTTTGTGCTGATAATTTTATGTATGATACGATAGGGAATATGGACTCGAGTCCTCCTATGATGATAGCGAGTAAAGAAAGTAATGGTGGAGTAAATGCGACAAAGGATATTAGTGGATTAGGTATTAAGGATAATTTTGAGACTTTGAGTATTGGGACTAGTGTTAATAATATGAGCGAGGCAGCTATTTGTAATAGTTCATTTGGCTGGGATGCTGGTGCAAGTTTTACTGGGAATAAATCAACTAAGTTTTATTGGTATTTAGATTCTAATGGGAATGATAGTGATAATTGTAAGCCAGATGATGATGATGCTCTTGGAGGATTTGACCTTAAATTCAAATATGAAGCAGTTTTGGTAGATGGAAGTGTTGTTGAGACTAAGGTTGCTTACAAATGTTTATGCAGTGATGTTGAATGTAAATGGTCAGCTTCACAGATTAAGTTTAATGCATGGCCTGATAAAATGTGTTATATGGTTGGTGGGGGAGTGATTGCGATTGATAAGGCAGATTTAGAAAAGCTTAATGTGCTTGGATTATATGATAAGAGTGCTGATATGAGGATTTATTCAACTACTGGAAGCGAGACAGACCCTTATGATACTATTGGACCAATTTATTATACTCCGAATACGGCAGACTTTAAGTTTGAGAAATGCGATGGATTGGCGGATACAGATGGAGATGGTTTCTTGCCAAGTGAGGATCCAGATTGTATTGATTTCCTTAGGAATGGTTTTATAGATGTTGAGAAAAGTACGGAGTGTGGGGATGGTATAGATAATGATGGTAACAATCTCACTGATTGTGCAGATTTAGGATGTATGTATGATTCCTATTATTGCACTGCGAGTGATTATGCAGACGATTTTAATAGTGCACCTGTGATTACATGGGTAGAGATTAGTGAATTTATGGATGGAGCTTTTGTTGATATTAAAACGGATAAACCAACGAATGCCACAATGGTATTTTATGAGAATGATTCATTTTGTTCTAATGTAAGTGGTGGCGCAATTATTATTCAGGATTACAAGTTGACTAATACTCTTGTGTCCGATGATTATGACTTTTGGCATGATTTCTCTGCGGATAATGTTACGTTAGAAGGGCAGTTTGGTTTTGCTACAAATACTACTTATTATTTTAAGGTAGAGCTTTGTGCTAAATCCGGGAAGTGTGCTTTGAGTGCGTGTACTGGTTTTACTACTACTACTAATGTAAGTGAGTATTTTGTAGGATTTACGTTGCCAGCTCCAAAAAGTAATGTGACTGAGATGTTGGGTAAGGTAGATGTTCAGTTTGATTGGAATAGAAATGGAACTTTTGATGATATTATTACAGGGGATACAGGATTCAAGATTAATGATAGTCAAGGAAGAGATACTGATTTGAAGTTCTATAATCCTAATGCTACAAATTCATGGAGCATTGAGTTCAAGGGTGTTGATTTTGTTGGTGCAGAAATTCTTAATATAACTGATGCATTTGTTGTAAATACTACTTCGGATAATTCGCCGTTTATTGGAATGAGTGGTGAGGAATGGCAGAAGGTTGCTGGGGCGATTGGTATTGATGAAGTTGAGATTGTAATTCCTCAGAGTCTTACTACTACGGTTGGTGCAAAACTTATGAAATGCCCGGATAATATAACTGCTTTAACTGTGGCTCAGGGATGCAAAGAAGTCAATTTAACGGATGTTAATTGCACGTTTGGTAGTGCGAGTACTATCTGTACAGTTCCTATTTTGATGGGTTTTTCGGTGTTTGGAGTTGTGGAGGCAGATGATGATTCTGTTGACCCTCCTGCTGATCCTGATAGTCCGTCTGGTGGTAGTAGTGGAGGTGCATCTACAGCAACTCCAGTGGCAAATACAACTGTTAATGAGACTGCGGATGATGAAGGAGTTTCTGATGAAGGAGATGAAGCGGATAGTGGATTGATTACAGACAAGGTTGTAGATGATATTAAGAGTGGAAAGTTGGGCGTCTGGATTTCGATTGTTGCAGTTATTATAATTGTTGCTGGAATTGTTTTTTGGAAGAGAAAAGATTCTTAGGAGTTAGTATACATAGGGGATGTATTTGTATTTTACTTTTTGGCAGTATGTTATGTAGTCGGGGTCTTGAATTAGGTGGCGTTCTTCTGTGAGCGTTCTGAGGTGGTATATGAATGACCATATTGACATACTTATTATTGCTGGCCATGATGCTATGGGGATTACTACCAGCCACCATGCGAGGTTTTTTGAAATATATGCAGGATGACGAATGATTGAGTATACTCCCGTTGTGACAATTCCTCGGTTTGTTAGGTTCGAGCATTTAGCTCCGAGAGATAGTGTTGCGCTGACATAGATTAAGAGGAGGGTTAGTATTGAGATTTTCATGGCGAAAGTTATTAAGTTATTTGAGAAAATTATGTGAATGTCTGCGTACCAGTTTGTGTATCTCGTGAACATGGCGTTGAAAGGGGGGTAGCAGATTAGGGCGACAACCCATCCTAAAATTGTTGGTTCGACGGAGCGAATTTTATTTTTTAGGAATTCTGCTTCGAGAGTGTATCCAAATGAAAACCAAAGAGTGTCGATTAGAAATATTAAAGATATAAGAAATGGGAAAAGAATAACATTGAAGGAGTTGATGGTTAAGAGAGATGTAAAGGATGGGAAGTTTAGGAATTGGTTTTTAGCGACGTGGAGATTTGAAAGAAAGAAATTTAGCATTATTGGGAGGAAGAAAATTTTTACCAAGATGAAAAGGCAAATGATTTTTTCCTTTTTGGTTATTTTATCTGTTATCACCATTGGGGCGGTTAGATATTTGTAGACTTTTGTTGTTATTTTTTTGAGGATGCTTAGTATAATTACTCCTTTGGTTTCTTTTCGCGGGCAGACGGAGTAATAGATAAATCCGAATACAGTGTAAGTTATTGCGAGGGTAAGGAGGATTAACTGGGTGTCGTGTCTTAGAAAGTTGGTGTAATAATTGGTTGTTCGATAAAATAGAATGGCTAACCAAATTAAGATTAGGTTTAGGATGAAGGGTCGAAGTTTGTTTGGTTTGTGCATTATTTTAGTTGATTGGTGAAGTTTATATTGTTTTTCAGGAAAGCTTATTAAGTTTGAATTTTTAATGATTATATGAGCAACAAAAAATCTCCAGAATTTAATTTTTATGAAGCGGCGTTAGTTAAGCGGACTGAGTTGTTTAAAGATTGTACCAATATTGTCGTCGGTGGCGGAAATTTGAATGCGGACATTTTGTTTGTTGGGGAAGCGCCGGGGAAAAATGAGGATTTGACAGGTGTTCCTTTTTGTGGTGCTGCCGGGAAAAATTTGGATAAGCTATTGGAAAGTGTAGGACTAAATAGGAATGAGATTTATATTGCGAATATTTTGAAATGCCGTCCGCCGTTAAATAGGGACCCGTTGCCTGAGGAGATTCGGGCACATACGCCGTGGCTGTTGAAACAAATTAGAGATATGAAGCCGAAGGTTGTATGTTCTTTGGGAAATTATGCGACGAAGTTTTTTTTGGCTGGGGGTAATATTGATGAGATGAATAGTCAGCCGGGGATTACACAGGTTCATGGGAAAGTTAGGGAAACAGAAATTCGGAGTTCGGGACACAAGCGAGGTATTAGGGATTCGGGATTTGGGATTCGTGGGGAAGGGGAGGGGGAAGTTTTGAAGTTTAAGTTGATTCCGCTGTTTCATCCTGCGGCGATAATTTATAATAGAACGAAGCTGACGCCGTTGTGGGAGGCGGATATGCACACAGTTAAAGAGGTTGTCTTTAACTGTGTGAGGGATTAGGTATTTGGGATTTGGAATTTGTGGGGGGCAACATCGGAGATGTTTATCAGCTTTGCTGATAGTTGGGAGTTGGGGGTTTGGGGTTGGGAGGGGGGGACTACTAACTCCTAACTACAAACTAAGAGCGGGGGACTACCAACTACCAACTGGCGGGCAAGGACTACCCACTACCGACTACCCACTACCGACTACCCACTACCGACTACCCACTACTGACTACAAACTAATAACGCTACCGACTACTAACTGGGAACGGGGACAATATCAACGTTCATCTTACTAAATTCTTGTTTTAGTGTGTCAATTAACTGCTCTTTACTTGTTTCCAATCTTCCATATCTTTTTTCTTCTTTTGCCCTTTCTATTTTTAGATTATCAATTTCTGATGCAATTTCCTTTATTCTAAAATAAAATTCTTGGGTTTCATCATTTTTGGTTTCTTGTTTATGGTTTTTTATTTCTTCTAACTTAGAATCTATATATTTTATTTTTTCTGCTATTTTATTATTGTTTAGTTTAATTTCATCTATCAAGTTTATGATTGATTTCCCGTTGTCGTTTATGAAATGTATATAAAAATCCTCTTTATGATTTTTTACAATTTTCATTTGTTCTGGATTTATATGAAAAAAATTAGCCATGACTTTGAAATCAAGAAGCTGTTTTAATTCCAAAATATTTTTTTTCGATTCTGATTTTAAAGATTCTAATTTCTTTTGATGATTTGAAAAATCTAAATAGTTTTGGCTTTTTTTAATTTCTTCTATCGTTTCTTTCAAAATTTTATCTTCGTCTTTTCTTTCGTTTATTTTTTTATTTAGAGATGATTTCTCCTCAGTAATTCTATTCAGAGTATTATCAATTGAATTAATACTTTGATATTTTGGGACTATTTGAGAAATTATTTTAAAAAAATCCACGATATCTTTATTTTTTTCATATGTTTTTAGTAGGTCATTAGAAAAAATTCTTATGTTTTCTTTTATGCTTGCCATTTCTTTTCCAATTAATATCGTAGCTCTTTCATAATTTTTATATGAACTTTTATTAAAATCAAGAAAAATTTCATTTACTCTTTTTATAAATTCTTCAAACTCATTAATTTTTAGATTGTTTAATTTTTCTAAGGAACTTTCAACCGTTCTAATATAATCCTTTTTATTGTTATTTACAATTCTTTTAATATATTCTTTTTCCTTTTTTGCTCCGACATCAAAATCGTTCAAAGTTTTTATTTTTTTATTTAATTCATTAGTATATTTTTTAATTTTATCTTTAATTATTAATATAGTTTCATTTTGTTTAATCTCATTTTGTTTAATCTCATTTTCAATCCAATTTTCAATCTCAGAAAAAGTAAGTTTTTCAATGACGATTTCTTTAATTTTATTTTCTCTGACTAGTTTTTTGAATAAATTGAATATTTTCATGTTATTTTATATAGAAAATTTGTTATATAAGATTTATGCTATGTTGAGTGTTGTTGCAAGCTAAGTGTTTTATTTAAAAATCGTAATGAATAAATTATCTTCTCTTAAAAGTAACATGTAAAATGTTTCATTCAATCAGCTTCGCCGTTTGAATGGTGCACTTCGTGGAGGGGCGTCGCGGATTTGGATAAATTTGTAGTGAGCTGATTTCGTTTCAGAATTGCATTTTGAACATTTGTCTTGTATGGTGTAAGTTTTGCATTTTGAACATTTTTTGAGTTCCATTTTAAAATTATTTTTCTTCGGTTGCATGAAATTCGCAATTATTTTCTTTTGCTCTTTTTTCAAGTTCTTTGATTATTTCTACCATTTCTTTTTTACCTTGTTTGAAATCTTCGACTTTTAGTTTCAGTTTGAAATTCCCTGCGGAGATGTAGGTGATTGATATTTGGTCGTTATTTAATGAAAATATTTTTTTAATTCGTCGGACTCCGTCATCTTCTGTGCATTTAATTTTTATATTTTGTTTTAGTTCGGTTTTTTTCTGTCTTTTCTCTACGACTTTTTTAATTGCATCTTGCTTGTCTTTTGGGATATATTTTGAAATTAGAGATTCATCGTTTCGGGCGGAGTTAATGAAATCTATTAAATCGGCGAAGTTTTTTAGGATTTTTTCTTTTATGGATTTTTCTTCGTCCCCGAGGATTTGTTTGAATGCTGTGTTGATTGCCTGAGATTGTTTGGATGATTGCAGGACTTCTTTTTTTTCTTTTGAACTGACTCGCCGGAGAGATAAATGAATATGGTCACCGTCGATTTTGAGGATTTTGCAGACGACTTGCTTATTTGGGACGACATATTGTCGCATTAGTTTGATTCGGCCTGGTGCGATTTCGGATGAAACGATTGTTCCCTCTTGTCCGTTTTGCAGAGTCACGGATGTGATTGTGCTGGTTACTTTTTCCACTTTGCATAATACTAAATCTCCTTCTTCCATTGTTTTTTTAGAGTTAATTTATCATAAAACTTCTTCGACTCGTGAGCGAATTTTTGCTTTGCCACCTGCGGGTATAGCTAGGACTGTATTACATTCCAGACATCTAACTTTCGTAGATGCTTTTCCGAAAATAGTCTGAGTTGCTTTGCATTTTGAGCATCGGACTCTGATAAATTTTCCTTCCATGGAATTAAGTGCTGATTTTGGTTTTTAAACTTTGGGTTGGGGTTGGCTTTGAAGTACATGTTGAACTATAATATTATTTAAAAGCGGAGAGAATTTTATGTTTATGCAAAGAAAATATATTGTGGTGACGGGAGGTGTTCTTTTTGGGTTTGGTTTTATCTGGTATGTCGTCGGATGGAAAATTGGTTGAATTTATTGAGTTGTCCCAGTTAGATGATAGTCAAACGGGGTTAAAAGGACATCTGTATTTTGTTGCGACACAGGGACATCCAGAGTTGAAAAGTAGTTTGTTGAAACCGGCGCCGTTGTTTCGGGGATTTGTTGAGGCTGTTATGAACAGCAAAAGAGTTTAGTCAGAGGTTAGTTTTAAATAGTATATTTATATATCAATTTTATGCAGGATAGGAAGGCTATTAGTGCGATTGTTGCGACGGTGCTGATTATTTTAATTACGGTTGTCGCTGTGTCGATTATTTGGACGGTGATTATTCCAATAATAAGGGATAATTTGGACTTTAGTGGTTCGGATGGGAAAGTTAGTGTTGTAACTTTTGCTGGTTGGACTGTTTATGATTCTATTAGTAAAATGGCGAGTGTTCAGGTTAAGAGGGATGTGAGTGATGTGGTTATGAATCATATTAATATTATTTTTTCTTTTGACGGGAATAGTTTTACGAGCTCGGTTGTGGCTCCGGAATTGGGGAATACGAGAGTTTATGTTTTTAATTTGAGTGGGTATGGTGAGCCTGAGTCAGTTAGTGTAGTTCCGATTTTTACTATTGGAGAGAAGGAGAGAGAAGGGGATGTGATTTCAAAGGTTGCGATTAGAGAGGGGAAGGTTGAGGGTGGCGATGTTGTTTATAATATTGGAGAGGAATGTACTGTAGATTGTGCAGGTAAAGAATGTGGAAGTGATGGTTGTGGGGGAATTTGCGGAAGTTGCTATAGTCTTGGCACAGGAGATTATGATTTTTTATTAGAACATGATGATTTGACAAGAAAATATTTGGTTCATGTTCCAGATTCTTATGATAGTAAAACTTCTTTTCCTTTAGTTTTAGCGTTTCATGGAGGGGGAGGAAGCGCAGATGGTGGTCCTGAATATTTTGGATTAAATGAAAAATCTGATGAAGAAGGATTTATAGTTGTTTATCCAGAAGGAACAGGAAAAGAAGTTTTTGGCAAATTTTTTGGAACTTGGAATGCTGGAAGATGTTGCGGGGATTCGCTTGAAAATAATATTGATGATGTTGGGTTTATTAACAAGATGATTGAACAATTGGAAAAAGATTTTAATGTTGATGAAAAAAGAATTTTTGCAACAGGATTTTCTAATGGCGCACAGATATCTTATAGATTGGCTTGTGAATTATCAGACAAGATTGCAGCTATTGCACCAGGAGGTTCTATGGGAACTTTTGAAAATTGCGATTTAACAAGACCTGTTCCTGTTCTTGCTTTTGGAGGGGATGAAGATCCGTGTACACCTTATGGAGGAGGAGAGTTATGCGGAGGATGTGTTGCGGATTTTTGGAATAATATAGGCATACCTATAAAATATGAAACTTATCGCTGTGATGGAGTAGAGGAACATATTGATAAATGGAAGCAGTTAAATGGTTGCGCAGATGAACAAGAAATTATATATCAGGAAAAAAATACAACATGTGTTTCTTATATGAATTGTCAAGAAGGAGCTGAAATAGTTTTATGCACTTGTTATGGCGGTGGCCATGTTTGGCCTGGGAAAGATGAGTATTCTGCTGAATCATGTAAAACCAATCCAGACGGTTTTATATGCACAGCATGGGCAAATGCTATAGGTCCGCTTATTCCCGATTTTAATGTAAATGATATGATTTGGGAATTTTTTGAAAGACATCCTATGGATTGAATTAAAATCAAATCTTTACAACTTCAATCTCAAGTTCTTTTTTTAAGACGTGAATAAACGACGATTCCTTTTCTTTTTCGATTAGGCAACCTGCTGCGAAATTATGACCGCCGACTTCCGCTATTGATTCTGGGTTTTTATTTTTAAAAGTTATGACGGTTTTTTCCAAAATTTCTTTTAAATTTCTTCCTTCGTGTCCGACGATTCGCGCTGAGATTTTTATTTTATCTTCGTTGTATGCCATTCCGATTAAGACTGTTCCCTCGGTGTATGTTGGGGAAGATGAGAGCATTGAGCAGAGGGTGCCTATGATTGTATCTTTGATTTGGTCTTTTGCATTTAAAATTACAAATCCATTACCTTGTATTTTGTCCATTTTTTCTGCGACTTTTAATCCTGAAACTAATTCTTGTTTGTATTTGGTATAAATATCTAGTGCTTGTTTTTTTGCTTTTTCGTTTTCCAAGCAGTATGAAATTGCGATGTCGCTATGTCCAAGACGGGAGCATGCGTTGATTAGGGTTGATATTTCTCTGACGTCTTCTTTGGTGTTGAAGAATTTTAGGATGTATAAGTTTCCTAATATGTCCTCGACTTTGTTATGTTGGGCTCGGCGTATCATTACTGCGGTTACTAATTTTGACATTTCGTCTTCGCTGAGGTCGAGTAGTGATTTGTCATATTGAATTCCGGTTTCTCGCAGAAGTTCCATGGCGCCTGGTCCGTTGCCCGTGACTCCTGGGATGTATGGAGATGTCGACCATTCCAGCGCTCGTCTTAGCGGTCTTGTCGCGGGATACAGGACAAGTCCTTTTTTTATTTTTAGGTTATGGGTGTCGTTGACTATTTGTTGGTTGATTTTTGAGATGTTTGATTCGTGTCGGTCTCCAATCATTCCGATTATCGCAAGAGAGGATAGGTCTTGGTTGTTTTGCGATATTGCTTTTGAGAATAGATAGCAAGTTCCTGCACCTGTTGTTTCGTTGTTTTTTGGAGAGTCTAATAAGTGATGGTTGACGATTTTTATTTTGTCGTTTAGTTTTGATTTGTCTATTTCGTGATGGTCGAGGATAAAAATTGGTTCGGATAAGTTTTGGAAGTAGTCTAGGCTTCCTGATGCGAGGTCGGAAAATATGAGGACTTCTTTTGGTTGTCGTTTTAATTCTTCGGCTATGGTGTTTTCTTCGAGACCTTTTACTATTTGGATTGTGAATTTTTTGTCGAGGCGTTTAAATGTTTTTGCGAGGATTGCCGCGGAGGTGATGCCATCTGTGTCGTGGTGACTTATAATTCTTATAGATTTGTTTTTGGAAAATTCTAAAAATTCTTTTACAAATACATCAATCTCTTTTAGCATGAGGTAAAGAATTTTAGTTGGCTTAAAAATGTTTAGGTGATATTACTACTTCTTTTTCTTTCGGTCTCGGATTGGGATGCCGAAATATTTTTTGATGATATTGAGTCTGGATTGTGCGTGCTGTAATTTATGTTTGGCGCTTCTGTCGGTTATGTTGTTCTTTAAATGTTCTTTAAGCGTGGTTACTTTTTTATCGGCGTTTTCGAGGTCTTCGTTTCGCTCAATTCCGAGTTCTTTTAAATAGGCTTTTAGTTTTTTGCCGAATATTTTTGTTGTGGGAATTCCGTATTGGTCTCTGAGAACTATCCCGATTTGAGAAGGTGCGTATTTTTTTGAAAGTTCTAAGATAACCTTTTTTAATTCGGGTTCTTTCATTTTGACCCATGTAGGTTTTGTTAATTTTTCCATATTAGTTGGTGTAAATAATGGTTTTTAAAGTTTGGCGTGGGAACAGATTATTTCGTCATGCAATTGTTTTTATATGATAAAATGTTGTTTATATTATGATAGAAAATATTTTAATAAAAGCATCTGGAGATGTTATTGACAGAGAAGAGGTTTTGGGTTTTGCTAAAGAAAAAGCTAAAGATAATTATACTGTTCTTGTTTGTGGTGCGGGTACAAAAATAGGAGAGGCTCTTAAATCTCAAGGTTATGAAACTTCTTTTGATAATCATGGTCGTGTTACTGAATCTTTTGAAGAGAGAAAAATAGCAAGAGATGTTTTAGATATTGAACAGAGAAGATTGCAAGATATATTAATCGGTACAGGAGTAGAAGTTGAATCTCCTCTTATTAAATTGGGATCTGTTTTGTGTCCTATAAATGGAGATACTTATGTTAAAGCGGGGTATTTAGGGTTTGATGAGATATATGTTTTTACCTTGAAAGATAGGGAGAAGGCTAAGATAAAGATATTTTCTGATTTTGAGAAGGTGAAAATAATTGGACTTTAAATAAAAATAGCCCCGCGAGGATTCGAACCTCGGTTGCTGGGATCAAAACCCAGAGTCCTTGACCACTAGACTACGGGACTAGTGATTTTATGAGAACATTTTGATTTTTAAGGTTTAGTGTTTATATCGACCGCGTCTTTCTACTGCAATTAATCTTTCTATGATTTTGTCCGAGTCTTCCCATTTGTATTTTTTTAGAAAATGTTTGAATAAATTTTCGTGGTTTTGACCCAGTAGGTGATCTGGTGATCTAAAGTGTTTTGCCTCTAGTGCTTGTTTGATTAGGTGAAGGTCGACGGCTTTGTCTTCAATTTTTGTTGAGATGAATCCGAGCCCAAAATCAATCAAGTAAACTTGATTGATTCGGTGTTCGGTGTTCGGTGTGTCGGTGTGTCGGGTTGATAGTATTGTGTTTGAGGTTGTAAGGTCGCCGTGGATGATGTTGTTTTTGTGGATGAGTGAAACTTGTTTCCCGAGCTGTTGCATAACTTTGAATTGTTTTTTTTCTGAGTAGGAGTTTAGGGTTTCGGATAGTTTGTCGCCGTTTATGTATTCTATCTTGATGGTGAACTTATCTGTATCGAGAACTTTCGGGATATTGATTTTTAAGGCGTGGGCTTTTGTTAGAATTTTTGCTTCGGAGCGAGTTCGGCGAATTCGGATTTGGTTGTCGAGTTGAGGGTGGCGGTAGGTTTTTGGGATTCTGTTTTTGATGATGATATTTTTACCTAAGAAGATTTTTGCCTCGGCGCCTTGTTGTATTAGTTTCATATGGTATTGAGGAATATATGATTTAAGAGGGTTTGGGATGGAAATGGAAAAGTAGTTAAATACGTAAAACTTTTAAATGATAGAAAAAAGAAGAGATGATGATTAATCAAAATATTGTGCTTAACGAGGAAAAATTTAGACAAGTCCTTCATTATCTTATTTCTAAAGTTGGAACCATGGATAAAGTAGGTAAGACTGTTTTATATAAAATGCTTTATTTTTCTGATTTTGATTTTTACGAATTAAATGAGGTTTCAATTACAGGAGAGAAATATTTTAAACTTTCTCATGGTCCTGCTCCTTCTGATTTTGATATTGCAGTTTCTGATCTCATAAGTTCTGGAAAAGTAAGAAGTTTGGATTCAAAATATAAAGGATACCCTCAAATAAAATTTGTGTCTTTGTGTGAGCCTGACTTAAATTTGTTAAGTGCTAATGAATTGAAAGCAATAGAGAGAGTGATAAATAAATTGTCAAATATGACTGCTTCTCAAGTAAGTGGTTATTCTCATGGTGATATGCCATGGAAGGCTACAGAGGATAATGAGGAGATTGATTATGAGCTTGTTTTTTATAGAGATCCTGCTTTTTCTGTAACTGAAGATGACATCGTTTGTTGAGGTTCCAGAATTTCAAAAGGATTTGAGAAAATTGAAAGTTAATTTAAGCGAAGATTTGCAAGTTTTTAAGAAAGCTTTGGTTGTTTGTCCTACGTGTCTTAATGGAGCGGCAAAAATTCAAGGATTTGGAGAAGATTTTTATTTTGTGTTTAAAGTTAAGAAATTTAGATGCAAGGCATTAAACAAAGGAAGTAGAAGTGGGATAAGGGTGATTTATACCTATCATCCTCTAAATGATGAAATTTATTTAATTGCTATTTATCAAAAGAATCATCAGGAAAATCATGATAATAATAGAATAAAAAAATATCTTATTAAAAAAGATAAATAGTTACACCTTAACTTTCCCCCGAAACTTCCTCGCCATCTTTTGCATCATTTTTTGGTCAATTTTTCCCTCGGCGAGTCCGGATTGCATGCCCATCATTTCTTTTAGCATTTTATATTGTTTCAGTAATTCCCGGATTTCGGTTGTGGTTGTTCCTGAGCCTTTTGCGATTCGCTGAATTCGGGAGGTTTGTTTTTCAAGAATTTCGGGGTTCTCGATTTCTTCTTCGGTCATTGAGGAGATTGAACTTTTCCAGTGTTTCATTTTTGATTCTTGTTTTTCAAGAAGGTTTTTTGGAACTTTTGCGGCGGACATCCCGGGTATCATTCCTATTAGTTTGTCCATTGAGCCCATCTTATTCATTTGCTCAAGTTGACTATACAAATCTAACAAAGTAAATTTTCCTTCTTTCATTCGGTCCTCGATTCGCTGTTGCTGTTTTTCATCGGTTGCGGATTTGACGTGTTCGAGCAGTGTGGCTAGGTCTCCCATTCCGAGTAGTCGTTGGATGAATTTTTCCGGGTCGAAGGTTTCTATTTCATGAATCTGTTCTCCGACACCTATGAAAAAAACTGGGGCATTCGTTTCGGTGCAGGCGGTTAGCGCTCCTCCTGCCTTTGAAGTTCCGTCCATTCTTGTGATGATTACTCCGTCAATGGAAAGTGCTTTTTGAAATTCTTCGGCTTGTGTTTTTGCGGTTTGTCCGACATCTGCTGGCATGACTAAAATTCTGAAATCGGGTTTTAGTTTTTTGTTTAGTTTTTCAATTTCTTTAATCAAGTCTTTATTAAGTCCGTCGCGTCCGGCGGTGTCGATTAAAATAAGGTCGTATTTTTTTAGTTCTTTTTCGTAGTTGTTTATTATTTTTATCGGGTCTTTTTCTTTTTTATCTATGAAGGCAGGAAGTTTTATTTTTTCAGAGAGTTGTTCCAGCTGGTCCATTGCTGCTGGTCGCTGTGTGTCTAAACCTAACAGTGCTACTTTTCGTCCCCGCTTTGCGTAGTATAAACCGAGTTTCGCGATGGTCGTGGTTTTACCCGCTCCGTATAAACCGAGGAACATAATACTCGCTTGCTTTGGTAATTTGAGTTCCCCCTTCTTGCCAAGAAGTAGGCTGATTTCGTCGTGGATTAGTTTTATTAGCTGTTCTTTTTTATCGATGCCCTTAATGGTTTCATCGTATGCGAGTTTCTTGATTTTTTGAGAGAGTGCTAAAACTAGTTCGATATTTACATCTGCTTCAATTAGAGATTTCTGGATGTCTTTCACAATTCCATCTATGAGTTTCTTGTCCACGAAAATCGCGTTTGAAATTTTTTTTATTCCTTCCTTTAGGGTGGATCCTAATTTTTCTAGTACCATAGATTAGAGAGAATAATGAGGGTTATTAAATTTTGGGTTGGGGGTGATGAGACGTTTTAAATGATTATAGAATTTATGAACTAATATGAAATTAAAATTATTGTATAATATTACTGATTAAACAAAATTACTAAAGAAATAACTTTAGAGACTTATCTCAAGGAACTAAGTTGCGTCCTATATTCTTTTATTTTACTTGAAAAGTATTTCATATTATCCACGCCATCTTTCATATGTTCTATACTGTTGTAAAGTATTCCACTCATTCCAATTGTAAAACCAATTACTGTAGCAGATAGAGCTACTGTATCAAGATTTTCAATTGTATAATTTAATCCAACTCCTATTCCTGTCATTCCAACTAAAGGAATTGCAGCTCTCCCAATTACTTTTAGAAGTCCTCTTCTTTTTTCTTTTTTAGCTTGTGCTAATTGCCCCTTAAGTTCTTTTTCTTTCTCTTGAATATTTGAAAATTCTTTTGCCATTTTCTTATATCAGAATAGATTCTTTATTTATAAACCTTTCGGTTCTTTTACTACTCTAAAGTTGCTCTTAAATGACTACGATATCAAAGAATTTTTTAATCGCGATGTTAAATTACAACCCCAACTTCTTAATCATCTTCCCCTTATCAAAAACTTCTAAGTCTTTGTATTCTTGTCCGGTTCCGAGAAATAAGATTGGTTTTTTGGTGACGTGTGAAACTGAGATTGCGGTTCCGCCTTTTTCGTCTACGTCAGCCTTTGAGAGGATGATTCCCGTGAGTCCGATTGATTCGTCGAATGCTTTTGCCTGTTCGGTTGCGTCGTTGCCCGTGATAGATTCGCCTAAAAATATTTTCATATCCGGCTTTGTTACTCTAACAATTTTTTCTATTTCTTTCATTAGGGAATCTTTGTTTTGCATTCGTCCGGCGGTATCTATTAAGACGACGTTAATTTTATTTTTCTTTGCGTAGATGATTGCTTCAAATCCGACGGATGCGGGGTCTGAGCCGTAGTCTTTTTTTATTATTGGGACTTTTAGTTTACTTGCGTGTTCTTCGAGTTGTTGGATTGCGGCTGCTCGGAAAGTGTCGGCGGCGGCGAGGCAGACGGAGAGTTTGTTTTTCTGTAAGTAGTTTGCTAATTTTGCGATTGTTGTGGTTTTACCTGAGCCGTTGATTCCCGAGAATAAAATTACAAAGGGTTGTTTTACTTCGAGAGAGTTTTTGATTTCTTTGAGGAAGTTTGGCGGGTTGATTAAGACTGATTCGATTGAGTTTTTTAGTTCGCTTGAGAGGTCGACTTCTTTTAGAACTTTGCCGATTAGTTTTTCTGCGAGAGATTCTTTTATTGATTCGACTGCGCCGTATGCGACATTGCTTTGCAAGAGAATCATTTCGAGCTCTTCAAAAAGTTCATTGAATTTTTCTTCGGTTAGTCTTTTTTTGAATTTCATAAAGAATTCATTTTCTGTCGGAGTTTCGGTTATTTTTTCTAAAGATTGTTCGAGTTCATTTTTTGTCTGTTTCTCAATTTTTGCTTTAGATTTTTTTGGTACCCTCACGGATTTATTTTCACTATTGGTTGGGGCAGACCCTACCCTCACTAATTTATTTTCACTATTGGTTGGGGCAGACCCAGCTTTTGCTACTACTTTTTTTTTATTTTTTTTACTCTTTTGGATATCTTCTTTACTTTTACTTACCCAATTTTTTAGTTTTTCTTTTAGTGATTTAAACATGAGATAGAGAGGATAGGTTCGTTTAAAATTGTTTTGAATGGAAAGATTTGTTTGAAAAAGAATAAATTTTAAATAATTTATATGTGGTCTTTAATTATACGAATTATTAAAAAGGAAGTTAAGCTTAATGAATTATGTTGGAAAATAAAAAAGTATCAAATGAAGAATTAGAGAAATTAGTGGAAAAATGTATTCAGGGTTTGCCTGAGGAAGATGCTTGTAAATGTAGATTGGGACAACGCCGTAAAATTGCAGGAAATAATTTTGGGGTAGTTGGTTCTGGCATGATAGGATATATGTTAGGTATTGGGCATTGGACAATGTCAAATTTAGGAGAAATGGTTAGGAGTGATGATGGCTGTTTATTTGATTCATCACCTTGGGAAGTACTTATTGAATCGGCGAAGTTTTTTGTATATGCACAACCTAAAGCAGTGACTTGTGCATTTATTGTGGGGGCGGTGGCATATAATCTATTTAAAAAAAATTATATGAATTATAATAAAAAAATACTTGAAAAATACTCTAAATCTTAGTAAGAGAAGCACAACAATTGTTTTAAAGCGGTCGCAAGTTTGTTTGATATGATAACGTTTAGTGATATTTATGAGGCGATGAGAAAGGAGAAATATTCGGAGAATTTACAGATGTTGCCGAAGAAGTTTTTGATGGATGTTGCCGAGTATTTTCATGAGAAGAAGGAGTTTTTGAATAAGGAAGATGACTTGTTTTCGGATATGGCAATTAAAAATAAGAAGAAATTGGATAATGCGATTTCGAGTTTTAGGGATTTGTTGAGGATTCGGAAGAAGAAGATTTTGAATTTGGCTTTTGTTGCGTCGCAGGTTGGGATTAATAAAAAAGATTTTGAGAATTTGTTGAGTTTTGAGAAGGATTTGTTTGAGGAGTTAGTTAGAAGTTTGGAGAGGGCTGAGAAAAATCAGACGGCGGATATGATTGGGGCGCAGAAGGATACGAGGAAGCATAGATTGGTTCGATTTCTTGAAGATGTGCCAGAGTTTTTGGGATTTGATGGTAGTGAGATTGGACCGTTTGAGAAGGGAGAGGTTGCGAATTTAGAGAGTGAGGTTGTGGAGATTTTGGAAAAGGATAATCGCATCGAACCCATTGACGAAGATTAATTTTCATTCTTAGCGGAAATTTCTTGGTAAAAGATTTTCTCGCGTACGCTTGTACGCCACAAAAATTTTTACACTGCGAACTTTCCTGCTAAGAATGAAAATTGTTTGGGTTAGTTATTTTTCAAACATAATGAAACTGATATCTGATAAAGCTTTGATTTTATGATAGGTTTTTGCAGGAAATTCTATTTCTGTAGGGGATTTAATAGTCCAAGTTTTATCTCGTAATGTTATTTCTGCTGAGCCAGTGATGAAATAAATTAGTTCTTTGACGTTTTCCGAATTATCTCCTGCAATCATATTTTTATATCTATAAAGAATTTTGAAATTATTAGCCTGGTAGGTTTTACCTTTTTTATTTTTTTTGATAAGTTTTATACTCATGTTGTAAATAGGAATTTCTTTAATTAAATAACTTTCGGAAGAAGAATATTTGAGTAAGAATTAAAATTGTTTAGGTTAATTATTTTTGTAGATAATGTTTTGAACAAATAGAGTTGCCCAGAGTGTTCCCGTAAGCAGTGCTATCATTGCGGAGAATGTCAGGTTTAGTGTGATGTAGGTGATTACGATTGCGAACATTCCGATTGATGTTATTAGGGAAGTTTGTGTTGCGATTAAAGATTTTTTGTTTTTGAATCCTTTAATTATTTGAGGGATGAGTGCGTAGCTGAATGCAATTATACATATTGTTATTATAATATCTTGCCATGTCATGGATTTGATAGAAATTGGTGCTATAAAAAGTTGTGGCATAATACTTAAAAAGTGATTTTTCTGTGGTGATATATGCCTGCATAGCTCAGTTGATAGAGCGATAGTCTTGTAAACTATAGGTCGCCGGTTTGACCCCGGCTGCAGGCTTTTTTAAATCGGTGACCGTTGGTCGTCGTGAACAATTCGCTTTGAGCAAAAGATTTGTTTGCCTTTTTATTTTTGCGAAATGCAAATTGTGAATAGTGCAGACCCCGGCTGCAGGCTTTTTCAAACTGGTGACCGTTGGTCGTCGTGAACAATTCGCTTCGAGTGAAAACAATTCAAATCAATATCTCTCACGAAATGCAAATTGTGAATTGTGCAGACCCCGGCTGCAGGCTTTTCTAAAGATTTAAAAACTAAATTTTCGAATGATAAATATGCCAGGAAAAAATAAACCAAAGCGACTTGATAGGAATAGAGCGTGGAGGGTTGCCAGAAGAAAGAAGAAGCGGAACGAGTTAGTTAAAGGTACTTCTAGAAATAGAAAGCCGAGACCGAAAAATAAAGGTGTGGTTGTGACACGTAATAGTGTACCCTCTAAATTGGGCACTGGTGTGCCGTCTTCATCGGTCGCACGTAATAGTGTACCCTCTAAATTGGGCACTGGTGTGCCGTCTTCATCGGGCAAGGTTGTTGATAAAGTTAAGAAAGTTGTGAAGAAGAAAGTTGTTAAAAAGGAGTAGGTTTGTTTAAAAATAATTTAGAATTTTAAAATACGTGAGACTCGTCTGCTCTTTTGTAGTCGCATAATTCGTCGATGGAGAACCATAGAGCCATTTCGTGTTTTGCATCTTTTTCGTCTGCTGATGCGTGGATTACGTTTCGTACTGGGATTTCTTTTGAATCTGCGTGTGCATAGCTTACGTGTGTGAAGTCGCCTCGGATTGTTCCTGGTGCTGCGGATTTTGATTCAGTTACTCCCACTATTTTTCGAACATTTTCTATGGCGTCAACTCCCTCTATTATCATTGCTGTAACCGGTCCACCTGTTAAATAGTCTATTAATTGGTTTCTAATTTTTTCTCCGTGTCGTTCTGTGATATCTTCAGTGTAGTGCTGTTTTGCGTGATCCATATTTACCTGGACTAATTTTAGTGCGACTATTTTTAATCCTCGTTGTTCAAATCTTTTGATTACTTCTCCGGTTAATCCTCTTGCTACGCCGTCGGGTTTTACTAAAACTAGTGTTTGTTGAAGTGCCATTATTCTTTTTTCTCTTCTTTTAATTCATTTTCGTTTTTAATATTTTCTTGTTCGGTTGTTTCCTGAATATATTCATTGCTTGGTAAAATAGATGCTTTTTCTATATCAATTTTCTCCAGTTCTTTTGTTTCGAATACTCTAATATCGCAGAATGAAAGTGGGTAGATTTTTTTCAATTTTGGGAGCATTGTTTTTTGTAGTGTTCCTTCGAGGATTTCATTGCAGATTTCGATGTAGTCTTTTTCTTTTATGTATTCAAAAATGAATTCTCGTGTTGTATTTCTAAGGTTTTTTCGTACTGCCCTTGAGACTTTTTTTCGTGTGATTAGAAGTGGTTTTATTGTAACTCGGATGTCTGAACATCGCGCTTGAAATGAATCCTCAACATAGTCGGTTTTTTTTCTCATTATTTTTCGGATATAAGAGGTTATTAGTTCCATGTTGTTTGGTATTGCTGTTAGTTTTCCTTCTTGGTTAAAAATTCTTAGTTTGATAATCAGACCTTTGCCTCGTAGTTTTCGTGTCAGGTCTAGCTTGATTGTTTTGTTATTTAGATTTTCTGCTGTTCCCAGTATTCGCATTTCTGAATTCAAAATTGGAACCTGCACGTCAATATATTTTTTTCTTTCTGCCATTATTCAATTACTAGTTTAGATGTTCGTTTGCCCTTTTTCTGGTCTTTGCCTTTTTTGCAGACTGTGCAGGTGTAAACGATTGCTGTTTTTTTAGTTGTTTTTCGTTGTCCTTTTGCTTGATTTTTCATACGAGAAAAACGTCCGAGATTTCCGATTCCTCGGTTTAGACCTCTAAGTTTTGCTCTTTGTTTTGATCCTCGCTTTAGCGTGCTGGCTTTACCAGTAGATTGTTGCTTAACTTTTTGCTCTGTCTTTTTTTTACAGTGAGGACAGTATCTTTGAATTTTTTTCGGGATTTTCATGTTGATGAATAATTATTTTGGTTTTTAAGTGTTATGGTCTCGCAGTTATATTTATTAAGTTGAGTTTGTTTTATTTTAGATGAGAATCAAATTTAAAAAAGGTAAACAGAGAATATTTTTGAATTTGGTTGTTGAAAGATTAAATGCTCCGTCGCTGAGAGGGATTTTGCAGTTTGG
>JAUWIJ010000012.1 GCA_030605415.1 archaeon | reverse complement strand
TTGGTTAATTTTTATTATTAAATTATTATATTCTGATTTTGGTATTGTTATCATCTCTTCTTCCATGGGTGAACCATGATTTTAGAGTTGAAGTATTTTTCGGTTTTGAATTTTGGTTAGCAGGTACCCTAAAGCGGAAGAATTAAAAGTTTAAGAGATTGTTTATTTTGAGATCCCATTGTCTAATGGTTAGGACGTATCGTTGACTTCGATGAGGCCCAAGTTCAATTCTTGGTGGGATCATATATATTTATTAAACAGTTTTTGAAAAATTATATTTGCTTTTATTATTTTTCTTACTAACTTACTAACTTACTAAATAACTTAGGAATATTTATAAATAAAGTTTTCTTGGGAAGTTGGAGGTTGGAATGAAAAAATATTTGCTTTTGATTGAAGATGAGGAACTTTGGCGTAAGTTTAAGGAGAGTATACAAAAGGATATTAATAGTGAAATTCTGGAATTAATTAGGAGGAAAGTAAAATAATGAAGGAAAAAAATGTTCGAGGGCAGGTAACGATTTTTATTATTGTGGCGATAGTTATTGTCGGCGGGGTTATTGCGTATTTTTCTTTGAGGGATGATTTGGGTAGAAGTATTCCGGAAGATATGAGACCGGTTTATGATTATTATATTTCGTGTTTGGAGGCGACGACGAAGGAAGGGGTTGCTCTTCTTGGGGAACAAGGTGGCTATATTGAATTGCCAGATTTTGAACCGGGCTCTGCTTATGCTCCGTCTTCTTCTCAATTAAGTTTTTTCGGGCAGGCGGTTCCTTATTGGATGTATGTTTCGGGAAACAATTTTTTGAAAGAACAAGTCCCGACAAAAAATATGATGGAGAAAGAATTAGGTGATTATATAAGTAGAAGATTAGATAGTTGCGATTTTAGTGATTTTGAGAAAATGGGTTATGATGTTTATATTGAATTCCCAAGGGATGACTCTGCTGACCCCGAAGGAGTTGTTGTTTCTGAAATAAATGATTTGGATATTGATTTGGATATTAATAATAGGATGACGATTTTTAAGGGTGAGCAGTCGGTAGTTGTTGCTAATCATGATTTTTCGGTGAAGAGTAAGTTGGGGAAATTTTTTGGGATGGCGATAGATGTTTATAATTATGAGAAGGCTGAAATGTTTTTAGAGAAGTATGCTTTGGATGTTATGAGATTGTATGCACCCGTCGATGGGGTTGAGTTGAGTTGTACGCCTAAGTTTTTTGTCGACGAGGAAATAAGGCAGGGTTTATATGAAGGACTTGAGGCTAACATGAATTCAATCAGGTTGAAGGGCGGTTATTATAAATTGTCGTCGCAAGAGAGGGAATATTTTGTCAGTGATGTCGGGTTTGATGTCGACGAGAATGTCAATATTATGTATGATTCTGATTGGCCGACGAGGATTGAGATTTATGGGGATAGAGTTGCGAATCCGGTGGGAACTCAGCCGGGATTGTCTATTCTTGGATTTTGCTATGTTCCTTATCATTTGGTTTATGATATTAGTTTTCCGGTGATGATTCAGTTTTATAACAGCGAGGAGTTCTTTCAGTTTCCAGTGAGTGTTATTATCGATAATAGTCAACCTCGTGAGGCGATGTCTCCTAGTTTTGGAGATATTAGTTTAGATAGTGAGGTTTGTCGTCATAAAAATTCGGAAGTTTTAGTGTACACTTATGATAGCGAGTTGAATCCGGTTGAAGCGAGGTTACAGTTTAAATGTCTTGGTTCGATTTGTGAAATAGGTCAAACTGAACTCAGAACTCAGAACTCAGAACTCGACGAGAACTCAGAACTCAGAACTCAGAACTCAGAGGGGGAAAAGGGCTACCGATTACCGACAGGGCAGGAACTCAGAACTCGAGAGGCGGTTTATAGCGGGGAGGTTCCACAATGTGTTAATGGATTTATTATAGCGAGTGCTGAGGGTTATGCAAATAGTAAGTTTCAGATTTCGACCAACAGCGAGAGTATTGCGAATATTATTTTGAGAAAGGAGTATGAAATTGGATTAGACCTTGGGGAGATATCTGGGACTGCGGTTGTTAGTTTTGCGGGAGAGGATTATTCAGCGACGGTAATGTATCCTGAGATGAAGGATGTGACTTTGGTTGAGGGGGAATATGATGTGAGTGTTTATGTTTATGAGAATTCGACTTTGACTTTTGAGGGATACAATAGGAGAATGTGTGTGGATGTTCCGGTTAGTGGTTTCGGTGGTTTGGTTGGACTGGAAGAAGAAAAATGTTATGACGTGGATATTCCGAGCATGCAAATTGATATGGCTGTCGTCGGTGGTGGGAAGTCAACTGAGTATATTACTGAAAGTATGTTAGCAGATTTAACAGAATTAAATTTAAATGTGCCATTGTTTGGCAGGCCTGCTTCTCTTGATGAATTGCAAGAGAATTATGTGAAGGCTGAGGAGTCGAGGGTATTTTTGGAGTTTGAATGATGGTAAAAATAAATTGGGATGAAGTTGAATTTTGGGTCATTATAGCAATAATACTTGTGTTTATGGGTTATTTAATTTTTTCAGGGAGGGCTTGGACATGAGGTTAAATTTTAGACGGATTTTGTTTTGGGTTTTTGCTGTGATTTGCATTGTGTTATTATTGTGGTTAATTTTCGGCAATAGTCCGACTGAATTATTTGTTTCTTCGGCTGTAGTTATTTTGATTATTGTGAAAATATGGGAAATGAACGAGAAATTAATTAAAGTAGAAATGGGAACTAAAAATGGATTTTGCAATATAGGGCGAGATATGAAAACAATAAAGCAGGATATGGGTTTAATTAAAAAGAGGTTGGAAATTTGAGCATGAGAAATTTAAAGTCGCTTAGTTATTTTATGATGTTGTTGCTTGTCTTCGGTAGCTTTGCGCCTTTTGCGGCAGCGGCGATTAGCAGTCAGGGATTTGCTGGTAGTAATTATGGTTCTACTACGAATACATATCAGAGTAGTCGGCCGACTTTTGATAGTTTTTATAGTGGGTCAATGGATACTTACTGGCCTATTTTGACGCGCTTGAAAGATGACCAGTGTGATGCAGTTAATAGTGATTTTGTGATTATGATTCCTCCGATGGGATGTTCGCCTCAGGTGGTCCGAAGTGATTTACTTGCAGAACAGAATGTTCCCGTGTTTTGTCAGTTGTCGGCAATTCGGGTTAATCCTTTGATTGATGTTTCGACAATTAAGAGTATTTCTTTTAAGGGGGATTATCCAGATGAGGTTGCGGGCATTAGTTTTCATCCTGCGCGTGCGGCGGTTAGTAGTTATAGAACTTTACTTGGAGATCCGATTGAGGAGAATATCGGATATGTTGTGATTGTTTTAAAGAGGCAGCCGGACGAGAGGAGTTTGGAGGAATATGTTAGCGGGATGTTGACAGCGACGGTGACATATGATGCACAGGGTGCTTTTGGGACGGGGTCGGGAGAATATTATTTGGAACCGACGAGTGATGAAGAGTGGACGGGGCAGGCTGATGCTTCTTCTTTTTGGGGAGGGAAAGGTTATCTGCGGGTGACGAATGTGAATTCGAACGAGGCGACGATTGAGGTTTTGACGGATAAAGACGATGTTTATAAGACGGTGACTTTGAAAGAGGGTGAGACGAGTTCGATGATTTATTATCCTGGATATTATTGCACTGCCGCTTTGAAGTTGAGATTGAATCAAATTGATAATAGTGAGGATATGGCGAAGCTTGATATTGAGGGAGATAGTTATTGGGTGAGAAAGGGAAGTAAGATTCTTGATGGGAAGTGCGTTGTTAAAAGTCTCAATGTTTTTCCGAACAGGGGAGGGGATATTGAGATAAGTTGTTCTGGGAGTAGTGCGTTTAGGTTGGTGCTGACTGACAAAGGAGTTGTTTTGAATAATGGGACAGCGAAGAGAGATGATGTTAATGTTATGATTGGCGGTTCGATAAAAGGAGATGGTGGTAGCGATTATTATTTGGGGTATTATGGAAGCAATGAAGAATTAGTGGATGAAAAAAATCCGAATGGGGATTTTGTTGTTTTGTTTGATAAGTCGGTAAGTCAGGATGAAGTGAGTAGGGTTACTGGGGTTTTTGATGGCAGAAAATTTGATAGTCCCGAAGAGTTAGAAAAAATTCTTAATAATAAAGCAATTTTTAATAAAGAAGGTGGGTTTGAGGTTGTATATCTTAATGGCGAAGGGAAGTATGGCATTAAGTTCGTTTCAACGAATGCGGGACTTTCTGATGGGAAGTATGCTGATGAGTCGTTTATTCCTGATTATATGAAATTGGCAGAAGGGGTTGTTGAAGATTTGATTAAAGAATTTCCTGCTGAGAAAAAAGAGAATGGGGAGTATTGGGGTGAGGATGCTTTGTATAAGCAGATTGCGTTGGCGGGTGAGGTTGAGGATACGGTGATGCAACTTGAATTGATTGAATTGTTTTTGGACAAATATCCGGGCAGTAAGAATACAGAGTATATTAGGGACTTGAAGGTGAAGCTCGGGATGTTTAATTATGAGGGGTCGTCGAAGAATGTGTTTGTGAATAATGATAATTATAATATTCGTGTTGATGGTTTCGTGAGCGGGAGAGGAGATAGTGATAGCGTTAATATTAGAATAGGGGGGAGTTCTATCTATAATCTTAAGAGAGGAGGAATTTATACTAAAGAAAATTATGATGAAGAAATTACGGATAAGGATGGACAGGAAGATGTTCCGCGTTTGACGGTGATGGATATTGATGGGAAGGGGGCGAGGTTTAGTTATGTCTGGTGGAAGGATGAGGATAAGGAAAAGAAAGATAGTAAAACTTTTAGGGTTGAGACGGGGAATTATGTGAATGTCGGGGGGGAAACTTTCTATGTTGTTGACACACAGGTTCGGGAAGTTGCGCATGTTAGTTTGATTCCTGAGGTTAGGAATACGAAGACGGAGGCAAATTTTACTTTTAATATTGGGATTGAGAAGAGGGCGATTGAGCTTAGTCCTGAAGCGGCTAAGAAAAAAGTCAGGGCTTTGAATAAAAGTATTGCTGAGTGGGAAGACAGGATAGATAAACTGGGAGAGTTGATTAAGGGACTTAAGGGGGCGTGTTTTGCGATTAGCACGGTTTTGATGTTCAAGAGTATGTTTACTGGATTTTTGAATGGAGAGGCGATGGCACGGGGAGATGTGATGGATTTCTATGAGAAGAAATGCAGGGAGGAACATCCTGGTATGGATTTGCAGGAGTGTTATAATACGAAGTTTAAAACAAAAATTAAAAATTCGATTGATGAGTATGGCAGGGCGGTTGTTGCGGTGAATAAGAAAGTGGAGTGTGCAAGAAGTGTGGGAGTTGATAGTAAGATTTGGGGAAGCGAGGTTGTTGATCACGAGAAATATGTTGAAGAATTAAGAAAATGCGCTAAGCCGGGTGATGTTGAAATTGGTGATGTCATAATTGAGGAAAAATATTTGCGTGACGCTAAGGATATTCAGGCGGTTTTGTTGTATAAGGAACTTTGTGTTGATGTTAAAGATATTGCCGCTTGTAAAATGGCGACGGAGGAGATGGAAAAGCAGTTGGCTAATAATATTGAGGCGAAAAAGGCGGATGATGATGCGAAGGAGATAGGAGTTTCTGTTGATGAGATATATATAGATTCCACTGAGGGCGTACAAATTGTTGTTGCTTCTGTAATTACAGAGGATAAAGAAATGGTTTTGAATGTGGAGTTGGAGAAGGGGGATTATTATAGAATTATTCATCTAAAGGGAAATCATTATTTATTTAAGTTGAAAAAAGATGAAGGAGTATTACTTTCAATTGATAAGGTTTATAATAAGGATGGAGATCGGGTGATATCTACTGAATCTGGAATAATAGAAAGCAAATACAATTTCCAACTTCCTTCTGACAAAGGCACTTCCTGTTCAAACACGATGACGACTCCGTATGTGAAATATCACGAGAAATATAATAAGCAGAGTTTTGTCGCGGTTGTTCCTTTTGATAGGGCGAATGGTTGGTATGCTTATGTTGAGGAAGATGCTTATAGCGAGGCGGGGGTTGCTAACGCTTTTTGGATTTGCAATGTTGGAGCAGATAAAATGATTAATGATGGAGTTAGTAGTGGAAAAGATAAGTGTCAGTTATTTCAGGTGAGTTCTGCCGGGAGCGTTGCCGATTTTATTCCTTGTCCAAGTATCTCAGATAGTGAGGTCAAAAAATTATATGCGAAAGCTGAAGCGAAGATTAGGGAGGCGAATAGAAATGGGAATGGCGTTAGTCTTGATGGGGGATTTGCGCATAAGACGACTCCGTTTGCAGATGCAGTTACAGGAATGGATTGCACGGACTTTATGAGTCTTGATGATTGCAGTTTGATGTTTAATGTTTGCGACCCGGTAATTTGTCCGCCGAGCAGATGTAATTTTGGGGGGAAGATTCAGGTTAGTGATGTTATTGCGTCGGGAATTATTGGCTCGCTTGTTTTGTGTTTGCCTAATTTTGGCGACCCCGCTGAAGGAAAAGTTTTAATTCCAATTTGTTTGTCGGGAGTTCATGCGGGGCTGGATGCTTATGTTTCGATTTTGAGAAGTTATAAGGATTGTCTTGAGAAAAATATTGAGACTGGTGAGTATGTTGGTATTTGTGATGAGATTACGTCGATTTATATGTGCGAGTTTTTCTGGGGACAGCTTTCGCCGATTCTTGATACTATAATTGTTCGATTTGTTGAAGCGTTGTATGGCGGATTTCAGGTTCGGGGTGGGGCGGAATATTTGACGGTTCAGAAGTCTTTTGAGAATTTGGATAATTCAATTAATTATTTTACCTCGACTTATGCACAAGGGGCGTTTAGGGCGTTTACGTTGAAGAACACGGAGGAGATTGGAAGTATGATTTGTAAGGGATTTATAGGAAGCAGTGTGCCGACTTCTGCGGATTTGATTGATAGTTTGCTTGAGCCTGAGAGTCCGACGCAGTTCCATGCTTATTTTAGCGAGGATGTGTTTAGCGAGGCGACGATTCCCTCGACGAGTCACTATAAAGTTTATTATCATATTTATGCAGGGAATGACGCAGGTACGCAGTTCAAGGTTTATTTGAAGAGTCCGCCAGCGTCGAGTTATTATGCGAACAGGCCGACTTTGATGGTTGATAGCGGGTATGTGGATAAGGGGACTACTTCTACTGAGACGATTGATTTTACAGCTCCGTCGGGATATAAAGAATTGTGCGTTAATATTAATGGGCGGGATGAGTGCGGGTTTGGAAGCGTGTCGAGCAGTTTCGCTCTTGATTATGTTTCGCAATCTTATATCAACGACCAAGCGGATGATAGGCAGATTAGCAGAACTGAGGATTGTGTGACGACTTCGACGAGTGCGTGGGGATTGGCGAATCCGAATATTCAGGCTGGAGTTGAGAAATCTTTGGGTGGCGATGATATTGCGACGAGCGGGATTATTAGAATTTGCGCGAGTACTAATCCAGAGCAGGGAGTTATAGGTGGGAATGTTGTTTATTGTGATGTTGGGGAAAATCTTCCAAAAGATAATGAAGTAAAAACATCTAATCCGAAATGCGGATTTAATAATATTTGTGTGTCTGGGACGATTGAAGGAGAGACTAAAAATTCTGGTCCTGGAGTTTGTAAAAGTAAAACTGGCAAGGAACAGGTAAGAATGGGGAGGTGGGTTGATGTCGGATATTGTGATGTGCCGACGGTGAGGTGCTGGCTTGATAGTGAGAGTGTAAAAGATAATTTGGGAACTTATATGGCTGTTGAAAATATAACGAGCGTTAATGAACTTGTAAGGGATTCGAAGGATTGGAAGGAGTTAAAAGAGGGGTATAAGAGTGTTAGAGATAAGTTGGCTGGTCAGAGAGAAGCGTTGGGTAAGTTGGAGTTTAAAGCTGATGGTATAGATTTGAAAGAAAAAGATGATATAGATTACTATATTGAGGATATAATAATTGCTTTGGATGAGGTTGCGGGGATTGAGAAGGATCATACTGGACAGGGGAGCAATGCGGATAAGGCGGAGGCGTTGGCTTTGAAAGCGAGTGTTTATATGACGGTTGTTAAGGTTTTGTTGAGGAATAATCCTGAGTTGAGGGGAACTGGGGGTGTGGTTAGTGGGGTTGTGGAGGAGAGTGGGGAATGTAGGGAGTGTAGGACAGGAGTTTATAATTTACTTCCCTGTGATGAGGAGGAGTGTAGGAATTTTGGATATGGAATAGGTAAAGAATGTAAAGAGGGGTTATGGCATTGTGAAGAAGTTGTAAATGTTGAGAGTGAGGATGTGGAGGATGATGGGGTTGTAAGTGAGGATGTTGAGGATGTGAGTGTGGATGGAAAGAATATTGGAGAATGTCAGATTAAGATTGGAGAAAGAATATTAGATATTGCAGGTGAGATTAATGTAAATGATATGTATGACGAGACTGTTTATCAAGATACCGGAGTGAAAAGTTTTGAGTGTCTGGTTTTGCAGGTGGCTATGCGAGAGAGTAGTTTAAGACATTGTAATGATGCTGGAGACGATTGTTTTATTTGTAATAATGATGGGAGTTTGACTAATTTGCGTAATAATCCTGATTATGATAAAAATGCTTATGGGGTTATGCAAATTAATACTGCGGTTCATAATACTAAGTATATTTCCATTGAGGATGTAAGAAATTTTAATAGTAGTGTTAAATATGCCATAGAAAAAGTCTTGATTCAGTGGGGATATAATCAATATAAAAGTGGAAAGGATTTTTTTTATATTGATGATGGAGGCGTTAAAAAGATAGAGTATAAGGGTTGGAATGCTTCGATTAGGTCTTATAATGGATGGCCATCACAGCCTACAAGTGATAAAAAAATAATTGCTTATGTTGGTGATGTTTTAAATCAGAAGGGAGATATTGAGGAAATGTTTTCAGAGTGTAGAGGAGACGATACTAATCCAAAAATAACTGATGAGGATAGCCCAGGAATGGAAAGTCGGGTTATTTCTAAGTAAGCCAAAGTAATTTATTTGCTTTCTGTTTTAACTTCCGTTGCAGGAGTAGTTGTCTCTGGTTTCCTTTCAACTACCTCTTTCACAGGTAATGGTATCGTTTGCGGTCTGTAAATTCTGTCGTCGTTCTCTATTGACACTTCTCCAGTTGCGTTTTTGATTCTTATATTAGAACCTTCCACAGGAATAAGATAAAAATCTAACTTTCCTTTATCTTCGACTTTACTTTCTGCTACATGTGGGAAAAAATATTCATTGCCAAATATTGTGGCTTTTCTGATTCCATAGCAGGCGTCCTGTTCTGTCTTTTTGATTGAGGAACCATTAAATTCCGAATCAGTTAATGAACTAACATCTGTTTTTTTGACATTTGATCGTATTCCTTTAATTTTATATTGTGGGTTGTTATTTCTATCTAAAACTAAAATGTCTACATAATTGTTAGTTGTTCCTGGTGCTTCGGCATTTTTAGGAATGTAAGATTCTTCTGATTCTAATTTTGTTCTTTTAGTTGGGTTATTTGCATCCAAATCTATAATTCTCGATACTTTATCAAAGGGTAGTAATTCAAAAGGTAGTTCTGTGTTGTCATTTACTTTTCTGACTCTTGCATAAAATTCTTTACCATGCAACATTATTCTTTCGATATTGTATAATGAATCGTTTTGTGTTTGATTTGTAAAATTGAAATTGTAGCCGAGATTTTCTTGGTTTAATCTCATATTTCCACATCCAAAAAGTCCAGTGGCAATTATTCCAGCTCCGACAATTCCAGCTAAACCCTTTGGGTTTATTTCTGTTGCTAACGTTTCTCCGAAATATTTTCTTTCGAAATTGGTAAGTTTTTCTCTTAGCGTGTTATAAGTTTTCATGGAAATTATAAGTGTAAATACTTTATAAATCTTTGTAATTGTAGAATGATAACAATTGGTAGGAATCGAAACACAGGGTTCGAATGAGGGGTATCGCATTAAAAATGCTCACTGCTTGACTCATTTTATTCACAAGCAAAGGAGGATTCTACTCATAATTTGCATTTCGTAAAAACATTTTTTTGATTGAGTTAGTTTTTTACTCAAAGCGAATCATTCGCCCCCGTACTCTACGTGTGTTCGGATAAATAAATGAGGGAAGGGCGTCGGATTAAAAATCCTCGCTGCTTGACTCGATAAATCTCACAAGCAAGGAATCGAAACACTGGGTTCGAATGAGGGGTATCGCATTAAAAATGCTCACTGCTTGACTCATTTCATTCACAAGCAAAGGAGGATTCTACTCAAACTTCACTCTATACCCTACCAAATACATTTGAAACTGGGCGGGGCACACTGAAATTTTGTCAATCTTATTTTTCTTTTTTGGACAAAATTCGAGCAAAGATTTTCTACTCACAATCATGTCTTCGTGAATTTAATGTTTAATCGAAGACCTAATTGTTCGCCCGTACCACGTGTGTTCGAATCATTCTTTCAGAAAATGGTTTCTTTGAAACCATGTATGAGGGAAGGGCGTCACTTCAAAGAAGCTCGCTGCTTGACTCGATAAATCTCACAAGCAAGGAATCGAAACACAGGGTTCGAATGAGGGAAGGAGGATTCGAACCCCCGTAGGCAAAAACCACTACGGCCTAAACGTAGCCCGTTTGACCACTCCGGCATTCCCTCATAAAAGAAGTAAAAAAATAGAGTATAAAAAGATTTGGAGTGATTAAACGGACGTTTGACTGAGCAAAACGCTTTGAGTAAAATAAAACAGAATTTAGAATATTTTTACGAAATGCATTTTACGAACAGCGTAGGCATTCCCTCATAGTAAAATACAAAAAACCAGAGTATAAAAATATTTGGAGTGGATAAACGGGTGTTTGACTGAGCAAAACGCTTTGAGTAAAACAAAACAGAATTTAGAATATTTTTACGAAATGCATTTTACGAACAGCGTAGGCATTCCCTCATAAAATAGTTACTAAAGTTGTATTTTTAAAGTTTAGGGAGACTTATAGGCAAAAACCACTACGGCCTAAACGTAGCAGTTTGACTGAGCAATTTTTAAAATTAAGACAGAATTTTTCTGATTTTGAAATTGGGGGTTATTTTTTTTATGGCTTCGGTGAATATTATTTCGTGTTCGGGTAAAATTTCTATTAGTCCTGGCTTTAAGAGATTTCCTTTGTATTTTCTTAGTAGTCCGTATTTTTCTTTTTTCCCGTTTAGTAAATAGTTGAATCTGATTTTTCCTTTTTTCTCTAGTTTTTTTAAAGAGTAGTATATCTGAATGCTGGGAGTTAGCCCAAAATTTTCTATAAAATAGTTTCCGGAGATTATACTTTTTCCATAAAATAAAATGTTGTTTTTTGCAAAATTGGATTTGTTCAGTAAATTATATAAATCGAAAGAGGTGATGTGAATTGGAATTTCGGATAATTTTTTTAGTTGGTTTTTTATTTTTTGTGCTTCTATAAGTTGAGTTTTTAGTGGAATTTTTTGAAATATTATTGCTATGTCTATATCATTGGGAATTATTCCTTCCGCAACTGAGGAGCCGAATTGGATTATGTCAAATATATTTTTAGTGTAAATTAATTTTGGTTTTTTCTGCCATAATTTGTGCATCATTTTTTATTACCTCCGCTAATTCTTTTGACATTAATTGAAAATAACTGTCCTGGTAAAACGGAAAATCTTTATCTATTATATTGTAGACATCCATGAATTTCTCCTCGGTGATTCTGAATCTTTTAGCGTGAGAGGATGGAGTGTTTCCGGTTTTTTGCAAAATAAACAGATCTGTTAAAGAAATTAGTGATTTGAAATATAAGACAACGGAGGAATTATATCTTTCTTTTTTTAGTTCTTCGTCTGCGGATTGAAAATATTCCTTAGCGGTTTGTTTAAGAATTTTTATTTTTTCGTTCAGAAAAGTTGTTTCTTCCATGTATAAATGTAGTTAAGATGTATTTATAAATCTTTTCATACCAAGTAAGAAAATTAAGTATTATTTTTTAATAATTCATACCGGGTAAGAAATATATTAATCAGGGATTTTTTAGAGTTATTCCTGTTTTGCTTTCTTTTTTTCGTTCTCTTTGATTTTCATTTTGTCTTCGATGTCGAGTCTTTCTAATAATTCTTTATATCGGTTTCGAATTGTTACCTCGGTGATTCCTGCGACGTCGGCGACCTCTCTTTGTGTTTTTTTCTCGTCGTTGATTAGGGCGGCTACGTAGAGTGCGGCTGCTGCAATTCCTGCTGGTCCTCGTCCGGATGTCAGTTCTGAGATGTCGGCTTTTCGTAGAATTTTGAGTGCTTCGTTTTGTGTTTGCGGGGCAAGGTGTAGTGTTGAGGAAAATCTTGAGATGTAGTCTTTCGGTGAGGAAGGTGTTACTTTTAATCCGATTTTTCTGATTATGAAGCGGTAAGTTCGTCCGATTTCTTTTCGTTCGACTTCGGATGCGTTTGAGATTTCGTCGAGTGTTCGCGGGATGTTATAAGAACGGCAGGCTGCGTATATACAGGCGGCGATTACGGATTCCATTGAACGTCCTCTGACCAGTCCTCGCTGTAGAACAAAATTATATATTCTTGCAGATTCGTCCCGGACTACTGACGGAAGGTCTAAAAATGAAGCAACTCTTCGCAGTTCGGACATTGCCAGTCTGAGATTTCTTTCAATTGAAGTAGATACTCTTTCTTGCCATTTTTTTAATCGGAGGTATTTTCTTGTTTGTTGTGTTGAATCTAATTTATAAATATCTGAGATTTCACCGACATTTGTTGTTAGTCCTTTGTCGAATTTCTGCAGGGAAATAGGCGCTCCACCTCGTGATTTTTTCTCCGACTTGTCGAAGCTTCGTAGTTCGTGAGAAGTATCTACCATACCTTCTTCAACTAATAAGCCGCATGCTCCACAAATTACTTCGCCTTTTGTTTCGTCGTAAATTAAATTAAAACTGTTACATTCTGGACATTTCTTTCTTTCTGCCATCGCAAGGTTTATAAATAGAGTGTCTTTTTAAAGCTTTCGGTTGTATCTCGTCGACAAATCGATTTTACACATAATTATTTTATTAATTTACTCGCTTTCAACTCTGCGAAATTCAATAGGAATAAAGAACAAATTAGTCCAGAGCTAAAATCTCTACTCGCTTTCAACTCTGCGAAATTCAATAGGAATAAAGAACAAATTAGTCCAGAGCTAAAATCTCGGCCTGGACGGTGCCTTCCTGAGATGGTCGGTTTGTGATTTTTGCTTTTCCTAATTCTGTTTCAATAATTGCACCTTTAACTAGGATGTTCTGTCTTGCAAGAAAGGTGTTAGATGGGGTTTCTAAGACGTTTTTTATTATAGATTTTTTTGCTTTTCCTTTTGTTATTACATTTGCGATATTTCCCAGAAAAGAAATCAATTTTTTATTTCCGCCTCTTGTTTTGAGTGTCTTGGTTTTTTGGTTTCCAATTTTTACGATTCTGGTCTGACTCTGTCTACCTGTTAGTTTTTTCTTTTTAGGTTTTTTATATCTGCCTCCACTTACTTTTCTTCCGGCTTTCATATTTTATTCAAAAAGTTATGCTTTAAATATCTATCTAATCGGGGCATTGAGAACTGAAAACGAAATTTTGGGGAAGAACTGAGATCTGAGATCTGAGAACTTAGAGGGGGAGCGGAGGCGGGGAGCGGGGGCAGGGAAAGCGGGGTGGAGTGGTTTATATTTTTTGGAATATATGGAAAATTTTATAACATCAATGTAATTTTTATTTGTAGTTTGATAAATTCATAATAAAGATAACAAATTTATTTTGAGACAACAATGTTTAAATAGTTACACTACCCTTTTTTATTAATTTTAAAGAGGGTGTATGGTATATAAAAGATATATAAAAAAGAATGGGAAAGTTTATGGACCCTATATACAACATAGTAAAAAAGAAAATGGAAAAGTAGTTACGACATATCTTGGAAAACCAAATCCAAAAAAAAATCACAGTAAAATTATTTTTCTTGGAACCTTTTTTGTACTTCTTTTTTTAAGTTTATTTTTTGTTATCGATTTTCGTTTAACTGGAAAAGTTTCTTTATCGTTAGAAGAAAGTTATGAGTTTGGAGAACGGATTACTGGTAGTGTAAAATTAAATTTAAGACAAGGTGAGCTTCTTCCTCTTTCTACAAAAGTATTAATTGATAATGCTGGAGAAGTAAATGAATTTTTGCTAGGTGATTTGATTTTGAATGATATTTCTGAAGGGAATTTTTATGTTGAGAATTTGGAAATTTCTGGCACAGGAGAAGGTTATGGAATTTTGGGCGAGAAAACAATTTATCCAAATGTTTCTTTTGTTTTAAATATATTTCCAAAAGGATTGGTTGCTAAACCAGAGGAAGAGAAAAAGGAGACTGAGGAAGAGGTTGTCAATGAAACAATAGAGCCAGAAGTTGAGAAGCAAAATAAAACTGAAGAAATAGAAATTCTGGAGCAGGAAGAAATAATTGAGGAATCGGAAGAACAAGTGGAATTAGAAGTTGAGCCAGAAGTTGAAGTTGAACCAGAAGAGCCAGAAGTTGAGGAGGCACCTGAAGTTGAAGTTGAAATAGAAGAAATAGTTGAATCGGAACCAGAGGAAATTGAATTAGAAGTTTTTCTTTTAACGGGGGCAGTTATTTCTGAGCCGATTTTAGAAGTTGAAGGTGTTGTTTCAAAAGATAATCCTTTTTCTTATGAGTTACCGAATGGAAAAACGGCAGAAATTAAAAATGCTTCTCATGATGTTGATTTGTCGATTGTAGATGATGAGGTGATTGTTACAACTAATTATTCTGAAACGGAGGGAGGTTTTGGAGAGGATTATTTGACAGACGAGGTAATTGAACTGGTTGCGGATTTATCACAGTTAAATTTAACTGCTTTTCAAGAAGGCGATTTGATTGTTAGTTTGATTTATGATGATGTTGAAATTGTTTCCGTGAGTAAATTTATTAGTGTTGAAGGAGAGCCAGAAGTTGAAGAGAATATAACTGAAATTCCGGAGACAAATGTTACGGTTATTAATGAGACAATAGTAAATATCACAGCAGGAAATCTTATTATAGAGACAACACAATATGGAGCTGTTTTAAACAAGCCAGTTAAATGGAAAAAGAATATCAAACTGACACAACCTTTAGATAATTTAAGTATTGAACTTCCAATACAGGCGGAAAATATTAGCGTGTATATAATAGTTGGAAGTGGGGAAGAAGTAGAAGAAGTTGGGAGTTGGGAGTTGGGAGTTGGGGGGAGGGAACTACAAACTAAGAGTGAAGAAGTTAATGAATCGGAAGCTGAATGGCCTGAAATAATACCCTCACACATTACCCTCACAGATTCAAAGGATACCCTCACAGATAAAAAATTCAAATGGGTTGGGGCAGACTCAAAGCAGGTTGGGGCAGACCCACAAAATGAAAATGGGTTGGGGCATGCTAACGAGTCGAAAAAATTTAGGACATTGATAACTGCAGATGTTATTTTAGAATTTGACGATGAGAAATTTAGTTTTTCTGATTTTTTCAAAAAAATATTTTCAACTTTTACGGGTAGGGTGATTGAGACCGAGGATGAACAAGAGACAAAAGAAATTTTTATCGAGGAAAATGCAACTGAGTTTGAGATTGAATATGAGACGCCTGGACCTTATGCGATTGAGACAGATATTTCAAAAGGGAAGAGAATTGTGATTTCATCGGATGTTCATTATGAAAATATTTTGGCTTGGACTGAATTACCGAGAGAGGTTTCTGCGAGTTCTGTTAAACTTTATTGGATTAAGCAAGAGGATTATACTGTTGAAGAAAATAATGAATCAATTAATCTGACAAAAAAAGTTAGAGAATTAGTTAGCACGACTGAATATGATTTGAATAATAATTCTTTGGTTGATTATATTGAGTGGGTTGTTCCACATCTTTCAAATCAAACTTATGAATTAATTATTGAGATTACAAAAGCAGAACATTTGGACGGGAACAGAAGTTTTGTTGAGGATGTTTATGATTATGTGAAGGCAAAGGATGACAATTGGACAGAGATTCCTGATGAGCATTATTTGAGAGTTACTTTTGAGGTACCTTTAGATAGTACGAGAGATATTACTGTTTATGCTCGTGGAGAAAATGCGAGTGTTGAAGTTTATGAACAAGATGGTAATGAAACTATTGCAGTATTTGAAAATATTAGTGAGGAGGGTTGGTATAAAGTTTATTTGACAGGATTAGGAGAGTGTTATGATAATGAGACTGAAATTCTCACACGAACTGAAGTTTCGTGTGAGAATTTAGAGCTTAGAACTCAGATCTCAGAACTCAGAGGGGGAATGGGGGGGGCAACCGACTACCGACTACAAACTGGGAGCGGGGAACTGGGGGCAGGGGACACGCCCCCGGGGGCAGGGCTTTTGGGAGAGGTGGTTCTAAGTTCTCAAAGCGAAGCGGTCTCAGTTCTAAGTTCTATTTTTAATTCTGAGAACTGGGAAGCAGATGCTGAAAAATGCTACAATTATTCTTGGAAGTTGTTTAAGGATTTGGATAGAACTGAGGATGTTGCGACTTTGAATCAAGAGAGTGGCGAGTTAGAGTGGCAAACTCCAACTGCATATCAGGAGTCTGATAGTGATGGTGAGATGTTCAGGATTAAAACTGACGAGGGGGATTTGGTTGTTAGTGAGAAGCATAAGGTTTATGCGAGTTTACAATCGCCAATTAATTCAATCAATTCTGTCGTTGTAAATACATCAATTTCTGATTGCTCCTTGAAATGTTTATCGTTGGACCAGATTGGTAAGTCGAATTTGGATGCTAATGCCAGATACACAATATCTTTTTCGTCGGATATTTTGGAAGAGAATTTTTTAATTAATTCGGAGTATTCTGATTGGTCTACAAATATGACTTTTTCTTTGAGAGAGTTGATTACAGAATTGAAATCCAATCCTGATTTTTTTGACAGCACTTCTTTATATTTATGTAATTCAATTAAGGCAAAATCTGGGGCGAGTAATTTGGGTGAAAATTTGGAAACAATTATGTTGGTGGCGCTTGATGGTTTTGACAGCGAAAACAAAATGTTGGCGTCTACTACAAACTTCATTTTGAATTATAGCAATCCCTCTTTTTTGAGTTTTTCGGTTATTCCCTTGTTTACCTTGCGGCCCATTTCAATAGTCCAATCGGTAAATCCAGAGTCATCTTCCTGCTCAAGTTTAGCCAACATTGCCTGTTTCCAGACCAGTTGCTTAGCTTTAGATTCTATGCAGGCTCTCACAAATCCGGACCAGTTTATCTCGGGGAATTGCTTCATTTCTTTCCTTATTCCTGAAGGAACTGAGAGTGTTATTGATACCATTTTTGATTTGTCTCCTGATTTCGTTAATAAACATAAATACGTTGAACTATTTAAATCTTTCTCTTTAGAAAAAATCACGAAAACTTATAAAAGATTTGAAAATGGGGAAGTAATTTATTTCCTAAACTCTGAAAATAATCCTGTGAGAGTGAAGTCAATTACTAAACAAAATTATACAGGAAAAATTTACGATGTTGATGTTGGGAATGATGTAGTTCTCGTTCGGCGAAAGAACGACGAGAACTCAGATACCCTCACAAATATAAGAGAAAAACAGGTTGGGGCACGCCGACTCAGAACTCAGATTTCAGAACTTAGAAGGGACGGGGGAGCGGGGGGGCTCCCAACTCCCAACTCCCAACTCCCAACTACTAACTACCAACTACCAACTGGGAGCGAAGCGACCGCCTTCTGGTCTGGAAATTCTAACTCGCAGGATGTTTTTGACCTAAAAATTATTGGAGGAACTATTGAGTTTGATTATGTTGTTGACCCTTCCTGGTTCAACTCCTCTTGGACTTACAAAAAAGACATAACAATAGACTACACAAAAGTAAACGGTTCGCAAACTAATTTCCCTGTTTTGATAAATACAACAGATTCGGATTTGATAACTAAGGCACAAGCAGACGGGGACGATATTGTTTTCACTAACTCAACAGGTAGTCAGTTAGACCACGAGATAGAGTTTTATAATTCAACTACTGGATGGTTAGTCGCTTGGGTTGGGATACCGACTTTATCTAATACAACTAATACAACTATTTCAATGTATTACGGAAATGCTGGGGCAAGTAATCAGCAAAATGCTTCGGGAGTTTGGGATGATAATTTTGTGATGGTTCAGC
>JAUWIJ010000003.1 GCA_030605415.1 archaeon | reverse complement strand
TTGGTTAATTTTTATTATTAAATTATTATATTCTGATTTTGGTATTGTTATCATCTCTTCTTCCATGGGTGAACCATGATTTTAGAGTTGAAGTATTTTTCGGTTTTGAATTTTGGTTAGCAGGTACGTTGACCTGATATATGATAAAACATATCTTTATAAAATTGATAGTTTATTAATTGATAGAATGGTGACAAAAGAAATGAAGGTGATTATTGTCGGAGTCTTGATGGCCATGTTTTTGGTTGTAGCCAATGGGACGTATTTATTTTATCAGGTTGAAGATTTTACAAGTGTTGTGTCTGGAAATTCGGTTAAGGAAATAGTAGGTGGGTTTTATGAAACGAGTTCTATGAATCATAGGGTTGTTATTTTGTTTCAGTTTCTCTTGCTTATCGTTGTTATTATTGTTGTTTTTATGATAGTTAAAAAACTTAGATCGAAGACGAATTTGTCCAAGAGTGATTTTGTAAAAAATACTAATATGAAATCGAGAACCGATCTTGATGTGTTACATGAAATGTTGAAGCGTGAAAAACAAATAACCATAGATAATGTTGAAAAAGTGTTTAAAATTGATTTTGAGGTTGCGTTGGAGTGGTTTAAGATATTGGAAGATGGTGACCTTGCAATAATTGATTATCCTAGATTTGGTAAGCCTATCTTGAAGTTGATGGAAAAAAATGACGAGAAAGAGTCCTTGTCGGATAAACATATTAATAAGCAGGATGAGATACCAAAAAAAGAAATTAAGAATAAAGTTCAATTGGAATCTCAAGAGAACGTTGTCCCAATTAAAAAAGATGGCAATAAGAAACATATGAAGAAAGAGATAAAAATTAAAAAACAAGTTAAGAAGAAAATTAAAAAAACTTTTAGGAAAGAAGAGAAGAAAATGTTGAAATCTTCCAAGAAGTTAAAAAAGGGATTTAAATTAAAGAAGCGGTGATTGAATGAAGAAAATAAAAAAAGTTGTTAAATTTGTTAAGAAATTAAAAAAGGAGGTTGTGGCAGAGAAGCCTATGAAAAAGGCAGAGATGCAAAAAACCGATTCTGTTCTTGAGAGTTATGTGATAAAATCTGATAAGTCCACTGATATTTTAGTTAAAATAAAGAGGGAGGGTATTACGATTATTTATGATTTAGAGATACCAGAAATTGACCCGGCTACGGCTGTGTTGCTTGAAGATATTAGGAATGAGTTGATTAGTGTTACTGCTGTTGGAATGACTGAGATTGTTGATCCAAATGTTGTTGATACGATTAGAAAAAGATTTACTGAAGAAGCCGAAGATATTCTTAAGAAAAAAGTTCCTACGATTGGAGAAGAAACTAAGGAGGTTCTTATTAATAAATTAATGCAGGATATGTTGGGGTTGGGAGAGATTGAATTTTTAGTTAATGATTCTAATTTGGAAGAAATTGTTATCTCTTCGGCTAAAGAACCTATAAGAGTTTTTCATAAAAAATATGGATGGCTTCCGACTAATTTTAGTATAAATCGTGAGGATAAAATTATTAATTATTCTAATATTATTGCAAGAAGAGTTGGGAGACAGATTACTGTTTTGAGTCCTTTGCTTGATGCGCATTTGGTTTCTGGAGACAGGGTTAATGCAGTGCTTTATCCAATTAGCACGAAGGGGAATACAATAACTATACGGCGATTCGCGAGAGATCCTTATACGATTATTGACTTGATTGAAAATAATACTTGTAATTTGGAAGTCGCGGTATTGTTATGGCTTGCGGTAGAATATGAAATGAATATTATTTTTTCTGGAGGAACAGCTTCGGGAAAGACTGTTATTCTTAATGCGTGCATGCCTTTTATTCCTCCGAATCATAGAGTTATCAGCGTGGAAGATACTCGAGAGCTGATGCTTCCGGAATTTTTGTATTGGACACCGTTGGTTACCCGGAGCGCTAATCCTGAAGGTAAGGGTGTGATTACTATGCTTGATCTTCTTGTTAATTCGTTGAGGATGAGACCTGATAGAATTGTCCTTGGTGAAATGAGAAGAAAAGAAGAGGCTATGGTTTTGTTTGAAGCAATGCATACTGGGCATTCGGTTTATGCTACGATGCACGCGAACTCTGCCTCGGAAACTATTTCGAGGTTGATAAATCCTCCGTTGAGTGTTCCTGCTAATCTTCTTAATGCTGTGAATTTGAATGTTGTTATGTTCAGGGACAGGAGAAAGGGAATAAGACGGGTGTTTCAGGTAGCTGAGTTCAATGTTGACGAGGCTAAAACAAGTGCGAATATTCTTTATAGGTGGCTTTCTGAGGGAGATAAAATTATTAAACATTCTGAGAATTCAAAACTTTTTGAAGACATATCAAGAAACACCGGGATGATTCAGTCGGAAGTAGAAAAGAATCTTGAGGAGAAAAAATATATTTTGGCGTGGCTGATAAAAAATAAAATAAGAAGTCTGAAAGATTTTGGGAAAGTAATGGATTATTATTATTCTGGGAGAGAACGTCTTTTGAAGGAAATTAGGCAGAATAATGTAAAAATGTTTAAAGAGGAAAATTGAATATGATATTTAAAATTCCGTTTGTAACTTCGAATATAGAAAAATTGAAGTCTAGGTCTAAATTTTTTTCTTCTAAATTCAGACACAAAAAGGATTCGTCGTTAGGAGATTATCTCAAGGGAATTGATGTTAATTTGACGCGTGAGGAATATTTAGGAATTGTTCTTATGTCTTTTATTAATTTGGTTTTGGTTTTATTTATTTTGTTTAATGTGCCTCTTATTATTTTTAGTGTCAAATATTTTTATCTTATTAGTCTTGGTGTTTCGCTTGCACTTGCCATGTTTGTTTCATTTAGTCAGGTGGCATATCCCAGGGTATTTGTTTTTAAAAAAGAGAAGGATATAGAAAAAAATATTTTGTTTGCATTGGAAGATATTTTGATTCAGTTAAATTCCGGAATTCCTTTGTTCAGTATTTTAACTAGTATTTCTAATTCTGGCTATGGGGAATTAAGCGCTGAATTTAAGAAAATAGTTAAGAGAATTGGTTCGGGAGAGCCTGAGGTTGAAGTTTTAACGGATATTGGAGAGAAGAATCATTCTGTTTTTTTTAAGCGAGCTCTTTGGCAAATTAGTAATGGTTTGAATTCTGGGAGTGATATGTCTATAATTATACAGGAAAGTATAAACACGTTGAACGAAGAACAAATGATTCAGATTCAGAATTATGGGAATAAATTGAATCCGTTAATTATGATGTATATGTTGATGTCTGTAATAATTCCGTCGCTGTCGATTAGTTTTATGACTGTTATTGCTTCTATGATGGGAATTGAGAAAAATGTTACGATGGGAATGTTTGCGGGACTTTTTGTGTTTGTTATGTTTTTTCAAATAATGTTTTTGGGTTTGATTAAATCCAGGAGGCCTAGTTTATTATGAGTAACGCAAAAAAACTGAAATTTAGAACGAGTAGGGAAGAATTGGCTGTAGCGAGGAAGAAAAAAATATTTATGGGAATAATTGCTGTTTTTGTCGGAGTAGTTGTGTTTTTTATATATGGCAATTATATTTTTGCGTCTGCGGGTTTGGTTGCGGGATTTGTTATAAGTTTTTTGACCTTTAAATTTATGTTGGCGTTAAAAAAATCCGCAAGGATAAAAAAAATAGAAAACGTTTTTCCTGATTTTTTGCAATTAGTTTCTAGTAACTTAAGGGCTGGGATGACTGTGGACAGGGCTATGTTTTTAAGTTCGCGTCCTGAGTTCGCTCCACTGGATAAGGAAATTCTTCAGGTAGGTAAGGATATTTCTACCGGGAAGCCTGTAGAGATTGCATTAAAATCTATGTCTGATAGGATTGGTTCTGAGAAAGTTGAAAAAACTTTTTTGATAGTTTTGTCAGGAATTCGTGCTGGAGGAAATTTGGCGGTTTTACTGGAAGAGACTTCGAGGAATATGAGACAAAGGTGTTTTACAGAAAAAAAGGCGGCTTCTCAGGTGTTGATGTATGTAATTTTTATATTTTTGGCGGTGTCGGTTTTTTCTCCTGGTTTGTTTTCACTTTCGGGGATTTTTGTTGAGACTATGACAGGTCTTATGGGGGGTGTTAGCGTGGAAGATTTACCACAAAATCTTCCGGTATCTTTTTCTGTAATAAATATTTCGTCGTCTTTTATTTTGTATTTTTCAATTGCGTTTATCATTGCAATGAATATTATGGCGTCGTTGGTTTTGGGACTTGTGAGTAAGGGTGATAGTAAAGAGGGTCTGAGATATCTTCCGATAATGCTTGTTTTGAGTTTGAGTATATTTTTTATATTGGGAAAGGTACTTTCTGGGGTTATGGCAGGGCTTATGGGTTAGCACAATGTTTTTATATACATTTAATTAAAAATTATAATGAAGAAGAAGATGGAAAAAAAAGTTGTTGTGAAAAAGAATGTTAAAAAGATTGTGAAAAGGAATGTTAAAAAGGTTGTGAAAAAGAATGTTAAGGTTGTGCGGCATAAGTGCTCGAAAGAAAGAGTGCCGACGGGAATTAAAAATTTAGATAAGATTACTGAGGGGGGATTTAAGAAAGATTCTACTAATCTTGTTGTTGGGGGAAGTGGAAATGGGAAGTCTATTTTTGCTATACAGTTTTTGATTGAGGGTATAAAACGGGGGGAGAATGTTTTGTATGTTTCTTTTGAAGAAAAGAAAAAGGAATTTTATGTTAATATGTTGGGACTTGGTTGGGATTTGGAAGAATACGAAAAATCTGGGAAGTTTTTCTTTTTGTCATATACTTCCGAAAAGGTCAGGACGATGTTGGAAGAGGGTGGTGGAGATATTGAAACGATTGTTTTAAATAAAGGAATACAGAGAATTGTGATAGACAGTGTAACTACGTTTGTAATGCTATTCGGTTCTAATGTTGAAATGAGAGAAAAAACGCTGTCTCTGTTTTCTCTTCTTAGAAGTTGGGCGTGTACTTCGCTTATAGTTTATGAAAGAGATCCATTGATTGATGAAAAACAATCGTCGAGGATTCTTGAGTTTGAAGCGGATTCTGTAATTTTTCTTTATTTCGCCCGGTTAAAAAAAGAGAGGGAAAGGTTTTTAGAAGTTTATAAAATGCGGGGAACTAATCATTCGACTAATGTTTTTCCGTATAGTATTTGTAAAAATAGCGGAATCAATGTTTCTCTTAAACCCTATAATGGAAAGTTGAATCGCACTTAAACGTTCGAAAGAAAATTATTTATTGCTTGCTAATCCTCGTTTTATAACGAGTGATTTAATATTTAAAAAAATAAAAAATAAAATTTTGGTTATTTAGTTTACTGGTGTTGAAACTGATCCTGTGGATGTCAATGGAAGTGAACTACCTGGTCTTAGATATGTTACGACTATGTCTCCAGAGAAAGTAGATCCTGCGTTTGCACCTGTACAGGTTAGAGTAATAATTTGCGGGCTTGAAAGTGATCCATCAAAACTACTATCTTGAGTACATCCATTGTTAGTTATGTTGACCGTTACTGAACTTAAAGATTCTCCGCCTTTATTCGCTATTTCCAAATTTACTGTATTTTCAGTTGCGCTGGTCGCCACTCCATAGAATGGTGCATTTACGAAAACAGAACTACTGCCTCCCTGATTAAAATAAAAGTATGAACCTAAAGAACCAATGACGATGATTGCAGCAAGAATTGCCCAGCCGTAAGTCATTAAAAATTCCAAAGCCGCTTGTCCTTTTTTGTTATTCATTTTACCTCCTTTTCACCAATTAGTAATTCGTTTAGTTTGAATAGAAAAACCTCTATATAAACATTTCTATAAAATAATTTTGAATTTATCTGACGGAAGTAAGTTTTATAAAGTAAATATTTTTAGTCTATTCATGGCGAATGAAAGCATGTCAATGCCGGCTGGGTTCGGCGGATTGATGCGGTATAATGAAGAGTATAATTCTAAATTTAAATTTGGGCCTGGTGCAGTTGTTGGGATGATTATTGCAGTGATTGTTCTTATCGTCGGGCTTCGGATATTTTACTAAAATGATTCCTGGAATGAATGCGGCGAAGATGCAGGGGATGATGAAAAAGATGGGAATTTCGCAGGTGCAGTTGCCGGTGAGAAGAGTTGTTTTTGAAATGGATGACGGGAAATTGGTTATTGATGAGCCGTCGGTTTTGAAGGTTAAGATGCAGGGACAGGAAACTTATCAGGTTTCTGGCGAGGCTGTCGAGGAAGAACTAGAGAGTTTTTTAGATGAAGATGTTGCTCTTGTGGTTGAAAAGACGGGGAAGAGTGAGGACAAGGCTCGTGAAGCTTTAGAAAAAAGTGATGGAGATATTGCTGAGGCAATTGTATCACTGAGGTAGTTGGGGGTTAGGAGTTAGGTGTTAGGAGTTGGTAGTAAGTAGTTTTAATCACAATAATCAATATAAAGCAACTTTGATTTTTTGTTTTATGGATTGGAAACCAGATTTTATCGAGGCGAAATATCATTTGGCGGTGGCTGAAAGGATGATGAAGGGATATCGGGAGTATTCTGAAAAAAGATTTTTAGTTGGGGTCATAAATGAATTGGCAAAAGCTACATCTAAATTGATTAGGGCATTTTTGATTTATGAAAAGGTTAGGGGTGGAAATTTGAAAAAATTTTTGAAAAAAGTTGCACCGAAATATTTAGATGAATCTACACAAAAAAATTTGGTAAAAGTGCTTGAGATTGAGCGGGCGCAGAAAGTTTCGCCCATTGAGTTTGCAAAAGGAGAGAAGGTTATTTTATTAATTCGTGGGAAATACAGGTTTTTAACAGCGAGGAGGATTGATGAATTTGTGAAATCGGTTGGTGATGGGGTTGTGGCATTTCCGGGAAACTTTCGACAGATATAAAAAGGTTAATGGTGTTGATTTAATTGCGCTAAAAGGTATGGATTATGATTGAGGAAATTATAAAAGAAAAGACAAGTGCCGACCATCTTTTATACGTTAGTTTGAAATACACGAAAACTTGTGATGTGATTTTGAATTTGCTGGCTCGGTGGAAAAGTTTGATTGAAATTAGTTTTGACGCGATTTTGGAAAAGAAAGTTGAGGATGGAAAATTGCCTATGATGCCGACGAATCCGAAGCAGAGAATTGAATTTATAAAAAAATGTTTTTCCAGGAATCCGGTTGTGCAAGATGTGGTTGTGTTATATGTGTTTTTCAAGAGAGTGCCCGATTTGGATAAAACCAGAAGTGGTGAATTTAGAAAAAATGTCAATTTGAGGGTAATTGAACCGAAGAGAACAACTGAAGTTAATATGGAAAAATTGGGAGAATATTATGAAATCGTCGAGAAATTTATCAGCGAAGTTAAAAAGATTTTGGAGAATTAAGCTGAATAAAACTTATAAAGCGAGTTTTTCTGGTAACTACGTGTCTGTATGGAATGATGGGGCACAATTACAAATTGCTCATAGCAATTTTCCAAAAAATACAAAATGGCGAGAATAATTATTATAAATTCGGGAAAGGGTGGCGTCGGTAAAACGACTACCGCGATTAACTTGGGAGCTTCACTTAACAAATTAAATAAAGAAGTTATTATTGTTGATGTCAATTTGAATACTCCTAATATCGGGTTGCAATTGGGTGCGCCGATTGTTCCGGTAACGCTGAATCATGTTTTGAAGGGAAAGGCGAATATTGAAGATGCAATTTATGAACACTCATCCGGAACTAAAATTGTTCCGTCGTCGCTTTCGATTAAAGAACTGACTAAATTTAACACAAAAAAAATTTCTGAAATTTTAAAAAAGCTGGCGACACTTTGCGATTATGTTATTGTTGATTCCGCGGCTGGATTTGGCGAAGAAGTTATTGCTGTTTTTGAAGCTGCGGACGAAATTATTATTGTAACTAATCCCGAGATGCCCGCCGTGACTGATGCCCTGAAAGCGGTTAAGGTTGCGCGACAGATGGGGAAAGAAGTTAATGGAGTTATTGTTACCCGACATACAAATGCGAAATACGAGATGCCGTTGTCTTCTATAAAATCAATGTTAGAATCGCAAATTATTGGCGTTGTTCCCGAAGACAAAGCAGTTAAAGAAGCTTTAAATTTAAGAGATGCAGTTTGTCACACACACCCAAGAAGTAAAGCCTCAAAAAAATATTATGAAATTGCCAGAAAAATTAGTGGAGAGAAAATTGAGGAAAGGCAAGGATTTTTGAACAGATTGTTAGGGTTGTAAAAATGGAAAATGATAAAATAAACGATTTTCTTGAAAGTAAGGTTGAGACATTAAAATTTTTATATAAAGACTTGCACCTCGCATATTGGAATGCAATACTAAGCGGGAAGAACGACAATTATAAAGATTATTCTGACAAGGAAATTGAATTGAAGAAGTTTTTTAATAATAAAAAAGATTTTGATAAGGTAAAAAAATTCATTGATAGTGAATATGGAAATGAAATTCAGCGAAGAGAGTTGAAATTGCTTTATGATATGTATCTTTCTAATCAAGGAGATGTTGAATTAATTTATGATATTTCCAAAAAGGTTTCTGAGACCGAGAAAAAGTTCAATACATTTAGGGGGGAGGTTGATGGCAAAGAAAAAACGTATGGTGAGATATGTTCTATTCTTATAAATGAAAGAGATTCTGAGAAATTGAAAGAAGCATGGGAGGGATATAAGAAGATTGGCGAATTGGTTAAAAAAGATGTTTTGACAATTGTTAAGCTTAGAAATAAGTTAGCAAAGAGCTTGGAATTTGATAATTATTATGAATTTTCCTTGGAGACTTCTGAGCAAAAAGAAGAAGAGATTGAAAAAGTTTTTGATGAACTTGATGATTTAAATAGGGAGCCTTTTAAAAAACTAAAGGAGGAGATTGATTTGGAATTGTCCAAGAGATATAGCGTTGATGTTGGAGATTTGAAACCATGGCATTATGGGGATTTGTTTTTTCAGGAAGGTCCTTCAATTTATTCTATTGATTTGAATGAATTATATAAGGATGGCATTTTAGACAAAGCTAAAAAATATTATGAAAGTATTGGGATGGATGTTGATGATATCTTGAAAAGAAGTAGCTTGTATGAACAAGATGGAAAATATCCACATGCTTGCTGTATTGATATGGATAGAGAGGGAGACATTCGGACTATGCAAAATCTGAGAAATAATGAGAAATATATGGATACGTTGTTACATGAATTGGGACATGGGGTTTATGATAAGTATATTGATAATAGTTTACCATTTATTTTAAGAGACCCTGCACATACTTTCACCACAGAGGCTGTTGCTATGATTTTTGGCAGGAAAGCTAAGAATTTGGATTTTATTAGGAGATGTTGCGAGAAAGATGTCGATGATACTGAAGGAATTATTAAAAAAATTCTTAGACTTAGACAAATTGTTTTTTCTCGTTGGGCTCAAGTTATGTTTAGGTTTGAGAGGGAGTTATATAAAAATCCAGATCAGGATTTAAATAAGGTTTGGTGGAATCTTGTGAAGAAATATCAGTTGATTAATTTTTGTAGAGATAAAGCCGATTGGGCATCAAAGATTCATATTATTAGTTCGCCAGTTTATTATCATAATTATATGCTGGGGGAACTTTTGGCTTCGCAGTTTCATAATTATATTATAAAAAATGTTATTAGTGATTCGAAAAATGATTCTTATTTTGGAGATGTGAAAGTTGGGCAATATTTTAAGGAAAAGGTTTTTGGGGCTGGGACGAGATATCGATGGGATGAAATGATTAGACGAGCGACAGGCGAGGATTTGACCGCAAAATATTTTATTGAAGAATTTAAATAAAATTACCCTACAATACTTCCAACTTTTATGTCTTGGTCTGGGGAAATTAACGAAACTTTTGTGTGGTCTTTGTTTGAAGCCGCCAACAACATTCCCTGAGATTCTATTCCTCGTAATTTTCTTGGTTTTAAATTTGTCAGAACGATTATGTGTTTGCCTTTGAGGTCTTCGTGAGAATAAAATTCCTTGATTCCTGCACATATTATTCTAACTTCGTCGCCTAAATTGATTTCTAATTTGTAAAGTTTATCCGCTCCTTCGATATCTTCTACGTTTTGAATTTCTGCTACTCGCAAGTCTAACTTTTCGAAATCATCAAAGTTAATTGTCGTTATGCCTTCCATTAAACAATCACCTTATAATAAGTAAGAGACATTGATGGATTTAATTTTGGAACATAATCACAATTTCCTATGCTCCTTGGAAGATTCTTGTCTCGTGAATCAATCTTTGCCAAATAGGTTATTTTTATTTTCCCTTTATCAACTTCTTTTTCTAATTTTTCTGTCATTTTATTTTCTTAAAAAGTATTTCTCCTTTTTTAATCTTGTTTGTGCCGAATTGTTTTTTAAAACCTTTTCTATGGTATGAATATATTTTCCTAAATCTCTATAATATACTTGCACTTTTGAACATAGATTATTATTCCTATTAGTAATTTTTTCTTTTTCTTCCCAATATTTATCAAAAGTTCCTGCTCTTGTCAAAATTTCTCCATCTTCTTCTATATTATTTAATTTTCTTAAAATGCTATAATACCCTATCATGGTATAATTTCTCAATGTTTTTCCTAGGCGGATATGTGGTGGGTCATCTTCACTCGTAAATTCCATTTTATATTTTCTTAAAAAGTATTTCCCCTTTTTTAATATTATCAGTCTTAAATATTTCTGAAATCTTTTCTGCGGATTCTGGGATGAAAGGAGATAGTAGTTTCGCGATTTCTTTTATTGAATGTACTAATTGATAGAGAATTTTTTTGTCGTGTGTTTCCCATGGTTTTTTTGACTGAATGAACTCGTTGCAAATATCAATGAACGCAAATATTTCATTAAGAGCTTTATCGAATTCGTAGTTGTTAATTAGTTTATCAATTTTTTTTAAGTTTAATTGTTTCAATAAAGTGTTGGGATTTTTTTCTATTCCGTATTTTTCTGCCAGAGTTGAAGTTCGTGAAACCAAATTGCCGAGTTTATTTGCGAGTTCGTTGTTATGTCTGTCTATTAAAGCTGTTTCGCTGAAGTCGCCGTCGTCGCCGAAAGGGATAACTCTCAATAAAAAATATCTTAATGTATCTGCAGGATATTTTTTTAAAAGTTCTAAAGGAGCTACAACATTCCCGGTAGATTTGCTCATCTTTTTTCCATTAACAGTTAAAAATCCATGCACAATTAATTCTTTAGGTAAAGGCAAACCTAAACTTAATAACATCCCAGCCCATATTCCTGCATGAAATCTATGCATATCTTTACCTGCAACATGGACATCCGCAGGCCAGTATTTTTTATATTTTTTATCTGGATATCCAATTCCTGTTAAATAATTCCCAAGTGCTTCACACCATACATACATTATTTGATTTTCATCCTCCGGCACAGGAATTCCCCAAGGAAGATGTTTAACATTTCTTGAAAAACTAACATCTGTTAATCCTTCTTTGGCTAAACCTAAAAAATCGTTTTTCCATTTTGTCGGAGAAATTTTATATTCATCTTTTTCAATTATCTCTTTAATCTCATTAGAATATTTACTTAACTTAAAAAAATAATTTTCCTCAGAAATTTCTTCGATTTTAAGATTAGGATGATCAGGACATTTTCCATTTTCTAAATCTTTTTCTGTAACAAACCTCTCGCATCCAGAACAATATGACCCAGTATATTTTTTCTTGTAGATATCTCCTTTTTCTTTTAGCTTCTTCCAAATTTCAATAACTCCTGGCCAATGGACTTTTTTATCAGTAGTTCTTATAAAATAATTATTTGAAATATTTAATTTATTAGTCAATTCTTTAAAATAACTTGAATTCTTGCTCACAAATTCCTTAGGGCTTAATCCTTGTTTTTTCGCAGTTTGATAATTCTTAGTCCCATGTTCATCAGTTCCTGTTAAGAAAAAAACATCTTTCTTTTTAATTTTGTTCCATCTAGCTAAAACATCTGCCTGGACAAGTTCAAGAGCAAATCCAATATGAGGGGGCGCATTAGCATAGGGAATTGTAGTTGTCACATAAAATTTTTCTTTCATAAAAATAAGAGAATAAAACAGATTAATAAGTTTAACGATGAGGGAATTGTGGACATAGAAGCCACAAACTTATTAAGCAATATAAATGATGATTAAATATGTTCGAACAAATATTCAAAAACGTAGATGATATATTATGGAAAGATTCTGGATGTGGGAGTGAGTTAGACTATGTCCAACAGACTTCATGGATTCTTTTTTTGAAATATTTAGATGATTTGGAAAAGGAGAAGGAAATTTCTGCGGAGCTTTCTGGAAAATCATATGAAAGAATAATTTCAGAGAAATTTAGTTGGAATACTTGGGCTATGCCAAAAGACGACGGGGGTAAATTGGATCATCATAATGCTTTGACGGGAGATGATTTAAGAGATTTTGTAAATGATAAATTGTTTCCATATCTTAAAAAATTTAAAGCAAATGCAGAGAGTCCGGATACAATAGAATATAAAATTGGAGAGATTTTTGGTGAGCTGAGGAATAATATAGAGAGCGGGTATAATATACGAGAAGTTGTTAATTTGATTGATGGCTTGAGGTTCCAGACTAGCGAGGAGAAACACGAAATGTCTCATTTGTATGAAAGCAAGATTCAGAATATGGGTAATGCTGGCAGGAATGGTGGGGAGTATTATACTCCTCGACCGTTGATTAAAGCAATTGTTAAAGTTGTTAATCCTGAGGTTGGAGAAAAAGTTTATGATGGTGCTGTTGGGTCTGCAGGCTTTTTAGTAGAAGCTTTCGGGCACATGAAGAAAGAGGACAGGACAACTAAGGCAGACGAGATTTTGCAAAAGAAAACTTTTTATGGGAAAGAGAAGAAGGGTATTGCTTATATTATTGGAATTATGAATATGATTTTGCACGGAATTGAATCCCCGAATATTGTTCATACCAATACTCTTTCGGAAAATATTAGAGATGTTCAGGAGAAGGATAGGTTTGATGTAATTTTGACCAATCCCCCTTTTGGCGGAAAGGAGAGAGCAGAGGTTCAGCAAAACTTTCCGATAAAAACAGGAGAGACAGCTTTTTTATTTTTACAGCATTTTATTAAATTATTGAAAGCAAGAGGAAGAGCGGGGATTGTGATTAAGAATACTTTTTTATCAAATACGGATAATGCTTCGTGTTCTTTGAGGAAGCATTTGTTGGAATCTTGTAATTTGCACACAGTTTTGGATTTGCCTGGTGGAACTTTTTTAGGTGCGGGAGTGAAGACGGTTGTTTTGTTTTTTGAAAAAGGAAAGCCGACGAGGGATGTTTGGTATTATCAATTGAATTTAGATAGAAATTTAGGGAAGACGAATCCTCTGAATGGGAGAGACTTGGAGGAATTTGTTGAGTTGCAGAAAACGAAAAGTGATTCGGATAATTCTTGGAAAATTAGTGTTGGCGATTTGGATGCGGAAACTTATGATTTGTCGGCGAAAAATCCAAACAAGAAGGATGAAGCTGAATTGAGAAAGCCGAGAGATATAATTAAGGAAATTGGGAAATTAGATAAGGAGAGTGCGGAGATTTTGAAGAGAGTTGAGGGATTGGTTTGATGATGATAACTATTTTTCAAATTGATAAATTTCGCAAGGTTGAAAAATGATAAGTTTTAATGAAAATAAATATAGGGCAAGAGCGTCCGTCAGTCCTAATAACCGCATCATCGCAAGCGAGCACGGGGTTCGTCAGGTCATATTCCCCTATAAGTTATTTAGGTTATCGGATTATTTAAATTTGCTGTGGGGGAAAATTAATAGAATTGAGGATTCGTCTAACCTACTGGCGACACGAGGTCGTCTTCGTCAGAATCCCTCCATCTATCTATGATAGATGGGGAAACATACTACTTAAATTTACTGGTGTAAAAAATGAAGAAAGAAATTAAATTATTTGAAGATAAGAAAATTAGGGTGGAATGGATTGAGGATAAGGATAAATGGTATTTTTCTGTTGTTGATGTTGTTGCGGTTTTGACTGATAATGATTTTCAGGGGGCGAGAAATTACTGGAAGGTTTTGAAGCATCGTTTAAAGAATGAGGGAAATGAAACGGTTACAGATTGTAACCAGTTGAAAATGTTGGCTCCAGACGGGAAACTGCGGTTTACGGATGTTGCGGATACGGAGCAGATATTGAGATTTAAAAATGCTGGTGAGATTATGATTGATAAGAGGGATAGGTTGGAGGTTGGGGAATAATGGAAATAAATGATGAAGAAATTGCTAAAGAGAAAAAGTATTTTGATAGTGAGATATGGCCTAATATTAAAAATGATTTGGAGGAGATGACTAAGCAGAAGGCGTGTTCTTTTTGTTTTCATGCGGGTTCGGAGGCGATGCGTAGCTCGATAGAGGGTGAAATTAAGAATGCGGGAGAGGAAGTTGGGAAGATGTCTACTGAGGAAGTTATGACTATCGCAAAAGAGATGTCTGCCGAGGAGATTAAGAAGATTGTTGAGGAGGGAAGGTTGAAAGATGGTTGAATTGTTAAATAGAGAGAATTTTAATAATGCTGATTAAATCATAATGTTTAAAATGTTCAATGAAGTAATTATTTCATGATAGGAGAAGTTTATATAGCATCAGCATTGGCAATCTTTTTTGCTATCTTTGGATGGAGCAATGTCCTTTTTGGATTATCAAAATCTATAAAAGAGAAAGAAGCAGAATTCATAAGACAATCTAACCTGGGTTATTCAAAATATATCAAATTAAGAGACCTGTTAAACAATCCTCCAAAAGTAAGTTCTAAATTCACACAGGAATTAATGAAGATAGTCCGAAAGACAAAATTAAATAAGGACGGTTCTGAAATCATTAAGATAATAAAAAAGAATGAAGAGTTGCTTAAAGAAACTATTCTTATATTAAGGATAAAAAAAATATTCTTTTTGACTACTACTTTATTTCTATTTGTGGCAGGAACTTTCTTAGTTTACTTTGAAAATATTTTGCAAGGACAAACCTATTTTACTATTTTAGGAATATATTTGACAGAATATGTTTGTTATATCCTTGTTTTTCAGTTAGTCCTTATTCTTTTGTTAATTTTTGGTTCAGTGATTTATTATGTTTCCAATAAAAAGAATTCTAAAATTCAGGAGGGACTTGAAGAATTAATTCTTCGAGTATCATATTAATGGGCGGAAGAAAATCATACTCAAATAAAAATTATTTGGGAAGCTCAAAGGCTGTCAAGAAGGAAGTTAAAACTTTAGATGAATTTTTTGATGTGAAGGAAAAGCCTGAAAACATAGCCGTCCAAAATATTAAAGTTGCTATAAATGCCACGAAACCAATTAAGTATAGTGTTTATTCATTAAAATTATTTTCTAGCATTGCTCGAGATTTAAAAGATTTAAGAAAAATAAGCGATAAGAATACCCTAAAAGAAGAAATATCTAGGAGATGGTCAAGCGTAAAGAAGAAAGAGAAGCTAAGAATAAATAAAGAAGCTGAAAAAATAATTATTGAGAGTGCGGTAAAAACCGTGGGAGGCAGAAAATGACCCTCCCAAGCAACCTAATCTCTGTGAAAAAACTTTATGTTGATTTCCAGTCGGGAGTTTTTGGAGAATATGCAGACCAAATATTAAAATCTCCCGAGTTTATTTCAAAATATTCAGATGTTGGACTAGATAGAAAAAATAAAATAGAAAATTCAAAAGAAGAAATTGTTAAAAAAATGTTTGAGAAAGAGTTTAAAGAAATTGTTAAGAGCCAAAAAATCACTTCAGAAGAAAAGTTTTGGGCATATATCGACAGTATTAATCTCAAAGAATTTGAAAAAGATAGGAAGAAGAGATTTTTATTGGGGGTTGGAAAACTAATTCAATAAAATGGAAACATTTTATGGATCTTCGGATAGATTTATGAAGTTTGTTACACTTTCGCCAGTTAGTAATACTTTGTATTTTATAGCAAACAGTCTTTTCATGTTGGAGAAAAAAATAAAGTTAGAAGAAGATATTCCTGAAAAAGTAGAAGTAGATATTTTTATTGATTTAGATGATGAAATAAAATCCAAAATTGAAACTTTAATGAACCTTGTTGTTTTAGATGTTTTGTGTGAAGATGTAGAATTTAAATTAATTAAGAAACCTATAAAGAAAACTAGGTTAAAATTTGATGAATTATCTGAAGAGCACGAAACTATTTGTTTATTCTCTGGAGGAATTGACAGCACATTAGGAATATCTAAGACAAAAGAAAAATATGGGGATGTTTTAGGATTATTTGTTTCTCATGGAGATTTAGGAAAAATAACAAAAAAAGTTTATGATTTAAAGAAAATAATTTTAGATCCTGAAGAAATAGATTTAATAAAAATGATTGCTCCTGCAATGGGAAAGGGATATTCTCAATTGAGGGGATTTCTTTACACCCTTTATGCAATGATTGTTAGTTGCTTTTGTAATGCAAAAAGAATAATTATCTCTGAATGTGGGTCTACCATGTATCAACCAAAGTTTGCTCCAATGGATACAATAACCTATACGACAAATCCTTATGTGTTAAGTTCAGCAAAGAAAATAGGAGAATTAATTTTAGGGAGAGAAGTAGATATTGTTACCCCCTTTGAAGATTTTACTAAGACTGAAATGATGAACCTAATAAAAGATGATTCTATTTTATCTGAAACTCATTCTTGCATTAGTGGGAGATGGGGGATAAATTGTGGGAGATGTTATGCCTGTATTGCCCGAATGATAGGAAGTGTTAATCTTGAACTTTCATTAGATTATTTTAAATTCAATACTTTTGAAGAAGAAAATAATATGCTTTCTTCATTTGTTAATTTCTGTTTTGATTACCTATTATTTAAGGAAAATGTTGATTATTGGTCTTTAAAAAATATAGAAATATTTAACAAGGAAAATTTGTTTGATAGAACTTGTTTAGATGTTTTCATAGCATTAAAAAAGTTATCAAATCAAAGAAATATTGATATGGAATACTCTATTATTCTAGAAGAATTTGTAAAAAGTAATAGTGATAGATTGGGATTAAGAAAAAAAGAGATAGAGACAACAAAAGAGCCAGATTTTGAAAACAAAGTAAGAAAACTACATGAGGATGTAAAATGAAAACCAAACAATCACCCCAAGAATGGAAAACTAAAACGCTCGGAGAAGTCGGAAAAATTTTTAATGGGAATAGTATCAACGCTAAAGTAAAAAAAGAAAAATATTTTAACATCAAAGACGGAATTCCATATATCGCCACGAAAGATATTTCTTATGCTAATAATATAAATTATGAAAATGGAATAAAAATTCCTGAAAAAGAATTAAAAGATTTTAGAGTTGCTCATAAAAATTCTGTTTTTATTTGTGCAGAGGGTGGAAGTGCTGGAAGAAAACTTGCATTTAATATGATGGATGTTTGTTTTGTAAATAAATTATTTGCTATTGAAACACTTGATTTTGTTGATTCAAAATTTGTATATTATTTTTATCAAGCAACTGAATTTCAAAAACAATTCAAATCTCAAATGACTGGGCTTATTGGAGGAGTTTCTTTAAACAAATTCAAACAAATACAAATCCCCCTCCCCCCACTCCAAACTCAAAAACAAATAGTAAAAATCCTCGACGACGCATTTGAATCAATTTCTAAATCGAAGGAAAATGCCGAAAAAAATTTGAAGAATGCGAAGGAATTATTTGAATCTTATTTAGAAGAAATTTTTTCAAATCCTAAAGAAGATTGGGAAGAGAGAAAATTGGGGGAAAATGATTTGATAGAAATTATTGATGGCGATAGAGGAAAAAACTATCCTACCCAAAAGGATTTTTTAGATAAAGGGTATTGTCTTTTTATGAATACAAAAAATGTTAGACCAAATGGATTTAAGTTTAATGTTACAATGTTCATAAACGAAGCAAAGGATAAGGCAATGGGCAAGGGCAAACTAAAAAGAAATGATGTTGTTATGACCACAAGAGGAACCATTGGAAATCTTGGTGTTTTTAATAATAATGTTGAATATGAAAATATTCGTATAAATTCAGGAATGTTGATTTTTAGACCTAATTTAAAACAGATAATTCCAGAGTATCTATTCGAGATATTAAGGTCTAGGATTGTTAAGGAGCAAATTAAGAAACAAGTTTCGGGAGCAGCGCAACCTCAATTGCCAATTAAAACTCTTGTAAACTTTATTATTCCAGTTCCCAAATCAATTAATCAACAAACCCAAATCGTCTCCAAACTAGACTCCCTTTCGAAAGAAATAAAAGAACTTGAATCTATCTATAAGCAGAAAGTCAAGAGTTTAGACGAGCTGAAAAAATCAATCTTACAAAAAGCTTTCGCTGGGGAATTGACAAAATGATAAAAACGAAAATTAAAAATATAATCAAGAAAGGTGAAGGAATCACAATTGAGTTTAAAGAGTGCAAACAAAATATAACTAAAGAAGTTTATCCAACCGTTTGTGCGTTTCTAAATAGGAATGGGGGGGAGTTACTTTTAGGTGTAGATGACAACGGTAAAATAAAAGGTGTGGAAAATATACAACAAGTAAAAAAGGATTTTGTAACAACGATAAACAATCCCCAAAAAATTTTTCCATCAGTATATTTATTAATTGAGCAAGTAGAGATAAATAAAAAACAAATTTTATATATTTATATTCCAAGAAGTTCGCAAGTGCATAAATGCAATAATAAGATATATGACAGAAACGAAGATGGGGATTTAGACATAACAAACAACAATACGCAGGTTACCTCTTTATATCTCAATAAACAAGCAATTTACACTGAAAATAAAGTATTTCCTTATTGTAAAATAACTGATTTAAGAAAAGATTTAATCAACAAAGCAAGAATTTTAGCTGTAAATCAAAACTCAAATCATCCTTGGAAAAATTTAACAAATATTGAATTATTAAAAAGTGCAAAATTATACACAAAAGATTATCAAACAAATAAACAAGGAATTACTTTGGCAGGAATCTTACTTTTTGGAAAAGATGAAACAATCCTCTCGGCTCTTCCCCACCATAAAACTGATTTAATACTCCGAAGAATTAATCTTGATAGATATGATGACAGAGACGATGTTAGAACAAATCTTATTGAGAGTTATGAAAAAATAATCGCATTTGGACAAAAACATTTATCAAATCCTTTTTATATAGAAGGAACGCAAAGAATAAGTATAAGAGATAAAATATTAAGGGAAATAGCTTCAAATATTTTAATCCATCGGGAATATTTAAATCCGTATCCTGCAAAAATAATAATTGAAAAAAACAGAATTTATGCGGAAAATGCAAATAAGCCACATGGACATGGGGTAATAAATCCAAATAATTTTTCTCCATATCCAAAAAATCCAGTAATTGCGAAATTTTTTAAAGAAATTGGAAATGCAGATGAATTAGGTTCAGGAGTTAGAAATCTTGAAAAATACACTAAATTATATTCAAATAGTTCTCCAAAATTAATAGAAGAAGATATTTTCAAGGTAATAATACCTTTAAATGAAAAAGCTACCCCGCAAGCTACCCCGCAAGCTACCCCGCAAGCTGATAGAGAAAAAGCAATATTGGAATTTTGTAAAGCTCCAAAATCAAGAGAAGAAATACAAACCTCTATTGGCATAAAAGACAGAGAATATTTTAGACTAAATATTTTAAAACCATTAATTGATAAAGGATTATTGCTTCTTACAATTCCAGATAACCCAAACAATCCAAAACAAAAATACTATTCAAAATAAAATGCCAGCTATAAAAGAATCTCAAACAAGAAAAGATTTAATTGACCCGAAGTTAGATGAGTCGGGGTGGATAAAACAAGAAGATATTAAAGTTATCTGTGAATACCCAATTGCTCCTGGAAAAATCCAAGGGAAAGGAAGAAAAAGAAATCCTCTTTTTGCAGATTATATTTTGGAATATCAAGGAAGAAAGTTAGCAGTTATCGAGGCGAAGAGTGAGGATTTGGAAGTTTCTGAGGGCGTTATGCAAGCGAAAGAATATGCAATGAAGTTGAATTTAGAGACGGCATTTTCTACGAACGGGAAAGAGATTTATCAGATATGTATGAAGACTGGAGAAGAGGGATTAGTTGAGCGTTTTCCGACTCCTGAAGAGTTATGGATTAAAACTTTTTCTAAGCATGATAAGTGGAAAGATAAGTTTGATGCGGTTGCACGGGGCAGAAGATTTGAGCATAGATTTTATCAGGAGATAGCGATAAACAAGACTCTTGACGCGATTGCCGAAGATAAAAAAAGAATGTTGTTGACTTTGGCTACGGGAACTGGGAAGACAGTTATTGCTTTTGAGATTGCTTGGAAGTTATTTAATTCTAGATGGAATTTAGAAAAGGATGGGAAAAGACAACCGAGAATTTTGTTTTTGACAGATAGAAATATTTTGGCAAATCAGGCATTTAATTCGTTTTCCACTTTTCCCGAAGACGCTCTAAAAAGAATTAAGCCTTCTGAAATTAAAAAGAACGGGAAAGTTCCGATGAATGCAAATGTTTTCTTTACCATATTTCAAACTTTTATGAGCGGCCCGAACAATGAGCCTTATTTTGGTCAGTATCCCAAAGATTATTTCGATTTTATTATAATTGATGAGTGTCATAGGGGCGGAGCAAATGACGAGGGTAATTGGAGAGCAATCATGGAATATTTTTCTCCAGCAGTTCAGCTTGGTTTAACCGCAACTCCAAAAAGAAAAGAAAATGCAGATACCTACAAATATTTTGGAAAACCAATATACGTATATTCATTAAAGGAAGGAATTAACGACGGGTTCTTGACTCCGTTTAAAATTAGAAGAATAAAAACGACGATGGATGATTATATGTATACTTCTGATGACGAGGTTATTGAAGGAGAAGTTGAAGAAGGGAAAATTTATGAGGAGGCGGATTTCAATAGAATAATTGAGATAAAAGAGAAAGAGGAACATAGGGTAAAAGTGCTATTGTCCGAAATAGATCAAAACGAAAAGACGATTGTTTTTTGTGCAACTCAAGATCACGCGGCTGCAATAAGGGACTTAATCAATCAACATAAAAAAACTAAGGATGCAAATTATTGCGTTAGAGTTACTGCTAACGACGGTAAACAGGGAGAACAATATTTGGAAGAATTTAAAGACAATGAGAAAACAATTCCTACAATATTAACCACATCACAAAAACTTTCTACAGGAGTTGATGCATTGAATATCAGAAACATAGTTTTAATGAGACCTATTAATTCTATAATTGAATTTAAACAAATAGTCGGAAGAGGAACCAGATTGTTTGAGGGAAAATATTTTTTTACAATATATGATTTTGTGAATGCTTATAATAATTTTCGTCATCCAGAATGGGATGGTGAGCCTATTGAACCTATTGAATCTGAAAAGAAGAATGGAGCGATGAGTCCTAGAGAATCTGGACCTGAATATCCACAAGAAGAAGAGAAAAAGGTTAAGTTGAAAATTAAGTTGGCAGATGGTAAGGCGAGAGAAATTCAGTATATGTCTAGTACTTCTTTTTGGTCAGCTGATGGGAAACCAATTTCTTCTGGGGAGTTTTTGAAAAGGATGTTTGGAAATTTGCCTAAGTTTTTTAAGAGTGAGGAACAGCTTCGTAGAATTTGGGAAAGTCCGATGACAAGGAAAGCTTTTTTGTTAAAACTTGCTGATGCAGGTTATGGGATGGCTGAGCTTAAGGTTTTACAGGAATTAGTTGGTGCGGAGAATAGTGATTTGTTTGATGCGTTAGAATATGTTTCTTTCGCAATAAAACCTATAAGCAGAGAAGAGAGAGTTGCTAAATCTCAGTATCAAATTTTTGAAGACTTGGATAATAAACAAAAAGAATTTTTAGAATTTGTTTTAGCTAAGTATATTGAAACTGGAGTTGAAGAACTTGCCCAAGAAAAACTTCCAGCTTTATTGAAGCTCAAATATAATGAGGTTGGAGATGCTACAAGAATTCTTGGTGGTGCCAATGAGATAAGAAAAACTTTTATTGGATTCCAGAAACAATTATACGCTGTTGCAAAATAGAAAAATAATTTACTAATTCTCAAGTCACTTTCCTATACATATTATTCCGACTGATTTTGAATTTGTTTCGACGATAGATATCTTTTTATATTCTTGTGACTAGTTTTTTTTATGGTGAAAAGGGGAAGTATCGTTAGTATTGACCATCCGATTGTTCAAAAAAAGATTGATGAGAGTTTGAAATTGAGTATTCGTGATGGGTCTGCGTCTTCGGTGTCATCGAGTTTTGGCTTGTCGTATCTTTCTCCGTTTGCTTTAGTTTTAAATGCGACTGCGGCACAAATGGGAATTTTGTTTGCGATTATGGGATTATTGCCAAGCGTTGTTCAACTGAAAGCATCAAACCTTATTGAAAAATTTTCCCGGAAAAAAATTACTCTTTGGGGTGTTATGTCTCAAATTTTTCTTTGGATTCCAATTATATTAACGGGTGTTTTATTTTATATGGGTGTGCCTTATATGGTCTGGGTTTTGATTGCACTTGTTGGTTTGCTCTATGCCGTTAGTGCGATTAATTATCCTGCATGGTTTTCATGGATGGGTTCGTTGGTTCCGGAAGAAAAGCGTGGGAAATATTTTGCCAAAAGAAATCGGGTGATGGGATTTTTTGGTATAGTAACTATGATTATTGGTGCTGTTATATTGGATTGTACAAAAAAGATGGGTACTGGGGGAGATGTTTTGGGTTGGATTCTTTTGGGATTTGGAATTTTATTTGTTTTGGGTGCGTTGGCGAAATTTTATTCGTGGACGATTTTAAGGAGACAATATGAACCCAGATTAAAGGTTCGAAAAAAGGACGGGTTTTCATTCTTGCAATTTTTGAAGATGGCTCCATTAACTCCGTTCGGAAGGTTTACATTGTTTAGAGGAGTTTTCAGCATTGCGGTAGGAATTGCTGGTCCGTTTTGGGCGGTTTACATGCTGAGAAATCTTGAGTTCTCTTACATCTGGTATATGTTGATTACTGTTTCTTCAATTGTTTTTCAACTAATATTTTTACCTTTGTTGGGGAAATTTTCTGATAGATTTGGAAATGTTAAATTGCTTCGGGTTTGTTCTTGGCTTATTGTTACGACGCCATTGTTATGGATTGCTTCTAGTTTTATTGATGGGGATTTAAATATTAAATTATATTTACTATTTCTGCCTTCGATTGTTGGCGGTTTTGCGTGGGCTGGTTATAACTTGGCTGTGAATAATTATGTTTATGATGCGGTGCGTCAAAGAAAAAGAGGTTTCGGAGTTTCTTATATGAATTTGATTGTTGGTGTCGGTACGTTTATCGGGGCGTGTCTCGGTTCGATAGTTGCATGGATTGGAATTTCTTTTATGAGTACAATGTTGTTCATCTTTTTAATTTCTGGAATTGGGCGACTTTTTGTAGCGATGTTTGGCATTAAATATTTGAAAGAAGTTCGACATGTTAAGAAATTTTCATCTCATTATCTTATTAGGGAATTCAGTCCGATGCGAGGTGTTGTTCGGGAAGTTCACAATTTAGAGCATCTTGTTAAAAAGGTAGAGCATTATGTTTAAATAGAAGGGAATCGTTGGTAAAGGATGTTTAAAAGAAAGTGTCCGTCATGTGCGAAAAAAATCGAGCGTCAATTTAGTTATTGTCCGTATTGTGGGAGTTCATTTAAGGTGGAGCAGGAACAAAAAGATTTTGGAATGTTGGGACAGGATGATTCTAACGAGAGAGTACAGGAAGAATTGAAATTACCATTTGGAGTTGAGAAAATTATGAATTCTTTGGTTAAGCAGTTAGAGAAACAGATGGATGGTGTTAATTTTGGTAATGGTCAGGGAATACCTAAGGGAATTAAGATTCAGATTGCGAGAGGCGTTCCGCAGATGGGACAGATTGTTTCTGGGGTTCCACAGAGGAGAAAAATATTGTCCAATGTTTCAGAGGAAGAAGCTAAAAGACGGGTGGGTCTGCCTAGTGTTGAGGTTGAGTCGAAAGTTCGGAGAATTGCGGATACAATTGTTTATGAGATTGAAGCGCCCGGAGTTCAGAGAAAGGAAGATGTTGTTTTGACGGAATTGGCTACTGGACTGGAAATCAAAGCGTATTCGAAAGATAAATGCTATGTGAAGTTTATCCCGTTAAAAGTCGAAGTGATTAAATATCATATTGAGAAAGAGAAAGTAATTGTTGAGTTGAGGGGATAGGGGCGAGGAGGTCGGTGGTCGGAGTTCGGACGCTTCGCTGGTCGGGGTTAGGAGTTAGGGGCGGGGGAAGCGGGAGACTACTGACTACAAACTAAAGACTATCAACTAAGAGTAGGGGGTTAGTTTTATAAATTGAATTTTCTGTTAATATTTATATGAGCCCGTGGCGCAGCCAGGTAGCGCGCTGCTCTGATAAGGCAGAGGTCCTGTGTTCAAATCACAGCGGGCTCATTTGGATTTGAAGACAGGACAGTCCTGTGCGAGGAAAACGCTTTGAAAAATTATGCGTTCTGATTTTTTATTTATAATTTTGAGATGCATTTTTTGAGTAAATCACAGCGGGCTCATTGATTTGAACAGTGTTCAATACCCTCACAAATATATTTTTAAATTAGGTTGGGGCACGCTGTACCCTACCAAATATAAAAGAAGATTGGGTGGGGCAGACCCATCACAGCGGGCTCATTGATTTGAAGACAGGATAGTCCTGTGCGAGGAAAACGCTTTGAAAAATTATGCGTTCTGATTTTTTATTTATAATTTTGAGATGTATTTTTTGAGTAAATACCCTCACAAATATAAAAAAATTGGTTGGGGCAGACTCATCACGGCGGGCTCATTGATTTGAACCTGAGACACTGGGGATGTAAGTTTAGAAGCAGCTATCATTTAAAGAAAGCGTAACAGCTCACCTATTGAGGTTCAGGGTCCTGAAAATGGACAGGGCTAAACATAATACCGATACTTTGGAGGCATCTGATTTAAAATTGTGTTGAAGGATTTTTTGATTTAATTATCATTATTCACAACATTATTAGTGGGAGAAAATTGAAGTAATTAGAAAATGGTAACAGATGGAAAAGTTTAAATAGTTTGGATTTTTAGAAAAGTTATGACAAGTAAACCTAAATTGGAAGCAAAAGATTTTGTTCCGATACTTGGAGCAATGAAATATATAACAAGATATGTTTATGGAGTCTCAAATTTAGATAACTCAAACAAACTTCCAAAATATCTTATGAAAGGTACTGCTGAAATTATTGGATTAACATTTTATAATGTAGCAATAATAAGTATAACATTAAAAGGTTTAGAAAATCTTTTGTGATTTTTATATTAACTCCTTTCATCAATCCGCGACTTTACATCGCACAACCCACAATTCATATTCAACATTTAGTTGATTCATATTCAATTTTTCTCCAACACAATATAGGATGTTCTGGTAAGTAGATGTGCTTTTTGCGCAGAAGGTTTTCGAGAGAAAATTTAAGATGATTAACTTTAAAGAGTAACATCGAAGATATCTCACGTTTAAACTTTTTACTGAAAGATTTAAAAAGGAATTTTTGATAAAGAGAATATGGGAATTGTAAAATATTTGAGAGAGGCGTGGAAGAAGCCGGACGTGAAGTTGCTTAGAGCGAGAATGATTGAGTGGCGGAAGTGCGGTGCGATTACTCGGGTTGAAAAACCGTTGAGGTTGGACAGGGCTCGGGCTTTGGGATATAAGGCAAAGAAGGGTGTGACTGTTGTCAGGGTTAAGATTAAACGAGGCGGGCATAAAAGAACACGTCCTAATAAAGCGAGGCGGACGAAGAGATTGCATATTAGAAAAAATCTGAGGATGAATTATAAAGAGATTGCGGAACAAAAGGTTGCAAGGAAATTTAGTAATATGGAAGTTTTGAATTCTTATCAGGTTGGAAAAGATGGAATGCATTATTTTTACGAGGTGATTTTGGTTGACCGTTCGGCTCCTGAAATTAAGAACGATAAGCAGTTGGGTGATTTTGTTAAAGCTCCGAAGAAAAGAGCTTTGCGGGGAATTAGTTCCGCCGGAAGAAAGGCTCGAGGATTGAGACACAGTACGGTTAAAGCTCCAAAAGTTAGACCGTCGTTGAGAGCAAACAGAAGAAGAGGCAACTAGAATTTTATAAGGGAGAGTTTATAAATAAGTTTCACTTAAAGTTTATATGACTAAAGAATCAAATTATAATGTTTTTATGAGTTCTAATTTAGAAAATTTTAAGGGCAAGTGGATAGCTATTTGTGAGGAAAATATTGTTTCGTTCGGGGATAACGCAAAAAAAACATTTGAAGAGGCTCAAGAGAAATATCCTAAAAAGAAGATTATGATTGCTAGAGTTCCTGAAGAACAAACAATGATTTTTTAAGATGGCGATTATTTTTAAGTATAAATTGCAGAAAAGAGCCGATGGAGTTGAGGCGAAATTGCCACATATTCCTATAGAAATTAAGGGAAATGGTCCTGGCTGGATTCAGACTATGGCTCTGGTAGATTCTGGGGCGGATGTTTCTGTTATCCCGAGAGATTTAGCGGAATTGATTGGTTTGGATTTGAGTGGAAAAGAAACTATCGCAAATGGAATCGGCGGGCAAGTAAAAACATTAAAAACTAAAATGAGCATTAAAATTCAAAATTCTCATGAAAATTATAAATTTAGAGATGTTCCTGTGGAAGTAATAATGCAAGAAACCAAAGCTCCGATGATTTTGGGAAGGAATGGATTTTTCGATAAATTTATTATTATTTTTGATCATCAGGGAGAAAAAATAAAATTTCAGAGAAAAATTAAGAGTATTTAGCAATTTACATAATTTTATAAATTAGTTTTCTATGTTATATTATGGCAAAAAAGAAAATAAGGAGATTGTATCGGGCGTCTGAGAAGGATTCTATAATTGCGGGAGTTTGTGCGGGGATTGCTGATTATTTTAAAATTGACCCTGTGTTGGTAAGATTATTATGGGTGCTTTTTGTGTTTGGATACGGGACAGGAATTCTTGCTTATTTAATTGCCTGGATAATTATACCTAGAAAGTAAAAATGTGGGATGTTAATAACTCTACTATAATAATTTTTATAAACTAGGAATCTAGCTCACTTTAATGGTTAGCTTAAAAGAAAAAAGCGTTAGAAAATATTCTTTAGGAGATATAATTTATGTTGATTCTAATTTTTCAAGAAATTATGATTGTTTTGGAGTTGTTATAAAAAAGGATTTTTGGATGGAACAGGTAAAAAGAGAGGATGTATTTAATCAGGCAATTGATGAATTAAAATACAATGGTGTTTTTGATAAGCAAATTTTTTTTAGAGTATTGGGAACAAAATCATTTAGACAATACTGGAAAGCAAATGATGATGCAGAATTTGAGCCCGATGAAAAAATTGTTATGCATTACAGATGTCAATCCCCTGTTTATGTAGATCCTGTAAATCTAAAACCTTTAATTGAAATTTCTAAAATAGATAGTGGAAGAGTTGGTGAAACTCTATTTATGGGATCTAATCCTTACACATCAGATGCTTTAGATGATGCAGAAATTGTTTATAATTATTTGGAGGGTAAAAGATTTTCATCTTCTGGGTATGTTTCTAAAGAAGATAAATTACTAAGACTATTAAAACAAGCTATTCCAATTAAACCTTAAACTAAATCACAATTTCTCGTCGAGCCATTGTTTGATTGTGGCTTCGGGTTGCACACGCTTCGCGAGGTATTTGGGGTTTGTGGGGGCAGGGAAAGTCGACTACCGACAGAATTTTAGAAAAAATAATTAATTTACAATTTCTCGTCGAGCCATTGTTTGATTGTGGCTTCGGGTTGTGTGTCGAAAAGTTTAAATAAGTGATGTCACTTAATTAATTATGACAAATGTCACGTTATCGATTGAGACTGAAACCTATAATTTAATGAAAAAATATTCTGAAATTAAATGGAGCGAGTTTATTAGAAAGGTTATTCGGCAAAGAATTGCAGAACTTAATCAAATTGAGAATGATAAAAACAGCGAGGGCATTATGACTATGTTGGCGTCGGAAGAAGTTTTGAAAAAAGATTGGGACAACGAGACCGACGAAAGGTGGAATAATGTTTAAACAAAGAGATATTATTTTAATTCCATTTCCTTACTCGGATTTAACTGGCGCTAAGAAAAGACCCGCGATAATTATTTCGAATAAAAACTTGAAAGGCGGAGATAAAATTTGTTGCCTGATTACTTCCAATAGACCAATGGATGGCGTTTTAATTAATAAAAATTCATTTAGCGACGGGACATTACCATTCAAAAGTTGGGTTAAGCCTCATAGGATTTTTGCAATTGATGAAAGAATTATTATTAAAAAATTGGCACGACTTGAAAAAAAGTTTTATGAGAAAGTAAGAAATAAGATTGAATATTTTATTAGATAATTACAATTTCTTGTCGAGCCATTGTTTGATTGTTACTTCGGGCTGCACGCCAACGAATTCATCTACTACTTTGCCGTTTTTGAAAAGTTTTACTGCCGGGATTGACATCACGCCGAATTTTTCTGCTGTGTTCGAGTTATCGTCTGAATTTGCTTTTGCTAGAATAAATTTGCCTTCATATTCTGTTGCAATTTTTTCAAGAACCGGTTTTAGCATCACACACGGTCCGCACCAGCTTGCCCAAAAATCTACCAGAACTGGAGTTGTTTTTGATTTTTCGATAACTTCAGTTTCAAAGTTTGCGTCTGTTACATCCATGAAGAATTAAGAATTATTTTTTTTATAAATGTTTAGTAATGAATTAATATAGTCTATGGTAAAGTGTAACAATCCTTAAAAAGATACAAATGATTTAATATCTATGATAGAGACCGACATCATTACAGTTCCCTATTTTGTTTATGATGATTATAATTGGGCGGAAGTTTGCCTGGAGGATAGTGATGCTTTAGATATGTTAGAACAGATTGAATCGGGAAAGAGTCCTTTTGATGTTATTCCATGTTTTACAAGAGATATTTTTTCATTTCATATGAAAAAATCTTTTCCTTATGGGAGATTTGAGAGTAGACGAGAGATATATATTAATGATGAAATATTTGACTCGAGACAAGTATCTAAGCAAATTGGAAAATTATTAGTTCCCTATTATAACGTTATGAGTAAAGAAAATATGACTTTCGAGTCTGAAAATAAAAATATATCGTCGTATGATCAGAATTTATATAAGAGTATTTTATCAAAAAATCCTGAAGTCGATTTATTTTATTCTACTTCCATGAGATGGGAATCTTTGAACACAGAAAAGATTTTTGTTTTGAAAAAAGAACAATTGGAGTAAATATAAAAACTCACATCTACTTATTTTACAATGGACTATTCGAAGATATGTGAAATTTATGAAGCGTTGGAATCGACGTCGAAGGGCTTGGAAAAGACGGATATACTTGCGAGTTTTCTGGGGAATATTAAGGATAAACCTGAGTTGATTTATTTATTGCAGGGTCGGTTGTTTGCGGATTATGATAATCGAGAATTGGGAATTTCGCATCAGTTGGTGATTCGGGCAATTGGGAGAGCGGCTGGAATTAATGATGCAGAAGTTGTTGATGAGTTTAAAAAACTTGGAGATTTAGGAAAAGTTGCAGAATCAATTTTAAAGAAAAGGAAAACGCAGACGGCTTTGTTTTCTGAAAAGTTAAGTGTTGAGAAAGTTATGGATAATTTACGGAAGTTGCCGACGATTGAGGGAAATGGAACGGTTGATTTGAAGGTTGGGTTTATTGTTGATTTGTTGCACTCAGCGACGCCGAAAGAGGCAAGGTATATTGTGCGGACTGTTTTGGGTGATTTGAAAATTGGTGTTGGGTCTGGTATTTTGAGGGATGCGATTGCTATGTATTGTTTTAAGCCGAAAAATTTGGAAGATAAAAAGACTTGTGTTAAAGAAGTTCAGAAGGCGTATGACAGGGCTACGGATTTTGCTGAGGTTTTTGAGAGAGCGTGTGATGATTCGTTGGAGAAAATTAAATTGGAGCCGGGGAAACCCATAAAAGTTATGTTGTTTCCGAAGGCGAAGGACGTTGAAGATGCGTTTAAAATTGTCGGTCGCCCCGCGGCATTTGAATACAAGTATGATGGATTTAGGGTTATGATTAATAAGGAAAGCGATGGAAGGATTAAAATTTTTACCCGACGACTGGAAGAGGTGACGACGCAATTTCCTGAAATTGTTGAGTATGTTGAAAATCATGTTAAGGGGAATAGTTTTATTCTCGACGCTGAAGCGGTTGGGTTTGCACCTGCTGGTAAGACCCAAGAAGGGTATGCGATGACGAAAAAGTATACGGACTTTCAGGCGATTAGTCAGAGGATTCGGCGGAAATATGGAATTGCTGAAATGAGGAAGTCGTTGCCGATTGAGTTAGTTGTTTTTGACATTGTTTATTATGATGGGAATAGTTTGATTGCAACGCCGTTTGCCGAGAGACGACATTTGATTGAACGAATTGTGCAGGAGAAAAAATTTAAGATTGTTCTGGCGAAACAAATTATTACTGATGATGGGAAAGTGGTTGAGAAATTTTATGAGAAGGCATTGAATGATAATCAGGAAGGTTTGATGGGGAAAAGTTTGGAGGCGCCATATAAACCGGGGGCTCGGATTGGATATGCTGTTAAACTGAAACCTGAAGATAAAGATTTCGATTTGGTAATTACCGGTGCTGAATGGGGAACTGGAAAGCGAGCGGGGTGGTTGACTTCGTTTGATGTTGCGTGTCGGAATTCGGAATTCGGGGTTCGGGGTTCGGGGTTCGAAGGAGAGTTGCCTTCGGCAAACAATTTAGATAATGTTGTTTTTATGCATGGAAAAAAGATGACATCAAATGATGCATGGTATCCTTGGCTTGGTAAAGAAGTCAAGAAGAAAGGTTTTGAATTTGTTGCTCCAGATTTGCCAAAAACTAATGATCCTGTTTTAAGCGAGTGGCTTGAGGAATTGGATAAGATTAATCCTAATGAAAATAGTGTTTTAGTTGGGCATTCTCGAGGAGGAGTTGCGATTATGAGGTGGCTGGAAAGGTTATCTAAAGGGAGACGAATTAAAAAAGTAATTTTGATTGGGACGAATAACCCTACTGATATTAAGAAAAGTCGAGAGAAAAATACACATGGGTTTTATGAGGCTGGTCTTTATGATTTTGAAAAGATTAAATCTCACTGTGATAATTTTATTGTAATTCATTCTCGAAATGATCCTATTATTGCATTTGAGGCGGGAGAAAGAAATGCGAAGGGATTGAATGCAAAATTTAAAATTTATAAAGATAAGTTTCATTTTGGAAGGTGCTTGAAGAAGGTACCAGAAGTTTTAGAGGAGATTGAGAATATAAAAATATCGCATGGCAATGACGAGTTGCTTGGAGTTGGGAAAGTGTCGACGGGGCTGAAGGAATTGCCAGAGCAGGGTTTGAGTTTTGTTGAGATGACAGACATGTTAGAAAAGTTGTTGATTGAAACTAAAGGACGGAGAATTAAAGTTAAGCCCGAGATTGTTATTACGGTTCAATATCAGAACATTCAAAAGTCGCCGACTTATTCTTCGGGTTATGCTTTGAGATTTCCTCGTATTATTCAACTGAGAAGTGATAGGGGAGTCGGAGATGTGGCGACGATTAAGGAAGTTGAGGAAGAGGCGAAGAAGTAAAATAGTAAAATATTATAAATAGTTGCTCGTCGACAAAATCAAAGCCTTTATAAACGGAATTTTTTATAATATTATATGACAGTAGCGAAAAAAAGCAGTTCTAAGAAAGATACTATATTGAAAATTCAAAATATTGTTGCGACTACTTCGCTTGAAAAAGAAGTTTCCTTGACGACATTAGCGAGGACGCAGCCGAATACTGAATATAATCCTGATACTTTTCCCGGTTTGGTTTTGAGAATTAAAAAACCGAAATCTGCGGTTTTAGTTTTTAGTTCTGGTAATTTGGTTTGTACGGGAACGAAATCGATTGTGCAAGTTCGTGATGTTGTTCAGCAGGTTATTAAGCAGTTGAAAAAGATTGGGGTACATGTTGTGGTTAAGCCTAAGATTACCGTGCAAAATATTGTTGCTTCGGGAGCAATTAATTTGAATTTGAATTTGAATACTCTTGCCCTTGAATTGGAAAATACTGAATATGAACCTGAGCAGTTTCCTGGTTTAGTTTATAAGTTGGAATATCCGACTGCGACTTTTTTGCTTTTTTCGAATGGGAAATTGGTTTGTACGGGAACGAAAAATAAGGCGCAATTAGATGATTCTATAGTTCAGTTAAATAAGAATGTGAGGGCCGCTCTTAGAAGAATTAAGGAGATAGAGAAGAAACGGAAAGAGAGTGGGGAAGATGATTTTTAAAATAGAATAGATTATAAAGTTCTTTTTCTTGGTGAGATTATGGTTAATTTTAGGGAATATGTGACATCGTCGGGATTGCGTGTGTTCGGCGGTAAGAGTGCGGAGAATAATGATAAGTTGGTTTGGGATGCTGGAATGAAAGATATTTTACTACATACATCTGAACCCGGAAGTCCGTTTGTTAATGTCGGCGAAGACCCTTCTGGAAAAAATATTAAAGAGGCTGCCATTTTTTGCGCGAAATATTCTCAGGACTGGAGAAGTGGAAAGAGAGATATTATTGTGGGCAAATTTTTGCGGGGTGATATGAATAAGTCGTTGAAAATGAAAGCAGGAAGTTGGAAAGTTAAAAAGCAAAAGAATATAAAAGTTAAGAAAAGTGATATTTTGAGGTTCGAAGAGAAGTTGCGTGAAAAAAATGAAACAAATTAAAAAATTACAATTAGGGAAAAATGGACTTAGTGATACATTCATTGAGCAGGTTAAATCTATTTTTGAGAATGAGAAGTTGGTGAAGGTTTCTATTTTAAAATCGGCGTGTCGGGATAAATCCGAGGCTGAAAAAATTGCAAAAAAGTTGGTTGAATCGTTGGGACCAAAATATAGTTACAAACTGGTTGGATACGTGATGACGATTATTAAGTATCGGAAGATGCAAAGATAGTTTTGCAGGATACAAATTTTTATAAATAAGTTTTAGTGTTTAATACTATGGCTGATGATTTTGTTTTAGAAGGCGGGATATTATATAACGATGGGAAGATTAGAATTCATAAGTCTGCGTCTGGCACTGATGAATATGATGTTATTATTGGAAAAAATTATATTTTTCTTAATAGAGGAATAATGAGTGAGTGGGCGAACGCCAGCACTACAGAGATTAGATTAGGGTATCTTAATCTTAAAGGAACTGACTATGAATCAGAAAATTCTTCTGTGCCTATAGAGGAATTTGGATGGGCACTGGCTAAGGCAAGAATAAGGGAATTAGAAGGTATGTTGTTTTGATGTGATTGGCGGTAGTTTATAAATTAATATTTTAATTTATGTTTTTCTTTATAGTATAATACAAAGATAAATTCTATTGCGAGTAATAATGCAAATTCGCAAAGAATACTTGGGAATTTAATTTGAAAAGTTGGAAGAAATAATAAAAATATAAAAGTCGGTATTGTAAATATAAACACCCCAAACATTCCTAAATAAGATATTTTTCTGTCAGATTTTGATTTAGTTGTTGCTGAAGCAAAATAAAATATAGCTACGGATGCGATTATATATAAAAGATAGTATAGTGCGAAAAATTTTCCTAACAATCCTAGAAACGGATATTGAATAAATACTGTTGAGCAAATTGCAGATTGCTTATAATAATTGGAAAATATAAACATTAGAATAAAAAATACAGCAGGGGAATATATTAACATATGCCAATAAAATTTTATTTTTTTTCTTGATATAATCAATGCGTATGAAATTGCTAAAGCCGGAAGAATTGTAGTGGTAATCATGGCAAGTTTAGTGAATAAATTAAATTCAGTTACGCAAATCAAAAATTCATTGAGTTGGTAAAATCCTAGTAAAAAAGAAATTAAAGAAATAACTCTATTCAAATTGTCTTTAGGGTTTTTTAATAAGAAAAAAATAGCTAGTGTAAATTCTATTATAAACGTCGAAAGTGAAATATATGGTGCGAAACACATATAATTTGTAATCGTTTTTAGTTTTTAACTTTATCTTTTTTACTGGTATTGATGGGATAATTATAATTATAATTATAGCGGTAAGTTTATAAATCAAATTTTCTCAATCAATTTAGGTTAATGAGCTTCGGCTTATCTATCTCTGAGAAGAGAGCCTGAATACAAAAATGGCAAAGACAATATTTACGAAAGACCCTGTGAAATTTATTCCGGCTTTAGCTGAGGCGCTTAAAAAGATTGAGGAATTTGAAGTTCCTGAATGGGCTATGTATGTTAAGTCTGGTGTTTCACGAGAGAGACCGCCGGTTGATGACGATTTTTGGTATACCAGAGCGGCGTCAATTTTGAGGCAGTTGTATATTAAGGGTGTCGTTGGTGTTGGAAAGTTAAGGACCCGGTATGGCTCGAGAAAAGACAGGGGTGGAAAGCCCGATAAGTTCAAGAAGTCAGGCGGGAAAATTATTAGAGTTATTTTACAACAGGCTGAGGCGGCTGGATTAGTTGAGAAAGTTTTAAGATTACAACATGGTAGGAGATTGACTGCGGCAGGGCGAGATTTATTGGATTCTGTTGAGGTCGAAAAAAGTGAAGATTTGGATTTTGATGATTTAAAAGTTGTAAGTAAACCCAAAGTAGAATCTGCAGAAGTTGCAAATCAAAGTGTAAAAGAAGAAGTTGAGGAAGCAACTGAGGAAGAAATTAAGGAGGACAAAGAATAATGGCAAGTCGTAAATCTAAAATGCGAAGTAGTAAAAAAAGGCATCTTGATAGAGCTAAGAAGCAGACTAAGTGGGCGCCGTTTTGGACAGTTATTAAGAAATTTGGCAAGGGTAAAAAGGTTCATCCGTCGAAAATTACTCATGTTAAGAGAGCGTGGCAGAGAAGTAAGTTAAAAATTAAACCGAGGAAGATGGCTAAAAAACATTTAGGATAATGGCAGAAGAAACAAAAACTACGGTTGAGAAAGAAGATAAGGGAATTAAGAAGCTGGAAGAATTTAAAGATAATGAGGAGAATAAAAAAGCTATTGCTGAGAGTGAGGGAAAAGTTGAAGATACGGATACTAAGAAAGAAACTAAAAAAGAATCAAAGCCCGCAGTTGCCAAGGTTTCGAAAAAGGAAAAGAAGGTTGAGTCTAAGGTTGAACTTGAGAGAGAATATATTGTGCCTTTAAAGAAGGGTGTTTTGAATGTTCCGCGTTATCGAAGAGCCAAGAAAGCTATTAGAGTTTTGAAAGAATTTATGGTTAAGCACATGAAGGTTCGCGATAGGGATTTGAAAAAAGTTAAGATTGATATGTATTTGAATAATGAATTGTGGTTTAGGGGAATTAAGAAACCGGCGAATAAAATTAAGGTGAAGGCTAAGAAGGTTGACGGGATTGTTTATGTCGAGTTGGCTGAGATTCCTGAGGCTGTTGGATATAAGATGGCATGGGCTGAGAAGCGGAGGAGTAAAGCTGTTGAGGGTAAGGCCAAAGCACCAAAGAAAGAGAAAGAACCCGTTGAAGCTGACAAAGACAAGGATGGTGTTGATGATAAAGTAGAGGAGAAAGAAACTAAGAAAGCTGGCGCTGAAAGAGATGCCAAAGCTGAAAAAGTCGCGGCAAAAAAAATTCAGCACACTGCACAGGGAAAGCACGCGAAAAAAACTATGCCCGTTCGGAAGAGTTTGAAGAAGTAGGTTTTTAATCACAAGTTCTATTTAGTTTTATGAAGAAGTTACGGGAAGAGATAAGGAGGTGTTCAAATAAGGAAAAAGCTAAAATTTTGCAGGGATTTTTTAAAACGGGTAAGGGGGAGTATGGTGAGGGGGATATTTTTCTTGGGTTGACCGTTCCGCAACAGAGGGTGATTGCGAAATTGGCAAGTGAGAGAATTTTGTTGGATGACGTTGAGATGCTTTTGGGTTCTGAAATTCACGACGAGAGAATGGTTGGGTTATTGATTTTGGTTGATAAATATAAGGGAGATGATAAGAAAATTGTTTACGATTTTTATTTGGCCAATACTAAGGGTGTGAATAATTGGGACTTGGTTGATTTGTCAGCGCCGAAGATTGTAGGCGATTATTTGCTTAAGAAGGATAGGGGAATTTTATACAAGTTGGCGAAGTCTGAAAATTTGTGGGAGAAGCGGATTGCGATTGTTTCGACTTTTGCTTTTATTCGCGAGGGGGAACTTGTTGATACGCTGAAGATTTCTAAAATTTTGTTGAAAGATAAACATGATTTGATTCATAAGGCAGTTGGATGGATGTTGCGAGAGGTTGGGAAAAAGAATAAGGATGTTTTGGAAAAGTTTTTGAGGGAGAATTATGATGAATTGCCGAGGACGACTTTGAGATATGCTATTGAGAGGTTTGAGGAAGGGGAGAGGAAGGGGTGGTTGAGGGGGAATAGGGATTAGGGATTGGGGATTTGGGATTTGTGAGGGCAAGGGGGGGGAAGGGGACGGGGATTTGTGTAGCAAATTTGAAGAAGTTCAGAAAAAACCTTCTTTTAGATAAACAAAGTGAGCCGTTATGAAAAATATAAAAACTCAAGTCGATATATTTATAAAATAGATACCGTTGTCGAATGGTAATATGGAACAAGAAGAATTAGATTTGTGGAGAATAGTGGACGTTGGGCGGTACGGTTCATCTAATACTATATTTAAAATGGCTTTAGATATAATTGAAGAAGAAGTTCAAGCGAATAAAAAATATAGACAAAGACTATGGGATATAACTAAAGCTCGTTACGGAAAGATTTCTACAAGATTTCAAAAAATGGATTTGAATTTGTTAGATGATGTATTTCCTGTTGACATATTAAAAGAATTGAAAAATAATGTATTCCCAAAAATGGGAGAGAAATATGATGAATTAGATTCTCTATTGACACAATATATTTCATGTTCATCCACGGTTAAAAAGTCTGCCTTGCAAAAAATTGATGAATGTCAGGGTTTAGTAAAAAGAATGGAAGTCTTGGGAAATGAATTTGCACAAAATGCAGGATATAGAAGATATAGAGAAACGGATCCAAATAGAATTTATCTTGAGTTGGATTAGGGAATTTTAATTATTAAAGTTTCTTTGAATTACACATAATATTGAGTTATCAACAGTTTATTATTAACAACCTCCCAATGAAAGATAAAAACAATACTTCTATATCTCTCAACTATCAGCAAGAATTAAAAACTTACTTTCGTAATTTGTATTATGAAACCAATCAAAGGGCTCCTAAATTTCAGTTTAATAAATATCGACAAGCCAGCCGGACCGACGTCGTATTCGATTTCTGAATTTGTCAGAAGACAATTAAAGCTGAAAAAGACATCGCATATGGGAACGCTTGACCCGAAGGTGACTGGGGTTTTGCCGATTACGTTGGGGCGGGCTTGTAAGTTGGCCGGATATTTTATTAAGCACGATAAAAGCTATGTCGGAATTTTACATACACATAAGAAACAGGATATAGCTAAATTGCAGAAATTGATTGATAAAAATTTTATTGGGAAGATTAAACAAACTCCTCCGCATCGGTCGGCAGTTCTTCGAGAAGAAAGAATACGAGAAGTATTCTTTTGGAGACTTCTCGAAGCCGGTGTTCGGTGTTCGGTGTTCGGTGTTCGGAAGAAAGGGGACGGCAGGGATTTTTTGTTTGAATGCAAAGTTGAGGGTGGAACTTATATTAGAAAATTATGTTCGGATTTAGGCGAGATGATTGGCGGGGCGCATATGGGCGAACTTCGTCGAATATCTGCGGGGATATTCTCCGAAGCGGATGGTCGGTGTTCGGACGCTTCGCTGGTCGGATGGTCGGAGGGGATGGGAATAGATGGTCGGAGTGTCGGACGACTTGTTCGGCTGGATGAGTTTGAGATTGCTGTTGGGAAATGGAAGGCTGGAGATGATAGTGATTTGCGGAAAATGTTGATTCCTGCCGAGGATGCGATTAAGCAAGTTCTACCAGTTGTTGAGATTGAAAAGAAAGCGATTAAGGGATTGCACATCGGAAGACCTTTGTTTAGAGATAGTGTAATTAGTGATGTTGGCGAAATTAAAGTTGATGATAGGTTTGCGGTTTTTTGTAAGAAGCAATTTGTAGGAATTTATCGGAGAACGACCGAAGAGTTGATTTTTGGCAGAAGCGAGTTTGTATTTAATTGATATATAGTTTAGAATATAGGTTTATTTTTAAGTGGAGATTTCTTGATTTGGATATGGAAGGAGATGACGAGGTGAATAAGGAGAGTGTCAATACTAATGCTATTAATCAAGATGATTTTTTAAGTGAGGCGAAGGAATTTTTTGAGGTTAATAGGAAAGAACTCGGCAAGATTGCAAAAGTGGGGGAGAAAATTGTTTCGATTAATTTTGAAGATTTCTCGGCGCATTCGCCTGAGCTGGCTGGAAATCTTATTGACAGACCAGAAGAAACGATTCAATTATTGGAGGTTGCACTTGAGGAATTAGAATGGGCTCCGAATGATGTGAGGGTTCGGCTTACTAGTATTTTGCATCAGCAGGAACTTTTTATTCGAAACATCCGTTCGAAACATTTGGGGAAAATGATTGCGATTGAGGGAATTGTCCGGCAATCTTCGGAAGTCCGACCGCTGGTTACGAATGCAAAGTTTGAATGTCCGAGTTGTGGTACAATTATTTCGGTTTTGCAGATTGAGAAAAAATTTAAGGAACCGAGTCGTTGTTCGTGTGGTCGTCGAGGAGGGTTTAAGGAACTGTCCAAAGATATGGTTGATGCGCAGGTTTTGGTAATTGAGGAAGCGTCTGACAACTTGCACGGCGGTGAGCAACCAAAACGAATGACGATTTTTCTGAAGGAAGATTTAGTTGACCCTAATATGGAGATGAGAACAACGCCTGGTAGCAGAGTTAAGATTATTGGAATTTTGAAGGAGATTGCGATTTCTTCTTCGAGCGGGGCGATGCTTACCAGATTTGATTTGGCGATTGAGACGAATAATATTATTCCGTTGGAGGAAAGTTTCGAGGATGTTAATATTGATGAGGAGGATGAGAGAGTTATAAAAGAATTGGCTGCGAATCCCGAGTTTATGGAAAAAATGGTTGACAGTATTGCACCTTCGATTTGGGGGCATCGTGATGTTAAAAAGGCGTTGGCGTTTCAGTTGTTTGGCGGAGTAAAAAAGACGCGGAGTGACGGAACGAAAATGAGGGGGGATATTCATGTTTTGCTTGTCGGAGACCCTGGCGTTGCGAAATCGGTTATGCTTGGGTTTATTGCCGGGGTTGCTCCGAAGGCCAGGTATGTTTCGGGTAAGTCAACAACGGGAGCTGGATTGACGGCGACCGTTGTTAAGGATGATATTTTGAAGGGTTGGGGTTTGGAGGCAGGGGCGATGGTTCTTGCAAATAAGGGTATTGTTTGTGTTGATGAGTTTGATAAGATGAACGATGAGGACAGGTCGACGATGCACGAGGCAATGGAACAGCAAACGATAACGATTGCAAAGGCGACCGTTCAGGCAACTTTGCATTCTCAAACTGCTGTTTTGGCGGCAGCGAATCCTAAGTTTGGTCGGTTCGACCCTTTGCAATCTATTCCGAAACAAATTAATTTATCTCCTTCTTTGCTTTCACGTTTTGATGCAATTTTTATTATAAGGGATATTCCCAGCAGGAAGGGTGATGAGGCGATTGCAACGCATGTTTTGTTGGAGCATAGGCAAGAGGCGCATCATGATGTTATTGACAAGGATTTACTGAGAAAATATATTTCGTACGCTAAGCAAAAATATAATCCGGTTTTGACTGAGGAAGCTGTGGGGGTAATGAAAGATTTTTATGTTGGACTTCGGAATATGCCACAGATTGGGGACGGTCCGAGTAAGCCGATTCCTATTGGGGCAAGGCAGTTGGAAGCGATGGTTCGGTTGGCGGAGGCGCATGCTCGTATGAGATTAGCGAAAGAAATTGGGATTAAGGATGCGATTGCGGCAATTGATTTGGTAAAGAGTTATTTGATGCAGGTGGGTTACGATAAGGATACGAAAACTTTTGATATTGATAGGATTACCGGGAATCCTGCTTCGGCGAGAAATAAGATTCGTGTTATTCAGGATGCGATTGAAGAGTTGGAGAAACGGGTTGGGAAAAGAATTCCGATGGAAGAGTTGAATAAATATCTTGAAGGTAAAATGAAGCAGTCTGAGATTGATGAGGCTGTTGGGAAGTTGTTAGCGTCGGGGGATTTGTTTAGACCGAAGAGGGGATTTCTTGGACAGACGCGGTAGTTCAACATCGAAGAGGTTTATCAGCTTCGCTGATAGTTGGGAGTTGGGAGTTTGGGGTTGGGAGTTGGGCAGGGAACGGGGAAGCGGGGGGGCTACTAATTCCTGACTCCAAACTCCTGACTGGCGAGGGGAGACTACCAACTACAAACTGGGAAGCGGGGGTGAGGGTAATGTTTATATATAACATATTGTTGATATTTATATGCCAAGTTTGAAAATTGAGTTGGGGAAGAAAAATATTACTTTGATAGTTTTGTTAGTTGCTGTGTTGGTCGTCGGTGTTGTTTATGCTTTGACCCCAGGAGTTGCTCCAAATCCAGGGCATTTGATAACTCAAGTTGCTCCTCCAGCTGGTTGTGGGAGTGGACAGGTTTTAGAATGGAGTGGAAGCAGTTGGAGATGTAATGACTTTCAAAGAGAACTCGGTGTTTATGATTGTGGAGCTAAAGCTATTGTAAAAATTGATTTCACCACTGGCAAAGTTGTTTGTAAAGATGTAACCGGAGTAACTTCAACTCAGTTTGATTTAGTTTATGGAATTCATAGTAGCACACAATGCACTAATTTAGGCGGAACAGTGGTTAGCAGTGGAGGAGATAAACTCTGCAGATTTGCAAGTTGCCCAACAGGATGGGCACGATTTAAAGAGTGGAGTACTACATCCAGTAATTCAGCAACATGCAAGCTGTATTACAGAGACGCTCAATTCACTGGTCCTTATATTTGTAGGGCAAGCTTCTCTTCTCCAATTACTTGCAACACTGGGAGTCATGAGTTCAGCAATCAGGCAGCAGAATCATGTAGTGCTAATGCTCCAGGAGTTAAATATTGTAATGGTTGTAATGTTAAATCTGTTACAACTTCTGCTACCACAACTCAAAGAGGTTGTTATTAAAAAAGAATTTAGTGTGTTTTTGTTTAATAATTATTTATGGATTGATTATATTAGATGTTGTAATTTATTCTAACTCAATCCCAATAATCCTTATAAACCCTAAGAGATATTTCAAAATATGGAAGGGGAAAATAGCGCGCCTGCGCCTTTTACGGAACAGAGGAAAAGAAATATTGCATATAAGTTGCGGATTGGAGATGTTTTGAAGGGCGTGCCGATGATGAACGAGGGGAGGTTTTTGTTTTTGGAGTTGGGGGATAAGAAAGTTGTGCGGGTTAATATTTTGGCTAATTGTGTTGATAAATTTATTCAGGAGGGTAGTCGCGCTTCGCAAGTACCTCCTTCGGAGGTAAAGCAGTTTGCGTCTTTGACGGTTGATGATGCTTCGGGACAGTTGAAGTTGAAGGCGTTTGGTGAGGATATTGAACCGTTAAAGGAGATTGTGCAGGGAGATACTTTGCAGATTATTGGGAATATGAGAGAGTGGAATGGTGAGTTGTATATGATTCCCGAAGTTCTTAAAAAAGTTGATACTCGGTGGCTGTTAGTTAGGAAGTTAGAGATTCAGAATGCGCGGAAAGATATGCCAGCTACGGACAATAAAGATTCTGCGTTGAAGAATGAGGTTATGCAAAAAATTAGGGATGCCGAGAGTGATGGCGGGATTGATGTTGATACTATAATTATGGATGTCGAGGCAAGTCCCGATGCGATTAATGTTGAGGTTAAAAAACTGTTGGAAGAGGGTTTGATTTATGAGCCACGACCGGGGCGGCTTCGGTATTTGGGATGAATTTAGGTCGCTTTGCTCCCAGAACTCAGGTCGTTTCACTCTCTATAGAACTTAGAACTGAGACCGTTCATTTCATTCACTCTTAGAGCTTAGAATTACCACTCCCAAAAGCCCTACCCCTGGGGGTGTGCCCCCCCGTTCCCGCTTCTCCTATCCCTGTCCTCGTCGGTTGCCCCCTCTGAGTTCTGAGATCTGAGTTCTAAGATCTGAGTTCTCGTCGAGTTCTGAGTTCTCGCCAAGAGTTGTTAAGAGTTATGGATAAAGATTTAATCATTTAAGAAATTGACTTTACAACTCGTCAGTTTCCAAATCTAAATCGTCACCGAGCATTGCGTTTTCTTTCGCTCTGGCTTTTTGTTTCTCTTTCTTTTGTTTTATATTAACCAAATCGTTAAGAGTTATGTCTGACAAATTGTCTTTTCGTGAGAAATCGATTTCGCCTTTTGATAGTTTGTCTAATTGCGTTTTTTTGTTTTCAATATCTACTTTGAATGATTCCGGGATTTTCATTTTCTTCCGAACACCATTTAAAATTTCTTGTTCTTCGTCACGAGTTCGGACGAAATTAATTTTTTCTTTATGGTTTTTTAAAAGTTTGATTCCAAGAAAAGCTTCAAGTTTAATGAAGATTTCTTCAAAGTCATCTGGCAGATTCCCTTTTTCTATTTTCTGAATTATTTGCGGCTCAACTCTCATTTTTTCAGCCAGTTGTCCTACGCTCATTTTCACCCGTCTTCTTGCGATGTTTAGTGTCCAGTAGTAATTATCAATGATGTCTTCATGGTGTTGTTTTTTTGGCGGGATTCGAAGTTTTGCCAGACTACCTTGTGAAATTGTTTGGTCGTGACTTATTTCTGTGATGTCATGCATTCCCGACATTCGTTCCATTCGCTCACGGACAGAATAACGCTCGTCGGCTTTGTTTAATTGTGATTCGGATGGCTTCTTGATTAATGGAATTTTTTCAGATTCTGCACACTCTTCACAGACGTTTATCATTTCTGCATTGTGAATTCCTTCAAATAGTTTAATTTCGTCTGAAGTTTTTTTACATATCGCGCATCTCATTGATTTAGAAAGAAAAAGTTATTTTTAAATAAATATGTAATTGGATGTATATGTTAGTTGAGATATTCTTCTATTGATGCGACGCTCTCGAGGTCATATAATATTTTGTCGTTATTTATTACTATCGCCGGGAATTGTGTTATGTCGTGTTTGTCGATTATTAGATTTAATGATGTCAAATTTTGGTCTGCCGCGATTGGCAAAAGTAAAATGTCATCGTTCTGAATTTTCACGTCTAATATGATTTTTGACCAAACATTTTGAACTGCTTTTTTTATTATATCTTCGGATTCATACTCGTAAAGATAAACTATTAAATTGTAATTGTTGCATCTTTTTAGAGAATTTTGATTGCTTGTCCAAAGAAGTGTTCTTAACAAATCGTATTTTTTATGTAAGAGTTTCATACTATCTGTTAGTTTTCCTGATTCTTCGTATTTTTCTAAAAGTTTTGCTTCTTCATAAATTCGGTCTGCGAAATCAATATTATTTTGTTTTATTGCATCACAATTAAAATCGAAATTTTCGGCTAATTCTGAACTTGCCATTGCATCTGCGAGGCTTATTTCCGATTGTAAATATAAATTACTAATTTTGTTTGAGTTACTTGTTTCGATTAATATTCCAAGAAATATTCCTGCTAAAAAAATTACTATCGTCATAGCGAGAGCTTCCCAAAATACGTGTTTTTTACTTTTCAGCATTTTACCATGTGTTGTAGCCACGAAGATATTTATAAAACGCTATAATTAATAACGGCGGATACATAAGTAAATAGAAAAGCGAGTATATAAATATGTCGCGGATTGGATGTCCTATGAATCGTCCGTGTTCTTTTGAATAAGAGAGGGCGGTGATTGTGTAGATGAAACCGAAAGTGAACAGAACCATTCCGAAGAAGAATAGGATACTTGGGTTGAGATTTATGTCTTCCATTGAGATTATTGCAACCTGAGCGGCTACAGAATATTTGGCTACGAGGAATTTCATCATGATGTATTTAGTCAGGCGATAGCTGAGAAAAAGCAGACCGGTTAATCCGAGAAACCACGAGAGTGTGAAGAGGGGTATTATAAAGTAGCCGAGCATTCCGCATTGAAGGATTTTTTTTCTGTATTTTGCGACGGTTTGCATGCCTCCGACGTTCCATCTTATTCTCTGACGGAACCATGTTTTGACCGTTGTTGGAACAAATGAGCGGACGGTTGCCGAAATTGACATGTGGATTTTCCAGCCCTTTGATACGAGATGCCATGTTAGTTCGATGTCTTCGGTTAAATTGTTTTCGTCAAATCCGCCAGTTTGGTCAAAAGCTTTTTTCCTGTAAATGCTGAGCGGTCCGTTAGTTACATAGATTGAATCTAAAAATCCCAGTAGTTTTCTTGTGAATGCAATTATTTTATATTCTATTGCCTGAGCTCTTGTTAAGTAATTTTGCGGATTATTTACAAATACTCTTGATGTGACGCCGCCAACTTTTGAATCATTGAAAAAACCAACCATTTTTAAAATTGCGTTTTTGTCTGGCAATGAATCTGCGTCGCTGAAACCAATTAATTCGGTTCGGACATATTTAATTCCAAAATTTTTTGCACCAGCTGCTCTCCCGGTATTTTTCGGCGTTTGTAAAGCCATAACTTTTGGATATTTTTTTGCATACTGTTTTACTATTTCGTAAGAATTATCTGTGCTGCAGTCGTCGACAATAATTAATTTCTTTAGCCCTTTGTAATCTGATGCTAAGAATGCCTCGATGTTTTTGCCGATGTTTTTTTCCTCATTGAAGCAGGGAATAACTATACTTAATGAACGAATTTTGTCGGGCTTGATTACTTCGTATATTTGTTTTTGGTTTTGAATGTAAGTTAAAATGTATATTATCAGAAAATAGAACGCTATAAATGTGTATGTTAGATATAAGATTGTTAAAAATTCCATTATTCGGTTCCTGTTTTGTCTTTAGGTTCTGATTTTTTGACATCATGCACATTAAAGTATTCGTAAAATTCTTCGGAGAGTGAGATATCGAGGGTGTGTCCGACTCGTTTCGCGGTGATAAGACCGAGCTGACGGAATTTTTTGATGTGGTCGTAAGATTTATTTCCCCGTATTTTAATTATCACTGATTGTTTGATTGGTTGCTTATATGCAATAATTGCGAGAGTTTCCTGTTCGGCTTTTGTGAATTCAGCGTTGCCCGTTGCCAGTTTATTAATTAGATAATGATGTTTTTCTGCGACGTCCATTTTCCACGAATTACCTCGGCTTATTAATCTTAAAACTCCTGTGGAATATTTTTTTTCGAGTCTATTAAGAATTCCTTTGAGCATAATTGGATTTACGTCTGTTAGCATAATTAATTCCTGAAGGCTCAAAAAACGGCCTGCTATGAAAAGTGCGGCTTCAACTTTTTCGGTCGAATCTCGTTCTTTATTTTCAAAAACATTATCCAATTCTTTTGCTGTAGATTCAGTAATAACTTTTGGGTTGACGGGTTGTTCATCCATGCAACTTGTTAGATGAAAGAGTTTTAAAAGATTGCTGACTTGCCTTTTTCATGAAGGTTTGGCAGTATTTTGCGATTGGGTTTGTTGGGTGTATAATTTGTTTATTTTTTGTTCGATTGGTTTTGCCGAGCCATCTTGACGATGTTTCGCCAGAAATTTTTTGCGAGGAAAAGTTATTAGATTGGGCGGACGTTTATTATGTGATTCCGAAGTTTGAAAATGTGTCGATTGATAGAGAATGGTGTGAGGAGATAAAGAGGAGAGCTTCTTTATCTGGTTCGGAGTTGGGAGTTGGTAGTTGGGATAAAAAATTGGCGATGCATGGGGTTTATCATTCGTTTGAAGAATTTGGAATTGTTCGAGATTTTGAATATTTGGACGAGGGAGTTGAGATTTTTGAAGAGTGTTTTGGAGTTAAACCGACGAGGTTTAAGCCACCGCAGTTAGCATGGACAAATGAAAATAATTGGATTAAAGATAGAATGAAAGTTGATTTAATTTGGAATCAGATTTTTCATAAGGTTTATCATTGCGGAGATACGGGAATTTTTCCGAATTGGATTGTGAGAATATTTTGAAGATTATCGAGGGTCAATAACTCTTCCCAAAAATAAAATATTACCTGTTTCTTTTTCTTGTATAATGAATATAAATGGGTGGTCTGCTCTAAATATATTTTTTGGCATTGGAGCACTTTTTAGTTGCATTACAACTCCTGTTGCGGCTGCTGCTTCTGTTCCCTTTTCATCAACTTTGACAAAAGCCTGGTGGATTACTGCGCTAATAAATAATTCTCTATTTCCAGTCATTCCAGAAAAATCAGCATTGCTGTCAGAAAAAGCAGTTGGCATTCCTAAAGCCCTCAAATTTTCATTTAAAGTATATTTTGAATCAAATTCAAATTTAGGTAAATAAATAGCATCTAATTTTGTCTCTTTCATTTGATTTTTGTATTCATTAAGTTTTTCTGTTGTTAAAGAAGATTCTATACTATCAAGATTTTCTGTTGGTAAAAGGATTAACATAGAAATATCTTCACCCTTATATGATAATTCTAAGATTTGTAAGTCTTCAGTGTCGGCATAATTAAACATTGCTTTATCATTTTTCATGGACATCATTGGAACTTTAACTATATTATTTTCTGTTATTTTAAAATCCTGTTCACGAGTATCAGATTTGTCAAATTCCCATTCCCATGTTCCCTTAAAATAAATTGCATTTGTAAGAACTAATCTTGTCAGCTCATTAAGAACGCCCTGAGGAATTAAATCTTTAATTTTATTATTAGTTTGTTCTTCTATAAAACTATTAATTGTCTGTCTGGACTTTTCTGTTTCTTTAATAAAATCTAAATTTGCTGTTTTTCCTCCATAATAATTTTCAACTCTGCTTGTATAATTTTCAAGAAAAGGATAATCTTGTTGAACCCACAAGGCATTTCCTGTTTTTAATTCGTAATCATTATTTCCCTCATTAATATTATTATAAATTGTTGCAAAATTTGGTCTTAATATATTATTTTCTGGGAAATGAAAAACAGATTTCATTTCGTCTGCCGTTTGTCCTTTTGCGCCTTCATAAGTCATTGCTAAAGCGGCAGAGATGCTATAAGGAGAATAAAAAATATTACTATCTGAATCTTTATTTAATTCTGAATATAAATCAAAAGCAAATTGGTTGTTTGCATTTACAACTTGTTGGATTCCTTGTTGAGTTGAACCAGTATCATCTGTACTTGGAGGCCGGTCTGGGGAATATGGATAAAGAAATAATCCTATTGTAGCAACTACTATAGTAGCCATAAGAATTATTATTCCAATTGTTAAAAGTTTTTTATTCATGTAGTAAATTGGAGATGTAATCTATATATAAATATTTAGGCTAAAATAAATTAATCGTGAATTTCAAATCTTAATATTCCTGCTACGCCACCTAAATTATCAAACTGAACTCCTTCTGCGGTTTCGTTTGTTACGATGTGGATTTCTGTGGATGATGCTTTTGCTAAATTTTCTAACATTTTGACTTTTTCTCTTGAAAGCGATTTTGAAATGATTAGTTTTTCTACTGCTCCTCGATTTAATCGGTCTTCGACTTCGGCTTCGCCGTATGAAACTTTATTCGGTTCTTTTGCTAATTTTTCGAAAAACAAATCCAGAATTAATCTTTGCTTTGTGATTTCTTGTTCGGCTAAAATGTCTTGGCATCGTTCGACAAGTTCTTGAAGTCCGTGCATTCCAGTTCCGCCGATATCTCTCACCGCGATTACTTTATCTTTTAGGGCGGTTACTAACTGACCCTGCTCTAAAAATTCATCTTTTGTTGGAATTGGTCCACCGACGAGAATCCCCTTTAATTTTTTATTGTCCCAAAAATGTTTTTTCATTGCCTCGGCCACTCGCTTGAAAAACTCTTTCGCCGCGGATTCTCTGATACGGGCGAAACGTTGAGCGCTTTGTCCCCCCGCTCGCGTTTTTCCCGGAATTCCCGATGTCATATTCTGCAATTTTTTTATGTGCTTCCCATCGAGAAGTCCAATTGTTGCTTCGTTTCTTTCAATAATTAAAAGTCCATAAACTTCGTCTGTTTCGAGCATGTCTTTTAATGGCTCTAAGACAAATGTCTGGTCACATCTGTAGATTTTAATTTTTAATTTTTTAGGGGGTTCAATTGCCCAAACTTCCAGAGATTCTCTCCCGTCGGCCATTGTTACATTTCCTGAGAATAACGCCAATCCATTTTCCGGAGTTCGTCCAATTTCTTTCAATTTTCTAACCGCTCGCTCGAGTGCATTAATCACATTTTTTCTTGTGCCACTTGATTTGATATTTGTCGCCGTTCCCTTTTCATCTTCAAGTTGTTTTGTTGTCTGAGTCAGCGTTGCTCCGGCTGGAATTAAGACTGTGATTAGTTCTGTATGTCTGCCTCGGTAACTCTCCAACTCCTCAACGAGAGATTCTAATTCAAATTTTTGTGCTTCATCCATAAGAGTATATAAGAAATCAGTTTATTAAAGTTGGTGTTAGATATTATGGCACACCCTTATTCTAAGAGTAACGAAAGATATATAAATGTATAACTTTTGTCAATATTATGAAATTGCCATTAATTTCCAGAATAAGGAAAGAATTACATAAAAATATAGCCTTTGCTCAGGATATACTCATTGAGGAGACCATTAAAGTAATTCCTTCTACGGTTTTTCATGGCGGAACCTGTATTTGGAGATGTTATGGTGGGAAAAGATTTTCCGAAGATTTAGATTTTTATTTTCCGAAGAATAAAAGTTTGATAGAGAAATTATTTAAGAATTTGGAAAATAAAGGTTTTGAGATTAAGAAGAAGAAAATTTCCGACAGGAGTGTTTATTCAGAGCTAAAGTATGGTCGGGTTTCTGTGAAATTAGAAGCTACCTTTCAAAATATTAAGGGGGTTCTTTTGGATTATGAAAAAGTGGATGGGACTATTATTTCTATTTATGGTTTAGCTGTTGAACAATTATTAAATGAAAAAATTAAGACCTATCTTAGTAGAAAAAAAATTAGGGATATTTACGACGTTTTTTTCTTGATGAGGTTGGTTGGCAATGTCTCTTTGATTGATAAAAACATAAAAAAAGTAATTGATGAGAAAGATATTCCGGAGGATGTAGAAGATCTTAAGGTTCTTCTTTTGGAGGGAGTTGTCCCTAATTTTAATGAACTAAAAGAATACATAAAAAGAAAATGGGAAAATCCAAACATTTAGAGAGAATAAGAAATTTATTTGAGAAAAGTCTTGTCGTAGATTTTAAATCTATAGAGAGAATTGTCCGATTTGAAAGAAAAAATTCTAAGAGTAATTATGCGAAACTTGTTGTTCATAATCTTTTAAAATCCGGGGAGATAAAAAAAATCGCAAAAGGGTATTATACAAAACACAATGATAATAGTTTGATAGTTCTTTGTTTTCCTGCCTATTTGGGTTTGCAGTCTGCTTTAAGTTTTTATGGTTTATGGGAACAGGAAACAATCCCAATAGTAATAACTCCGAAAAAAGTCAGGGTGGGAATCAGGAAAGTCCTTGGGGGAAATGTTTTGGTTAGAAGCACAAAAAAAGAATTTATGTTTGGGATTGATTATTTAGATGATGGAGGATTTTGCCTTCCGTATTCAGATTTGGAAAAGACTTTTATTGATATGTTTTTATTTAAACAAAAAATTAGTGAGGATGTCTTAGGGAAATTCCGGGAGAAAATTGATGAGAAAAAATTAATGAAATATTTAAAAATTTATAATAAGAAATTGGGGAAAAAGATTTTGAAGGATTATTTGGGGTGATGAAATGTTAAAGATATTTATTTATGGGGAGATGAAAATATTGCGTTAAATTTATATCATCAGAATTTAACGAAGTCCGAGCGTAGCGTGGTCGAAGAAAATGAAGTTTTTCGAAGAAATTGTAAATTCGAGCGTTACTTTTTCATATCTTCAAAAGAAGTTCTGATTTTAGAAGTATCATAAATTATTGTCAGTTCTTTGATTTTACCATCTTCAACAAATCGAAAAACGTCAACACATTCAAAAGAAGTCGGCGTTCCATCTTTCAAAATCCAATCATAACGAAAATGCCCTGCGACGATTTGAGAATTATTTTGACTAACAAAGATATTTATTAAGGTAGTTTTGGATTTCGAAGTATCTTTAAACAAATTTTGATAAAACTTTTTGGCTTGGATTTCTCCATAAAGAGGAGAATGAACAACAGCATCTGGGGAAAAAAGTTTTATTATTTCTTCAGCAGAGCCGACTTCTAATCCTTTCAGATAATTTCTAATTGTTTTTTCGATTTGCATATTGAGACAGTAATTTATGTATTATATAAAATTATCGCTATGAGCCCGAATTTGCAATTGCAATTAACATATATTATGACACGCTTTTAAATCCTTTTCAAATTCAGCAAGTTCCGTCGGTATTTCAATTCCTTCAATTGGATTTCGGAGAGAAATTCCTTTTTCTTTTTTTATTTTCCAAATTTGCCCATTAAAATTAATTAACTCGTCTATTAACTTAAGATTTGAATTTCCGAGTTTTGTTTCTGGCCACTTTTCCTTTAACATATTAATCCCTTTTTCTTTCGCAATTAAAGTTGTAATTTGCGGAATAATCGGATAAAGCAAAATTAGTAATCTTTCCAATAAAAAGTGGAGTGTATATTTTGCGGATTCTGATTCTTCGTTAGTAAATTTTTTATTTTCATTATATACCCTGTTTTTTACAAGTTCAATATAATTCGATGCGAATGTGTCCCATAAAAATTTTCTTAAATCTTGTGCCGGATGATTAAAATTATAGATCTCATAATCTTTGTCAATATTTTGCGTCATATCTTCAATATAATCAATAAAGAGTTGGTCGAGTTCTGTTATTTTTGGTTTCTTTTTTGGTTTTTCAAACATCGAGACAAATTTTGATATATTTAGTAATTTGTTTAAAGATTTTTTTTCGGCTTTGATTTTTTCTTTTGAGCAGGTGAAGTCGCCTCTTGATAAGTCGCCCTCCGTTGCTGCCCAAAATCTTAATGCCTCTGCTCCGTCCTCTTTTAAAATTAGTTGAGGGTCAATTACGTTCCCTAGTGACTTAGACATTTTTTTTCCTTTGCCATCAAGAATATGCTGATGAATCCATACGTCTTTAAAACATATTTTTTCAGTTTCTAAAAATCCTCTCAAAACTGTGTAGTATAACCATGTCCGAACGATTTCCTTTCCCTGTGGTCGAAGTGTCACTGGATATGCCTTCTTAAACAAATCGTCATCTGATTTATATTTCAATATACTTAACTCAGAAATTGAAGAGTCAAACCATGTGTCCAAAACTCTTTCTTCGCCTGTCCATTTATTTTCTGGAAAATCTGCTACAACACCTAATACTTTTTTGGTTTCTGCATCTAAAACTTCGGATTCTTTTGGCGGTTCTTGTCTCCACGGCTCAACATATTTTCCTTGCGGAACTAACGCAATCAGATTATCTGAATACCATAATGGGACTGGTGTCGCATAATATCGTCGTCGAGAAATCGGCCAATCAATCGAAACTGAATCAATCCACTTATCCAAAATTTTCTTTGAATTTTTTGGATAAAAATTTATATCTTTAATTATTCTTCGCATGTCATCCTTAAAATCAATTTGCTTGAGATAGAATTCTGGCATTTCAATAAACTCAACTTCAACTTTTGATCTTTCAGAAATTGGAGTTCTATGTGTCACCTGTTCCTGCTGGACAAGTAATCCTTTTTCTTTTATCAGCTCAATTATTTTTTCTCTTGCCTCTTTAACTTTCAACCCCTCAAGAACCCCTGCCTTTTCGTTCATCTTTCCATTTTGCCCAATTGCAATTCTTGGCGTCAGTTTCATTTCTCGGAAAAATTGGATATCCGTCAAGTCTCCTGCTGAACACATCATAACTAATCCTGTTCCCTTGTCAATTTGCGCGAAGGGGTGTGCTTTGATTGGAATTTCTTCGTTGAAAATTGGGGAAATTGCAGTTTTGTCCTCGAGGTTCTGGTATCGTTTGTCCTTTGGATTATAAATTACCATTCCACAAGTTGCGATTAGTTCTGGACGTGTTGTTCCAATTACGATTTCTTCGCCCGTTTCTTTAACCGTCCATTTAATATCGCTGAATGTGGATTGTATCTCTTCATAATCAATTTCAGAATCGGCAATCGTAGTTCGAAGTTTTGGGTCCCAGTTATTAATTCGGGATGCTTCGTAAATTAACCCTTTTTTATAGAGATTGGCAAAAGTCGATTGCGTTAGCGCTCGGTATTCCGGCGAATCGGTGTTGTAAATTGAGCCGATTGTATTGCCTTCTTTATAGGATGAAAATGAAATTCCGAGTTTTGCAAAAGTGTTGGTTGATTCTGATGATGCCTCGCTCAAAAGTTTCTCGCAATATTGGACAAATTTTTCTCTGCCAATTTTAAACGGTGAAATTTTAAATTTCTTTTCTGTTGCTATTTCTATCGGAAGTCCATTTCTGTCCAGTCCTAATGGGAATAAAACTTCTTCTCCTTTCATTCTTCGGTATCGTGCGAAAAAATCCATGAAGCAGTAAGTTACGGCGTGTCCCATGTGGATTGGCGAATTAACATAAGGCGGTGGCGTGTCTATTGAATATATTTTCTTTTTTGTTTTTGGATTAAATGTGAAGAACTCTGACTTTTTCCAGTTTTGAGTAATTTCTGCTTCTATTTCAATGTTCCAGTTTTTTATTTCTGATAGTTTTGGCATAGTGATAGAAATGGGAAGCTATTTAAAAAAGTGTCGGCGGGACTAGTTGGTAGTGGGTAGTAGGTAGTGGGGACGGGGAAAACTGGGAACTGGGATTTGGAATTTGTGAGGAAAGGGGAGTTTCATTTTAATTCGATAAGAACTTTATTAACGTTCTTTCTCAATCATTAATAAGAATTAAAAAGTCTCTTGATTAATTTATAACATGGTAATTAAAAATAAAAAACTTAGGATATTGGCGGCGGGGGATTTGCACGGGAGTTTGGATATTGCGAAGAAGTTGTCGGCTAAGGGGAAACGGGAGAAAGTGGATTTGGTGGTTTTGGCTGGGGATATTTATGGGTATAGCGAAGGAGAAAAGGGAATTTTGGAGCCGTTTCGGAAGGCAGGGCAGAAAGTTGTTTTTGTGCCTGGGAATTGTGATTTTGATGAGGAATGTGCGATGTTGGCGAGAGAGGGAAAAAGTATTCATAATTATTATGTGACTTATGGAGATGTTGGTATTGCCGGGATTGGAAGTCCGAATTGGAAATTGAGTTTGGATGATGCGGATTTGGAAAGTATAAGACTAAATTTTGAGAAGATGAAACCGGCGAAGAAAATTTTAGTTTCGCATTTGCATGCGAGTGGAACGACGGCGGAGTTGTCTGGAATTCCGGGGGATGTGATTTTGAGGAAAGCTGTCAAGGATTTTAAACCTGATTTGTTGATTGCGGCGCATATTCATGAGGGTGAGGGGATTGAGGATAAGATAGGGAAGACGAAAGTTGTGCAGGTCGGACGGAAGGGAAAGATTTTGGAAATATAGGGGGGTCGGTTGTCGGGGTTCGGATGCTTCGCTGGTCGGTAGTCGGGGGGAGAAGGAAGGGGGCGAGGGATTTGGGATTGGGTATTTGGGATTTGTGGGGCAACGTCTTTGACGTTGCAGTTGGGAGTTAGGGGTTAGGGGTTTCAACATCGGGAGCTTTGTTGAAAGCTCCGATAAATATATATAATATTAAATTGTAAATATTGGTATGACTCAAGTAATGCATCACATAAATAAAAGAAAGAGAATACATCAAAAACACGAGAAATATCCGCATCCAAATAAATGGAAAAGATTACTTGATGATTTAATGTTTGTTGCCGGAATTATTCTTGTAATTATGACTATTCCCCAAGCATATACTATTTGGTCTCTTAAAAGCGCAGTAGGAGTTTCATTATTAACTTGGATTACTTATTTTTTTGTTGCGGTAATATCTGCAATTTATGGTTTTGTTCATGAAGAAAAGCCAATTCTTTTAACGCATATTTCGCTGGCTGTTGTTGAATTAGTAATTATTGTTGGAATAGCGTTATATGGTTAAAAGACTTTTTCTGAATTACGCCTAATCGGAATTTAACGAAGTTTGATTTTCCCTCGTGAAGCGAAGCGAAACAGAGCTGGAAAATCAAATTTGGAGAAATGGCGAGCCGAGCCATTTCTCGTTAAATTCCTGTTAATTGCCCCGAGCCGATAGGCGAGAGCGCAGCGTGGTCGAGCGGAACGAAGTGGAGCGAAGAAGTAAATTTGGAGTCCGTAATCAGGCGAATACAATGAGCAATCAAAATACAGAATTAATGGGCTTTGGCGCCACTTTATTTATTAGTAACTAGTAAGTGGTTACGTAAACGAAATATTTAAATACTATTAATTAATATTTATTAGTATGAAGGATGCATATTTTCAAATATTGGATTTTGAAGGAAGAATTTCATCTAATGATGTTTATCATGATTTGGGGTTTACTGACAACTTAATAGAAACAGTTCAAGAAATTCTGCAAAATAGCGGACATAAAACAGATATGGAAACTATTGAAAAATTAGGATTTCCTATGACTGTTTTAAGACATAACCAAGGAGGTTTGCACATAGGTTCTGAAACGAATGAGAGTAGGCAAGCAATTATTTTTTATAATCATCAATCTCCTGAAGTAGCTGAAATCAAAACAAGAGCACATGAAGAATCTCACGCTGTTTGTTATCTTGGTCTTAGAAAAGACTTGGAGAAAATGGTTGATGTAGCCGGAATTGGAAAATTTTGCGAAGAAGATTTTTGTGACCAAATGGGATTCTATGTATTAAGAAAAAAAGGAATTGAAATACCAGATGACTTGCTTATCCCCTATAATGAAAGACTTAGAATTGCTTCCGATAGACTTTAGCCAAAGCCTCTTTTTATTTTTTAGGACTCCAAATTTATTGCAATTAACATAAGATTATCGATAGTTTATTATCGATAATCTTCTAATACTGGTAAAAACAATACTTTTATATATTAGAATATTTTTTATCTTTTGATGGGTGGTTTAATTGAGAAATTAAAAAGAGAATTAGAGATTAGAAGCTTCTCTAGACAAACTGTTAAAGGATATTTGCTTTCTGTTCGTAAATTTATTGATTATTCTGAAGATAAAGGATTAAATGAAAATGTTCTAAAAAATTATATTCAATTAAATTTGAAAAAGAAAAATCCATCTAGTGTAAGAAAAGATCTTTTTGCAATAAAATTTTTTTTTGAAAATGTTTTGAAACAAAAAGTCAAAATTCCTAATCCTAAGAAAAATAGTCCTCTTCCGGAAATTCTGACAACTAAGGAGATGAAAAAATTAATTAAGTCCACCTCAAATATAAAACATAAACTCATTATTAAGCTTCTTTATGGATGTGGTTTGCGTGTTAGTGAAATTGTTAATTTAAAAAAGAAAAATTTGAATTTTGAAGAGAGTTTGATTCATATTGAATTAGCCAAAGGTAAAAAAGACAGATTTGTTAAAATTCCGGATTCTTTATTTGAAGAATTAAAAAAATATTGTGGATTAGTTAATGAAAAAAATTTATTTCCGTCTAATCGTGGAGGAAAACTCACAAAAAACACCATCCAAAAAATAGTTCAAAACTCTGCAAAAAAAGCTAGTATTAAAAAAAGAGTTTATCCACATTTGCTTCGTCATTCTTTTGCGACTCATTTGCTTGAACAAGGAACTGATTTGAGAATTATACAAAAACTTCTCGGACACTCCGATATTAAGACGACACAAATTTATACACATATTTCTCAAGCATCAATTAAAAATATAAAGTCTCCTCTGGATAATATATAATGACAAAAAAGAAAACTACACATAATAATGTACCCCAAAAAAGTCAGGGCAAAAACACTACCCTAATTATTACGGAGAAACCGGCGGCGGCGGCGAAAATTGCGGCGGCGTTAAGTGGGGCGACGGACGAGAAAATTACTAATAAAGATAAGGTTTCGTATTATGAATTTTACAAGGGGAAGCAAAGATATATTGTTGGGTGCGCGGTTGGGCATTTGTTTGGGATTCAGCAGATTGCGAAGAGGGGACCGTTTCCTAATTTTGAGGTTAAGTGGCAACCTGCACATCAGAAAAAGGGTGGGGCTTTTACGAAGAAATATTTGAACGTCTTAAAAAAATTAGCAAAAGAAGCCGATGAGTTTATTGTAGCGACGGACTTTGATGTTGAGGGCGAGGTTATTGGGTGGAATGTCGCGCGTTTTATTTGTAAGCAGAAAGATGTTAACAGGATGAAGTTTTCTTTGTTGACTAAAGAGGCGTTGGATGAATCGTTTGAGAATTTGTTGCCGACGCTTAATTGGGGCGCGGCGATTGCGGGAGAAACCCGACATTATATTGATTGGTTTTATGGAATTAACTTGTCGAGAGGTTTAATGAAAGCGCTGTCTTCAACTGGGACTTTTAGGATTTTGTCGATTGGTCGGGTGCAAGGTCCTGCATTAAAAATTGTTGCAGATAAAGAGAAAGAGATTATGGATTTTAAGTCGGAACCATATTGGCAGATATTTTTGCAAGTGAAAGATATTAAGAATCAGAAAGTCGAGGTTAAGCATCCGAAAGATATTTTTAATAAAGGTGAGTTGTTGAAGTTTAAGCATTTGCAGGGGAAAAGCGGAGTTGCATCTACTATAATTAAAGAAGATGTTGTTGCTCCGCCCGCGCCTTTTGATTTGACGACTTTGCAAATTGAGGCTTATAAAAATTGCGGGTGGACTCCTTCGCAGACCATGAAGGCGGCACAGAATCTTTATCTCTCTGGACTTATTTCATATCCAAGAACTTCAAGTCAGAAGTATGATAAATCTATTGGTTATGGAAAAATTTTGAAACGGTTGAAAAAATGGACATCGAAGGTTAAGTATGCCGTTAATGCGAAACCGACCGAGGGAAAAAAGACCGACCCGGCGCATCCTGCGATTTATCCTACAGGCGAGGCTAAAAAGATTGCTGAAAGGGATAAAAAAATTTATGATTTGATTGTGAAAAGATTTATTTCTTGTTTTTGCGATTCGGCGAAAGTTGAAAATAAAAATATTAAAGTTGTTGTTAACAATTTAGATTTTAAGGCGAGAGGCGTGCAGATTAAAGAGAAAGGTTGGATGAATGTTTATTCGCATTCCACGAAAGAGTCAAATGTGCCTACGATAGATGGCAATGTTGATGTTCTGGAAATTCGGACGGAGGAAAAAGAAACTAAGCCACCTCGTCGGTATTCTGCTGCTTCGTTGGTTAAAGAATTAGAAAAGCGAGGACTTGGAACGAAGGCAACTCGGGCGGCAATTATTGAGACTTTGTATTCTCGTGGATATGTTAGAGAAAAAAGTATTGAAGTTACGGAGCTTGGAATGAAAATGGTTGAAACGCTCGGGAAGTATGCGCCGATTATTTTGGATGAAGAGTTGACGAGAGAGATGACTGAAGAGTTGGAAAAAATCGAGGGGTTGAAGGGAAAGAAAAATTTGGCGAAAAAAGAGAAAAAGATTTTGGATGAGGCGAAGAAATCGGTAACGAAAATTGCGAAGGGGATGACTAGAAATCTGGATGCGATGGGAAAGAGTTTGGCTGATGCGAATGCGATTGTATGGGAACAGGAGAAGGAAACAAATACTATGTCTGAGTGTCCTGTGTGCCATAAGGGAAAATTGAGGGTTATGTATGGGAAAAGATTTTCGAGATATTTTGTTTCGTGCGACGCTTACCCTGATTGTAAAACGACTTATTCTTTGCCACCGAGAGGAATGATGCGTCCTGCGAGGACGCGGGGGGTGGGAGCTGGGGAGCGGGGTTCGGAGGGGGAGGAGTTGGAAATGTGTGGGGAATGCGGGTTTCCTCTAATTGTTAGTTTTCAAAAAGGTAGAGCACCGTGGAAGTTTTGTTTTAACTCTGAGTGTTCGACGAATGAAGAGTTGCAGAAAAAGAAAGCTGAGTTTAAGGCAAAGTTGGCGAGTGGCGAGGTTGAGATTGTTGATGGGAAAATTGTGAATCATGCTGAAAAAAAGAAGGTGGTTAAGAAGGTGGTTAAGAAGAAGGTTGGGAAGAAGTAGAGTATAATAATTTTTATAAAGAGGAGTTTATTTTAGTAATTATGGAAGCAAGAAGTCAACCCTTATTTAAAAATGGATTTACTTGTCCAATATTTTATAAAGGAACATTAGAGAAAAAATTTAATGAATTGATAGGGGTTCAAACAAAAATAGAAAAAATTTATGCTGATAAAGATGTCTCACCTTCTGAAAAATTATTAGACCAAAGAGGAAAATTAGAAATAGAAATTGATAGGCATTTGATTAATGGAGAAAAATTGGAAGACAGATTTATGGACTATTGTTTAAGGAATTTTGCCGGAGGATATACGCATTCAGTTAATATGAAATCGAAAAGGGACTCCTCTGTATTTGATAAGGTTCCCGCTGTTAAAAAATTCATGGACTATATTGCAAAATCCAAAGGTCAAAAAATTCTTTCTGTTTATGGGAATTTGCCTACAGAAACTGGAATAATTAAGGAAGAATGCAAATTTTATTTAAATAAATCTTTTAGATGCCTTTGTGTTCCTGTTGAGCAATTATTTGTTTTCTCTGATGAAAAATGGAATAAAGGAAGAGCAATTTGGAATCCAGAAAAAGGGGAACAGATTGATTTTGGCAATTATCTTGAAATAAATTCTGGTGTTTTTTTTCGTTCTGGACATTCTCCTTTTGATAATAATGGCAAAAAGGGAACAATTTGGACAACAAATTATTCGGGAAGAATATATATTGGAGGACCAGGACCAAAAGAAACTCAAGTTTATGTTGGCAATAAATTAGTTGATGAACAAATGGCAAAATCCATAATTGTAAATATACCTAAAAATGAACGAAAAATTAAATTTGTTTCCCCCTTTGATTAAAAAATTCCCCGCTTTCTAATCCCAGCTTCAACGATTTCAAAGGCCAGTTCTTTAACGGGAAGACTTCTATGCTTTTTTAAAATAATTTTTCTTCTGCCGCCATAGCTTTTGAGTTCTATTAAACACTTGCTCCAATATTTTAAAAGGTCGCCACCAACCATTGAAACCTGCCGTTCGAAGTTTTTGTCTTCGGAGTTTTGGGTAAACGACGCATATACTTGATTTGTTATTATAATTGGGATATTTTGTTTTCTGGCAATTTCGTTTAGTGACCTTAATTGTTTTGCGAGTTTTCTGTTTACTTCGGAAATTTTTTCGCTGTCTTTTGAAGTTATCGCATCCCCAAGTTCAAGTCGATAAAGCATTGCTATTGAATCTATAATAATCAGTGATATATTTTCTTTTTTTATGTGAGTCAATAATTTTTGAAAGTCGGCTTCTTGTTCTTTAAAAGATGTTGGCTTTAGAAGTAAAATGTTTTGCAATGCTGTTTCTATTTCTTCTTTTGTCCCCTGATAAATCTGCCTAAATCTATCTGTGGAAAATCCTCCCTCCGTGTCTACAAAAATTATTTTGTTTCCTTTTTGCGCCTGAAAAGCTGCGGTGATGATGCAAAGGTTTGATTTGCCTGAACCACCTGGACCGTAGAGCGTTGTGATGATATCGGTTTCGTATCCGCCGGAAAGAAATTTGTTCAAATCTAATGAACCTGTGGAAATTTTTGATTGGGTTGTCATAAACTTATTGAGTGGGTTGAGATTAAAAGGATTTATATGTTAGAATTATTTTAACTTTTTGAATTCGTCTACTATACTGTCAATTTCTTTTTCCAGTGTTGCGATTGCTTTTTTCAAGAGTTTTTTGGGGTTGTCTGCTTCTATGTGTAGAACCGGATTTTTCGTCGGGTGTTCCCGTTTCCAAACCGCTAATTTTGCGCCTTCTTTGTTTAGATAGACTCTAAGAACTTCTGCTATGGTCAAACTGGATAATTCCACATCCAGCTTATTTTTCTCATCTTTTAGAATCTTAATTTCCATAGATATATGGGCGGAATTTGGTTTTTAAAAGTTTTGGTTGAACTTTTAAAAACCGAGGTTTTCACCCAGTAGGTATCTCTGGTGAGATAAAGGTTTTGGTTGAACTTTTAAAAACCGAGGTTTTCACCCAGTAGGTATCTCTGGTGAGCTAAGTGTTTCTAATCACTCAATTCTACTAACCCCATTTTTACTAACTCTAATTATGTGGTCGACGAACCCCTCGATTTTTTCTTCGTGAGATACTAAAATTATTTGTTCGGCTTTAAGTTGCTCAAAAATATCCCGCATCTTGTCAATTTGTTCGGTTGCAAATCCGTCGGTGGGCTCATCTAAAATTACTATATCTTTTGTTTTTATATTTGATAACATTGAATTTAAAACCTGATTTAGTGAAAGTCGGTAAGCCAGTGCCGTTGCGGTTCGTTCTCCGCCTGAAAGAAAATCATAGTCGATTTCATAATCTTGATTTGTAATTATTGGAGTAAAATCCTCGTCGAGACGGACAGAAAGAGAGTCGGGAACCAGTATTGAAAACCATTCTGTGAAAATTGTTGAAAATTCATTCCGGAGTTTTACCATCACATTCTTCTCGGTAAAATTTATCATTGTTATAAATTTTTCCTGAATCCAATCCTGTAGTCCCCTTAAATGATTGATATCTTCCCTAATTTGTTCTTTATTTTGAATTTCTGCGGAAAGTTCCTGAAGTTTAATTCTCAAAAGTTCCAGTTCTTTATTTTTTGTTGCCATGGTAATTTCTTTCGTCCGAGAGATTTCATTTATTTCTTGAAATGCTTTTTTGGTCAAATCAAAAATTTCTTGAGACTGTGCAAATGTTTGAATTTTTATTCGGAGTTCTTTAATTTGGTTTTGAAGTTCGCTAATTTCATTTGATGTCCTATCAAGAATAAATACATCTGACTTAATTTTTATTTCGATAGTTTTTTGGTGTTCATATTTTATCTTGTCTTGCCGAAGATTATTTTTGTCGATTTCGTAATCTCGTACTAATTTTTTCTCGTTTTCAATTTCGCTAACCAATATTTGATTCTGCTGGATTTTTTGTTCGAGTTCGCGATTAATTTCTTCGATGTCATATTGGGTTTGTTTTTCAATTCTGTTTTTATGATTTTGACTTACAGTCTGTAGACAGGTTGGACAATTTTCTAAGGATGTTATTTTATTTTTGAGATTTAGCGGTCTTTCTTTTTTAGAATTTAAAACGGAAATCTGGGAAGATAATTCCAAGAATTTCGAGTTTGCCTCGTCAAGGATTTTTCTGTGTTTTTCTAATAATTCTGAAACTGCGCTCAATCTATTTTCTGAAAAGTCCGATTTTTCACGGGTTTGCCTTTGCATTGAAACAATTTCTTTTTTCATTCGAGATTCCAAATCTTTTTTGCCTTGAAGAAAAACCTCTAATTTTCCCAATTCTGAATCTAATTCCCTTTTTTCATCTATCAAGCCTTGACTTGATGTAAGTTTATTCTCACTCTTTTGTTTTGTTAAAATAAGGTTTTGATATTCTAAATTTAGATTATTCGCTTCCCTAACCAGTGTAATTTTTTTCTCGTTTTCCAATGTAAATTTTTCCTTTAAAAGATTAAGTTCTGATGCGAGAATTTCTTTGATTTTTATTGTCTCCTTGAGTTTCTGCAAAAGTATTTGCGTGTTGTCTTTTATCCGCTTGTAACGATCGATTCCGAATATGTGTCGCAAGGTATCAAGTCGAATTTCTGGTCTTTCCTGAATAATTGATTTCATTTCTTCCTGTGGAATGTAGACGGTAAATTTGTATAGGAGGTTTGATTTTTTGACGAACTCTTTTGGATAGTTTAAAATTTTAATTACTCTGTCTTTCATTTCAGAAGTTGAAAGTTCTGTGCGCATCGTGCCAATTGTAATAGCGTTCAAATCTTGGGTTATTCCACCATTTTTTGATTTTTTGATTGTTCGTTCGAGCGTTATAATTTCTCCGTCTACCTCTATCTCCAAACATGCATATGCGTTATCAGTTCCCTGTCTTAAAATTGAAGTTCCTTTCTGCCCCGGTTGTAAACCAAAAAGTGCAAATTGTAACCCAAGAAGAATAGATGTTTTCCCTGAACCGATATCTCCCGCAAAAAGAATTGAGCCTTTTGGAAATTCGATTGTCAGGTTCTCGTAGCTTCTGATATTTTGGATTGTTAATTTTTTAAATAACATTATAACATCTGGTTAATATTTAATATATTTTTTAGTTCAGATAAAAGTCTATCTTCGTAAATGCTCGATTTTTCGTCCTCATTCTTTTCGGCGGAAAGCGCAGTCATTAGTTGAGGAAGATGTTTGTTAAAATCAGCTGGATTTTTTTGTGAGTATTCTCCGAGAATTTGTCGTTCGATACTTTCGACATTATCGGTTGGAAATGATTCTATTTCAAATTCGGAATCCTGAATTTTGACTGATGAAATATTACGAAGAGAAACAAATGCCTCTTTCTTTTTTATGAATTCCTCTATTTCGTTAAAACGGATGTCTCCTGTTTTGCCTTGAGTTAAGGTTCCCTTCAATTTTAATAAAACAATTTTGTCTCTTAGATTTAGTTTGTCGAGCTCGTCGATTACTTGTTGAGTTGCAGTTAAACCGTTATCTATTTCTATTTCTATTGAAGCAACTTCTTTTAGTGGAATTTTGATATTTTTTGTTTTTATGTTTGCACCGTCAAATTCGGTTAGTTGGAAACTGCCATATTGCAAATCAGATAGTTCCTGAAAATTATTTGGGAATGTTGGTCCAGGGTAAACATAGCAAGAGTTGGCTTCCCGAGTTTCGAAGACTTGGTGGATGTGTCCCATTGCGTAGTAATTTGCGAGAGGGAGTTTTTGCTTTTCGATTGATTCCATTGGGATTGTTCCGACGACATCTTTGATTGTGGTATGAATCATAAAAATTGTGAATGGATGAAATGAATCAAAATATACTTTAGACAGGTCTTCAATTTCCATTCCTGACTTTCTGCCGGGATATCCATAAATTGCAATGTCATTGTGCATATGGGATTTTAGTTTTATTCTCCCGTCTTCTTCTGTTTGCCAGTTTTCTATGTTTTTGCAGAAGCCAGCTTTCTCTAAAACATCAAGAAATGTTTTGCCTGATGCGGAAAAATCGTGAGAACCTGCGATTAAATAAACTGGTATTTTGGCATCATGAACTTTTTTGAATTCTGCAAATGACTCCTTTAAAATTTCTATTGGGGGATATGCTGAGTCGAAAAGGTCACCTGAGATTAAAATAAATTCAACCTCTTCCTGAATACATCTATCTATGACTTTCTGAAAAGACTGAAAATTTAGTTTTTGCAGTTCTTCCTGTCTCCAACTACCTAAATGACAGTCTGCCAGATGCGCGAATTTTATCATAATTGTTTCACCATTTTACATTTGAGAAGTTGTGTGAGATATTTAAATATAGTTGTGATTTATTGGGTGTGTTTGTGTAGTGGATTGAACTTTTTTATTCTTTCCAAAGATTTGAAATAGGCATTAGTTAGCTTTTTAAGGCGATTTGGTTTGTTTAGGTAATGGCAAAAGCCCATGAAAGTTCGGATTCAGAAGAAGATGAACCAGATGGTACTGAGAAAAAAAAATATAAATATTCTGAAAAAAGGTTTTCTTTTGGGATGACTTTTTTTAATAATTTTATTTTTAATATTAGGAAATTAATTAGGCAACCTCTAAAAATTGCAGTAATTACGTCTGAATATGTGGATAAAAAGGGTATTTCGGATAATGGAGTAGCTTTACATGTATTTAATTTATATAAAGAGTTAACCAAGTTAGGCTGTGAAATTCATATTTTTACGATAGGGGATAAGAAATATACAGTTGATTTTTTTGAAAATAGTGGCAAGTTGGTAATTCATAGAATAAATACCTCTCATGGAATCCAAACGGATGACTATTTGATTAAAAAAAATCTTTCATTAATGATTTTTGATGCCAAAGTTGTTAATGAAATTGTGAAAGAACATAGCAATAGCCCATTTGATTTAGTGCATTCTCATACAAATTATAATGGTGCATTAATGACAAAGCAGTTATTGAATATTAAATGGATACATACTCTTCATTCAATTGAAAAAATCAGATTAAAATTTATGTCTAAAGAAAGACGTAAATTTTTGAAAGTTTCAAAATGGCAGGAGAGTGCTTTAAGTTGTGCGGACTCTGTCATCACGGTGTCTGAGGTTTTGAAAAAATTAATAGTGAAAAATTATAATCTTAATGAGTCAAAAATCTTTGTGATTTCGAACGGAGTTGACAGCAAGATTTATACAACATTTGAGAGAAAAAATGAGAGAAAAATTTTGTATATCAGTCGATTTAGCATGGAAAAAGGAATTGGATTATTGCCTGAAATAGTCGAAGGAACTCTTTCGCGCGATAAAGAAATAATATTTGAGATAGTCTCATCCCTGGAAGAAAATAATATGATGGAAGAAATGATGGTGATACGAGAAAAATTAGAAAAATTAGAAAAAAAATATCCAAAAAGGTTAATCTGGCATAAAGCTCATTTATCCAGAGATGAAATTGCGAAATTATATTTTGAATCTACAATATTTATTCAGCCTTCAATATATGATTCGTTTCCTACGACGGTACTCGAAGCAATGCTTTTTGGCAAACCTGTGATTGGTTCAAATGTTGGTGGAATTCCTGAAATGTTAGGTAATGCTGGTATAATTATTTCCCCAAAACCATTTAATTTTATTAATTCCATTATTAAATTAAAAGATAATCCAGTACTTATGGAAAAATATTCTCGTCGCGCATCAGAAAAAGTTAAGAAATATTTTTGGAGCAAAATTGCAAAACAGACTTTTGATTTTTATTGTATGTTGATTAAGAAAGGAACTGATAAAAATGTTGATTTAAGTAATTTTTTTGAAAATATAGAGGGAAAAAATGTTGAATAAAAAATCCTTATTGTCTATAATTATTCCTGTTTATAATGTTGGAAAATATCTTGATGAAACTATTGAATCTTTCTTAAAAGATGATTTTTATGATTTTGAACTAATTGCTATTGATGATTGTTCTGAGGATAATTCTTTTGAGATATTGGAGAAATATGCGAAACGTGATAATCGCGTAAGGGCTTACAAAAATAATGAAAATCTTGGGAAAAAGAGTGTTATTAATTACGGATTTACTTTAGCTAATGGAAATTACATCGCTTTATTTGATTCGGATGATATAAATATTTCGGGAAGGTTGAAAAGACAGGTAGCTTTTTTGGATAAAAATGATGGAATTGATATGGTTTATGGCAATATTTTTATTTATCGTATGGATAATAGCACAAAGAAATTTCAAAAATCTGTAGAATTTGAAAATATTAATGAACCTCTTAAAATTTTAAAGGATATTTATAATGATAATAAAAAACTTTTAAAAATAAAAGAGGCTTTTCAAATATTGAATCCCACTGAATATATACCTGCGTCTAGCGCTATCTTTAGAAGGAAGATTATCGACGATGGAATTAGAATGGATGAAGAGCTTAGAGATATAGAGGATTTCGATTTTTGGCTACAAATTATTGGTGCTGGTTACAAGATAAAACATTTGCCATTGAATGCTTATGTCTATAGAGTCCATTCTAATCAAAAATCAAAAGATAAAAATAAGCAAAATGTTGCCATGAATCATATTATTAATAAATTAAGAAAAGGGGATTATTTTAAATAATCAACCTTTTAAATGGAGAAATATTGTATAAAATATGTTATTTAACTGGATGGTTACAAATACTATAGGAAGTCTGTTATTTGAAATTTTTTTAGCTATAGGAATTTTACTTTTTGGTATTCTTTTTGCAAATTTAGTTTCTCATTTATTATTAAAACTCATCAAAGCAATAGATATTAATAAAAAAATTCGGGATAGTTTTGTCAGGTTAATTATTATAGTTATTAAATGGTCAATTTATATCACATTTTTAATAATTTCTCTTAGTAAATTTTCTGTTCCAATTATTGGAGATTTTATTACTCGGGTTTTAGTAGTTATTCCTGCCCTGACTACTGCTTTAGTTCTAATCGGAATTGGTTTTGCGATTGCAGTTTATTTGAGGGAAGTTATTGAGGATAGCGAGGTGACAGAATGGAAAACATTGTCAATTTATATTTATTATTTTGTTCTCTATGTTTTTGGAATTTATGCTCTGAACTTTGCTTTGATTTCTGTAGATTCATTGTTGAGAAATATTTTAATTGTTCTTTTGACTGCTATTGTGGGAGTCTCAGTTGCTTTTATTTCTGTTAAAAAATATTTAGCTAAACTCTAATATCAATAACTCTTCCATAAATATTTTCTTCTTTGCAACTATTTTCGGATTGAACCTTTTTATTTTATCCATTGGTGTTAGACTCGAAATCAGGAGAAATATTTTGCCGTTTTTGTTCAGATGTTTTTTTGCCTGCTTTAAAAATTCTAGTGAAATTTCATCGCCTTTTTTCCCGCCAGTTGTTGCAAGTTGTGATGATTTTGGTTCGCGTGAATCGAGAGGGAGATAGGGTGCGTTGAAAGTTATTAGGTCGAAACGAGGGATTTGGGACATAGACGAGGGATTTGGTATTCGGGATTTGGGATTTGCAAGCGAGGGATTTGGTATTTGGTATTTGGGATTTGTGGGGCAGGGGAGGGGAGCGACGAGGGATTTGGGATTTGGGATTTGTGAAGCACGACTTGTTCTACCAAAAATTTCAAAAAGATTTGTTTTGATTGCATTAATCTTTTTTTGTTTTAATAATTTTATTGCAGATGAATTTATATCGGTGGCTAAAATGTTTTTTTTGTCTAAAAATTTTGATGCAGTTTCAGATAGAATTCCAGAGCCAGAGCCCATATCCAAATAGTGAGTAGTTGGTAGTGAGTAGTTGGTAGTGAGGTATTTTTTTAAAAAATCTGCGAAAAAATATGAATCTTCGGCGGGCTGGTAAATTTCCATTAAAATATTTTATTCCAGAAAATCCCCAGAACCGCAGCACCAATTAGAATTATTACCGCAATAGAGATTAGGATTATTATGAATTTTTTTGAGAGGGTTTTTTGTTGCCCTGTCGTCACTATCGGATTTATTGGTAAAGAGTTTGCTTCTGCTGGAGTTCCCTGTGGTTTAGTTGGAGTTTCAGATGGTGCGACCATTTGTCTTCCGATTTGTGAAGTTGCTGTTGGTATTTTTTGAACTGCCGTTGCAACTTCGGCTGGTTTGTATCCTGCACTAATGAAACTTTGTTTTGCCTTTGTCAGTGTTTCTCCTCGGTCGAGTGCGTTTTTTAATCCGCCGATTAATTCTTCTTCTCGGTTTGGGGTTGGTGATGCTACAATTTTAGAATGCCTCCATCTTGCATTAGGTGGCATTGCTTTCCGAGCTTGTAGCCCAATTCTTTTACCAAGTCTGCCATTGGTCGTGTTTTGTCGAGTCCGCCATGAGATGGGATAACATGTTGAGGATTTATTATTTGCATAATATCCCGAAGGTCTTCTCTGCCTCCATGTCCAGAAACATGAGCATCCCTAAAAATTCTTGGCTTGGATTTTTTAAGGCGAGCTTCCATCTTTGCAAATTGTTCTATATTGACTGGAGAGGGGATTACGCTGGATGAAAAAACGATGCTGTCGTCCCTATTTAATCTAAATGGAAGTTGATGTCGCGATAATCTTTCTAGTATTGAACCAGGTTCGCCCTGATGCCCGGTGCAAACAATTAGATAATCCTTTCTTCTTCTTTCCACTTTGTGTAAAATTTTTTCTACTTGTCTTCGGTATTTTGAAATTTTTATGTCGTTTAGAAAAGGTGCGATGCCTACATTTTTTGCGGCGGTTGAATACTTGTCCATACTTCTTCCCAGTAAAACCACTTCCCGATTTAACTTTTTTCCAAATTCGACAATTGACTTCAGTCTGGCAATGTGGGAAGAAAATGTTGTTACAATCATTCCGGCATTTCTGTTCTGGATTGTTAATAAAACTTCTTCAAGTAAAACCCTTGCTACTTTTTCAGAGGGAGTTTTTCTTTCGGAGCCAGAATAGAGAGAATCTACCACAAAAGCCAGAACGCCTTCTTTTGCTATTTCTCTTAGTCTCTTATAATTCGGTTTTAGTCCTAAAACTGGGGTGTCATCGAGTTTGAAATCGTTTGCGTAAATAATTGCTCCCTTCGGTGTTTGAATTGCAATCATTAGACACTGTGCTGTTGAATGGGTTATGTTTATAAAATCTACTTTGTATTTTCTGTTTTTACCATTAATATAAAACGTAGTGTTTGGCTTTATTGCAAAAGTTTTGTTTTTAAGGACGATGTCGTTGTCGTTCAATAAGGAATCTAAAACTTGCATTGTGAACGGAGTTCCATAAATCGGTGCATTGTATTTATCTGATAAAAAAGGAATTGCGCCGACGTGGTCGAGGTGTGCGTGACTGATAAACTGAGCCCTAACTTTATGTTTAATTTTATTAATTACAGAATCTTCTGGAACAGCCTTAATTGATTTTAATCGTCGCTCGGTCATAACCTTGTCTCGTTCCTGCATTGATACGATTGCCGGCAAGAAAAATCCTTCATCAAAAATAAATGCATCTTCTTCCAACTCAAGGACAACCATATTTTTTCCAACTTCCGAGAACCCGCCAACTGTGTGTATTTTCACCATCTTGCTAGAAATTTGTGGACGTCGGAGTTTTTAAAGTTTAATGTTATTGTTTTTCGCTCGTCTCTTGCTCAAAACAGAACTGAGAACTTAGAACTTAGACCGCTCATTTCATTCGCTCTTAGAGGTCGTTCCACTCCCTAGAACTCAGAACTCAGACCGTTCATTTCATTCACTCTTAGAGCTTAGAACCACCACTCCCAAAAGCCCTACCCTCCGGGGGCGTGCCCCCCGCCCCCAGCTCCCCGTCCCCCTCTGAAATCTGAGTTCTGAGATCTGAGTTCTCGTTGGAGTTCTGAGATCTGAATTCTGAGTTCTCGTTGGAGTTCTGAGATCTGGACTTCCCGTCCACCGAGTTCTGAGTTCTCGTCCAATAGCAATATTTTTAATAACGAATATTCTTAATTTGATATGAATAAAAGAGGTCTAATCGGAACAATTGTCATTGTGGGAATTTTATTAGTCGCAGGATTTTTTTGGTTTGTTGGGGAGTACAATAGCGAGGAGGAGGTGGAGTGTGTGAAAATTCAAACTACATGTTGCCCTTGTAATATGGGAGGAGAAGAGAAATGTGTTTTAGAAAATGAAGTGGATGACTATTCTGTAAATTTGTCCGAATGTCCTGAAAATCAATTTTGTATGGCAATGTTTAATTGTAAAATTGAATCATGTGAATACATTAATGGAGAATGTGTGGGTGTAAAATAAGAATATTTATATATAATTTTTCTCAGTTATTAACATGAAAAAAAGGTTGATTATAGTTCTTATTCTGTTTGTTTTTGTATTTGGTTTGGAAATTGGTTTTTCTGAAAAAGATTTTGAAGGAAAAATTGATAAAAATATTTTGGAAAAATTTAATTCTGGGGAAGAAAAAGTAAGAGTTATTGTTAGGTTGGATGAAGATGTTAAGGATGAAGATGTCTCAAATTTTAAAGATTTAAGTCTAAATAATCTAAAAGAGAAAATAGTTGAGGAAATTGGAAAAGAAAAAATAAGACATCAATTTAAAGGAATGTTTTCTGCTGATTTAACAAAGAGAGATATTGAAAAATTAATAGAAAAAAAGAATATAAAACAAATTTCATATGATTATCCTGTCAAATCCTTTTTGAAAGAATCTATTGATATTACAAATGCAAGTTTGACGTGGTCATTGAAAGTTTTAGGAATAAATTTAACTGGGGTGACTCAAACAGTTTGTGTAATTGATACGGGGGTTGATTTTTCACATCCAGATTTGACTGAAAAGAATTTAACTTGTAATATTGATTGTATTTCTGGAGAGGGGTGTGTTGAAAATTGTTCTATTACTGATGATAACGGACATGGCACTCATGTTGCAGGAATCGTCGGGGCTAGTGGAGAAATCTTCGGAATTGCCAGAGAAACGAATCTCATTGGAATTAAGGTTTTAGATGTTAATGGAAATGGCTATACAAGTGATGTGATAGCTGGAATCGATTGGTGTATAAATAATTCACTTATTAATAATATTTCTGTTATAAGTATGAGTCTTGGGTGTAATGAAACTATTGAGGGATATCCTTCATATTGTGATACATTTGATATTTCTGCTGGTTGTGGCAGAGATCTTTTTACAGAAAGAATCAATAATGCGGTCGTTAATAATATTTCAGTGGTAGTTGCAACAGGAAATGAAAATTGGGATAGTGCTATTTCTTCTCCTGCGTGTATTCAAAACGCGACACCTATTTCTTCGGTTAATAAAGATGATAATATCTCAGATTTTTCTAATAGGAATTTTATAACAAAATTATTTGCTCCTGGTCATTTAATTAACTCAACAATGCCCCTTGGAGATGTCTATCTAAATGGTTGGGGATATTCTAAAAATTATTCGGAGATGTCCGGCACTTCAATGGCAACTCCAATGGTTGCTGGAGCAATTGCAATAATTAATCAATATTTAAGTTTGAGCGGACAAACAAAAACCCCATCCGAAGTTGAAGATGTATTATATGACACAGGAGTACAATTTAACGAAAGCTCTAACAACTTTTCCCGGATAGATGTATATTCTGCCATTCTTTCTTTAGATATTGATGCTCCAAATGTAATCTTAGTTTCTCCTACTGATAATCATATTAATTTAACCGTTAATCAGACTTTTATTTGCAATGCGACGGATTGGCAGTTAGCGAATGTAACCTTGAAGGTTTGGAATTCTATGGGGCTTTATTGTAATGCAACGAATAATTTGACTGGGACTGCGAATGAAACGAGTTTTGATTTGGATAATATGTCCGAAGGAACTTATTTATGGAATTGTTTAGTTAGTGATGTCGAGGGGAATTTGGGAAATGCGGCTAATTATACTTTAACCATTGGGGGTGTTGTTGTAAATCTGACTAGTCCAGAAAATAACAGTTATACCAATGTTAATGAAACTGATTTTGTTTGTAACTTGACTTCTGAGGGAATTCATAATCTTTCTAATGTAACTTTTTATTTGTGGAATTCGACGGGGGATTTAATTAATACAACTACTAAAAATATTAACGGAATAAGTAACGGGACGATTTTTAACTGGACTTTTATAGAAGAAGATAATTATCTCTGGAATTGTTTGGGGATTAATAATGCCTCTTATAATTCTTCGGCAGAAAATAATTTTACAATAATTTATGATACAACGCCACCGCTAATTAATTTGTCTGGGGTTGCGGATGGAACATCTACCACTATTGAATTTAGCTTTGATGTTTCCGATTCAAATCCTGTTTCTAATTGCAGTGTTTATGTTGATGGCAATGGAACTTTGAATACAAGTGCTATTAACAATTCCGGCACAAATCTTATTTCTGTTTCCGGTCTAAATGTTGCGACCCATAATGCTTATGTCAATTGCACTGACGGTGCAGGGAACGTTGGGAATTCTTCCACAATTTCATTTACAATAAATTCACCTCCTGTTATTTCAAGTTCAAGTGGAGGTAGCTCTAGCATAAAAATATATTCTGTAGATAATTCAGAAATGATTTCTGGCTACTCTGTTAAATTGAAAGCAAAAGATAAGATTAGTTTTGGATTGGCTTCAGGTAAACATTCGTTGAAAGTTTTAAAAGTTGAATCTAACTCAGTCGATATTATAGTTGAGAGTGAACCTATTTATTTGACACTGACCGTTGGCGAAGAAATAAAATTAAATTTAAGTTCTCCAAACTATTATGATTTTTATGTTAAGCTAAATGAAATTAAATATAGCAAGGCGAATATTAGCGTGATGCGAATTTTTGAAGAGATTGTAAAAGAGGTTGAGGTTGATGAGAGTAATAAAGAAGAAAATATTTATCACACAATGGATAGTGGAATTGTTGAAACTGAAATTTTAGTGGTTAAAGATTATTTTTGGGTGGTAGTTATTTTGGTTATTGTTTTGATTTCGGTTCTTGCAGTTGTTATTAGATTAAATAGGAAGAAGTTAAAAACTTTGAAGTCTAAGAAAAAACGTGGTAAAAAAAGAAAAAATAAGAAACATGGTAAAAATAAAAAAGCTAAAACTTAAACCGTCGGCTCGAGATAAGAGAAGGTATTTTTTAGTTAAAGCAAGTAACGCGAAAGTTGAATCTGCGATTTTGGAATATGTTGGAACACTTGGATTTGCGAAGTCGGCTTATATGGAAATTCAGAACTCAGAACTCAGACCGCTTCGCTCTCAGAACTCGGTGGACGGGAAGTCCAGAACTCAGAACTCAGAACTCAGATTTCAGAGGGGGACGGGGGAGGGGGAACGGGAATTTATTATTGGTAGTTGTTTAGTGAAATCGTTGGAGGATGTTAGAGCGGCGTTGGCTTTGGCGGGAATTAAGATTGAAAAAGTTAGCGGGACATTGAAGGGGTTGAAAAGATAGTTTTAAAAATGGAGTATAACAAATTTTATTAAGGTAAGTTTTCAATTTATAATATGGGAGTAGGTTTGCAAAACCTTCACACCATTTTCGATAAACAAAAATGGACGATATACAGCACCAGCAAATGGGATATGACCGGGCGGCGACAATGTTTGCGCCTGATGGACATATTTTGCAAGTAGAATACGCGGAGAAGACGATTAGACTTGGCTCTGCTTCGATTGGAATTGTTTGCAAAGATAGCGTCGTGATTGTTTCAGACAGACGAAAAAAGGATATTCTAATAATCGAAGAATCGGCAAATAAAATTAATGAAATTGACGAGCATATTATTGCGGTGTCGGCGGGAATTAGTTCTGACGCGAGAGTTTTGATTGAGAGAGCGAGAATTTTGGCGCAACAGCACTGGGTGACTTATGGCTCGGCTCCGAGCACGGAATCTATTGTTCGGGATATTGCTGATGTTAAGCAACAGTTTACACAATATGGCGGGGCAAGACCGTTCGGCGTTTCGATGATGTTTGCGGGGTTTAATGGAAAACCGGTTTTGTATACGACAGATATTACCGGCAACTACTTAAAATATAAAGCAAATGCTATTGGTGAAAATGACGACGCTATTAAGAAATTGTTGCGAGAAAAATACCGAGAAGGAATGAGTTTAAAAGAGGGAATTAAGCTGGCTTTGGAAATATTTAAGGAAATTCAGGGAGATGATTTTAATGTTGATAGATTTGATGCTGGGATTTTGAGTAAGGGAAAGATTAAGAAAGTTAGTGGAAAGGAATTGGAATAGTTGGTAGTGGGTAGTTGGTAGTTGGTAGTAATTTTTTGCGCTCTGTTTTCGCGCTGAGGAATTAAAAGTGTAGTGTAATAATTTTTATAAAGTAAATTTAGTTTGAAGTTTTATGGGACTGAGAAAATATATTAATGACTTGGAATTTTCTAAAAAAGTTAATTATAGTTCTAGTGGAAGAAAATTTGAAAATAGTGATTTAGCTAGGATTGTTGAATTAAATGGAAAAAGAATACCTCATGCTTTACAGCAAAAAGGGTGGAAGCCTAAAGCACTAGCAGTATATGCTACTTTAATATCTCCAATTACATGCTTGTCTATATATGGGATAGCAAAAATAGAAAAATGGAATAAATCTCCTTCCTATAATAATTTTCGTGATGATTCTGATTTAATTTTAAATCATTAAATAACTATTTAAACATAAAACTTTTAATTATAATATGACACAAACTACGGCACGAGTAAAGAAAGGCGGGAAGAATTTTGAGATACTTGTTGATTTGGATGAGGCGATGAAAGTTCGGAGGGGTGAGGGAAATCTTGGGGTTGCCGTTTTGACTGATGAGATTTTTCATAATTTGAAAGCGGGGGAGAAAGCTGCGGTTATTGATTTGGAGAATTTTTTTGGAACGAGTGATATGATGGCGGTCGCTGAGAAAATTATTAAGGATGGTGAGGTTGTGCGGACGGCGGAATCGATGAAGTCTGAACATAATGTTAAATATAAACAGGTTGTTGATTTTTTGGCGAGCAATGCTGTATCGCCCGAGGGTCGGCCATATACACCTGATAGAATTATGAAGGCGTTAGGCGAGGCGCGTGTTAATGTTAAAAATAAACCCGTCGAGGCGCAGGTTTCTGAAATTTTGGACCAACTATCTAAAGTATTACCTATTAAGATTGAAATGAAAAAAGTTAAGCTGACTGTTCCAGCTTTGCATACTGGGAAAGCTTATGGTATTGTTAAAGAATTTATGATTGAGGAAAATTGGAAAGATAATGGGGATTTGGAAGTTGTGGTTGAGATGCCGGCTGGTTTGATTTTTGATTTTTATGACAAGATTAATGGAGCGACGCAGGGGAGTGTATTGAGTGAGGAGATTAAATAAGTATATTATTTAGGATACAAATTGTTTTAAAGAGAACTCTTATTATATTATCATGAAGAAGACTACAATATATGAAGTAAGTTCTATGGAGTTAGGCAATTTGAGTTCGTATTTAAAAGAGAATGGATATCGTCTTAATAGTTATCTCGGAAGAACTGAATTTACAATAGACGATGGAAGTTCTGAAAATTTTGAAGAATGTGCAATATTTGGTATTGTGAAATTTTTTGGAAGGGGTGATGGCTCTGCAGAATTAAGAGTTAAGAATTCTGATCTGGTGAATGTCATTGATTCTCACTTTAAAGAATGTTTTTATTTTTAAAACTAGAAAAATTGAGTAGTAAAGTTTATAAAGAGTTTTTTGTAAAAATAATTATAAGATAAGAAAAATTGATAGTAAAAAATTATAGATTATCTAAAAATAATATGGTAGCTGAAAAAAGACAAATTGTTATTCCGGGTGAGACGATAGTTTCCGGGAACGAATTTTTGCCTGGCGACGGTGTTTATAGAGATGGTGATGACGTGGTTGCAGGTGTGTATGGTATTGTTAATGTTTTTGAGAAACATGTCAGAGTTTCTCCTATCTCCGGGGCTTACTATCCTCGACGTGGAAATACAATTATTGGAACGATTGTAGATATTACATTTAATGGGTGGCTGATTGATTTCGGCGGAGCACAGAACGCGTTTTTGCCGGTTGCTGAAGTGCCACGATATATTAATAAAAACGAGATGCAGGAATTTTTGGATTTCGGAGAATCTGTAATTATTAAGGTTTGGGATGTCAAGTCTCGGGGCGTTGATGTTTCAATGAAAATGAGAGGATATGGAAAAATTGGTGGCGGTATGATTATTTCAGTTGGTCCGAATAAAGTTCCCAGAATTATTGGGAAAGAAGGAAGCATGGTGAAATTAATTAAAGGTGCTACTGGGTGTGATATTACGGTTGGGCAAAATGGCAAGGTTTGGATTTATGGAAAGGATACTGATAGTGAAGTTACCGCAAGAAAAATTATCGAGTTTATTGCAGACAATGTTACTGTCGCTGGTCTGACTAAAAAAGTTGAAAATTTTATTAGGGAACTTGGTTTGAAAACTGGCAGTGTTGAAATCATTGCAGAAGATACAGATGGAGGGGAGCAATGAAATCGGAAATTTCATTGCAGTTAGTGGTACCCTCACAAATACAAAAGAAAGACAGGTTGGGGCAGACCCTAAGTAGTTCGAGAGGCTTTACCTCTCTGGTAGTTGGTAGTAGACTTAGAAAATTAAAGGATGGAGGATTGAAAAATGGCTAAAGGATTATATACAAAACGAAATAGCGGAAGGAAGATGGATGAGGTTAGACCGATGAGTGCGAAGGTTGGAATTGTTCCGTCGGCTGATGGTTCGGCTATGTTTGAAACAGGGAAAACGAGAGCTATCGCGGTTGTTCGGGGTCCGAGAACTTTGCATCCTCAACATTTACAGAATGCTCAGACGGGTATCTTAAGAGTTTCGTATGGGATGATGCCTTTTTCAGTTAGTGATAGAATTCGGCCAGGTCCAAATAGAAGGAGTGAGGAAATTTCGAAGGTTAGCGAGTGGGCTTTAAGTTCGGTTGTTGATTTAAGTGGTTTTCCAAATACTGTTGTTGATGTTTTTATTCAAATTCCTCAAGCTGATGCGGGAACCAGAGTTGCAGGTTTGAACGCTGCCGCAATGGCTTTGGCTCATGCTGGGATTCCTATGAAGGAGATGGTTTCTGCTATTGGTGTCGGAAAAATAGATAAGACTTTAGTTGTGGATCTTGACAAGTACGAGGATTCTGATTATCATGAGGGAGAAGGTTCTACTGATATTCCTGTTGTTGTTACTTCGAGGACTAAAAATGTCGCTCTTTTGCAGTTGGATGGTAAGATTTCGATTCCAGAATTTAAGGAGACTATGGAAATGGCGAAGAAGGCATGTAATGAAATTTTGAAAGTTCAGATGGAAGCATTAAAGAATATTGGGGGTAGCAATGAGTAATTTTATTATACCTAATTTGCAGAAAGAGAAAATCGAGGCTTATTTGTCTGAAGGTAAAAGACTTGATGGTCGGACGGTTGAGGAATATAGAGAGATTATTGTAGAAGATGGAGTTAGCGAAAATTCTGCGTCTGCCGTTAAGGTGAAATTTGGAAAGACTGAGGTTTATGCTGGTGTTCATTTGGCTGTAGCTACTCCGTATCCTGATTCTCCCGACGAGGGAACTTTTATGACTAGTGCGGAATTGCATCCTATGGCTTCGCAACAGTTTGATATTGGCAGACCGGGGATTAATGCTATTGAGCTTAGCAGAGTTATTGACAGAGGAATTAGGGAGTCTGGTTTTATTGATTTTAAGAAGCTTTGCATTAAGGAAGGGGAGAAGGTTTGGCAAGTTTTTGTAGATATTATGGCAATTAATGATGATGGTAATTTGTTGGATGTTGCCGGACTGGCTGCTCTGATTGCACTTGGACGAGCGAGAATGCCGGTTTATAATGCAAAAGAAGATAAGATTGACGGATTTAGTAAAGATGGCATTCCGTTAAATAAAGAAGTTACTGCTTTCAGTATGACTTTTCATAAGATTGGCGGGAAGATTGTTGCAGATGTTGGAAAAGATGAGGAAGCTATTTCGGAATTTAGATTGACTATTGCTATTGGTGACAATAAAGGGGAGCCGAGGATTACTGCTATGCAGAAAGGAAAAGCTGGTACTATCAACGATGAGGACATGGAAACTATTTTAAAGCTTGCTGAAGATAAATGGACAGAGATGTTCCTTAAGATTAAGGAATATGTTTTCAAGTAAAATGGAATCACACGAATTTTCTAAATATGAACGAGCGAGGATTATTGGAGCTCGGGGTTTGCAAATTTCTATGGATGCACCTTTATTGGTTAATATGAGCGAAGAGGAATTGGATAGTGTTAATTATGACCCTTTGAAAATCGCGGAAAGGGAACTTGATTCTGGTGTTTTGCCGATTTCTATTAGTAGACCGATGCCTAAGCGCAGGGAAGAAAGTCTTGATAAAATTAAGGTTGAGGAAACGAAAGCGTCAGATGCACAGAAAGAACAGGCAATGAAGGAAGAGGTTAAGGATATTGCTGAGAGTGGAGATATGATGAAACTTGCGGATTCTGGTGAAGAGCCCGAGGTAAGTGATGTTGGTGTCGAAGAAAAAGTTAAGGAAGGATTAGAGTAATTTGTTACCTATAGGTTTTTTAAGTGGACTGAATATATTATTATAATGGGAGCTTTGCCTACTTTTAAGATTGGGGACTTGGAGATTAATTTGATTCAGGGAGGTATGAGCGTTGGTGTTTCTGGTCGGCGTCTGGTTAGTGCTGTTGCGAATGAAGGTGGTGCTGGGATTATTGGAGGGGTTGCGCTGGGATTATTGCATGGATATTCTGGGAATTATGCTAAGACTAATGCTAAAGCGTTGAGGGATGAAATTCGCGCAGCCCGTAAAATGTCTGATGGCGTTATTGGTGTAAATTTGATGAGAGTATTAAGTGATTATGATAATTTAGCTGAGGCGGCTGTAGAAGAAGAGGTCGATTTGATTATTAATGGGGGAGGACTTCCTTTGGATTTCCCAAAATTTTTAAAAGGTGGAAAAACTAAATCCGGAGTTATTGTTTCCAGCTTAAGAGCTGCAAAATTAATTACGAGAAAATGGGAAAAGAAATATTTCGTAATTCCTGATGTATTTATTGTAGAAGGCCCAAAAGCCGGAGGACATTTGGGTTTTAAGTATGATGATTTAATTAATGGAACGGCTTCTTCACTTGAGAGTATAGCTAGAAGTGTTGTTGAATATGCTAATGGACTTGACAGACCGGTTGTTGTTGCCGGAGGGATTTATTATGGGGGAGATATCCAAAAAGCGAGAGGGTGGGGTGCGTCTGGAGTTCAGATGGCTACAAGATTTGTTGCGACAAGAGAGTGTGATGCTCATGATAATTTTAAAAATGAACATCTTAGGGCTGACGAAAAAGACATAGTGCTAATTAGTAGTCCTGTTGGAATGCCTGGGAGAGCAATTTTAAATCCGTTTCTGGAGAAAATTGATAGAGGGGAAAAATATGATTTTAATTGTCGCTGGAATTGTCTTCGAACGTGTAATTCAAAAAAATCCCAATATTGTATTATTGATGCCTTGGTTAATGCGGTGAAGGGAAATCTAGACAAGGGGTTTGCTTTTGCCGGCACCAATGCCTATAGAGCTACCCGTGAAAGTTGTCTAGATTCTGATGGGAAATTCATAACGGTAAAAACACTAATGAAAAGATTGGGTGATGAATATAGTCGTGGACAAATAAGTTTATAATATCTTTTCTTCTTTTTATGGTATGTTTATTAAAGAAGTGTTACCCCGTTTTGTAAAAAATTCCCGTGGAGAAAAAAGCATACAAATTGAGATTGTAACATATGAAGGGAAATTTAAGTGTTCGGCACCGTCGGGAAAGTCTAAAGGAAAGAGTGAGGTCGCGAGTTATAATGCGAAGGGAATTGAACGGAGTATGAAAATGTTGCGGGTTTTTTGCCCGAAGTTGAAGCACAAAAATTTTATTATTAAAAGGATTGCGCACTTGAAACAGATTGTTGAATTGATGCGACGGTTCGAGGCGAAGTTTGGAAGGTTTGGGGGGAATGTAAATTATGCGATGGAAGGCGTGTTTTTGAAGGCGGCTGCCGCGGATAATGGAAAGGAATTGTGGGAGTTTATTAATGATGATGTGAATGATGGTTTGCGACCGAAGATGCCGATGCCCGTCGGGAATTGTATTGGTGGAGGATTGCATTCTAAAACTATTAATGGAAAACGTCCTGACTTTCAAGAGTTTTTGTTAATTCCGAAAGAGAAAACTTTTGGTCGAGCGGTGACTGTGAATTTGAGAGCTTATGAGTACTCGAAGAAGGTTTTGGTTCAAAAACCGGTTGGGGGTTGGGGGTTGGGGGTTGGGGGTAAGTTTGGGGAATGGAGGAGGGAGAGAAATGATGAGGGGGCTTGGATGACAGGTAAAACGAATGAAGAGGTGCTTGAAATTTTAAAGACTGTTGCGAAAAGATATAAATTAAGGATTGGGTTGGATGTTGCAGCGTCTACATTTTATGATAAAAGTTATTATAGATATAAAAATAAAGATTTGATTCGGGACAAGGTTGACCAGGCGGATTATATTGAGAGGTTGGTGAAAAAGTTTGGAATTTTTTATGTTGAAGATGGAATGCAGGAGGAAGATTTTTCCGGATTTAAAGAAATTTCGAATGGCATTGCAGAAATAAAGAAAAGTAAGACTTTGATTGTTGGGGATGATTTGACGACGACAAATTTAAAAAGAGTTCATCGGGCGGTTCGGGGAGAAGCGATTAATGCTGTGATTATTAAACCGAATCAGATTGGGTCCATTTTGGAAGTGAAAAAAGTTGTGGAATTTTGCAAGAAGAATAATATTGTTATGATTTTTTCACATAGGTCAGGAGAAACGATGGATAATATTCTCGCAGATTATTGTATCGGATTCGGAGGACAATTTATCAAGACTGGAATTTTTGGACGAGAGAGGCTTATCAAACTTCGTAGAGTGATGATGATTGAACGAACGCTTTTGCGTTCGTAGTTGGTAGTTTGGAGTTGGGGGTGGGGAGTGGGGGCAGGGAACGGGGAAGCGGGGGGGCTATTAACTATCAACTACAAACTCCCAACTCCGAACTGGGGACGGGGATTTGGGATTTGTGAGTCATCGGTAAACTTATAAACTAAAATTTCTCATCCATTATATGTTTCAGGTGCGGGGCTCGGAAACGGGTAGTAGCGTTAAGTAACTTCAAAGAAGTTTCGTGAATCTATTTTGGTTTCTCCAAAATAGCTAAAGTAACTTCAAAGAAGTTTCGTGGAGAAAATTTCTTCGGAAATTCTCTAAACTCCTGAACGGAATTATAATCTATTAAAATGGCGGACAAAAAAGAAGAAACTATAAAAGATGTTAATGTAGACGAGTCATCTGATAAACAAAATGTTGGCGATAAGAAAGAAGACCAGACGATTTTGACTCCTCTTGAGGATTATATTAAGACGGCGTCGTATTTGGGGACAAAGGTTATTACGCCGACGATGAGAAAATATGTTTATAGGAGAAGGCTGGATGGTCTTGCGATTTTGAACACACTTTTGGTTGATAAAAAATTGGCTGATGGTATCGATTTTATTAAGCGATTCAAGCCGAGTGATTGGACTTTGGTTTGTAAAAGAGAGGCTGGCTGGAGGGCGGCAAAAATGTTTGCTGAATTAACTGGGGTTCGAACTTATACGAAGAAATATCCGTCGGGGGTTTTGACCAATACTGTGCTGGATGATTTTATTGAAACCAAGATGATTGTTATTTGCGACCCGTGGTTAGATAAGAATGCTCTGGCGGATGCGAAGAATATTAGAATTCCCGTCGTTGGCGTTTGCGATACTAATAATCACACTGCGAATATTGATGTCGTGATGATTGGAAATAATAAATCGAATAAGTCGCTTGGGTTATTCTTTTGGTTGATGGCAAGGGAATATATGAAGGCATACAAGATTGATAAACCGTTGCCTAGTCTTGAAGATTTTGTTGGGGAGAAATTGATTTTGGAAGAACCGCGAAAGAAAAGACTTGCCCGAGAGAAGAAAGAGAGTGAGTTGAAATCTGGAGAGAGTGCAATTGAGGAAAAAATGAGAACTTTGGCTGAAAAGGCTGATGAGGAAGTTAAGTTGAAACGAGCTGAAAGTGCCAAAGAAAGTGAAAGTGTTTCGGTTGGAGAGGGAGCCAAAGAGGGAGTTTGAGCGACGTTCAGAATTGAGAACGTAGAGATACCCTCACAGATACAAGGGGAAAATGGGTTGGGGCACGCCGACTCAGGGATGAGAACTTAGAACTCAGAGCTGGGGACGGGGGATGGGACTGGCGAGGAATTTGGGATTTGTGGGATAGCAACATCGAGGATATTGCGATTGAAAATGGAGTGGAGGACTTACTTTAAAGTGATAACACACCGAAAGATTTATATAGTATTTTATTTTATAATAAGTATGGAAGATGAAACAATAGCTCAGAATAAGCAAGACACTTCAAAATTTTTGGTTGATAAAGTTATGTCTAAAGAGGTATATTCTGCGGATTCTTCTGATGATGAGCGTCGCTTAGAATATCTGAAAAATTTGGAACCAACTCCAAAAACATTTAAAACGATGTGGAAGGAGAACTATGAAGAGCGTATAAAGTTAATAGAAGAGAGAATGGAAAAGAGAAGGCGCTATTATGGACACGTTGGAAGATAATTTAGGATTTCTACCGAAAACGAAAAAGTGTTCCATGTTTGAGAAATTAAGTACAATAATTTTTATCCGAATTTATTTAGAAAAAACAGTTCTCTAAAAAGGTTGCTGATTTGACCTATTTTAAGTGGGAGACAGAGCTTCTAGTTTGTATTCATTCTGCACTAGATTTAAACTTCCATCCATCTATATCAAAACCACCCATTTTGTCCTGAACATATTTTGACAGTTCAACAAATTTTCTTAACATCTTCTTTTCATTCCTTTCTTTTATTGCTAAAACAAAATTTCTTAAAAATACTTTATCTGGAAAATCAGATATTAAATATTTCTTTCTATTTTCTTTATCGGTTAAGAATCTATAAACATTATCTTTTTTAATTTTATAATAACTCAAGAATTCGGAATATATTGAAAAAACATCTTCAAGAAAGTTAAAATATACAAAGTTAAAATCTGGAGTTTTTCTAAGGTATACCTCTTCTAAATTATCGGACATATCAAAAAGATCGTATTTTCCCAATTCATACATATAACGAGTCATTTTTCCAAATTTCTTATTCAAGTATTTTTTTGATAGTTTCTTTAATTTTCTTAATCCGCCCTCTTTGTCTAATATGATTTTTCCAGTGTAAATCATATGTGCATCAATTTGTTCTCTTTTTTTAAAATCGGATTCTAAATTTTTTTTAATCTGCCTCGGAGGACTTGCAAAATACTCCATTAAAATTCCATCCACAATCTTGTTTCCTCTTTCTTCCCATTTACATTCTTTTTTTAAGACTATGTAGATATCAACGTCAGAGTGTTTTGTCGGGTTGCCTGTAATATAGCTTCCGCAAACAATAATTCCGCTTACCTCTTTGTTCTTCTTCCAAGGTATAAGAAACTTATCCAAAGCCACTTCCCAACTCTCTTTTTTCATAGTTTTAACAAAACTTAGTTATTTATTAATCTTTCCGATTCTCCACAGAAATGAACACTTTTAATCTGAGTGGGGATTCTGAGTTCTAAAAGTGAAGCGGTCTGAGTTCTAGGAATAAACCAATTTAAGCTCTTTTGGATATAATAATTATTTTTCCGTTATAACTTCTGAATTCTGTTAGTCCGTCAGTATATGCAGAGAATGTTATATTTTTTGATTCTGAAGGATTTAGGATAAAGTTATTCTCCGAAACAATTATATTTTTTGATATTTCTCCTGAAGATTTTATTGATATTTTTATTTTTTTATCAAAATTATTTTCTATTGTTATTTCTCTTGATGCACTATTGCCGGGAACTATCTGTCCGAAGTTTAATTTTCCTGGCGACAAGTCAAAGCCCATATTTTCACCCAAGACGAACTCCGTTGAAATCACTTCCTTGCTCAATACTAAACTATTCATAAAAACAAATACAACTCCTACAATTATTAATGATGACAACAGGATTTTATTTTTTCTTTGCATTTTTTCTTAGCTTTATTATTTTTAATATTAAGTAGATGAATGTTGCTATTATACTTAGAGCTATTATTGTTGCTATTATAATATATTTTGCGTATCTCTCTTTCGGAGATTCGTTTATGTAAATTGCTATTAGTTTGCTTGAGATTTCTTCGCCGTAATTCAAAACGATATTCGCAGTATACCTTTTTGTTTCAAGTCCTGTGGTATCGAAATAACTTGTTAGATTTTTTGTTTCCCATGGTGCCGTGTCTACCGAAACTGTTTTGAAACTATTCAGAAATCTTCCTTCATCTGTTATCGATACTGTAGCGAATATTTTGTCTATTTTTGTGTTCCATTTATTTTGTATTTCTATGTTGAATTCGTTGATTTTGTTTTCTTCGAATTGATAATCATAGTCGATAATTTCAACTAAGAATTCTCCGATTCGGAAAGTTTGATTTATTTTATCTATTTGTCCCCAGTCGATTATTGCGAGAGCTTGGTAGTCTCCGGGAGGGAGATTTCGAGTATCTATTGTTTCGATTACGCTGAAGATTTCTTTTGGTTTAAGATTTATTTCTTTTAGTTTTTTTGTCAAAACTTTTTCTGACATATTATTTTTATAAACTTCAATTGTGGTCTTTATATCTAAATATTGGCTCCCTAAGTTTTCAGTTTCTATTTCGTAAGTTGCTGATTCCCCTTCGTTAATATTATTTATTGTAAATGTTGATTCGGAATATTTTCCTGGGTAGGGAACCAGTATGTCGATTCGTCCCTGTATTGCCGCAATTCCACCCAGAGTTGCTCCTTCTATTTCGCTCTTGGCCTCTATTGCACCTATGATTATTTCATGCGTTCCTGGCTTCTCAATTTTTGTCGGCAGTTTTATTGTAACTATAAATTCTCCACCACCCAAAAAATACGCATTACTTAATGTAACATAATCTGCGAGGTCTCCTTTGACATAAATATTTACTCCCTCCTCTGCTTTTGTATTAAAAGCATTGAAAGTAAAATTCTTTTCTAAATTTGGCTCAAAAAACTCTTTGTAATATACCGGGCTAATTCCCACTCCTCCTGCAGAAATTATTTCTGCAAAAATAATCACCAACAAAAATAATCCTAAAATAATATTCCTCTTCATTAGCTAATTAAGAAATTATTGTTTATAAATTTACAGTTCCCATCAACTTTACAGCGTAGTACCTATAGCAATTATTCCTATCGTTTTTGCACCTTCCGCGTCGTTAGGAATGTATAGCTCAAAGTTAATATCAATTTCGTCGAAGTCTCCGCCAAATGCCAACTTTCCACATGCTGTTTGAAGAGTCTGATTAACTTCTGCGTACGAACTAAATGTTTGAGTACCAGTACACGCCCCGGTATTACCGGCAGTATCTGATACTTTTGCTTTAAATGTTGGATTTAAGCCATCAATAAAATCAGCTACAGTCTTATTTGTTGACAATGTTAAACTTAAATTTATATTTCCTATATTATCTAGCACCAATTCCCCATTTTGCACTGCCCATGTTCCGTCAGTAACGGTTCCGTCGCTATTTATTGTCGCCCCTGCCTGCCCCGCATTTACATAACCAGAACCAAAATCAAGAAGAGCTGTAGTAAACTCTAATGCAGCTGATGTCGAAATAGTAACATTGACTATTGCCGTCTCGTTTTCCGTTACTGCGTATCCCGTAATTTCTGCACCTATAAAAAATAACGATATGATTATAACCGCTATCGATATGTAACTTATTATTTCTGTGTTATCTAATTTCATGGTTGCCCCGCCGTTTCTTCTAATAATTTATCTTCAACTTCTCCAGGTATTATATCAACTCCGATAACTCCCCCACTACTTTGGTCGGCATCAGATGAGCTTCTTGTCGTCGGAACTTCTGAATCTGCAATATTTAACACTATTGCCGTTATCGCAAGAATTACTGCAACTATAACCAAAATCGTCAACTTCTTTTTTGCATCCATGTAGTGTTACACCTCTATTAAACTTTATAAAGTTTGTTATATTATAAAACTTTTGGATTGAGGAGTTATGGTTTTTGGGGGTAAATTTATAATGTAATATATCTTAGGTAATTTATGGATTGGCATATTCAATCTCGCGAGAAGGTGTTAAAAAATTTGGACAGTTCTGAAAATGGGCTAACCAAGGGTGAGGTACAAAAGAGATTTGCAAAGTTTGGGAAAAATGTTATTCACAAATATAAGGGCAAGAGTTTGTTGATGATTTTTCTGAAACAGTTTAATTCGTTGTTGATTTATATTTTGATTGTTGCCGCAGTTATATCGGCGATGATTGGACATTTTATTGACGCTGTTGTGATTGGAGCTATTGTTTTTCTGAATGCTGGGATTGGGTTTGTGCAAGAATACAAGGCTGAAGAAATTATTGAAAAGTTGCGAAAAAGTTTAAGATATAAAGCTATGGTTTTGAGAGACGGAGTTCAGATGGAAATTGATTCTGGGTTGTTGGTTCCGGGTGATATTATTTTTCTGAATGTTGGCGATAAGGTTTTGGCGGACTGCCGAATTTTGAGTTTGGAAAATTTACAAGTTAACGAGGCTGTTTTAAGTGGAGAAAGTTTTCCGGTTGATAAGTTGACTGGAACTTTGAAGAGTGATGTGGTTTTGGCGGACAGGAAAAATATGATTTATGCCGGGACATCTATTGCCAGAGGAAAATCTACGGCCGTTGTTGTTGAAACTGGACACAGAACTGAATTTGGGAAATTGGCTGAATTAGTTCAGAAAACCGAGGATGAGATTATGCCACTCGAGAAGAAGATAAATATTTTTTCCAGAAATATCTCGATTGCGATTTTGGTGATAGTTGCTTTTGCTTTTGGGATTGGGGTTTATTCTGGGATTGGGGTGCTTGAGATGTTTTTGGTTTCTGTTAGTTTGGCTATTGCGGCTATTCCTTCTGCGCTTCCTGCGATTATTGTGATTAGTCTGGCGGTTGCGATTAAGCAGATGCATAAGGTTAATACTTTAATTCGGCGACTGCCTGCGGCGGAGACTTTGGGTCGAGCGACGGTGATTTGTACGGATAAGACTGGAACTTTGACTGAGGAATCGCTCAGTGTAGATTCTGTCTACACTTCGTCGGGCGGTCGGTGGTCGGACGCTTCGCTGGTACCCTCACAAATTCAAAACAAAAATTGGTTGGGGCAGACCCTCGGTGGTCGGTTAAGTGGGGGCGTGAAGGAAGTTTTGGAGATTGGGATTTTGTGTAATAATGCGCGGGATGAGGGCGACGAAATTTTGGGAGACATGACTGAAGTGGCGTTGATTCGGGCGGGGAAAAAGATTGGATTAAACAAGAAGAAGTTGACTGAGAAAAATATTAAAGTTAAAGAATTTCCCTTTGACTCGACGAGAAAAATGATGTCGATTGTTCGGAAAGATGGGAGCATTAAAACTAGTTATGTCAAGGGAGCGCCACTTTTTGTTTTGAATAAATGTACAAGAGAGTTTATTAACGGGAAGGTTAGGTTAATGTCAAGTAAGAGAAAGAGTGAGTTAGTAAAAGTTTTGAGAGATATGGAAAATCGGGGTCTGAGGGTTTTGGGTTTTGGGTTTCGACAGATTAGAAATTTAAATCAGAAGGAGGTTGAAGAAAGATTGATTTTTTCTGGTTTTGTGGGTATGATTGACCCCCCGAGGAAAGAGGTTGCTAAGGCGATTAAAGAAGCGATTGCGGCAGGAATTAAAATTAAAATTGTTACTGGCGATTCGGCCTTCACGACGAAGACAATTGGCGAAAAGATTGGATTAAGGGGGGAAGTTATTGAGGGACGAGAATTAGATAGGTTGTCTGATGAGAAATGGGATAAAGTTGTTCGGACTAAGATGATTTTTGCGAGAGTTACGCCAGAGCAAAAATTGAAAATTGTGGATATTTTAAAGAAACAAAATGAAACGGTTGCGGTTACCGGCGACGGTGTTAATGATATTTTGGCTTTGAAGCGAGCAGATATTGGAATTGCGATGGGAATTCGTGGGAGTGATGTTGCTCGGGATTCTTCGGATATGGTTTTGCTTGATGATAATTTTGCATCGATTATTAAGGCGATTCAACAGGGTCGTCGAGTGTTTACTAATTTGAGGAAATCAATTAAATTTTTGTTGGCGGCGAATGTCGGTGAGGTGTCTGTTATTATATTAGGTTTGATGTTTGGGATGCCTCTTGTATTTTTGCCACTTGCGATTTTATGGATGAATCTTGTGACGGATTCTTTGCCGGCGTTAGCGTTAGCTGTTGAGCCCGCCGAGAAAAATATTATGAAATATAAGCCAAAGAATGATGGTTTGCTTTCTGGAATTTGGAAATCAATTGTGGTTGCCGGGCTTTTGATGGTGTCCGCTTCTCTTTGGATTTTTAATTATGGTTTGACCAATTTCGGAATTGATGTTGCGAGAACTATGGCAATTAGTACGGCGATTTTCTTTGAATTGTTTTTTGCGTTTTCGTGTAAGTCGGATAGAAGCTTGTTCTCAACAGGAATTTTAAATAATAAATATTTGATTTATGCGGTTTTGATTTCGGGCGGTTTGCATTTGGTGGCGATTTATTCTGGGCTTGGAAGCGTGTTCGGGTTTGTAGCTTTGACTGCTTGGCAGTTAGGATTGAGTATTTTGTTTGGGCTAAGTGGATTGGTTGTGTTCGAGGGATGGAAAGGGGCGCGAAGTTTTACTTCGCAAGTTGGTGGTAAGTAGTTCGCTTCGCTGGTAGTGGGTAGTGACTTGCTGTGCTCTTGGTGAGCACGTGTTTAGGAGTATTGGGGTGAATGCTTCACACAAACGAAGAACTTATATATTTCTAGAACGTAAACATATTATGAAGAGTGAATTGAAGAATGTTATTTTGAATATTAATCCAAAATTATTAGGAATTAAGAAAATCAGAATTACTTCTTTTAAGAAATTGGGAATTGGTGAAGGCAATATAAACTATATTCTTAAGATTGAAAGCAAGCAGTTTGTTTGCAGAATCAGTATGCGTAGTGGTGATAATAAATTAAAACAGGAATTTCAAAATCTCAGAGATATAGAAAATTTGGGGGTGGCACCTAAAGCATTATATTTTCATAAAGGGAATTCGGTTTTTAGTAAAGATTTTGCTATACTCGAATTTTTTGAAGGGACTCCTTTTAGAATGGGAGGGAAAAAATTTAGGGCAATTCAAATAAAAAAAGTTGCGAGAGTCTTGGCAAAGGTACATTCTAAAAAAATCAATTATAAAAAGTCTTCTGAATCTCCTTATATTGAAGTTTTTAATTGGTCAAAAATATTTATACGAAGGATAAATAAATATACTGATAGCAAATATCAAAAGGAGTTAAAGAAAATCAACTTAATTATAAAAAATATTATCCCAAGAGGAGCGAAGAGTGTTGTGACTTTAACCCATGGGGATGTCTGCCCCTCAAATATAATTGAAACATCGAAAGACGTTAGGCTTATTGATTGGGAGTGTTCATCTTATTCTGACCCTGCTCAGGATATAGCTAATGTCATTTTAGATTTAGGATTGGTGAGTAAAGATTTAGATATCTTTTTGTCGGAGTATTTTAAGATCAGAAAAGATAACCGTCTCGTCGAGAGATTAGATATCCATAAAATATTGGCAATGAATAATTATTTTTTATGGGAAATTGCTAGGACTTTTGAGATAATAAATAAAGAACTTCCGGAGGAATATCTTCAAAAGACTACAGCTAAAAGTCACCTTAGAGCTGCCAAAAAAAACTTTAAACAATTGAGAAAAATGATTAGGGTTCCTCTTTTTGATATTGAATTAATCTTTGCAAATTCTAATGTCTGATATTTTTTCTCACCCGTCGCTAAAACATTTTTCATTAAGCGACAGATTTATAAACGAATTTTTGCCAGTAATATTACAAAATGATAACTTTGGAGATAATATCCAAAGCTTCAATTGATAATTTTGAGGCTAGAATGAGCGCCGGACCGAGAGTCGGGTGTGATGATGATTAATTCTAGTATGACTCTTTCTTTTTAGAAAAAAGAAATTCCCACGAAGTAGAAAAACTTAGATTGTCGAAACGTGGAAGTTTCGTTTGTCTCTTTCGAAGAAAGAGTTTATGTCTTAAAGCAATGGAGCGATCTTTCTAAATAATTATTGTCTAACTTTGTGAAATTAAGTTGGGCAGGAACATCAGTGCTGATGTCATTTGAAAAATTACTTAGATATTATATACATTGATTTATATTAGTAGCAAATTCCAAGAGGTTACCTTTAATCTTTTGGAAGCAAAAGGATTAGGCTCTTTCTTTTTCGCACCCATGTGGTGTACCTCTGTTGAGGCAAAAAAAGAAATTCCCTGGAAGTAGAAAAACTAAGTTTCCAAATACCCTCACTTATTTATAAAATAGGTTGGGGCATACTAACTTCGTTTTGATATGGGGAAACTCTTCTTTGAAAGAGTCTTAAAAAACAATTTTGTTTAATTCCAGTTTATCCTGCTGGAGGATGCAGCTATTTGGTTTGGGTTTAGACATGCAAGTTTTTTGCCGTCGTAAGATAGGTGAAAGCAAACTGCTCAGTAACACGTAGATAATCTACCCTTGAGTTAAGGATAAGCACGGGAAACTGTGTCTAACACTTAATAGGGGATTTGGCCTGGAAAGGTATTTCCCTGAAACTCGTGCTCAAGGATGAGTCTGCGGATGATTAGCTTGTTGGTGGGGTAACTGCCTACCAAGGCGATGATCATTACGGGCTCTTAGCGGAGTTGCCCGGAGAAGGAATCTGAGACACTATTCCTAGCTCTACGGAGTGCAGCAGTCGCGAAACTTTTACAATGCACGCAAGTGTGATAAAGCGAACCAAAGTGTTTTTCGTATAGAAAAACTTTTTCTTAGTGTAAAAATCTAGGAGAATAAGGACTGGGAAAGACTGGTGCCAGCCGCCGCGGTAATACCAGCAGTTCAAGTTGCATCCCTTTTTATTGGGTCTAAAACATCCGTAGCTTGCCGTTTAAGTCTCTTGTGAAATCCTACGTCTCAAGCGTGGGGCTTGCAGGAGATACTGAACGGCTAGAGATCGGTAGACGTAAGGAGTACGCCGGAGGTAATGGTAAAATATGTTAATCTTCGGTGGACTAACAATGAGCGAAGGCACCTTACGAGGACGAATCTGACAGTGAGGGATGAAGGCCAGGGGCGCAAAACGGATTAGATACCCGTGTAGTCCTGGCAGTAAACACTGCTCACTAAACATCGGGCCCTCTTCGGGAGGATTCGGTGCTGAAGCGAAGGCGAAGAGTGAGCTACCTGGGAAGTATAGTCGCAAGATCGAAACTTAAAGGAATTGGCGGGGAGACATACAACGAGTGACGCGTGCGGTTCAATTAGATTTTACACCGTGAACCTCACCAGGAGCGACAGCAGGATGAAGGTCAGTCTAAAGGGCTTACCTGACACGCTGAGCGGAGATGCATGGCCGACGTCAGCCTGTGCTGTGAAGTGACCTGTTAAATCAGGTAACAGGCGAGACCCGTGTCATTAATTACTACAGAAATGGGTACATTAATGAGATTGCCTTGGTAACAAGGATGAAAGTGCGGG
>JAUWIJ010000009.1 GCA_030605415.1 archaeon | reverse complement strand
GATTATTTTCTTACTTCGCAAAAGGTTCCTACGCTCCCCTCTCAATCCTAAGTTCCCCTTCCCCTCTGAGTCGGCGTGCCCCAACCCATTTCCCCTTTTTATTTGTGAGGGTATCTCAATTCTGAGTCGGCGTGCCCCAACCTGTTTCTCCTTTATATCTGTCGGCGTGCCCCAACCTGCTTTTCTTTTATATCTGTGAGGGTAGAGGGTATCTGAGTTCTCAATTCTGAGTTCTATTTCCCTATTCATCCGCCACCTTCACATTGACATAATCATCAACATTTAATTTAATCTCCCCAACAACCATCCCCGTAAATCCACTACTAATAATATTAATCATATTCGGTGAGAACTCCTTATCGCTCCCCTCCACAACCCACTTGTAACCATCGTCGGTATATTCTCCCTGATAATTCACATAACCCCCACAGTCCCCGAGTCCAACACAAACCCTGTTTGCATTCAAAGCCCAATCTTCCCCCAAACACTCTCCACCCTCGACAACTTTTTCACCCCCGAGCAATCCCTCCTCATAAACGACAACGCATTTAGCATTTGCCTGTCCGCAAATTTGCTGTGCACTACTCTCCTTCCAAAACTCTAACCCCGGTGGAAAATTCGGAACACAAATTCCACTTGGTCTATTCGTTGTAGTAGTTTCCGTCGGTGCCTCATCATCATCTCCGCCTATCCCCAAAAAAGCCCCAGTCACAGGAGCAGTTACCATCCCAGTCGCCGTAGGATTATTAAACATATCCTCTTCAGAACTCGGACTTGAAAAACCACCACTTCTACTACTTTGCTGTCCCCCTCCAAGAATCATTCCAGTTACAGTAGGTAACCACAAACAATCTCTCTGGTCAATATTCAGACAATCATCCTCGTCATCCAGCGAAACACAATCCTGCCACCTGTTAACCCTACACGCCGCCGTTCCAAAATCCCCAGCACTCGTTTCAATTAAACCTTCTAAACAAATCTCATTTCTAAAATCAGCACACGGCTCAACCCGCACAACACCGTCCACACAAATCTCCCTAAAATATCTCGAACCCACTCGGTCTCCACCGTCCCCAACACCATCATCATAAACACACCACGACTCTCCATTTATCCGTTCATTTCCATCTCTATCCACACACTCGGTTTTCTGACAATAATTTTCCCCATATTTCGGACCGCCAAAATAACTATCCCAAGTCGCGCATCTTGAACCCAACATATAATCACAATTCCCGCAATCAATATCCGAACCATCATTAGCATCGCAAATATTATCAGCGTCGATAACTTTTCCATTATTCCAACTTCTCGCCATATCATCCGAATAAACATTTTCCCTATTTCCGCAAGAATCCACCCAGAAAACATCACCTTGATAACAAGTCGTAGAAACCTGTTTGGCGCAAGCTGTATTCAATTCCTCAGCCGAACAAAGAAAATCCTCATAAAAAGTTCTCTGGCTGGACAAACTAATATTTGTCCCGTTAACAGATTCAACCCTTTCACCTGCCCCGCAATCGCCACGAGTCGTAAACTCACAAACCCTCTCAAACTCTTTCTCGTAAACACAAGCTCCAACATCCTGTGCCTGCGCTTCGGCAATACAACTAATTTCATCATTTATATCAGTCCGATAATCTATCCCAATCCCAAACAACGTCGACAATCTTTTGCACCGAACTAACGGAACAAATGCGGCTTGGTCAGCAATAATACAACAACCCAACTGACACTGTGGCACAAGTTCAATTTCACGAGCATCCCAAGTCCCGCCGTTATCATTACAAACCCTCTGCGGAGTCCGCTCCATGCAAATTCCCTCCTCGGATTCATAACAAGTTCCTAACCGGCAATACGAAGTTGTCTCACACGACGTCGGTGCAACATTATAACTATCATCACACTGAGATTCTTTATCATTCACGCACCACGCTCCAGCACTAGTTCTCTCACAACAAAAACTCGCTTCTGACATTGCGGTTTCCGCGACAACAACCTGAGTCATCCCTACAAACATAAACACAATCATCAAAACAATTTCAAATCTCATAATTTTTATTTTATTTATCATTTTTAACTCCCATGTCCTTAAATTCTTCAGTAACTTTTTTATAATAAGCTTTTGTCTTATTTTTATGTTCTGGAAATTTTAAAACAAAAACATCAAGAAGATCTTTTACACAAAAAGGACAACCTCCATCTGCTGACGAAATAATTTCTAAAACCTGTTTTGCATCTTTTTTATCCATTATATAATTTCTCCCGTTTTTAACGCCTCACTAACTATACTCACTCGATTTTCCCTCTCATTGAATTCCTCAGGAGTATAACAAATAAAATCCACTGCAAAATTATAGTCCCAATCTTCATACATTGAAGCGCACCTTTTAATAATATTTTTATTTCTGAATGAATCACTTACAATAATTAAATCAAAATCACTATCCTCCGAAGAATTATCTGTAGCCCTAGAACCAAAAAGAATTATCTTCAGATTTTTCAATCTCTTCAACAACTTTCTCTTAAATTTTTCAACAACTTCTAAATCTTCTTTTCGCACCATTCTAAAATCTCCTTCGCCCAATAAAGATATTTTTCAACATCCTTATTTGTTAAATTTATTTCTGGAATATCCGGATAACGGTTAATTGTATAAAAGGGACTGATTTTTTTGCAATAATCTAAATAATTCTTTGGTAAGCCTAATCTATTGCCAAGATAAACAAGGTCATGATTCTTAGCTAATACACCTTCCTTTTTTATTAATACTGCTTTTAATGCCTTTTCAATTGATTGCTGTAATTGAAAAGTCGCCCAATCAAAATCATTCGACTTCAAACTATTTCTAGCACTCTCCAAATCTTTTTTAGCTTTCTCTATCCAACCTATAAAATCTCTATTCATAAATCATACCCCGCAGGCCACGCCAAACTTCGACTGGCAAACTGAAATTTATTTCCAAAAATTTTATTCTCCAAAACATAAATCGTCGTTCCGTCGCTTCTCTTAATTTTGTCAATAATATAACTAGGATAAAACATCATCATCGAGGTAACATCGGAGTCGCCATACTTTGTCTCGAACTGCAAAATCGAAGTTGCAATCATAACCATTTCATAAACAGGCGAGTTTACTCTAACATTGAATCTCGCAAAACTCTGAGACCCAACCACCGTCGGTGCATCAATTTCAACCCGCACAATATCTGGCTCAATAAAAACATCAAACTCAACATTTCCCTGAGTAACCGAATATCCCTGCGACCTCAAATCATCAATAGAATTAATATAACAAGTTCCAACTTTATCCTTAATTAAAATCTCCATCTGCTCAATAAAAACATTCTTCAAAAACGGCACCTGCACCGCGCACCTCTCATAATATTGATTAGTATAACAAAGATACGTAAACTTCTCCCCGAGATAATCATACGTAAACTTCGGATTAATAAATCCCGCTTTTTTCTCCAGTTCACCAATCGCCTGTTCAACCGCATCCTCAACGCAGTCCTCAAAACCTAACTCCTTTCCGGCATCCGAAAAATAAGTTGGCTTAGCCCATAAAAAGAAAACCAACACAGCAGAGACTATCATAATCGCCACGATAATAAAAATCGTCACCTGCGCATTTTTTTTCATATTACCACTCCCGTTTTAACTGCCTCTCTCACAATAGTTATCTGGTTTTTTAACTTATTAAATTCTTCGGGAGTATAACACAAAAAATCTACTGGATAATCTAAGTCCCAATAATCATAAAACCCGATTGCTCTATGTCTAAACTTTTTATCTTTAAATTTTTCTGAAACTATTATTAGGTCTATATCGCTATCCTCACTGGGTTTTCCATTTACTCTTGAACCAAAAAATATAATTTTATTTACACTAAACTCTTCTTTCAATTTTTTCTTGAATTCTTTCAATTTTTTCAGGATAGTTGTTTTATTGTCCATTTTAAAATTTTTTCGGCAGTTTTAATATCTTCAGCGGATTCTTCTTGAGTATAATCTTCTTCATCTACGTCTGGGTATCTTGTTTCTATATAAACAGGGGATAATTTTTCACAATCTTTTAATAGTTCTTCGTCTAAAACTACAAGTTTACCCAACCTTACCAAATCATGAATTTTTGGAAAGTTTTTTGTTCTTTCGATCAAAACTGCTTTCAGGGCTTTTTCTACAGTTTGTTGGCAGAGAAAAGATGATAAATCATAATTCTTAATTTTAAAATTATCTTTAGCTTTTCTTAAATCATCTTTCACTTTATCCATCCATCTCTTTGTTTCTTCTCTCATATTACCACTCCCGTTTTAACTGCCTCTCTCACAATAGTTATCTGGTTTTTTAACTTATTAAATTCTTCGGGAGTATAACACAAAAAATCTACTGGATAATCTAAGTCCCAATAATCATAAAATCCAATTCCCCTGTTTAAACTATTTTCCTTTCTAAATTTTTCACTCACAATTATTAAATCAAAATCGCTCCACCTATGGGGTCTTCCACTCGCCCTACTTCCAAACAATATCATTTTTTTAATAGGAATTCTTTTTGACAATTTGTCTTTAAATTCTTTCAATAAATCTAAATGTTTTTTTCTGCCCACGATAAAACCTCCCTTGCTATATCAAAATATTCTGCCGAGTTTATTTTATTAAATTTTTCATAAGGCATCGTTCCTATAATTCCCGCATATCTCGATTCTGTATCAACTTTTGAAAGTTTTTCACATTTAGACAATATATTCTTGGGGAAATCGGTTTTTCTTCCCAAAATAATCAGGTCGTGAGTTTTAATAAGGTTATTAGTTTTTTTTATTAATAATGCCTTCATCGCTTTTTCTGCTGTTTGATGAGAATAGAATGCAACCCCATCAAAATCTCCGCTATTAAAAAGAACATCCGCTTTATGCAAATCTAACTTAGCCTGCTTTAACCATTTCAAATATTCCTCTTGTTGCTGTACTTCTTTCTCCATGTTTATTTTAACCATCCTTTATTTATAAATTGTGTTGTTTTTCGTTCGTTCCTCGCTCAAAACAGAACTCAGAACTGAGACCGCTTCGCTCTTAGAACTCAGAGAGGGAAAGGGGCACATCCCAATGGGCAGGAACGGGGAAGCGAGGGTAGTTCTAAGTCGGCGTGCCCCAACCTGTCTCTCCCCTATATCTGTGAGGGTAGGGTCTGCCCCAACCTGTTTTTCTTTTATATCTGTGAGGGTATCTAAGAGCAAATGAAATGAGCGGTCTGAGTTCTGATATCCCATCTTACAACACCCTCGCCTCAACCGAACACCCCGTCGGCGCATTTCCATGTTCATCCTCACATTTAATATAATATGTTTTGCCGCGAATTACACTAATAACATGCTCGTCGCCACTTCCAGCCAACTCCCCATCCGCCCAACTAAACCTGCAACTCGTTGTTGAATATCGGCACTCAGCACTCTCGGTCGTGATAATATAAAGTCTGCCATTATTCTGCCAAATTCTGGCAACCTGCGGCGTGGACGTGTCCCGAATAATATTAAACTCCGTCCACGACTGAACACTATCCCCAGTCTCATCCCGACACTCGACATAAATTTTATCATCCCCAGCCGGTCTGTTCAAAAGTTGGCTATGTACCCTATCCGCCCCAGTTTCAAACATTTCAATCATTCTGTCATATCCCGAAAACGAATACGAACAATAATGCCACTCTCCTCCGCCCGAAGTCTGAACCTGTAATTCAATCGTCGTCATTTCCGTGCTCGTCTCAAAATCCCGATTCGGTTCAACCCAGTCAATCTCAATCATTTTCTCCGGCTTCCGCAACGTCCAGACAAAACTCTCGGCGTTAGCATTTCTTTCACTACTATCATTCAGCCACGGCTGGTCTGCGCACCGAATATAATAAACATTGTTTGAATTTGTTGTCGGAAGAACATCATCACAAGCATACCCCAACGGGCTGGATGGCAAACCAAAACTATCCGCACAACTCATCTCATTAGACATTAAAGAATAATCAACATCCACCAAATCCCATTTACAAGTCGCGAACTCGTTCGTAACAACGCTAACATTTTTTGACGAAACATCAAATCCAACAATCGCATCATTCAGCGGATTAGTTGCTACAATTCTCGGAGCCATCCTATCAGGCCCTTCGTTCACACACATATCAACCGTATAAAAACCCGGGCTCTCATGCCCATGCGTATCAACACACTTAATATACAAAGTCAAATCTCCAGTCCAATTCGCTCCCTGACTCTGCCCGTGACCCGGGTCCGGCAAACTAAACACCGTCGTATGATTATACAAATAAGAATTCCCGCCAAAATCATAATCCATATTTTCAAACTCAGTTATCTCCATATCAAACTTACAATACGCCAGCTCGTTCGTGGTAATCCCGAAAACCAAAGGAGTATAAGCATCAATACACCCCCCACTTATAGAAGTCAATCTGAATCCATCGTCACTAACATCACTATAACTTTCACTCTCCGAAATCACTCCAAGTTGCGGTTTAAGAATCGGCGCACTCCCGTCATCTCTTGAAGAGGCGCACATCTCATTCTCTGTCCCCTTATTCACCAATTCACACGCCGCTCCCAAACTATTACAGCGATATTCCGAACACGGCTTCAGCGGGTCCCCATTACACACCTCACAATCACCTCCACCCGCCGGCGCCTTCCACGGCTTACACTCAAACGTGACTTCGGTTGGGGGGCAATCATCACCTCCGAAGAAAGAAGCTATAACCATAATAATGACCCCAACAACAGCAATAATCCAACCATAAGGTCCCAGTGCTGCCAAAGCTGTGAACATTTCTGCCCATATAACTAATCCTACTACAACCATCGCTCCACCAACTGCCATCAACATAGTTCCACCAGGACTCAACCCAAGCTGTTTAGCAATCATTACTCCAGCGACCATACCAACTCCAGCAGCTATTGCTACACCTGCGAACGCTGCAGCTCCCGCAGATAAACCAGTAGATAAATATCCAGAAAGATAAGCTGTTCCAAGTTTTGCTCCCGCAAACATAGCCATACCAATTCCCGCACTTCCCATTCCAATATTTTGAAAATCAGCTATATGTCCAGCCGCTTCACCCATCGGCGCTTCCTCCGGATTTGCCCAAAGCCCAGCCGCCTTCAAAAATTCCGAATAATCCTCAACCTCAGCAAACTGTCCCGGCACCGGTTCAGCCAACGCCTTTAACTTATTAATCCAATTCTCACTCAACTTCGGAGAACTTGTAACTTTGTAATTATCAGTATATTCCCCCACAATATTTACCGACCCCCCACAATCTCCAAGCCCCCTACAAAAATCATTCATCTCCTGCGCAAACGTCTCTCCAAGACAACCGCCATTAGCAACCAATTCACACCCTCCCCACGTTTTTGGCGCATACACAACCGTGCACGTCTGGTCCGCCATTCCACAAGTCTTCTCTGCAGTATTCATATATCTCTCATCTTTCAAACTAAATCCCCCAGGATACTTCGGAAGACAAACATCAAACTTAAATTTGTCCGCAATCTCAACCTTCTCCACCCGACAATTCAATGTCCCCACACACTCCTCAAGCCCATCCTCCTCGCTATTCAAATCAATACACTCCCTCCAATTGTTCGCAACACAAGCCGAATTCCTAAACTCAACCTCAGTCCCGTTCACATCAAAAGTATTAGTCTGAATACAAATCTGATTCCGGTAATCCGCGCATGGCTCTATCTGCGTAACTCCCTGAGAACACACATACTTCCAGTGTCTCGAACCCACAACATCATCCCCGTTCCCAATCGCCCCATCGTAAACACACCACGACTCTCCGTTCTTATATTTCTCCCCATCAAACATACACGATGTCCCCTTACAATAAAAATTCCTAACATCAACATCAAAATTATTCTCCGTCGCTGAAGCGCAAATTCCCCCCAAGAACCGATTGCAATTCCCGCAATCTTTAGAATCAGCATTCCCGTCAGCGTCGTCATGCCCACAAAGATTTTCCGGCGCAATAATAACTTCCCAATAACTCTGGTCGTTCACCCTCGCTGAATCATAAATGTTCGCATAATTTCCGCAGGAATCCAAAAAATAAACTCCGTCCTTACCCTCAATGCAAGTTGTCTGTTCAGTCATCTCACAAGCACTATCCAGCGAATCAGAAGTACAAAGATAACCCTCACTAAACTGCCCGTCGTAATTATAACAATCCGCCTCATTTCCAAACTTACAATCTCCTCCATCAAGAACACAAGCCCCTTCTTTTTGCGTCGCCGAAGTCAAAAGACACTGCCCCTCATTTAACTCACCCCTCCAATCAACAACCGCACTATCTCCAATCGTTCTCGTCAAAGTATCAACCTCACACTGTCCCAACGTTTCATAAATAGAAATAGTTCCCAAAATACAGCACCCGAGTTTTGCCGCAGGCATATTGCAATTCGGGTCAGCCACCCAACTCGCCGAACAATCTGCCTTCAAAACATTCTTATCGAAAATTCCCAATGCCTCATTATAACAACAGCCCTTTTGGCAAAACGAGGTTTGAGAACACAAAGCTCCCTCGGCAAAAGGTGAATTCGAAACACAATTATCTGGACCAGCGGTTCCGCATTTCTGCCCATCTTTAGATATAAAACAACATCCAACATCTGTCGCACTGGATGAAATAGAATAAGTCGTTCTTGTTTCATTTCCAATATAATACTGTCCGCCAACTTCATCAACCCAATCCCTGTCTTCTTCTTCGTCGTCAAAAAATCCTGCTGAAACAACCGGAATCATAGGTTTTTTAATCTTCTCAAAAATAACACCTAAAATAATTTCAACCATAGAACTCCCCACTTGAACCTTCCCGCTTAACTCAATAGCCTCGCCAACCAACACCTCATTATATTCTTCAAAAACTCCCTCATTGACCGCCATCACATGTGCAAACGCGAACACCGAAACTATCATTACGATTAATTCAAAACTTGCAATTATTTTTTCATTTTTGTTTTCCATTTTGTTTTATTCCCTTCCCAACTCTCCGAAGGTCTGCCCCAACCTGATTTTCCTTTATACCTGTGAGGGTATTTGTTTTGAATTTGTGAGGGTGCCACCGAACTCCAAAGTCCTCCCTTCTTCAAACTCCTTCCTGTATTCACCAACGGGCAACAAGGTTGCCCTCCGAAACCCCGAGGGTCTGCCCCAACCTGATTTTCCTTTATACCTGTGAGGGTACCAGCGTAGCGTCCGAGGGTCTGCCCCAACCTGATTCCCCTTTTTATTTGTGAGGGTAACCCCGACCCTCCGAAAATGCGTAGCATTTTCATATTCCCGGCGCAAACGCACAGCTCCTCACAGCAAATTTAAATTCCTCTTTTGACCTTCTATCAGTCAAACTATAAATTTTACTATCGCTATAATCAATTCTCCTAATATCATATTGCGGATATAAAAGCATATAGCCATTGTATTCAAAATGACAATACTGCGATTCCGAATTTACAACATCCCTCGCAACTCGAACCAAATCATAAATCGACGACAAAACCCTACTGTCAAAATTTTCAAAACTCTCTGCCGTTCCCCCTCTTGAAATATCAATCTTTTTTCTCAAATTAATCGCAACATATCCCGGCAACAAATCAATCGAATATATCGTCGCCCCACCACCAACATCAAATCCACGATTCTCGAAATCCTCCCTCATTGAATCAAAACAGTCCTGCACCTTTGTCTGCGTATCTTTCACAATTTCTTTTTCAATCTGCATCTCTAACATAGGATGAATATTATAACATCCTTGATAAAAATCCGCCTGATAACACAAATAATTCCACTCAGCCCCCTGATACCAAATTGTCTGCGACGGCACAACCTCCCCACCATTAAACAACATTTTATCAATAGACTCCTCAACAACATCCCGAATACACTTATCAATAAAAACACTCGGTCCCAAATCTGCAGACGTGTCCACTTCAGTACTACTCATAAAATAAATCGCCCCAAGAATTCCAACGACCATCACAATTCCCACAATAATAAAAATCGTTACCTGCCCCCTTCTACCCCCAACCCCCAACCCCCAACCCCCAACTTGTTCTACTTCATCATCCATAAATTCACCCCCGCTTTTTTTATCCTATCAATTTTCCTCTCAACAAGAAGTTCCAATAAATATTTATCCGCAGTATTCCACGAAACCCCAAGCACATTCGCAACCTCAGAACTCGTTACAACTTTCTCTTTTTTTATCAACTCTATTATTTTTTTATTATGAACATTCATTATAATATTAATAGTGTTTTACATAGTAGGATATGCAACAATATAACTACTAATATCACTATGAAATTAACTAGGAATATGTATATATAAATGTTGGGGAAAAGAAAAATTTTCACAGCCTTAATAAACTTCATTAAAAATTCAGAAAAATAACTATTCTTCAATAAACAACTTAATCTCTCTGGGTCGCTCATTAGCAACGAAAGCCAGTTTTTTATCAACATCAATCAATTGTCTAACAAACAAATATGGTCCCAATTTGGAGCCATCATAAACAACAAAATGCATCGCATCCCGAATTCCAATGAACACCAACTTTTCATCAACAACCAAATAAGACCCGAATCCATAGCCAGCAATATCATCATACTCCAATCCCAAAACTTCATCTCCCCAGACGATAGCCCTTCGCTCCTCAAACTCAACGACATACAAAAATTTATCATCCAAAACACTGACATCTTCAACAGAATAAGGCATCGGCAAATCAATCAGAACATCTTCACCATCATAATACAAACTAGATCCTCCATAATTGCAAATGTTACCTCCGTCTTCCTTAACGCAATTCAGTTTATTCTTCAAAAAATATGGTTTTCCCGAAAACTCACCCTCATAATTAAAAGTATTTACATTGTCATCCGCGGGCAACTCAGAAACAATATCTCCATTGACGAAATAAAACTTTCCATCGCGTTTAGTAGTGTACACATATTCCTCTCCTAAAATACCATAGGAAAAAATAGCCCCATACCTACTTTCAATTTCTTTAATCTTCTCCTCTCCAACAGACAAATAAAGAGAAGACGAATGAAGACCCTCGCCATCATAAATAGGAGGGAAAAACTCCCTGCCTTCGTAGACAAGAACAGATCCCTCATCAGCAGAAGCAATATAAAAGATCTCACCATCAACTTCTCCAAACGAATGAACATAGGAATATTTGTCACTAATTAATTCGCCCTTATAATACAATTGCTGTGAATATTCTCCAAAACTAACCATGCAAGCGATATCTTCCTCAATAAAATCACAATATCCAATAGAATCAAACCCTTCTTCATTTAGCTTTTCAAATTTTTCATCTAAAATATAAAAAGCTCCATTAGTTAAAACATTAAAATAAATACCTTCATCAAACACATTAGAATAAACAGAAAGGTAGGGACCAGAAACTCGTTTATTATCTTTCATGATATAAGTATTTCCGCCATCAACAACGGCATGAAAAAAAGAACCATTATGGTAGGAAATTCCACTAAAGCTGTAAAGTCCCATATCTCCAAGCTCCAAAGAAACAGCATTAAAGTTGTTGGAGTAAATATTGGTAACGATAAAAGCCCCAGAAGCTAAAATAACAAAAATAACAAAAACTAAAATCCCAAGACCCCAGTTGGAGGAATCACTACCAGAATTCTCATTAGAGAGATTTATCCCCCATTTCATCTTACCAAACTGCGTCCACAAAAGACTAATAAGGATTGTTTCTACGACCATACTAGCCCAAGGAACAGCATCAACAATAAATGAAATTAAATATGTTATAATAGTCACCCCAGTATAAACAATCAGTCCAACCTTCCTCATTTTCCAAATAAAAATTATAGCCACAAGAGATAAAATCGTAGCGCCAATAGTCGAGACAAAAATCCAAAGAGGAAGTAGTCCATAGTACTTAGGATCGGAGAAAAACAAAAAAAGTGAGAATAAAAGTGCGATGAATTTGAAAACACAAATAATCGTCACAAGTATTGGTCTTTTATTTTCCGAACTACTCTTGTCCGAAGCTTCTACAATATTAGAACTTACTCCTGAATTTTCCACCGAAGAATCTTTATTCAAATTATAACCCCAAGACATCTTCTTGAATTGCGTCCATAAAAGACCGATAAGTATAACACCCCAAATAATTCCGCTTATATTATCGAAGCCGCCAATAAGTCCAAGAGTGTAATCTATTATAGCTAATCCAGTATATGCAATCAACCCAATTTTTTTCATTTTCCAAATAAAAATTACAGCCACAAGATAAAAAATCGCCCAAGGTATACTGAAAATAGAATACCATGGAGACATTGCTAATCCATACAAGGCCATATTCACCGAAGACATTAAATTAAAAAGCACTACAATAAATCCTAATGGAACTTCAATAAATAAAAAGATACAGACAATAGTTACAAATGTAGGTCTTTTATTTTCCATCTTAAACTGTAGCACTAACAGAATTTATCTCTGGAGTTTCCACAGCAACAGAATTCACTCCTAAATTTTCCACCGAAGAATCACCATCCCAACCCATCTTCCTAAACTGCGTCCACAAAAGCCCCAGAAGCACAACATCAACAATCTCCCCAATTGTAACAGCAAATGCACCAACAGCAATAGAGTCAAACTCTAATCCTATAAAGATAGACATAACGATAAAATTCAAAATGAAAAATGCCGAATAGACAACCAACCCAACCTTTCTCATCTTCCAAATATAAATTAAAGAGCCAAGATAGAATATACCAATAAATATACTAAAAACAGAAAGCCAAATAGGCACAATTATCTCTTCAATAACAATTTCACCTACAAATAGTAAGTAATAAAGAGTCCCAGCTATACCAAAAAAAGCCTCAATAAATCCAATAATACAAATAACCGTTACAAGCGTTGGTCTTTTATTTTCCATTTTTACCTCTCCATTAATTAATGGAATGTATCTTTTAAAGCTTTCCATTTGTTTATGGGATGAAGAGAAGAAGTGGCTTAGATATAAAAAAGAAAATTCTTCAATCTTTAAAAGAAAATAAAGAACTATCTTTAGGTAAGATTGAAAGAAAAACTAACGCTAATAATTTAACAATTTTAAATCATATTAAAGAACTTGAATTTCTGGGAATAGTAGAAATAATCAAACATAAGAAAAACAAACTCACTGGACGTCCATATACAAGTGTTAAATTAACAGAATATGGAAAAAAATTAATCTAATCATTTCTAAGTTATCTAACCATACAAAACTCTTATTAATCCCCAACTTTTTAGTCGACCAAGTCTTCCCCGCGAAATAAAATTTTAGGTTCAGGTGTCCTCTGGACGGAACCGTCAAAAAATTTTATTTCGCATTAAATACGATTTGAAAAAATTGATTTTTCATAGAAAATCAATTTTGATAATCGCAAAATAAGTTTTGATTCCAAGGAACCTTTTTCTAAAAGGGAGCTTAGTCATTCTCAACTCTTGGCGCCAAAACAAAACCGATACCCATCTTTTCCCCAGGAAAGTCCAACCTTAAAGGATAATCGTCAGAAAAATTCACAACAACACGACTTGAAATTTTCACGGCCTTAATAAATTTCATTAAATATTCAAGCGAATATTTTGACTTGCCAATTCCAAACATCTCCAAATTTTCCCCAGCAAACTCAGCTCTTGCAGAATTTAAATTCCCCGAACTCTCAATAACAAAACTGCCCTCGCTCGCAATAAAGGCGCACGAATCAGCAACAACATTCGCGTCCTCAATAGTTTGTGCAAAATCATCAGAACTCATTTCAACCCTCGCACCAAAATTCAAATCAGGAATATCTTTATCTTCCGACGAAACTTCAATCAAAGCTAGACTAAAAATCCGCTTCACTTTATCAAAAATCGAAATCTTTAATTTGCCACCCTCTTCCTCAAAAACAATACTCGCCGTCACTCCAGCCCTTTTCAAAATCTTTTTCAAGTCACCAAGATTAACACCCCAAACCTCATTCCCAATTTCATACTGCGAAAACGATTCCCTTGGAAGTTTAAAAATAACCAACGCAACATTCGCCGGGTCAACCGCAATAATCGACATCCCATCCTCAAGCAACTTAATCCGCACCTCGGAAACCACCTCAGAAATTATCGCAATCGCGTCACTCATCAACTTAGGATTATCCAGTTTTAATATCATGCAATCAAAAGAATAGTTTAGTTTTTAAGGATTATTATAGTTTAGTTAAATGAGATAAGTCAATAAATATTTTTCCGATGTCCAATTTTTAGAATAACTATTAGATTATTATTCAATTCAAATATTACCCTATAATCTCCTGCCCTCAGTCGATACATTTTTTCATAACCTTGCACTCTCTTAATCCCATGAAATACTCCTGAGTTGGCAAACTCTTCAACTTTCCTAACTATTCTCTTTTGAAGAAAAAGCTCAAACTCATCCAAATTCTTTAATGCATAATTAGTCCACTCAACAGCAAAACTCATAATCCAAGACGCCTCTTCACTTCGTTATGAGAAACTGTTCTGCCAGCTTTCATATCAGCTCTCGCCTCTTCTACCTCTAATCGCGTTTTTTCATTTAACTCCAAATTGTCTTCAATCATAAATTCTATCACGTCGTTATAACTTTCTCTTTCAATAAGTCTAAGTTTATCTAAAAATAATTTTACATCATCAGATATTTGAATTGTTGTCGCCATTTTATAACTTGTTATAACTTGTTAAAGTTTATAAGTCTTTTGAGATGCATCCATCACAACAATATCTAAAATCGAAACCCCATAACTCTAAAAATAAACTCCTCAATTTCCTTAATTAAATTTTTATTCAAAGCAACCTGCAATCCATAAGAAGTAGGTTTGGTAACAATCCATTCTCGCTTAATCAAGTTTTTTGCCATCTTCCCGATATCCTTACTAAGATGTCCCGGAAAACCCCGCTTCAATGTATCGAAATGCGTATGTTTCCCACCAATCGTTTTTTTCCGTCGCAAATTATACAAAATAGTAGCAGTTATCATTTCATCTTCCATGATAAAGTAATTAGAATCCAATATTTAAATGTTTCTAATATTGAAATATAAAAACATCAATAGAAACATATATAAACTGCTGTAATACTGTAATGCTGTAAAATGAAAAACGAATCAACATTTATCGAAGTCTTCGGGAATAACCCGGTGATGAAAGTCCTGGATTTTTTAATTTCGTATCAAATGTTTGACTATCCACTAACCGAAATAGCAAAAAACTCTGAGGTTAGTTACTCAACACTACAAACATTTTGGGAAAAACTCGAACGAAATAATATTATCATAAAGACAAGAAGAGTAGGAAAATCAGACCTTTACAAGTTAAACACAAAAAACCCTGCGGTGCAACAGCTTATAAAACTAGATTGGAATTTATCGTCAGGAACCCTTCAAAATCAAGAACAAGCAATTTCTAATTAATCTACCACAACAATCTCTAAAAACCATTATTTTCTTATATGTATATGAATAACAAACCCCGAATCCCCCTTTCCCCTCGGCAGTCGGCAGCATCCTCACACATCCAAAATAAAAATAAGTTGGGGCAGACCCTCGACAGTCCCCCACTTCCCCCGCTCCGAACCCCCAACACCGAACCCCCAACCGCAACATCTCCGATGTTGCCCCCCCCAAATCCCAAATCCCAAGGGTCTGCCCCAACCAATAGTGAAAGTGAATCTGTGAGGGTAATCCCAAATCCCTCGCGAGTAGAAAGCGTAGCTCTTTTACATTACTCGCGCACAGACATCCAGCAAGCGATGTTTGACTTCTGCAGGCATAGAGAAACCGTCGCAAACTTCAACAACAAATTCTTCGCGAAACGACCCGATTGTTTTGACTATCCATCCGACATCCTCAACACGGCACGACAAGGCGCAACATCGTTTCACTGCTCCGAAGAAATCTGGAACAACCCGCTCGACATCAACACTGATATGACCCCCGAACAATACAATCAAATCAAAACAGGCTGGGACCTCCTCATAGACATCGACTCTCCATTTTTAGATTATGGAAAAATCGCCGCAAAATTATTAATAGAACAACTCGAAAAACACGGCATCAAAAATTACGGAATTAAATTCAGTGTTTCAGGCGACACCCCAATCTTAGTGGAAACACAAAAACAAGTACAACTCATCTCTATACAACAGGCAATCTCACTTTTAAAGAAAAACAAAAAACTAAATGTTCTCTCTCTTAATAAAAATAAAAAACTTGTCTTTTCAAAAATTTATGACTATTTAGAACACAGGGATGAACTCTACGAAATTTATCACACCCAAAACAAACTCCCTATAAAAGCAACAAAACATCATTCAGTATTTGTATGGAACAATGGAAAAGTAGTAGAAAAAGAAATCCAAAAAATAAAACAAGGAGAATTTCTAATAACATTCAACTCAAAGACTAACCCATTTATTACCAATAAGAGATTAATAAAAAACAATTTCGAGTTAAATAAAAATCAACATTCAAAAAATCAACTCACAATAAAGATAAAAATCACAAAAGACCTAATGAGATTGATAGGTTATTTCCTAGCAGAAGGACACGTCACAAACATAATTAATCAAACTGGTTTTACATTCAATATAAACGAAATAGATTACATAGAGGATTGTAAAAGTCTTCTTGCAAAAATCACAGGAAAGAAAATATCTACAAGACACCCCAACACTGGCTCAACCCAAATTCTAATTCATTCAAAAGAATGGGCAAAATTTTTCGATGATAATTGTGACAAAAAAAAGAACAAACACATTCCCTTATTTGCATGGAACCTTAATAAAGAATTATTCATTGAGTTACTCACAGGATATATCCGTGGAGATGGACACAAGCTTGGAGAATATATAATAACAATTAAGTCTGTCTCAAAACAAATGATTAACGAATTCGTCTGGTTATGTAAGCTAAACGGAATATCGTGTACTCTCTCACGGGAACAAAACAAAGAACACACATTGCCTCAAGGAACATGGTTTAAGGGAAGTTTAGTTTGGATAATAAAAATCCCAAAATCGGAACTTTTTTCAGAATTTCACAGAGCACGAAACAAATTTTCTCCACATCCACGAGACAGAACATTTCCAGTAGACGGACTCAGAAAGGTATACTCTCAAATAAAACCCAAGTTATTCAATCATCATCGACCAGAGCAAATGACACTAAAAAAGAAATGTGCCAATCTCGACAGGATACGAAAAGTCTTAAACTGGTTCGAGAACACTGCCTCACAAAAATTTACAGCAGAATCGAAAGAAATAATATCAAATTATGAGTCCCTTTTTGAGTCAGATGTGGGGACAGTAGAAATAAAAAATATAATAAAAAAAGAAAATCAAGAAGTTTTTGATATTTCCGTGGAAGAATCAGAGGCATTTTTCGGAGGAGACTATCCAATTCTGCTACATAATTCAGGCTCCAAAGGTTTCCATCTCATAGTTCCGTTCAAAGCATTTCCAAAATTCGTCGGTGATTTAGAAACAAAAAACCAATTCCCCGAATGGCCTCGATGTATAGCAAAATACCTATTCAACAGAATAAAAGACAAAATGAACAACGAAATCCTAAAACTCTCGAGTAAAGAAAAGCTCCGTGAACAAGGCGAGCTAATCTCCGAACACCTCTGTCCAAAATGCAACCAGCCAACAAAAACCAAGTCAATCGGGAAATACATATGCAGAGACAAAATAAAATGCAAAGGACAACTGGAGTCCATGATATCGAATCGAAAAGAAATGATATGTCCATCGTGTAACGGTAAAATGGATAGAGTCTCTCAACGAGAAATCCAGTTCTGCGAAATCTGCAAAATCAACACCGCAAAACTCGAAGCCACAAGTTCGTTCGGAGGAATCCGACAACAGAATACTCAACAAAAATTTAAGGAAGAAATAACAATTAAATCAACGGAAGATTCTGTCGATATAGTCTTAGTTTCGCCTCGACATCTTTTCCGTGCCCCGTATTCCCTTCACGAAAAAACAGCGTTCGCTTCAATAGTCCTGGATAAAAACCAAATCGAAAATTTTAAACCGACGGACGCCGACCCTCTGAAAATAACAAACCCGAAATCGTTCATGCCAGATTGCGAAGAAGGCGAAGCAAAACAACTTCTGATTCAAGCAATAGAGGAAAACCTCAACAACAAACCAAAACAAGAAACAAAAAAATACGAAGGTGGCTCTATTGATATTAAGGGACTTTCAATTACTGATGAAATGTTCCCACCAATTATTAAAAAAATTCTAAAAGGAATCAAAGACGACGGCCGAAAACGTGCCCTATCACTTCTCCTTGCATTTTTCACCTCGCTCGAATTCCCACAAGATTTTATCGAAGAAAAAATCGCAACATGGAATAATAAAAACTATCAACCATTAAAACAAGGCTACATAAAATCTCAAATCGCATGGTCTCTGAAAAATAAACGCCTGCCCCCAAACTACGACAAGCCAATCTACAAAGAATTCGGAATCAACCACCCGCCAGAACCAGGCATGAAAAACCCAATCAACTACACAATTAAAATGGCGATGCGGTTGAAAACTCGGACGGCTCAAAAGATAGAAGAAAAATCTAAGAAGCCAGAAATTTAACAATAGTCTAATTTAAAAGTGGTAACATAACCGAAAGATTCATGAAGGTGGAATTAATTGGTAGTAATTAGTGGGTAGTTGAGACGGGAAGGCGAGGGACACGCCCCCGGGGGCAGGGCTTTCGGGAGTGGGCGGTTCTGGGTTTCTGTTTCGTCGGTGGTCGGGAGTGGTGGTTCTAAGAGCGAATGAAATGAGCGGTCTGAGATTTGGATTTTTTGAAAAAAATCCAGAACTTAGAGCTTAGAACTGAGAGCTTAGAGGGGGCGGGGAGTGCCCCGGGGACAGGGCTTTCGGGAATGGTGGTTCTGAGTCAGCGTGCCCCAACCTGTCTCTCCCCTATATCTGTGAGGGTATCTCAGAGTGAATGAAATGAACGGTCTCAGTTCTGAGTTCTAAGTTCTGGGAGTGAAACGACCCAATTTAACAATATTTATAAACAGCCAACCTCTTATTCTTATATGAAAAAAGCAGGGATGTTTGTCGTATTATTTTTATTAGTATTTTCATTAGTCCCGCTATCCTTTGCTGAAGATGACAAAACTGTAACAGCTCAACAAGACACGGATAAAATTGAAGATGGATTTGAATGTCTCGAAGATAAAGCGGGAGACTGCTCGAGTTTAACAACGCAAGAAATCGCACTAACAATTTTGGCGACCCCAGATAATATCTTTGACGATTGCGTAGATGAACTAGAAAATAGAGAATCATCAGACAATTGGGGCAATGTTCGAGACACAGCGTTGGCAATTCTGGCACTAAAGCACGCGGGTAAAGATACAGAATCTTCAGAAGACTGGCTACTAGACCAAGAACAAATTCCAACCGAATTAATTTGGTATATGCAACAAGATTCAAACGAAGAAGTCGAATGTCATATTTCTTATGATGCACAAGATTACACAATAAACGTTGGCACAAACAAAAAAATTGACTCAAGCGCTGGCTCGTGTTTGACATTGGCACAGGCAAATTTCTGGCTACAAATTTCGCCAAGTTGTTACGAAGAAAAATTCATAATATCATGCGACCAGTCATTCATAGCAAACCTATTATATAAAAACAGAAATTCCCAAACGATTTATGTTCTTGAAGGAACAGAATCCTCCCCAGCATTCGGTTCAATCGAACTGAATGTAAATTCAAAATGTTTCGGCGCTGGCTCGTGCGACTATGAAGCAACAGCCTGGGCAACATTAGCTTTACTACAAACTGGACACAACGTCGAAGAATTCATCCCTTACGTAATTGCAATGGCTGACACAAACGAAAGATATTTACCTGAAGCGTTTATTTATATGCTGACAAATTATGAAGATTACGCAACGCAATTAATTGCCAGCCAAAAACTCGGAAATTATTGGGAAGCAGAATCTTCAGCATACAACCGATTTTATGATACATCTTTAGCGCTAATCGCCCTCGGTGGTTCATCGTCAGAACAAATTACAAAAGCAAAAGACTGGCTATTATTTTCACAGGGCTCCAATGATTGCTGGCAAAATTCAATAAGAGACACAGCAATTGTTCTATGGGCACTATCAGGAAGAGCAGGACGCTTATCAACTACCGGTTCCAGCGTAACATATTGCTCTGAAGCAGGTTACTTTTGCATACCCTCATTTGATTGCCCAAGTTCTGAAGACGTCGGAGACAATTACTTTTGCGCATCACTATCAGATACATGTTGCATGACGGAAAACATAAAAACCTGTTCCGAATATGGAGGAGAAGAATGTCAGTCTGATGAAGTATGTATAGGCAATGAACGAAAGGCAACCGACACGTCCAATTGTTGCACCGGAACATGCAAAGACAGACCCCAAGAAACCGAATGTGAGGCAAACTTTTACACCTGTATGGATACCTGTTCCGACTATCAAGAATCAATGCCGACATATTCCTGCGACGGAACTCAGGTTTGTTGCCGAACAAAAACAACAACGACAACAGACGATATACCAAGCTCATGGTGGATATGGGTATTAACAGTTTTAATTCTAACAGTCCTCATTGCAATAGGATATGTCTACCGAGACAAGTTAAAATTATTCTGGTTTCAGATTAAAACCAAATTCAAAAAAGACGAAGGCGGAGCTCCGCGAGGACCCCGACCAGGAATGCCACCGCGACCTGGCTTTCCTCCATTAAGAAGACCTCGTCCTCCAGTTGCTCGAGTACAACAACCACGACCAACTCACAGAGATAGTGCAATGTCAGAAACCTTCCAAAAACTAAAAAATATGTCTCGTTAAATTTAGATCGCTTTGCTCCTAAATTTCAGAACTTAGGTCGTTTCACTCTGAGAACTCAGCCCGTTCATTTCATTCACTCTGAGATACCCTCACAGATATAGGGGAGAGACAGGTTGGGGCACGCCGACTTAGAACTACCACTCCCGAAAGCCCTGCCCCGGGGGCGTGCCCCGTCCCTGTCTTCTGTCCCCTGTCCCCGTTTCCCCTCTGAGTTCTGAGTACTGAGCTCTAAGTTCTGGAAAAACTTCCCGTTTTTCCGTCCTCAGACCGCTCATTTCATTCGCTCTTAGAACCGCCCCCCTCCCCACTCCAAACCCCCAACCCCCAAGGGTCTGCCCCAACCAATAGTGAAAGTAAATTAGTGAGGGTACACCCAACTATCAGCGAAGCTGATAAGCCCCCCCTCTCAGTTCTTCCCCGGAATTTCGCTCTAAGCTCTGGGAAAAGTTAAAAATTATAGACAAAGATTTATTAATCCCTTAACTTTTCCCAAATTATGAAAAGAGGCGCAATAATTTTCCTGTCATTATTTTTAATATCTTTGACAACAGCTACTCCATTACTAATATTCCAGCACGAACAGACACAGCCAGGCGAAACAATCATTGCCACAATAACAACTACGGGCGAATTCACAAAACAAATCGAGCAGTCAGATATCACATTCTACGAAGGACGAAAACAAGTTCCGTTCGAATCAGATATCACATTCTACGAGGACACACATTATCTGTATATTTACACAACCCGACAGGGAAACTTTTCAGTCCAAATCGCAAATGTTCTATACAAAGAAACCGACATTCTAAAATCAATTACAATAACAAAACCATTTAACATAACAAATCAAATAATAGTCGACGAAGAAACAAACGAAACCTCAACCGAAATACTCTCAATCAAGCCTGGCTTTATTTTCACAACTGAAACTCCAACGATAAAATTAATCAATAAGGGAACCATAACATTAAATTTCACATACGGAGAAAACGAATCTTCATTAGAGCCACTGGCAACTCAGGAAATTACATTAAGTCCAGCGCAAATTTTTTCCTACTTCAATATTTCATCTTACAAAGAATTCTCGGTTCCTATAATCTACCCAACTGCAAATGCAACATTCGAATCACCATTAGTAAAATATGATTTAAGACATGAACCCGAATTGCTTTTAGCGGAACTTTTCACAAATAACAAAACCCAGGAAATAATTCAATTCTTCAACTTCGGCAACGATAACATAACAGACATCCATGCAACATCAGATTTATCGTTTATAGAAATTGAACAACCCGAAGATATGTCGGCGCGGGGAATTCAAAACCTAACTCTAATTTTAACTCCAAAAGTTTCAGGACACTTTCAGGGATACGTCAATATTACTTATATACAAAACGAAACTCAACACGCGCTATCAGTTCCATTAAGTTTATTTGTTCTACCCGAAGGAAGCACGGAAGAAGATTTTGAAATATCAGAAGAAACGTGCGAAGAAAAATCCGGAACAGTTTGTCAGCCCAACGAAGAATGTGACATCAAAATAGTCTTTACAAAAAATGGGGAATCCTGTTGTCTCTCAACCTGTCAACCTGATGAAAAAGAAGATGAATCAGGAAATTATGGTTGGCTAATCGCACTAATTATTTTCGCAGTCCTTGGAGGAGGAGGATATTATCTCTACAAAAAACAAAAACAAATAACACCAAAAACTCCCGAAGACCAAATGAAAGAAGCTTCAGAAAAATTCAAAAAACGAATGACAGGGACCCCCGAAACAAAAAGAATTAGCGGAGCGATGGGAAGGAGTTAGTTATTCTTTGTTTTTCTTATTTCAACCATCTATTTTTCGCATTTTCTAATGCGTCTTCAGCAGAGACAGTACCTGTTTTGTTCATCAATAAATCTCTCAACTGAGTTTCTCTTTCGTTGCTTAATCCACAAATTTTATTTTTCATATATTTCATATTAAATAACCTAATCACTTCTTAACAACTTTCTTCTTAACAATTTTTCTCTTAGAAATTTTCTTCGTAACCTTCTTATCATTCTTTCCCTTCAATTCAACAATCTCAGCATCTCTCACCGTTAATATTTTTTTTGCCATTTGCAATTGCGCTTCCATCTGCTTATATTTTTCTCCAAGAACTTTCGCAATTTCATCATACCGATGCATCCGCCCCGAAATATTATTCAACAAATCTGTTACTTCAGTCATGTCCAAACTCAGCTTAGACGGCTCAATAACTTCAATCGACGAAGGCATAAAATCAAACATCGTCTCACTTAACCGCGCAAAACTTTCACACTCAAAATCCGCTTCGGTAAAAGCAGTCCACATCTTTTCCCCGCCATCCCCTTCTTTTATATCAATTTCCCTTGGCTCACTAACTTTAATAGAATGAACGGCAATATCCTTTACCTCATTAAGAGTTCCAATATGTTTCTCTAAAGCGGTCGTTAAATGCTCCGCCGGTCGCCCCGCCATCTCAACAATCATTATCGCCCTAACCATTTTCTATTTAATACAAACTCGTTTTAAAACCTTTCTGCCAAATTTTAATTTTCAAATCCCTATTGCCCCATTCCCAGTTAATAGTTGGTAGTTAGGAGTCCCCCACTTCCCCCACTCCAAACCCCTAACACCAAACTCCCAACCGCAACATCTCCAATGTTGCTCTCCCCAAATCCCAAATACCTTGAGAAACTTTGTTTCTCACCGCCTTTCCCAAATCAAAAATCCAACGACAAAAATCAAAAACACCGCGAACCCATAAACCAAATAATCAACAACTTGTGCATTCTTTGAATTATAAACTAAATTTTCTTCTTCGACTACTTGACTATTCAACGAAATAGTCTCGACTTTTTTATCTAAAACTATCTCGATGTTTTCATCCTCTTCAATAGAGCTATCTACTTGATAATCGATAACGTCTGGCTCTTCTATGGTCTCTCGTTCTTCGATAATTATTTCTTCTTCCGCGTCAGATTCCTCACTGGTTTCACCATCAACGCAAGCAAGACCTTGAGCCTTAATATTTGCCAATCTTCTTTCTGCAATTCCAGAAACTTTTACTAATTCATCCACAGATTCAAATGGTCTTAAATTAATTATTTGCTCTGCATAAGCAGGACCAACTCCAACAAGTTCATCTAATTTTTCCAACGATGCCAAATTAATATCAATCTGATTATCTTCGCAGACTGCACTAATAATTGGGACAAATACAAAGAAAAAAACTACAAAGAAAAATATTTTAGAGAGATTTACCATATTAAATCCAAAGAGATTTTAGTATTCTTATATTTACCTATGGAGAAAAGTTTATCAAAAGACAACATTATGCACAACTAAGCAAAAAATACTATCTATCTGTATATTGATTATCTAAATATTTCAGTTCCTTTTGAAGTTCCTTCACATGTATATAAGAATCTTGAATCCATTGGGACATAGACATATCCGCATTAAATAAAGATATATCAAATTTCCTGTCATTAGAATATCTTTTAGACCTAGTCGCTCCAGCCACCTTAACTAAACTCAAACATAAACTCATACTAATCACAAATCTAACTTATATTTAAATATAACTATGCCCCTCCCCCAACTCCCGACCAGCGAACAGTGTGCCCCAACCTGTCTCTCCTTTATATCTGTGAGGGTAGCGTCCGACCACCGACCCTCCGACCAGCGAAGCGTCCGAACTCCGAGACGCTTCATCTCATCCTCTCCAAAATTTTCTCAACATCAATATACTCAACTCGAACCCTATTTTTTTCTTTTATTTTTCCCGCAATCAAAATCTTACTAAAAATCCCATTATCCAAATACCACCTGCACTTTTCCTTCTCAATTCGACTCAGCATCCCATTCATCTTAACCTCAATCCCAATCACTTCATATAAACCATCTTTCATTTTTTGAAAACAAACAAAATCCGGGAACCCCCCAGTATTCATTACAAGTTTTTTTGTAAACAGATTAAATTTCGGCTTACACCTAACCAATCTCCCCCTTTTCATTTTAGGATTCCTAAAATTTTATTTTTACAAAAATCTAAATCATTATGTATTTGATGTTCCCAAAATCTAAGAATTTTAAATCCTTCTTTTTGTAGTTCCTTGGTTCTAATTTTATCTATTTCTCTGCCATCAGGATAATTATGGTAATAATCCCCATCACATTCAATAATAATATTTGGACTTATAAAAATGTCACATTGATATTTATGTTTTATATTTACAATTGGCTTATGTTTAATAAAATTTATTCCCAAGTTTTTTAACAAGTCTTGCATAATTACCTCGGGCTTGGTATCTTTTTTTAGAACTTTTTGATGTAGTCTTTTTTCCTTTATTTTCAAAATAGTTTCTTTTGATTTATTACGCCCAGGATTGTCTTTTCCACTTGAAAAAGAATATCTATTTGGATTATTTCTTATTCTAGCCTTAGTTGTTTCAGAATGCATGTGTCCTTTATGGTATTTTTTAATTGCATTATTTTTTATCATAACACTTTTTTTAGCACACTCGCGCAATTTATCAGATAAAGAATAACAAACAATATTGCAATATATTTGATTGTTTCTTTTTGCCTCTATTTTTTTTTTACATACAGGACAGATTTTTTTGTAAGTTTTCGCTACTTCCCACTCATTTTTTCTTTTTCCCTTATTAAATGGAATCATTCCCTTATTAAATGGCATTTTTATCCTCCTCAAATTCAACATTATTTGACCACTTATCAACTATCCAACCTTTCTCCTCCAAATCTTTTCTGACCTTAAGTTCAAAAGCGCCCCCAGAACTCTTGCTCATCGAACCACGCTTAACATTAGACTTTTTCTTTTGAACGCCAATTCGCCCCTCATCGTCCCACTCCGTAATATACTCCTCGCTGGAAGCCTTTTTTATTTCTTCAAGAAAATCTTTTCTTTTTAATTTCTTCTCAACATCAACACTTTTAACTTCCATAATCAAAAATCTTCAGATTTTTTATTCGCAAGGACTTGGTCATTGCATAATCTCAAATTTATTTCTTCCATTTTATTTATCATATAAAAATAAATAAGTGGATGATTATAAAATTATGTATGCTAAATACTCTACAAATCCCTCGCATAAATTGTCCGCCGCTGATTCGCCTTTGCCCTTTCTTCAGCCTTCTTCAAAATTTCTTCAACTCGCCTTTCCAATGCTCTCGCAACTTCTTCCCCGACATTCAAATCAACAAGCTTTTTAATTTTACTTTTTACAATTAACGCCATCTTATTTCAAACCTTCAAGTAGTTTAATAATTTTTTTCTGTCCAACAAATCTAATTAAACTCGCCAATCGGGGACCTCTAGTTTTTTTAATAATTGCCCTATACGCAACATCAAAAAATTCAATATTACTCAAACCAACCTTTTCACAAATCTCATAAAATTTATTAAATAATTCTTTATCCTCTTTATATTCTCTTTCTTTCAACACATTTTTCAATGCAACAAGTGCGACCTTTTCATTCTCACTAAATTTCCCATCAACCTTTTTTTGAACTTCAAATTTCATATCCTCTCCTGCATACTTATCTAACCAAATCGCCACCTTCTCTGCACGAATCTTATCATAATTATTCAACGCTTTTATTTTGCCAATTTGAACCATTGTTATTAGATGTTTAAACCCACCTCGCTCAGGTTTCTTCTTTGGAACGTTAACAACAGACATCTCATACATTCGCTTCTCGCAAGGATTACAGTTCCCATCGAAATATTTTGTTTCCAATGCATCAAACTTCTCATAAATACTAATAACATCATTATCAAAACTAATCTGAAAAACACTTTTAGGTTTTGTTCCAGTAAATAGATATCTCAGAACAGCAAGTTCATAAATTTCTTCAACCTCTTCCAAAGTTAAAGCATTTCCCGCAGAACTACTGAACGCTTCGCCACCCTTAATTCCAATCCATTCATAAAATTGATAAATCGGCGGTTCAAAATCAAAAACTTTTTTGGAAATTTCCTTCGCTGTAGTAAACGAACCACCATAAACGCTATGGTCAATTCCACCCGGCTCAAAATCAACAGCTTCATATCTCCATCTTAATGACCAATCAATCCTCCACCGGATGCTAACAATTCCCTTTTTTCGAATATCAAAAGTTTCAATATGCCCACATTTACATTTATATGATATATTATAATCATCAACCTCAGTTATCGTAGTAAAATCCTTCTTACACTTATCGCAATAAATCATAATCGGCCACCAATCATCTGCCAGCGGCTGTTTTCTAAACTTATTAAGAATCTCTTTTATCTCGTCTTTTTTCTCCAACGCAACTTTAATCAAATCCGCGTAAACACATTTCTTATTCATTTCATTCTGATAAATAAAATCAGGTTTAATACAAATTTTCTTTAACGAATTTTCAAATTTCTTCTCGTTATATTTAGCATAACTCATTGAACTATCATACGGTGATGGGATATCACTAATTGGCATTCCGAAATATTTTTTATAATCGGTTCCAATGCCTTTAGGCACTTTCCGGAATCTGTCAAAATCATCCCACGAATAAATGAATTTTACTTTCTTGCCCTTATCCTGTAATGCCCGCACGACCATATCTGTAGTGATAACTTCACGAAAATTTCCAATGTGAACCTGACCCGACGGAGTAACGCCAGAAGCACAAACATATTCCTCTTTGTCGCCCTTCTCTTTGATTATTCTGTCTGCAATAGCATCAGCCCAAAAAAATTTATCTGCCATATATCTCTTATCACAAGCCACTTTATAAAACTTTCAAAACCGAAGAACCTTAAATTCCTTAAAATCCCCAGACCACTTTTTTCCCTCAATCTGCACATTCCTAATCTGCGCATGTTCCGGTCCCTTCCGCACAAACCCAACCATCCTCTCAATTTGCTCGTCTTTACCCTCAACAATAATCTCAACGTTGCCACTTTCCAAATTCCGCACAAATCCAACCAGCCCAAGATTATCAGCGTGCTCCTTTACAAACTGCCTAAAAAAAATTCCCTGCACCGTTCCCTGCACAATAATCTTTGCTGCTTTTTTCATTTTTTAATTTCCTCTTTTACATCATCAAGAAATTCCTTAACTTCTTCTAATTTTTGAATACCATCTAAAATAGCTTTGCCATTAATAAATTCGTACCTATGGGCAAATTTATTCCTTAGCCTGACTAAATCTGAAAGTTTTTCTTTCCTATTTTTAGAAATTATTTTGGCGGACATTAAGGCGTCAAAAAGATCCTTATATTCTAGAGGACTACCCATTCCCCTCCCTCTATTTATCTCTCCGGCAAGGTCAATTGTCCGATTAATGATGGAAAAAATAGCCATAGACGAAGCAAGATACTTCACGTCGTCCAAATCATTAGAAGATTTTATATTCATATTGCCAAGCATAATAAAATAATTATCAATATCTTCAATTATAATCGCGATTCTTTCGTTGTCATACATCCTCCAAACCTCCTTTGAATTATTCTAGCTATTGTAGGTTTAAAATCCTCATACTCTGCCAAAGTTCTAAAAGAAACATCATACAACTTTTCCTTATCATTCACAATCACAGAAATCCCTTTTAATACCCTCATCTTAATCCAAATTGGCATCTCATTAAAAAACGAAACATCATAATTTTCAGGAAATTCTCTATAAATTTTTGCCATCTCGTCAAACTCTAAATTCTCTCCAATAACACAAATATCAACATCAGAGAGAGCTGTGACATTACCATTTGCAACACTTCCAAACAAATAGACAGCTACAATTTTTTTGTTCCTGATTAGATTCTCCTTTTCTTGAATCTTCGTAATAATTTCATCTTTATCCATATAGACAAATACACTTTATGGTTTTTATAATTATGCCCAAAACAAAAAAATTAAAGGACTTCATTAGTATTAGTTACTATCCTATAAATTCCCTTTAACAAATCATGATAGGGTTTCAATTTTTTATCATTCGGATTAACCTTTTCTAAGGTTTCATTTCCAATATACCCACAGGTGTTGTAGTGTCTTTGATTACTATGTGACTTAATCTTCCATCAGGGAGTTCATCAGCAATTTCAACTTTTCTTGAACGGCTAAGCGCTCCTATAATTTTATTAGCTTGTAACAAGTTTATATTGCCAATCAAAGAATATTCTAAATTCATAAATTCTCTTAATAATATGCCTTTAAATTAATTATTATACTTCACAATATGTATTCAAATTTCCTCCCAGCTCCCCTTCCCACAAAAACCAAATCCCCGTTCCCAATTTGTAGTTGGTAGTTAGTAGTCGATAGTTCCCTGTCCCCACAAATCCCAAATCCCAAATCACAAATCCCTCGCTCCCCTGTACCAGCTCCCGTTCCCCACGAATCCCAAATACCAAATACCTCGTTTATGTCCCAAATCCCAAATCCCTCGCTTGTGTCCCAAATCCCAAATACCTCGCTCGTTCCTCGTCCGTGTTCCTCAGCATCAAAGATGCTGTCGGTCAATCTCATTATGCAAAATCGTTATAACCTGACTTGCAAAAAGTGTCTTTGGCCCCACACTCACAGAATCAATTCTTTTCAGAAATTTCGCCTTATCTTTTGGGAAACCTTCGTGGTCTCCGATAATAAAAACTGCATCATGCAAATCCTTCTCGCGAATATCAACTCCGCGACCACTCAACAACAAAACGTCTTTACCCTCTTTATCTAACTCCTTCACAACCTTTTCAAAACTTTTTTTCTCAATAAAACATCCCGGCACAATCTCCCTCAACCCCTCTTCATCCTTCGCTTTATACAACAATTTCTTAATCAAACCCGCAACATTCTTCTTAGAAATCGGCATATCTTTATTTGACTCCAAAATCAAATGTCTCGGAGCATTCGGAGGTCCATCAAAAATCAAATGCAACTTAACGTCATCCCTCATCGCATTCGAAACAAAAAACACAGAAATAATAACATTACAAACAATATCCATCCGTCCCGCCCTCATTAAATTATCCTTAATCATATTCCCGGCAGTAACCGCCGACTTCGAATAATAAATAAATTCTCTCATAAATATATTAAGCATCATTGATTTATAGACTTAATTATTATTCGAAATTGTAATCGCGAACAAAGAGCGCAACAAAAATCTAATACCCAATCCCAAATCCCAAATACCTAGCTCGTGTACCTCGTTTATGTCCCAAATACCAAATCCCAAATCCCTCGCTCCCCTGTCCCCACTCCCGTTCCCCGTTCCCACGAATACCAAATCCCAAATCCCAAATACCTCGTTTATGTCCCAAATCCCTAATACCTAATTTGTCCGCCCCGCTCTCATCAAATTATCCTTAATCATATTCCCCGCAGTTACAGCATTTTTAGAATAATAAATAAATTCTCTCATTCCGATATATATTTTAAAGCTATTTAAAACCTAACAAATATAATTTAATCATTAGTTGCAGGATTGGATTTTTTATCATTTAAAGAATAAAGATAATGTGCGTGTTTTCCGAATAAATTAAAAAATTCGTCTTGAATACTCCTGAATTGAACTTCAAGAGGATAATTTGACAATGCCTTATCAATTAAAATATAATGGATTCCTCCTGGTCTATTATCTTTGTTTCTTTTCCGATGATCATCAAATCTTTTATCAACAGTAAAAAAATTATAAAAATCAGTTTTCTTTCTATCTTTATGTAATCTTTCCATAGTTCTTTCTGCCCGTTTTTGATTTAAATCTACTATCTTAATTCCAGCCAGGTCTCCTATCATCATATCCAAGACTTCTTTGCTATATTTTTTATTATACTTATCATAATTTTTCCAGAAAGTATAATCGTTCTCGGCAATATCCACAACAAAATTTAACAAATTGTTTTTTTCGTCACGGGTCATTTTCTCAAAATTAGTATGTAATTTTTTCTTTATTTTTTCCGAAGTTTTATATCTCATACTAAACATATCTTCGCTACCTCTATTAAAGAAAAATTTTAAATTCTCATAATTTTCGTTGTAAATCTTTTTTTCACTAAACACGGCTTGTGCAGTCGCTTTGTCTAATCCAAATTGTCCATCGTAAGAATTTCTGAGTTTTCTTCTGATACTTTCAGGACTTCTTTTCATAAAATAGTTATATAACTCTTTTTTATTATTAGGAAAATCCGAATTCCTCTTAGTCATCGTACGGACTATTCCCTTATATTTTGGGAAAATATGATTTCTATAAGTATCTTCAAACACCTCTGTATTATATTCCAAAATACTCAAATTTTCTTTACTGATTAATTTTTTATCTATTGGTCCATACAAAATTAAATTTGTCGATGAAGGTCCCATTGAAGTGCCGCTTTTAGAAATTGCATTGTTCAATCTTCTTACTAAATTTTTCTCGCTTTTCATAATTATAATAAAATATTCTACTTTATATATTTATCGATTGTTACCACTGAATAATTAATAAGATATGCTTATCCCTAAAACATAGTCTACCCAAAACCCCTAAAACCTTAGCTTAGGAAACCTTTCTAATGCTTCTCTAAGTTCTAAATGATCTTTGCCATAATTTTCTAATCTCTCACCTTCCATTGTCGCATCAACTGCTTGTCTCATTCCCATAGCTCCGTACCGACTTCCTCGTGGATTCCAATGTACCCCTCCCCCTGCCTGAATGATAATATCTTTTCCAAAATTTTTCATCAAATACGGAATATGTCCCGGATAAATTCCACCCGAACAAACCGAAAACACAGATTTCAATCCAGCCCAATCCTGCTCCAACCGATGCTTCGTCTTAGCGACTTTTTTCTGCTCCATCTCTTCATTAATCTCTCCGACCTCTCGCTTACCACCCTTCATCTTCCCAATTCCCGTCCCAATATGTAAACTATCAACACCAGCCATCCGTGCAAAATCTGCAACACACATCATAGACAAACCATGATTTGGATTCTCAGTAAAAGCTCCATGCATTGCCCGATGTGCATGAATTCCAAGTTTGCAATTTCCTCTCAAAGTTTCCAAACTCGCAAATCCAGCCGTAATAATATCATGCATCACAAACTTCCCACCAAGCTCCTTGACCAAATCCGCCCGTCTCAACATTGTCATAGCTTCCGAAGTCACATTAATCAAATAACCCTTTTTCTCCCCAACTTCTTCAGTCGCCTTATCACACATCTCCAAAGTTTTCACTGCCCTTTTTTCAAACGGATTAAATTTCTGCGACGATAAATTCTCATCATCCTTAACTAAATCACAACCGCCAATCCAACTTTCATAAGCAACTTTCGCATGGTCTTTTGTTTTCAATCCCAACTTCGGCTTAACAATTGTCCCAACAAGCGGTCTGTCTTTGACTTTCAAAATTTTTCTATAACCAGCAATTCCATAACGAGGTCCGGGAAAACTCTTCAATAATTTTTGCGGAAATTTAACATCTTCTAATCTCAAACCCTTAATACATTTCATCCCAAAAACATTTCCCGCAATTGATGATAAAATATTCGAAACGCTTCCCTCCTCAAATAACTCCTGCGGATATGCAATCTTAACCCAGTCCCCAGAAGTCGCAAAAACCTTCGCCCCTAATTTATTCACATATTTCTGATTTGAAGAAACTGGTGTCCATGTCCCGACCGAACTTTCCAATGCAACATTATTTGCAGCCTCGTAAAAACCCATATTATTCGGTGTCACTTTAAACAAACAAATCAAATCATTTTTCGTCGGCTTATACGACTGATCAATAAATGCAAACCTATTTTCTTTTACCATCTTAACATTCATAACAGAAATCCCTTTTTAATCTTACCTACTCCGCCCAACCCCAACCCTCTCACAAAATTTCGCAACAGGGCATCTCGAACACCACGGACTCACTGGTAAACAAGTTTCTCTGCCAAACTGAACAAATGCAGAATTAAAATCCCTCCAATATTTCTTTGGCAAAATTTTTTCTAGTTCTTTTTCTGTTTTTTCAGGAGTTTTCGTTTTAATCCATCCAAGTCGATTCGGAATTCTATGACAATGAATATCAATCGGCAAAACCAATTTCCCAAAAGCAAACGCCAAAACAATATTCGCGGTCTTCGGTCCAACGCCCTTAATCGAAATTAATTCATTGTAACTATTTGGAATTTTGCTATCAAATTTTTTAATTAATTCTTTGGAAACCGACTTCAAAATTTCAGCTTTTTTATTAAAATGCCCGGTCTTAAAAATAATTTTCTTCAACTTTTTATCAGGCAATTTTAAAATTTTTTCTGGTGTCCTCGCAACCTTAAATAAATCTCTCGAAACAACATCAGTCACCTCATCTCTCGTCCTCAAAGAAAGCAAACACGAAATCAAAATCTCAAACGGCGTAGAATTTCCTCTCATCGAATTCAAAGTAGTAGTAGAACGCGGATATTTTTTTGCAAGAATTTGCATAGTTTTTGAGATGTTATTCATGTAGAATAGGGTGATGGAAGGTTTAACTATTTAATGAAAAATAAATTGGTATTCAAATATTAAAAGAATAAGTTTAAATAATATCTTTAATAATAAGTAATAAAATGGTAATAAAATTTGAAAATAAAAAATTTAAATCAAAGAAAGAGAGAAATAAATTCTGCTATGAAAATTTAAAGAAATTAAAAGAAAAGTATAAAAATTATGAATGGGGGAAACAAGTTGGGATAATTATAATAGGTGTCATAATCATTCTTGGATTTATATGTATTACAAATTCAGTAATCTTTGTCTTAGCCCTTTTTGGATTTATGGGCTATATGGTATTAGGATATAAAAACAAAAAGATTCAAGAAATAATTTCATTCGCAGAAGACTATGAAGCAAACTATCAAAAAGAAATTAAAGAAGATAAAGAAAGAAAAGAGAGAACAGTGCATGAATATGAGAGAAGATGTAATAGATGCGGGAGAAAATGGCATTCATTAAAAAGCGAAGAGGATTCTCTTAACAGAAGTTCAGTTATTAACAGTCTCGCGGGTTTGGGAACTGCTGTCGGAGGAAATTTATCTGCATCTGCACAAGCAAATAGAAATGCCCAATCTTCTGACAATCGGCTGAAAGATTTTAAAAAATGTCCAAAATGTGGTTCTCAAAATTATTCTGAAAAAATAACAAGTTTTGAAAAAAATAAATAGTATCTTTTTCAAATACATTCTATTTGTTATTTTTCATAATCTGTTACCATTTTTATCTTATTCCTCAGTTCATATTTTTTTATCGAGTTTTTTTAAAAATTTGAATTCTTTTTTGTTTAGGTTTCTGAAAAATTTCTTTCCTGCGGGAGTATTTATAATAGTTATGTCTTCATTTTTTTTCAATTCTTTCGCTCGCCCCATATTAATTTCTACAAGAGAATATCTGCCATCTATACTTGTAACTTTCTCTATCTCATATCCATTCTCTATATCTCGGATTATAATTCCTTTTTTCTGTAAGTCATCTCTTAATTCATCAGACTTCTTCCAATCTTTTTCTTTTCTTGCTTTAGCTCTGTTTTCTATAATTTCTTTTATTTCTTTTGGAATATTTATTTTTTCTAAAGAATCTTTAATATTTAGAGTGTCAGAAAGTTTTATGATATAATTAACTTCCTCCTTCTCCAACAAATCCAACCCAAAAACCTCATCCATTTTTTTAATTGTCCCAATCTTTCCCCCAACTTTTTCATCCCGAACTAATTTCCATAAAACCGCAACCGCCCCCGGCATATCTAAATCATCATTAATTCTATTTTCAAACTCTTTCAAATATTCCCTATTCACACCTTCGCTACTTTCAATCCCAGAAACAATATTTTTCAATTTTTTATACGAACTTACCGCGCCCTCAAGCGCCTCTTTGCTCCAAGTTAGTGGTTTTCTGTAGTGTGCGGTATAGGTAAAATATCTATAAGCTAAAGCGCTAACTCCACTCTCTTCCAGCTCGCTAATTGTCTTAACCGTCCCCGCCGACTTTGACATCTTCCCGCCCTTAAAATTCAAAAATCCTCCATGCATCCAGTAATTCACCCAAGGACTTTTCCCGAACGTTGCCTCGCTTTGTGCAATCTCATTCTCATGATGAATCGGGATGTGGTCTTCTCCCCCTGTATGAATATCAAAATGTTTTCCTAAATATTTCGATGCCATTGCCGAACATTCAATATGCCAACCCGGAAACCCAACTTCCCATGGCGAATCCCATTCCTGTTGTCTTTTTTCTTCGGGTTTAGAAAATTTCCATAAAGCAAAATCGGTAATATTTTTTTTCTCACCTAAATCAATTCTCTTCCCACCCTCAAGTCCCTCAATTTTCTTTCTCGATAATTTCCCATAATCTGCAAACTTCGACGTATCAAAATAAACCCCATCACTCGTTCTATAAGTATAACCCTTCTTCTCCAAAACCTTAATCATATCAACCTGTTCCTTAATGTGTTCCGTCGCCCAAGTCCACTTAAACGGCTCAATCAAATTTAATTTCTTAAAGTCTTTCAAAAACGCATCAAAATAAAAATGGCTAACCTCCTTCGCTGTCTTGCCTTCCCTTTTTGCTGATTTTTCTAATTTGTCTTCTCCTTCATCTGCATCCGACGTTAAGTGTCCGACATCAGTTACATTAATAATATGTTTTGCATCAAAACCATTAAATGTCAAAACTCGCTTCAAAACATCTGCAAAAATATAAGCTCTCATATTTCCAGCGTGTCCAAACCAGTAAACCGTCGGTCCGCAAGTATAAATCCCAACCTTATCCTTCTTGATTGGAACAAATTTCTCTTTCTTTCTTATTAGTGTATTATAAAATTTTAAAACCATATTCACTTAACAAACTTAATACTTTTAACCTTTTTCTTTTTCTCATCAAAATCAATAATCGCACATTTTCCATCAAATGCCGCCCCGGGATTCACAATTAAACTTTTTCCTAATTTTTTCTTTCCCTGATATTCGTGCATATGTCCGCAAATAAAAAGCCGGGGCTGATTTTTCTTAATAAATTTAACATACCCCTTAAAACCAACATGTTTCCCATTCATAGGATTTTCTCCGAGATAGTTAACCTTATCAAAAAATCCGTAAGCAGGGTAATGTGCCAATAAAATATCAACAGGTTTTTTTGAATATTTCATAATATGTTTTATTTCTTGTTTATTTTTCTTAATATATCTTTTTCTCTCTTTTTCTGGTCTAACTTTCTTATCAAGATAAGCCCCGGAAGTAACAAAACCCCCAAAAAATAAAATACTAAACACATCAAGTTTTCTATATGCCTTATTATACATCCTCAAATTTTTCATTCTTTTAATAATAGCAGGATAAGATTTCAATTTCAATCCCCCTATTCTTTGTGCTTTCGCATTACTAACAAAATCCCAATTTCCATTAGTTAAATAAACAATCTTTCCAAGAGAATTTAATTCTTTGAGAATCTTCTTGCCAGAATTATAATCTTCCATAATATATTGCTTCGCCTTCTTCTCTCCAACAATATTATACCAACCTTCTTCAAAATATTTGAAAACAATTTTTAATAATTTATCACTACCCCCCAAATCTCCCGTACATAAAATCAAATCAACATTTTCTTTTTTTATTCTATTTTTTAATTTCGCAGGAAACTTTCCATGAAAATCCCCAATCGCACAAATTTTTACCATATACTTAATTAGAAAAAGTTTATTTAAATCTAAGCTAATACTTCTACGTCGAAGAAACCAGCCTGATAGTGCACATTATCCTTAGTCACATCAAGATGAAACCTAACCGTACAAAGAGGTGCAGTCTCAGGAATTAAAAATCTAATAATGCCAAAATAATTCTGTCCAGGCGAAATTGTCACATCATCACTTCTTCCTGTAGTAATCCAACCTTCGATAGTTCTTTCATCAACTCCGCACTTCTGTCTAACATCAGGATCTGAAACAGTTACATCATAATGAAACCTCCCAGCCTCGACAGTTCCCTTTGCTAAATTTTTAATCCCAAATGCAACACCCCAATCTTCATTCTGTTTGATTGAAGCTTTTTGATTCGGCAAATAAACAACAATTCTTTTGTCCTCCACAAACAACTTATTAATCTGATCTTTAACTTTATCATTCATCTGCAGAATATTATCCGACGCCCCAGTAAAAATATTTTTAATAAGAATCATTCCTAAAATTAACATCGACATAGCCAAAACAATAATAACAATAGTCCCAATCGACATCTCAAGTGCACCACTCTTATTTCTCATAAAAAATTAAAGTATTCTTTATTTATAAAAGTATTTATCTACTGCCAGTTTCATCAAGAACCAATCGCCTTCCAAAGTCACCACGTTTTTTAAACTTCTCAACCCTGATTTTTTCAAGATTACTAATTCCGTCAAACTTAAAATCTGCAATCGCATAAACAACTTCTTGAATATCAGCCAATTCTTCAATAGAGGGATGCTCCCTAAATTCATCAATTTCTTCAGAAAGTTTTTGCTTTAACTTGTCCCAGTACTCATCATTCCCAGCGATATGAAATTTGTAAGTTTCTCCATTAGCTTTAATTTTTTCGGGAATTCTGTCTCGGATTAATTTGTTATATTTTTTTATCATATTTTATGGGACGAGAGCGCCCAAGGGCATTCGATGTTTTACATCATCAGAATCTACTCAAACTTCACTCTATACCCTACCAAATATATTTGAAACTGGGCGGGGCACACTGAAATTTTGTCAATTTTATTTTTCTTTAGACAAAATTCGAGCAAAGGTTTTCTGCTCGCAATTTACATTCTCGAAAGATAGTTCCAATTTTGTATATTCGAGAAAGCGAATCACTCGCCCTCGACGTCTCGGGTTCGATGGGACGAGAGGGAATCGAACCCTCGACACCACGAGCTTCAGTCGTGTGCTCTCCCACTGAGCTACCGTAATGGTCGCAGAAATCATTTTACATTCCTACGATTCCCATGGAGCTCAGGGTGTCCTGAGACATCCTATTATTAGTTTGAAAGAAGTGCTTTTAAGCTTTTTTGTTTGCTATTAGAAAACCCAACTTTACAAAAAAACATCTAACCAAGTCTATAGAGAGCTAAAATACAACGCCTGCACCGAGCAATTCATCATAACAAATATAAACCCATATTCCCATTAATAATCATGAAAAAAAAAGTGATACTTTTACTATTCATATTTATCTTTTTATCCACATTCGTTTCATCCCAGTCAATCGATTCTGAAATTCAAAAAATAACAAATTACGCAGAAAATTATGAAACTGGAAATATAGATTACATACAACTCCAGGTTTATACGTCTGCCGTTAAGTCAAACCTCAATAAAATTTTAGGTGCAGTTAAAGAACACGAAGGCGGATTATTAAAACAAGAACAAATAAGACAAGCACTCGGAGAACCACAAGAAGAAACAAAATGGGTTTGGGTCGAAAAGGAAAATCATGATATAAAATTAAAAGAATTGGTACCAATTTGGAAAAAAATTATTTTCGACGGCAAAAAAATACAAATATGGATTATGGCATTTCCATCTTTATTTGGAGAAGGAAATGATAAAACCATAGTTTACAGATTACACCTCGAAACAAATTTCAAAAAACCCCAAGAGCAATTAAACATCCAAGACAAAATAGAAAACATCCAAAAATTAGCCGAAACATTCAACACCAATCCCTCCCAATCAAACGCAGAAATTCTCGCAGAGCAAAGTGTGAATACAGAGAGAACATTTGAAAATTACTTGAGACAGAGCCAGAAAAAATGCGAGGACCTGATGAACTCTATCTTTGGAATCGAAAATAAAAGAGCCGACCAAAAAATCGTTGTAAATGAAATTAGTTTTTTAGAAACGGAAAAAACCGAGGCAAAAATAAGATTAGAAATGTGTGAAGAATGCGAATGGAAATACATTAATCTCGACCTGTGGATAGAAAGCAGAGAACATTTCAATCAACCAAAAAATAATCAGGGCATAGACGAAAAAGAACTCAGGGAACAAACAAAAAATATGAACAGCCAAGAGTTTAAAACAGAAACAAAGGAAATTTTAGAAGAAATCAAACAATTATTTCGGCAAGAAAATTACGGGCAGATGCACGTTTTGTCGCAAAAACTAAGAATGGTCAGCGAAGCGTGGAATGAAAAATCAAATAACATTTGGGAAGAAGCCGAAAAAGAATTTGAAGCCGACAGAAAAAAATATGAAAATCAAGAGAATTCTCCAGAATACTGGTGGATTGAGTTAGAACAAGAAAAAAGAAAAAAAGTAGAGCAAATAAAACAAGACAATTATAATGAGAGAAAATCTTTTTACTTAGACTTATTCTCGTCTTACGAAAAAAGAGAACTTTATTACGAGCAGACAGAATTTGAAAAAAGATTAGTAGAAGAATTTAAAGAAAAGGGGGAAGAAATTTGCGACAACAACGAAGACGATAACAACAATGGAGAAATAGATTGTGCTGATTCGCGATGTATGGGACGAATTTGCGGAAAAGTTGCAAATACAATAATCGTAGAAAACCAAACCATTAAAGAAACAGTAGATATGTATTGCATCTCAGGAAGTTGCCAAGTGAAAGAAGAAATAGTAGAAAATCAATTGGCAATTTGCGGAAACCATATTTGCGAAGAAGGGGAAAATTTAAACTGCATGGAAGATTGTGCTATCTGTCCGATTCACGAAAGTATTGATTGCTCAGGTTACATAATATTTATGGGAACAGACTCAAACAACTGCCCATTAAAACCAATCTGCATTGAAGAAACCGAAGACAACTGCGAGGACGACAGCGATTGCCTACAGCCACTATGCGGAGAGGCACAATGTGTTGAATATAAATGTAAAACATCCAACTTGGAAGAATGTCAGGAACCAGAGTGCACACCAGGAGACAAAAAATTTGAGAAATGTGAAAACGGCGAAAAAATAATCGTAGAATTTTGTATTGATAGTTTATGGCGAGACACGGGCTTCGGATGCGAAAACGAACAAACCTCTGTTTGCGGCAACGAAGAATGCGAATCGGAAAAAGGAGAGGATTCGTACAACTGTCCAACAGATTGCAAATGGGAATGCGGAAACGGTCTTTGTGAACCATTTGAAAACGACAAGTGCGACGAAGATTGCAACCCCGGGCTATCGGACAAAAAAGATATAGGATCAGAGTGTAGTTCAGACGACGAATGCATGCACAATAAATGCAGAGTCGGAAAATGTTCTTGGGGAAATGGTAACGGAGAATCCTGCGACGAAGATTGGCAATGCGAAAGCGAAATTTGTTTACAGGGAGTTTGTGCGGGAGGAGGACCAATAAGTCAACTTTGCGGAAACGATTATTGCGACGAGGGAGAAGAGTCGCTTTGTCCCGAAGATTGTGAAGAGCAAGAAGAGATTGTGGCAAATGAATGTGAAATTAAAAGTGATTGCGGGAATGAAAATGATGTATGTAGCAACGGAAAATGTGTAACCTTGCCGGAACGGAAAGAAAAAACGATAGATACAGAAATTGAAAAAGAAATAACAGAAAATCCGCCAGAGGAAGAAAAAAATAAAGAAGAGACTGAAGAAAAAATTGTAGAACAACAAAACTCAGAACCTGAACCAAAAGAAGATGTTGAAGAAACTCAAATTACAGGAAACATAATAAGTGGCATAAAATCTATCACTGGAAAAATTACAGGATTTGTTGTAACTGGTTTTGTTACAGAAGAGCCTGAGCCGGAAAATTCGCCAGAGGAAGAAGAGAAAATCAATAAAGAACCAGAGGAAGTGCAACAACCCGAAGATGAAATTGAAAATCAAAACTCAGAAGAAGTCAACGAAGTAATTCAAGAAGAAGAATTAAAAGATGAAGACAGAAGGGAAGATGAAAGAGGGCACGAAGAAGAATCAGAAAGAAACGAGCAATTAGAAAGATGCAAAGAAGATTGTAAGCGTGGTTGTCATGGCAATCTTATAGAACCCTGCGTAGGAAGATGCGTTCTCGAGGACGAAAAATCCGAAAAATCCATTGAAGATTGCGAAAAGCAATGCGGAGAAGAATTAGATTTAAATGGTTGTATAAAACAATGCTCAGAAGAATGCGAAGAAGGAACAATGGGTCACGATTTCTGGGAAGAATTTAAAAATGAAGACGAGCACAAGCAAGAAAAAGGAGTATTTCAAGTCGGTGGCGGATGCAGAACAAGTCAGGGGAAAACAGAAGGATTTATTTGGTTCGGCGGGTGGGGAAATCCATTTGAAGAAATTCAGGATTTAAAACACAAATATTATTCCGGCGGCGAGGCTGATTGGTGCAAGAATGACCTTGAAAATTTTATCAGGCAAAGACAAGAATTTGAAAAAGGGTTCAACCAAGAATTTGCACAGTGGTTCTTTGAAAAGTATTTAGCCAACTCGGCAGAAAACTGGGAACAGGCATCTTCGGGAATCTTCGAACTCTACTGGCAAAACGTCGACAACCAAAGAGAGATAGCGCACAGAATGAAATGTTTAAATGAAAATGATATCAACGAAATTATGGACGTCAATCTCATCAGCTTCGAATATGAAACAGAATTTGGAAAATTAGAATACTGGGAAGAAATCAAAACAATAAAAATGGACGATTTTAAAGAAGATGTAACAATCATTTCACCTTACATGAAAATTTGGATTTTCCCGCCGGAATCTTTTATTAAATACGAATTCAAAAATTCAATGCAAAACCACGAATTTCCAGGACCGCCAGAAGAGAAAATAGAAAGGGAAAATGAGGAGGGACTTACAGAAAAAGAAGAAGAAACCATAAGAGAAAATAAAAAATTTATGAAAATGATTAAAGAAATCTCCGAACAATATGGTGGAAATGTAAACGCGGCACTTCAAATTGAAGACAGAGAAACAGGAGAAATTATTTTTAATCTCTATATTAAAATAAATGAGCAGGATATTCTCACGATACAGCCAATGCTTCCAGAAGAAACTCCGTCGCCAGACATTACAATAAAACTGGACTTCGATAAATTATACGATATGATTTTATTTTCAGAAAAAGAAATGCGGGGTGCTGAAATGGAATCGCCGCCTTGGGATCAGCAGCCAAGACACGGTAAAATAAAAGGAATAACGAACGGAATTAAAATGTATTTCAAAGCGAGAGAATTATTCAACTCTGCGGAAGTCACTCCAAAAGAAGCAGAGAAAGATGCAATGAATATGTTAAAAGCTTTTATGGAGATAACAGAGAGTAGAGGGGATGATAGAGATGATATGGAAAATGGCGAAAGCGAAAAAGAATTTGATGTCTGGGAAGACAAAGAAACTCTAACTGGAGAAGTTATTCTGGATAAAAATTAAAGAGTGGGACATAGGCCACGTTCTGTCAAACTTTGTGTTGTCTTGTACTCAACCAAACAGTTTGTGCTAACATCTGACTAAGCTCACGAAGCTGTGATTGCATCAATCAGGAGGACTCGTTCCACCCGAATAAATCGGCTCGTCTCTATCTTCCTTACCACGCCTCACGACGTACAGTTTTTACTGCTGATTCAAAAGTCCAAGTAAAATAAATTACAAGGAGATGCGCGGACCTTCCTCAGCAATCCAGAAATCATTTAACATTTCCTTTGCCTTTTAGACAAGATTACCGACAGTTAGCTGTCCCACTCATAATAGCAAGCTATTACAAAATTCAAGAGAATTAGAGGTATTTAAATTTGTTGTTTTAGAAATTTTGTATGTAGTCTAAATAAATCCTAATCAAAATCAAGAGGTTCTCCTGGAAAAGTATAATCCGCATCACAAACATCTTCTTCCAAAGAAGACACTCTAGCGTGTGCAATTATTTCATCTACAGGATTTCTTTCACGAATCCCTTCATTAACATCAATCATAGATTTAACATCCATAACATAAAAATTAGCCTCTCCAACAACCCTGTCAATATATCCTTCTTCAGCAGCACGACGCCTATATATCATATTTTTAACAACCAAATTAATTTTATAAAGATTATTATAATCAATAATAACCTTTCTTCTCTTTTCAATCTTTTTTCCAAACTCAACAACCCAAGTCAATTTTAATCCATTGTATCTTCTCAATCTGCTTTTAATTTATGTTTAACCCTATACCATTTATGTTCTTCGTCATAAAAAAAACCTTTTTTGTTTTGCAATTTTTCTATTCGCAATTTTGACACTCCAAATTTCACCATACAACATTCATTGAAATCTTCTCTATCTCCTCCATTCCAATCTTGTTCATATATTTTATTTTCAACTACCCGAAAAGGAGATAAATCATAATCAAGGCAATTTTCTTGTTCCTCTTTTTCACATCCTCCACATTTTTCTGTTAGATTTAGGACATACCCAAGACATGTTTTTTCTAATTCTGTCATTTTATTTTTATAGCAATATAGTTAATAAATATTACTACACTTTGAAATTTTTCGTGTTTTGAAAAATTAATATACTATTTCAATATATATTTAACATGACATAAAAAGACTTAAGGAGGAAAATATCCCTTCTCTAATGATTGACAACATCCCGCCGTTAAAAAAAATAATTATTCTTGTAAGTTCGATTTTATTAGTATTCTTAATAATAGTATTCATAATAAAACCAAACATGCTGGGATATGGAATTTATCAGCAAGTAAAATCTTCAAATATTTCAATAGAAGATTACGGAAAGAAAATCCAAGAACTCGAATCAAAACTTTTGGTTTCAGATACCAATCTTTCTTCCTGTATTTTTTTTAATGATAAATTTTCAATTGAACTAGAAAAATGTATAGATAAATTTTTTGCGTGCAAAGAAGATAAATTTAATTTTGACATTTCCGTAAATGATTATGAGGAAACTATAAAAAATCTTCAGGACGATTTGGACGAAAGAAATAATGATATTGACAATTTGCAAAATCAATTTGATTTATTGGTAAACAATATAGTAAATAATATATGTTGCAAAGCAAAAATAGATAATCCAAATATAGACTCTTACATTCTTGAAAATAATAAAATTATATGTCTCGAAGAAGGCGAATTAAAAATTTCATGCTAGGATTTTTATTTATTTCCTTTTCATAAGTTGATAGACAATATTCTAAATAATCACTTACAATTTAACATCGTCGATAAAATTCTCGTCAATTTTTAAAGTTTTGTTTGCAGTATTTTTCAAATGATGTGAAATGGTTTTATTATTGCCAATCGCAACATAAGTAACCTCTTTTTCAAATCTTTCTATAACTGCCTTCACAGCACCCGAAAAATCTCCATCGTTAGAAACAAGATAGGCTTCATCATATTCACTTGCTTGTGAATCCAAAACGAGGTCAAGTGCCAAATTAACATCAGTTGCTTTTTCAACAAAATAAGTTTCCCCATCCCGCTTTCTTCTTTCTAATCTTCCAAAGACAATATTCAAATTTTTAATCTCTCTTAATTTATCAAAAAAACTTTGTTGTTTAGCATACATACCAGGATTACTTAATTGTTCAACTGGTGCAATATAATAATTTATTTTTATTAAATCATTTCCTCCTGCCAATTTTTTACAAAATTTTTCTATATCAATTCTACAATTAAATTTCTTCTTCACAGAAAAATAAAAATTACTACCATCAATATAAATCGCAATCTTTTTCATATCATCAAAATAAAAATCATAGGATCCGTGAAGATCCTATGGACTTAATTACCATTAACAGCATAAAACTGTTTAAATAGTTTTTGGTTCGACAATAGGATAAATTTAATCTTTAGAAATTATATCAAAATAAGAACAGTATAAGAAATTCACTAAATCAGCTTCATCATCTCAAGATAAATCTTTTGATAATTTCACCGTCTAGATTTGATCAAATCACAACTTAGTTGCCCAAGTCATAAAGTGAAGTGTAGATAAATATTTGTTGCTTTAAACAAAATCCGAAGATTTTATTTTTATGACACAACAAGGTTGTGGCTTTTAGTAGACGCGAACTGAACAAATCGCGAAAGCTCAATGCTTACATTCCGTCTCTATCAACGCAGTCTTTTACTGCGGCCTATGTTGATTCGTTTTGCGGTCCGCTTCGTGCTTAGATGCTTTCAGCACTTATCGGATAGAGCGTAGCTGCCCAGCCTGCTCATAACAACTGGTAGACCAGAGGCTCCGAACCCACGTTCCTCTCGTACTGGAGGGTCCTTCCACTCAATCAACAACACATCTAGTAGATATCATACAAACTGTCTCACGTACAAATTCCAAATCTTTCGATAAGGTGTGGACTATACCTTCATCCCAATCTTGCTTGGGAGATCCGCGTCTTAGCTTCGCTTTTATAATAGCAAAACTCTCGAACTTAATCTCAGTCTCTACGGGGATAAAAATTTACTCACCGTTTCATGCGTAATCGTTCTCTTTTTGGAATAATTCATATAGCCAAACTTATCAACAAGTTTACAAATCTCAAGAAAGTCTTGAGTAGTTTTCTTGTTTTCAAGTTTGTTTAAAATTTCCAATCCAATCTCGATTTGTTTTTTCTTCAAACGCACATACGGTCTCAGAAGTTCTAAAATCCTACGAACTTCTTTTGATTCAACAATAGTATAATCGCTAATTCCGGTTTTTCTATGACGAATATATCCGCATCCAAAAATTTCCTTCAGCCAATCCAAAATTTCAACATATTCCGTTTTCTGATAAAATGCTATTGAACTTCTTATCTGAAACTTTTGTTTATAATCTTTTCTTGGAACTATCTGGAAAAAGATGCTTCCATCTCCATCTAAAAATCCTGCGATATATGCAAGTGTTGTTGAATCCATAAATCTCATCTTCCCTCGGTATTGCCATAACTTCTCAGTTTAATTAATTTTCTATATTAATCATATAGAAAATCCCAAAAAGGTTTAGGTTTCACCGATATGAGCGGATTTTATTTTTCGTGCAATTACTCACACGCAACGCCGTGTACTTAAAAAATTTCGCTGTTGACTATTTTTCAAATCAACAATTGTAAAATTTTTTACAAAACTCTATTATTCACGCGGTCGTGCTGGTTTTGTTGACGTTCTTAACCCAGCTAACGATCCCTTTTAATGCGTGAACTCCGACACCCTTGGATGCTTGTGCACATCCAGGATAGGAAGAGCCGACAGCGATGTACCAAACCGCCCCGTCAATGTGAACTATCGGGGGCGACAAGCCTGTTATCCTTGAGGTACCTTTTCTGACATCATCGTGATCCATTAAAAATCATCGATGGTTCGTTAAGCCCAACTTTCATTCCTGCATTCCTTGCTTTTCAAAATACAGTCAGACAAACTTTTGCCTTTACACTCTACTCCAGATTTCCGAACTGGATGAGTTTGTCTTTGGGCCCCACAGATATCTTTTCTGCGGGGTGCCGCCCCAGCCAAACTGCCCGCCAATTGCTGTCCCAGTAAGGTTAGTGGACCTATTAAAATTGGGTAGTGTTACACTTTTGCTCCACCTGAACCGAAATTCAGGCTTCAACGCTCCTACCTACTCTGGGCAATCATAATAAGTTCACAACAACAGGTTGCAGTAAAGGTCTACAAGGTCTTCGCTTCCCACTAGACGACACCGGCCTTTTCACCGGTAAATGATTTCGGAGGGTGCAAGTTAGGGACAGTGACAACATCGTTAAGCCGTTCAT
>JAUWIJ010000001.1 GCA_030605415.1 archaeon | reverse complement strand
ACCTAATTAAAAAATAAATCAGTGAGGGTATCTAAGAGCGAGGGTCTGCCCCAACCAATAGTGAAAGTAAATCTGTGAGGGTAAGCGGTCTCAGTTCTCAGTTCTGGGAGCAAAGCGACCTAAATTTTTTATTGTTAATTTACTGACATTGGTTTGATTTATAAATATTGTCGAGACAGAGCACACAGGCCGAACCACCCCCGCCCAATCGTCAACATCTCCAACTGTTCTATCTTCACTTGGATTTTCATCATCTACTTCATCAATAAAATTATCTGGAGCAGGAGAAACATCTTCATTATCTTTTGCCATTGGAGATTCGTCAATAACATTATTTTCTCTATCACTATCGACTACATTATCAACATTTCCAAATTATTCAATATTCAATTAAATTTTTGTTTTCATATATCTTATCCCAGACAAAACTCCTCATCAACTCTGTCCCCATAAGGAGAAACACAAGTCTTTCCAGGAATCCATCCATATTCTACTTCGCCATCCACTATTTTTCTACAACAAATTTCCACCATTTCCATAATCCTCCTACAAGCTTCATCATCATACGCTCCCTGTGCTACACATTCTTCAGGAACACCCCCCTCAACCGAACCCCAACTCTCAGGATCCTCTTCATCCAATATTGCTGTTCCTAATGCAACACAAACATCATTATCCATAACTTCTCCTTTTATGTTTGCTGGATTTAGACAATCCTCTTCAGAATCCCAATGATATCTTGTTTCCCCATACTTTGTTTTTTTGCAACAGATTGACCCGTCTGTAGGCACCGGCGTCTTCGAAGTCGCATCTGGGTCTATTTTGTCTACATCTATGTCCATTCCAGTCTTGACTACATTATCAACAACATTTATATCTCTATTATTGATTACAACTCCTTGCTCATCTCCTTCAATGACAACACTACCATCTCCTCCGGGACCAGTTCCAGCAGCATAAGTTATATTTTTAATCTGATTTTTAATCTGATTCATTTCTTCTTTTATTTCCCAACCCCTATTTCCTACTTGGTCTTCATCCACAGTCCAATTTTCACTACTCATTTGTCCTTTATCTATTACCCATTTGTTTTCAACCATCATCCATCCACTTCTAATTTCCATTAGATGTTGTTCTGATTTATTTTCAAACTCCTCTATAATATTATCAATTTCTTTTTCAATAAGATAATTTGTTAAACCTTCTTTGCTTTTAACAATAGTAATTTTGCCACATTTTTCTTCCAAGAAATTATCGTTTTTATCAAAACATTGAGGAATTGATTCTCTCATTGTTGGCTCTTTTTCTTCGGGTCTTTTTCCAATATAATTTCCATATTCATCCCAATCATCCTTTGTCTCTTTCAGATAATCATATTGTTTACATTCTGGTTTCTCATTATCATCCCAACACTCCTCGGGAACTCCATCTGAAGGCTCTATATTATATTCTATCATGTAAGATTTCTCTCTAAATAAATTCTTTAAAAAATCGGGAACAAAACTTTTCGCAAAACCATCTCCTTGAATAGGTTCCATAGCTTCTAATTCATCACAAGATGTTTCATCAGCCTTATATTCACATTTAACAGCAAGTGCAACCATTTTTTCACATTTTGCCTTCTCTCCAATATCAGTATTAGCTTCGCAATTACAAGTCCCGGGATCATCTATACAGCTCCTAATCTCTAACATTAATTGAACAAACATTCTCAATTGAAGATCTTTTAATTTTTCTAATTCTTTTTCAAGTCCTGCTGGAGCAGTATCTGGGTTACATTCTTCCTCTTTTAACATTAAAGCAAAATCTTCTTTTGCAAGTTCTTTACAATACTCAAAAGTTTTTTCGGTAAGCACGGCGGTTAATTGTGTTTTTTCCTCTTCTAAAAGATAGTCATCGAATTCATCCGGAAGATATTCTTCTTTATTTAATTTATTTATAATCTCCTTGACACTTGCTTTAATTTCTTCTGAAGTATTCAAAGAAACTTTTTCTTGCACAACCTGAAGTTTTTTCTTTGCTCTTTCTAAATTTTTAATTGCATTTTCTTCTCCCTGATTTTGAATATTGTTGATTGCAGAATCTACTTCTTTTTCCCTAATTTCCAAAGATAATCTAACTTCATTATCCCCACCTAAAAAAACTAATTTAACATTGTCTGTGAATCTATCAAAACCAGAATACGTTTGATATTGTTCTTGAGCCTGAATTAAGGGAGAAACCAACAACGCTCCTAATAAAAGTAAAACTATCACTCCTCTTTTCATAGGTTATTTAAGAAAAGGGGATATAAAAAGATATAGGATAGAAAATTTGAGTAAGACTAATTAAAATAGGACTTTATCGACAACAACGAAATGTTTCAACCCCTCAACTTCCTCTTTCCATTTTATATATTTTTCTTTATGCTTATATGGATATATTTTCATATTATATCAACTCAGACCATTATAATAAGCAGTCTGTATGGATTCAACATAAAAAGTAGTCTTTTGATTATGCCAAGAAGGTATTATCCCCCACCCGGGTAGTTAGTAAAATGTGATTTTCATGGGGATTTTTCAGGTTGATTAATCCCCATGAAAATCACAAAAAACTATTATCCCCCCACCCGGGTAGTTAGTAAAATGTGATTTTCATGGGGATTTTTCAGGTTGATTAATCCCCATGAAAATCACAAAAAACTATAATCCCCCCACCCAGAATCGAACTGGGCCACAGCGGGCTACAACCGCCTGCTCTACCAATGAGCTATGGGAGGACGAAATTATCTATCAATTTTGACTTATAAAGTTTTACTTCAATTTTATTCTACCGCGTTGAGGCCGACTTTGGAGGTCACTTAGAAAGGCCTATTTTAATTTAATTTTGCCTTTCTGCCAATCGTCAATCACCTTAATCGCAATTCTATTCTCATTAATTTTTCCACCCTTAACCAAAAATCCTTTTTTTCGTCCGATATCTTCAAATATTTCGTAGGCATCATTTCCAACGGCTCCATACATTTTTCCCAAGATATTGTTATTACGTTTCATTAAAAATTCAATTATTCTAATCGCAACTTTCTCTGGATTTTTAATTTTGTGCGGGTCTTTCGAAGCTGTCATCCCAATTTGAACTTTTCTGTCTCCAAACGGAATAACTCCGGGCGAATCCATAATTCTCAATTTGCCGACGCGAACCCATTGTGTTTTTTTTGTGGTTCCAGACACTGATGAAACTTTTGCTTTAGCGTTGGGTGCCAATAAATTAATCAAAGTTGATTTTCCAATGTTCGGGTAGCCAACAAGTCCAATTCTCAGGCTCGGCATGTTCCAATTTTCCGCCATATTTTCTAGAACGATTTTTAGATTTTTGACACCAGTTTTTTTTGTTGCCGAAATAAAAAAAGCATCAAAGTACTCTTTCTTTAATTTCTCAACATCTTTTCTCCCAATTAAATCTGACTTATTAAAAACAATTAACAACCGTTTGCCTCTCATTGATTTAACTTTCTCGATAATTTCGGAATTTCTGGTAATCTCCGGCATCCGCGCGTCCACTAACAATAACACAATATCCGAATTTCGTAGAACGTTCAAAACTATAGGCCAAAATCCCATATTTATAATAGAAATCTGAACCTTATAAAACTAATTAATTTTTACCGAAATTGCCTACTACTACTTATTAATCAAACGCTATATAAATCAAATTGTAATTCAAAATATATACTCCATTCCGCATTTCTATATAAACAGATTTTCTTTTTTGATTGAAGAGGTGAAAAATGATAGTTAAATTACAAGTTTTATACGATGATTTCAATGCTCACGGCGGTCGAGAACGGGATGATGTAATTCGCGCAGTTGATGGGGTGATGGATGGCGCAACATGGGAAGCTAATGGCGACGGATGGATAGCGAGGAGGTAGTACAATTTTATTTATTTATTTTCTAAACTCCTTCAATAACTCGGGCATTCTCTTTTTTAGCCAAATATAAAATCTGATATATTCCGATGTCTCTTTTCTAATATATTTTTCAATTTTGTCATAAGCGTCAAAAGTCCACATCTCCAAAACGTCGAGCCCGTCTCCTACTTTTTCAGTCATGTCGCCCAGCCCGCTTCCTTTGAATTGTCCGTTGTTCATCATAATTCCAATCGAATGCAAATCGACGAACGGACCTCCCAAAATATCAATTTTAGGCAAACCATAAAACTCTGTCTTCTTCATCAAAAAATCATGCTCAAATTTCAAGTTATATCCGTGAGGAATAAAATTCCACTTGGATTCAAGAATACCACTCATACGAATAAACCTCTCCAAAATTTCCCGTTCAGAACTTTCCCACGCCTTTAAAATAATCAATTCTCCTTTCGCCTCACCACTAAATCTATCTAGCTCTTGAAATTGAATTGTTATGATTTTGCATGTTTCGGGATTAAGACCTGTGGTCTCGATGTCCAGATAGTAGTTTGCCATAGAAATATTGATTAACCAAACTTTAAAAAAATTGTTGTGATTCATTTAGAAACAACACATAAAACAGCTATTTTTCCTATATCAATAAAGCGAACTTTCAATTGGAATTTTCCAAAAATATCTTTTAATTCATCTTTGGAAAATTCCTCAGAGGACAGGCCATCTTCAAAAATAAATTTTCCATTCTCGATTGTTTTGATTTTTAATCCAGTTGATTCATAAGCTGTGGCTCTTTTTGAATTAGCATCTTTAGAGTAAACACTAAGTAAAATCCTACCATTTTCTTTTATCAATCTCTTCATTTCCTGCAATACTTTTTCCTTGTCATCTCCGAGATTCCCAAAGGTATTGCCAACGGAAACTATTACATCAAAGGACTCGTTAGGAAATGGAATGTCTTTAGCATCCTGAATTGAAAATTCAACATTCTGAACATCTTTGAGGTAAGATTTTGCAGTTTCAATTTCTTTAGAATCATTATCAAGTCCAATTATTTTTTTACAAAATGGTGCTAATTCTTTTATTTCTCTTCCCCAGCCACAACCAATATCTAGAACAATTGAATCTTTTTTAAGAAATTTCTTTATTTCAACGACATCTTGCTTAACCCATTCTTTAAATTCAGGAAAAACAACTATAAGTTTGTTGAACATCTCTCTTGTTGAAAATTCGCAATGTTTCATAAGAAAATATAATTAATGCTGTTTATTAAATTAACGACTTTGCACTCCATAACCCAATCGCATAACAAATAACCGAACTATAAAAGCATTATAGTGATTACGGGAAAATTTAAATAGCTCTAATCTTTTAATAAAACATGGAACTTCTTGAGAACAAAGTGGACGGCGAGAAAGTTATTTTAAATGGAGAAGAATATTTTAGAACAACTTCTAATGGTTTAACAGTTTACCGTCTCTTAGAAAAGATAAGGGATTTGCGAAGTGATATTACTTTAACAGGTTTTGGTAAAATTCGTAGAGTAACTTACTCGCATCCTAAATATGTCGACTAAAACTTATACCAAAACAAATTTGTTCGTTCAATATATTTAAATATCCGTTTTCTATTTAATTTTATGCAAGATAAAGTTCATTACATCGCTGTTACCGGAATTATAAAAAACGATGAAGGTAAGTATTTAATCTGCAAACGTTCTCTGAACGAAAAGGTCTTTCCGGGAAAATGGTGTGTCCCCGGGGGAAAAGTTCAGGTCAAGGATTTCGTTAATACGCCGAAGGATACGGATGACCACTGGTTTGATATTTTTGAGAAAACTCTCCAGAAAGAAATTTTAGAGGAGACAAATATTAAGATTAAAAATATTGGCTATGTTTCGAATCTTGCGTTGATTCGACCGAACGGTTTTTCTACGATAATAGTTTCAATGCACGGAGAACATGACGGGGGAGAAATCCAACTCCAGAAAGATGAACTGACCGAATATGCCTGGGTGACTTTGGACGAGGCGAAAGATTACGATTTGATTGAGAATATTTGGGAACAGATTGAGAAAGTTGAAGGGAAGTGTTAGGTAAAAATGATTAATTTTTATAGTTTTTTTATAAAAATAGTTAATTAGTTGGTTATTTTTTTATCTCTACCCAACCTTTATCTTCCCCTCTTGCCAATCTCTCAAAACAATTCGAGCCGTTCTATCAACATCAACTTTCCCACCTTTCCCCAGAAATCCCTTTTTCTTTCCAAGCTTTTCGATTAAAACTTCCACATCTCCCTTCGCCTCAACTCCATAAAATTTCTCAATCGCCTCACTATTTTTTTCTGCTTCCTCTATCGCCAACTTTTCTTCGTTGGTTAAATTCTTTTCATCTTTCGGAGTCGGCGCTGACATTAAATAAAATACGGCGTCCTCGGGGTTTTTGACATCGCTATAAGTTCTCGCCCCAACTTTTACATCTTTCATAAAACTGTTTTCTTCGGTCGAATATTTAGAATCGGGAATTACTCCGGGCGTATCCAAAATTAAAATATTTTTCGACATCCTAATTTTCTGCATTCCTTTTGTCCATCCAGCTTGCTTTGCCGTTTTCGCAACTCCTCGCCGAGTAATAAAATTAATCACAGAGCTTTTCCCTGTATTCGGATATCCAATCACTCCGACGTGAATCCTCTTCTTACTATCCAAATCCTTCACAACACTATCCTCATCGTCTTTCTTCTCATTCCCTTCTCCCTTGTCCCCCTTAGTCCGCAAAGCCAAAATCCGCTTCGCCTCCATTTTAATTCGCGCTTTCAAATCTTTCAAACCGGCTCCCTTCGTCGCCGAAACCAAAACATACGGCTTCATCCATTTCGGCAAAGTTTTCTTAATTTTATCAGCATCGACTAAATCTATCTTATTTAGAATATAAACCAAAATTTTATTTTTATCTAAAATATCTTTTTCAATTTCCAGGTTCCGCGTCTCCTCAATAAATCGCGCGTCCAAAACCTCCAGTACAATATCCGAAATCCGAACTACATCCCTTATTACGTCGGGATACTTTCCCCTCTGCTTCTTGATGTTTTCAATTCGACCGGTATGCCGACAACCAAAACTATAACGTACTCTAACCATTTTTAAATCCTCCGAAAATGGGTACGTGAAATATTTTTAATATTACTCTAATCATAAAATAACAAAACAAAATGACTTTAAAAATTTATTATTTCCTTAACTTCCAAATTCGGATTACCAGAAAGATTGTTAAAACCAAAAATAAGACAAGAATAATTCCAATGTAAGAAGATTCGGCGTCCAAGTTAGCTAAAGAAAACCCGGTTATGCCTGGGCTTCTGCCATAAACAAAATTCTCTTCGATAAAATTAACTTTATTCTTATCTGTAATTGCAACTTTTAACATTCCCTCTTCGACATCAGAAATATCAATTAGAATTTCGCCAGTATAAAGTTGGCCAAAAATTAATTCAACATCTTTAGAAATTTCTGCAACGACTTCACCATCTGAATTTAAAATCTTAAAAAGTAAAGAACGGGTAGAATTATCTGTGGGTTCAATGTTATACGCAACTAAAAGTTTGTCGTCAGATTTGAAAGAAATCTCAACAATTGAAACGTCTAAATCTGGTTTCCAAATAATTATTTCTATCGGAACCTCTGCGGAAATATTTTCTAAACACTTAACACTCAAGCCTAATTCTTCGGCGTCTTCGTCCAAAACATTAAGTACAAACATAAACTCTACAATTTCACCGACGCCAATATTAAGTAAATCACTAGAATCAATATATTCTTCGTAACCCTCTCCAGCAACTAAACTACATTTGTTGGCTGAGACACCACCCGCATTTTTTACATTAACCAATAAATTTTTTTCCTCTCCTACTGAGGCAACTACATCAATTTTTTCAATTTCCAATGTTGCAAGATTAGAAACGCGAGGAATAATAATACTTCCTCCGCCGCTGCTTCCTCCGCCGCTACTACTAATCACAACGGTATTCCCAGAAGATGTATCAACAGAAAATCCAGAACTATCAAAATCAGAAGAACCCAAAGTATTATTCGCATATAAATTTAAAACATAATCCCCGTCAGCAGAAACATCAAAACTTGAATTTGAGCAATTCCCAAGAGTTGTATTTTCAATAACACTTCCTCCAATAGATGTTTGTAAATTATACCAGCAAATTAAATTGTTTCCAGTCGCTGTAAAAATTAATGGGATATTTACTCTTGATGATTTTGTTTCTGTTGGTTCAGAAAGAGCCACTGAAACTCCAGTTACATCAACATTAAAACTAACACTATCACTTTTCTCTAATTCCTCGCTATCATTTGCAAACAGATTAATTATATAAGTCCCATCCATGGGAACATTAAAAGTTGTATTTGTGCAATTTTCTAGAGTTATATTTTTTCCATTATCTAAATTATACCAGCATGAATCTAAGTTGCCATCACTATCTGAAGCAAAAAAATCTAAAGCAAGAGATTCATTTGTCACATATAAAATATTTTGTGGCTCAACCAAAGTTATTGATGGAGCAACATTGCTAACTAAATTAACCGTCCTTGTTTCTGTCTGATTTTCATTTCCAGAAGTATCTTGAACATAAGAATAAAACTCATAACTTTCATCTTCTAAACTGGTAAAATTATTGGCATAAGAACTTGAAGAATATAAAGCAGAAATTTCAGCAGAGGATAAAACTCTATTAAAAATAAGAACTTCGTCAATTACGCCGTTAAAAGGGTATGATATACCATGTTTAGAATCTCCAATTCCTAATGAATACCCGCTAACACATGGTGTCCCAGAGCCATCAGCATTAATAACTTCAACTCCATTTATATAACCCAATACTCTGCTTCCATTATAAATATAAACAATATGTTGCCAATTATCAACTGTAATTATTCCCCCCAAACCTAAGAAATTATCATCCGCGCAATTTTCAAAACCAACATAAAGTCCTCCATTAGAAATCAGCATCATCATTTCCCAAACTGCTTCATCTTTAGAAGTTATTATATTCATCCCACTTACATCACTTGGTTTTATCCAAGCACTTATAGAATATGGTGTGTTGATACTGATAGAAGCATGATGTTGTATTTCTATTACCTCAGTCCCATCAAAACTTAGGGCACCGCCAAACTTTCCAGCTGTGGAACCTGAGCCATTAATAGCTCCATCATTCCCATATCCCGAATAATCTTTAGCCACATTTCCAGTATCATTCATTTTCCAAAAACCAACAAGGGAGTTATCAAAATTAATAAAACTATAAATCTGGTTTTCATCTGCAACCTCAACATCAATAAAAATATTTTCTTGATTATACTCTCCTGTTGCAGTTGTTGAAGACGAAAAAGAAATTTGCGGAGGAAATGAATCTAATAAATCGTAATCGATATTGACACTCGTTAAGGCTGGACTTGTGTTTGAGTCGGGCGTGGTAAAATCGACCCTATATTGAAAATATCTCGACTGCAAATTTAAATTAGCCAAATCTGCATCTTGCCATGTCCCGTCACTGCAGTCGGAAGAAGAACAATTTTTTATTTGGAAAGATAAGTTGGTTCCAGGAATTTCTGCATAAATATAATCAAAATAATCTTTGGGGTCTGTTCCGCTCCCGGCACCTTCGCCTATCCAAATAGAATTTGTTAAAGTAGTTATATTTAGAGTTATGTTGTACCATTCTCCTGTTTCAGATAAAATTGTAAATGTTTCAAGGGGATTAGTTCCTGAAGAATCAGACGATGAATATACACCGATTGTTACTCCATTATCTTTCTTGGCATATATTTTCAAAACAGAGTTGTTAATCAAATTGTCTGAAAAATTAAGATAAATATTTTTGAAAGAATCTTTCATGTCTGCTAAATAATATATTTCATCTAAAACAAAAACTTCTGTTGCATTATCTCCTTCATGTATTGCAGATGTTAAAAAAGAATCAGAGTCTATGGATGTTTCCCCTTCCCAAGTTAACTCATTCCAATCCGCCTTGCTGCCTGCATCAAAAATTCGACTTGTGTATGTTCCAGAAACCTGACCAGAATCTAAGGTAACTGCACTTCCATTCCACTCGGTATTATCGTATGTTCCCAAATCAAATTCGACTTGTTCATCATTTTCAAAAATAGCGTGTCCTGTCAATTTAAAATCGAAACCAGAATACATTGTCGAGAAAATGAAAATGCCGACTATGAATAGTCCCATAGTTATCACTAAAAATTTTTTATCCCTCATATATCAATGTAATACCATTACTATTTAAATATTTTCTATCAAAACATTTAAATAGATATTCTATTTTAATTTCTTATGAGGGGTGATAATTTAAGGTTCTTGGCCGGAATGCTTTTTGTTTTATTTTTGACTTTCTCAACAGTATCCGCACAAGAATATTCTATAGATATTTCGGGCTTAAATAGTGAGGAATATAATATAGGAGAAGAAATTGTGTTCAAAGTAATTCTTTTAGACGAGGGAGTTCCGATAAGTCAACAAGTCTACTACAAAATATCTGATGCATTAGGGAAAAAAGAAATTGTCGGGAAGGCAAATTCCAACGAGGATGTATCAATAAAAGTAGAAGAAGATTTTCTGAGTGGGCTATGGACAATCGTGGCAAATTATTCTGATTCAAAAGTTGAAAGAACTTTTCTTGTCGGAGAAAAATCGGAAGTGCAATTCATAATTGAAAATGACAAATTAATAATTAGAAACACAGGGAATGTTCGTTATGTAAAAACAATACAAATTATGATTGGCGATAAAACAAATACTTACGCTCAGAATATTAAAGCGGGGGATGAAAAAATTCTGAAGTTAATTTCTGCGGACGGAATTTATAATATTGAAGTTACAGACGGGACAACCACAATCAAGAGAGAAAACGTGCAATTATTTGGAACAGGGAATGTTGTAGGTGCAATAGATAGAGATTTAGTGGGATATACTGGATTCGCAGGAGTGAGCGACCCAGCAAATGAAGATAGCCAGCCCATCTCTCTAAGTAAACTGCCCCTTTCTTTAGTCTTTGTTTTAGTAGTAGGAATTTTGACTGTTTTAGTTTTTGTAGAAAGAAGATTGGCAAAAAAGAAGAAAGCGTAACTTTATTTCAAACTAACTTTTCATCTTTTCATGTAAATGTTTAAAATATTCTTCGGGATAGTTATTTGCCATTCTTTCGACAATTAGTTCGGGCGTTGAATGTGCCAATCTGCCGAGAACAGGATTATGGTTTACAATTAGATTAAAATTTTCGTCAAGTCCTTTTGCTTCAATCCCATCAATTCTTGCTCCGTTGGGTAAGTTTTTTTGGATTTCCGCTCCGAGGTGCGTTGCCAGAATCATAAAGCAATTTTTTTCAATAAAAAATTCTGCTGTCGCTGAAATTATTTTTCCTGCAACACCCGGCTCAGTCACGGCCTCAATTTCGTCTGCAAGGATTAGTGTTTTATTTCCAGGTTGAATTTTAGACATTTGCGTCAATAAAGTTTCAAACGCTCCCTTCGAAGTCGAGCCTTTACTCTTCGCAAAATAATAAACATCGGTAAACATCGGTAAATGAATTTCTCCGCAAACAGGTAATCCCAACTGAAATAAACTGATGTCTTGTAGCACGTGTTCCAACAAAGTTGTCTTCCCGCCGGAATTAGCTCCAGTTAAAATTGAACATCGATTAAAATTATCTAATTGAAAACTAATTGACTGTGCGTTATCCAGAAACATATTTGATGCATCGCTAAAATGTAAATTTTTCGAATGAGTCGGATATTGTTTTTCTTTATTTTCACTGCCTGAATTAATCCATTGCGAAACTTCCATACAAAAATCCTCAACTAATAACAACGCTGAAAGTCTATCTAAAATTCCAGATACTTTTTTTAGCTCCTCCGCACTTCGCTTTATCCTCTCAGCCAAATCTGTAAACTCCGAAGCACTTTGTCGTTTAATTTGCTCTTCTAGTTCTTTGTAATCAATCGTCACCGGAATTTGCAAATTAAAAATATGCTCTGACAAACCCGATGCTTCAATCGCTCCACGAACAATCTCTAAAATATTAGGCGGCATTTTTCCTTCCGACAATATCTTCATTAATCCCTCACCCGAAATTGTCATCTCTTTAATTTTTCCAGCAACGACTTCATTGACTTCTTCTACAATTCGTTCAACTTCACTTTCTGTAATAATTTTTCCTTCTTTATTTTCCAGTAAGTTAAACATCGGTTCAATTTCTTTCAACAAACTTCGTATATTTTCTGATACATCGCTTCTATTTAAAACGGCAAAATTCTCTCGCCATCCCGACAACTTTTCAAGGTATCTTTCAAGATAAATATTTTCAATTGAATCTACAAAAACGCTCTGAGGTAATCGTTCTAATAAAATTTTAAAATCACTGCAATCGACGACCTGAATAATATCGTACCGTTCTAAATCCATTACGTCGTTTTCTGAAACTAATAACTGTGCTCCGCATCCTAATTTATTCAATGCGATGAAAGTTGATTCGTCCTCGGTAACAGCGACGATATCATAACGCGGTTTCCAACTTGCTCTTGGTTTATCGATTTCTTTCAAAAATTCCGAATCTTTCAAATTCAAACTCCTAAAAAATTCCTGTCTTTGCTGAATTGTATTTATATTGTCAGTAAAATCAAAACAATTCCAAAGATTGGCAGTTTCGCTGAAAACAAACTTCGAGGAAATTTTAGACAAAACTTTTGCATGAATCGCTTTTGCATCCCGCGTTTTGTAAATAGAATTGCCACTACTTTTAATTAAGGATTTACCAGAGCCGAACGGCGACAGATTATTTTCCAAAATAAATTTTATCAACTTTTCTTTCATAAACCAAAACGCGAAAACTTCTTTATAATTATTATTGTGATTTAATGTCGGTTGTCATCATACCTACAATGAAATCTTTAATCTTCAAAAACATTTTTTCGTGTCCCAAACTATTTGGATGTAAACCATCATTAAGTAAACTATTATTTAGTAAGTCAAGCATATGCAGGTAAAAAATTTTGTTTGATATACAAACATCCTTTATTATCAAATCGTATTTCTCTATATTCTCATTGTCATAATATGTATTTTCTCTCCAAGGAATCGGCATAACTTTCGATTCATCTACTCTGGTTAATCCAACAAAACCAATTTTGTCGGAATATTTTTTTGCACTATCAATTAACCATTGTAAATTATCTCTGAATTTCTCTAAAGATGTACTAGGGTTATCTCTATTTCCTGTATACTGAGAATCGTTTGTTCCAATAGCAAACAAAATTAAATCCGGATTTCTCTTTTTGCATTCAATCTCAAATCTTTCAATTAAATCATAAGTTCTATCTCCAGAAATCCCAACATTGTAAACATTTATATCCTCGTCTTTTCCTCCAAAAGAAAGATTCAAGCGATTAACCCATCCACCCTTTTCGCTATCGCTGGCTCCATAAGTTATACTATCTCCCCAAACACAAATTCTTACCATAAAAAATCAAATCTTTGCTTCCTTAAATATCTTCTTATTTTTTGTAATCCAATACATCTCTTCAAAACCTACTACCTTCTCCTCGCCCTTTGCCCATCACTTCTAACCCTACTTCTACTCCTCGGAGAATCTGAAGCACCTCTCTTGTCTCTATATCCACCTCTACTCTTCGGAGAACTTGAATCGCTTCTTTTGTTTATGTGTCTTCTATTTGGGCCTCTTGTGTCTCTTCCGGCAGGTCTTCGAATTCCGCCGGCGGGAATGTTTCTTCTTGGACTTCTGCTGTTATTTCGTCCACCTCTTGAAGCATTTCTTACCGGTCTTCCTCTGCCACGAAATCCACTCTCTCTTCTTGGTGTATCGAATTTAACATAAATTTTCTCGAACCTTGGTGTCATTTCTCTCTTGACGGATAGTCCCTCATTATGTTTTAAAATATTTGAAAAGCTATTGTAGTCTCTGCTTGCTAAAATATTTACTGCAATACCTTCGGCACCGGCTCGTGCAGTTCGTCCGATTCTGTGGATGTAATCGTTGGCATCTTTTGGTAAGTCATAATTATAAATATGTGAAACTCCCTGAATATCCAATCCTCTCGCGGCAACGTCGGTGCAAACTAAAACGTTGGTTTGCGCACTATCAAAACTCTTCAAGACACGGGTCCTTTTATTTTGCTCCATTCCGCCATGAATCGCCTGCGTATTGATTCCATTTTCTTTCAAGTTTTTTGCAACAAAATCAACATTTCTACGAGTATTGCAAAAAATCATAGATAAATATGGCTTCTTGGTTTTTAACAAGTGAACCAATAGCGAAAATTTTTCATCGTCCCTAACATCGTAATAGATTTGCTTTAATTTTGAAGTATCGACATAATTTTCAACTGAAATTTCAATCGGCGACTTCATGTGTTTTTCTGCAAAATCTGCTAACTCTCCACTAATCGTCGCTGAAAACAAAAGGGTTTGTTTATTTTTTGGACATGCGTTTACGATTTTAGAAACATCATTTTTGAATCCCATATCCCACATTCTGTCTGCTTCATCTAAGACTAAAAATTTAACCTTGTTTAAATTAATGGAATTGTTTCTTATGTGATCAAGTAAACGACCGGGTGTTGCAACAACAATATCAGCATAAGCCAATTTTTTAATTTGGTTTACCATGGATACACCGCCGTATACCGAGACAACTTCCAGTTTTTTATAATAAGCGAATTCTTCTATGGCACCAGCAACCTGTTCAGCTAGTTCACGAGTTGGTGTTAAAATTAATCCATTGATGATTTCATTCTTCTCTACATTTTTAATTATTCCGGCACCAAATGCCAAAGTTTTACCCGAACCCGTCGCTGAGCCAGCTATGACATCCTTTCCTTCAAGAATTAACGGTATCGTCTTCTTCTGAATCTCGCTAGGCTTTTCGAACTTTTTATTTGAAACTACTTTCAAAACATGTTCGCAAAGACCTAAATCTTTGAATTGTTCCATTTTAATAAATCCCAAGAAAAATCTCGGACTGAATCCCCACGACTCACGTCCAAGGACTCTAACTTATACGTAATTAGATTCAAAAATTCCCTTATAAACCTTTGGATTACAAAATTCAAAATTAATTTTTTAATCAATCCTCTCCAACCCAGAATTCGTAAAAGCTTTTCTAATAATATTCAAATCTTCTTCAGAAACTTTATCAGCATATTTCATTTCAACATTGACTCGGGATAAATGTGCATAAGGTTGTTCGTAACTTTGAACAATTTCTAAGTCAATATTTCTTCCGTCTGTGGTTTCAATTATGCCATTCCATATACTATTCGGAATAGGTCCTCCTATAATGTTTCTCGTAGAGCGTAATTTTTTATCTGTTTTATCGAATACACAGTAATCTTTTAGTTTTGAAGAAATCGCATCAGTGATATCCTTATATCCCTCAGGAATTTTACATGAACTTAAGAATGGAGCTTCAATAGAATATTTTTCTATAATCTTATTTTTCTCCCTAATAATTTTTTTCAAAGTCATAAATATTTACTGTTAAGCTACTTTATAAAAATTGTTATAGTAAATTATCATTAGCAAGTTTTAAAAACAAATTTTTTCTTTAAGTTTCATTGATTCCGTAGTCTAATGGTAGAACACCTCGTTTACACCGAGGATACCCAGGTCCGATTCCTGGCGGAATCATAGAACTTGGGTACCAAGGAGATTTACCCGAAGGGTACTCACGAAGTGTGCAGGCGGAGATTAATTTTCTTATTAATTAAAAGTAACAACATTTAAAAACGAAAAACCCAACCTTTAATTATGGCAGAGCACAAAAGTAATTCTGAAGAAAAGTCGGTAGAGCAAAATTTGGCAAAAGATTATGTGTCGAAATCCAAACTCGGAAGTTTACCAATGCCCAATCAAATTGATGATGCGTTGAAGAAAAAGATGGATAAAACGCAAAAAGAAATTGAGAAATTTAAAACGGAATTTTTAAAGAAACATAAGTCGATAGAAGCTATTGGAATTATTCCGGCGCAAGCTGCAAAAAAAATAGAAGAAGAATACGAGATTTCTGAAGAAGATGCAAAAAAAGGATTAATTCATATTTTGGCGATTATTCCGGAGAAACAATTCAAGAGCATTGGGCAAATTCGTTTGGATGCGATTACAATTGCAAAAAAAATCAATGACAAGTTTTGGTTGCACGTGATGACGCCGGTTGATTTTTGGAACCTGGGTCTTGATTCAAAATTTGAAGTTATGGAGGCAATCGCAATGTCTTATCCAATTGCAGACAAGGGAATTCTGAGTCATATACGAGTTGCCCAAATTCATAAGTCTCTCGTTTTAAAGAAATTTGAAAAATACGTAACTTCGTATGTTGTCGGTGGTTCGTTAACAACAGGTACGACAAAAAAAGATTCAGACGTTGATGTGTTTATAGTTATAGATGACACCGACGTGAAACGAATGCCGAGATTGGAGTTGAAGGAAAAATTAAGGGGAATAATATATTCTTATATTCAGGAAGCTGAGGCAATTGCGGGTGTAAATAAAAATACACTGAATGTTCAGGTTTATTTAATGACAGAGTTTTGGGAGGCGGTGAAGGACGCTCATCCGGTAATGTTCACATTTATTAGGGATGGTATACCGCTTTATGACAGAGGCACTTTTCTTCCGTGGAAATCTTTATTGCGGATGGGGAAAATTAAGCCAAGTCCGGAAGCAATTGATATGTTTATGTCTTCGGGAAATAAACTTAAGGAAACTGTTGAGAAACGAATTTTTGATGTGGCAACTCTTGATTTGTTCTGGGGAATCTCAACGCCGACGCAGGGAGTGCTGATGCTTTATGGGCTTGCTCCTCCAAATGTTTATGAGACTGTAAAGCAGTTCAAGGAAGTCTTTGTAAATAAAGAAAAGTTAGTTGAACAAAAGTATGCGGATATTCTTGAAGAAATTATTATTAAAGTTTGGAAAAAATACGAGCATGGGAAATTAAAGCCAGGGGATATTAGCGGTAAGGAATTGGATAGGCTTTCAAAAAATGCTGTTGATTATATTCAGAGATTAAAAGAATTAAGAGAACAGATTGAAAAACGAATTCAGGAAAAATCAATTGAACAAATTTATAATGATGTTTTTGGAATGTTGGGAGCACTATTGAAGAAAAAATCTGAAGCATCAATTTTGAAAGAATTTAATGAAAAGATAATTCAAGAAGGACGATTTCCTCCAAGATTTTTAGATAATTTAAAATTAATTTCTAAAACTAAACAAAATGTTGTTAAAACAAAAAACAGCAAGAAAAAAGATAATTTAACATTAAAGCAAAGTCAGAATGTTGATAACGCGAGAAAATTGGCGACCGAAATTACAACGGCGTTAGCGGAATATACTCAGCGATGCGAATTGGCAGCGATGGAGAAATCTCGGTTTTTGGTTAAAACCAGAGAAACAACTGCCGAAATATTTTTTCTCGCAAATACTTTTATAATTCAGGGTTCAAAAATTCAAAAAATATCGGGTAATAAATTAGTAAGGTCAAATCCAAAAGAATTACAGGAGCAACTTGTTGCCAGAAAAGGCAAAGAAACGAAAATTGATCTTGGCTCTTTTAAAATTCTTAAAAAAGTATTTGGTAAATTTGATTTGGTTTATTGAGAATAGATTGTAACTATTTTTAAAAAGTAACAAAATAGAAAGATTTATAAAGTCTAAATTTCTAATTCTTTTATGAAATCAAAAATAGGAAAACCATATTTAACAGAAATTCCACATGAAGAAGGAACGCGTAGTTTTCAGTATCCTGCATTTAGAGGAGGATATGGAAAAGTTGCCGAGCAAATTGATAAAGATGGTTTACAAAGACCAACATCTCCAGAAACAGCTTCATTAGTTTATGATGCTTTTCAAAATCCAAAAGGGGAATATGAGTCAAAAATAATTAAAATTCTAAAAGATAGATGGTTATGGGAATTTACTGGAAATTTATATCTTCCAAAATCAAATGAAGAAATAAACAACGGAGTTATTTTAGAAACTAATCCCAAAATTACAAATGGAAGATTAAACATGAATAGAAAATCTTTAATTGAAAGATTACAAGATAATGATTCTTTAGTGAAATTTGTTCCATTCGGATATAAAATAGGAGAACAAACAAATTCTGAATTAAGGAAAAATCCTTATATGATTGCAAGATATGGAGAAGAAGGAGCTGAAAAAATAGCTGAAGTTGCTGGTAAATACAAAAAAAATCCTTTTCTCGGGAATTTTGAATTTGTTGATGAATCTTTTGATAGGGATGGGAAAACAAAGATGTCGATATTGAACGACCACTTGGGCTTGAGCAAGTTGCTTATTGATGGCTGGGGCGACATTGATGATGGTTATGCTTTTGGGGTATGTAAAGACACAGAAGAAAGTAAAAAAGGGTAGCTCTTTTAATAAAATAACTTTTTTAAATTTCAAAACTAAATCTTTATAAAGCAATTTTTCAAATAACTAACATGGTTATTGCAAAGGTTATTCAATTTCGCAGAGGACGAAAAAATTATACCCCCAGACACTTCCTTATTGAGATTCCGGAAATTGATTCCCGAGAAAAAGCAAAAGAATTCGTCGGTAAAATAGTTAAATGGAAATCTCCGGGGAAAGAGCCAAAAATAATTACAGGTAAAATTTCTTCGGCGCATGGTGGAAATGGTATTGTTCGAGCAATCTTTGAGAAAGGTTTGCCAGGGCAGGCAATCGGCACTGAGGTGGAAATAAAATGAAATTAAATATAGAAACGGAGTTTCTCAATACAAGTTTTCTACTTGCGAGAAATTTCTTTTTCTAAAAGAAAGAAATCATGGCACTAAGAAAAGCATCCGCATATAGTAAACGTTACGCGCGACCCTACGCCAGAGTTTCCAAAAAACGAACAAAATCATATATCAAAACAGTTCCTAATTCTAAAATTGTAAAGTTTAAAATGGGCGACATCAGGGGTTTTGACGCGGGCGATTATCCAATTCAAATTCAAATAATTTCAAAAGAAAATTGTCAAATCCGGGATAATTCAATTGAGGCGGTTCGGCAATTTCTTAATCGTTTTCTTCAGGTCAAACTTGGGAAAGATTTTTATCTCGAAGTAAAAATTTATCCGCATCATATTTTAAGGGAAAATAAAATGCTTACTGGTGCGGGAGCTGACCGTATGCAAACTGGTATGAGCCGAGCGTTCGGAAAAACAATAGGACGGGCGGCATTGGTAAAACCGAATCAGGTACTTTACATTCTCGGTTTAAAAACTCCGAAAGCAGAAGTTGAAGCACGAAAATTGGTCAAGTCAGTAAAAGCGAGATTAGCATGTAAGGTTGCGACCAAGACTCTTAGGGTATAATTTATTAACTCAAAATCTATTTTATTTTTATGAAAACCCAGCGTGCCCCAACCAATAATAATAATAAATCAGTGAGGGTACAGCGTGCCCCAACCAATAATCAAAATAAATCAGTGAGGGTATTTTTTATCTTAGGCAGAAATCCGGAGTTATCAAGGGCAGAAGTTTTAGAATTTCTGAAAGCTCGAAACAGACCCCACAAAGAAATTTTATTTGAAGAAAACTTTTTAGTTATAGAAGTAAATGAGAACGAGAAATTTGACATTCAAGAGTTTGGCGGGGTGATGTGGCTTGGGCAAGTTACTTTTGAAGGAACACAGCAGAAATTCATGAAATATATTAACCAAAATGAAATTGTTCCAGCAGATAAATTTTCGTATGCAGTATTTGGAAATCAAGATGCGCAAGTTTTAAAGGATAAGTTTAAGGGAGAAAAGAAGAAAGCGATGATAAAACACGGTCGAAAACAAATTCAGTTTCAAAGTGGCGAAAAACACGAATTGCCAAAAGTTGATTTTTATATTTTTTATTACGAATATAATGGTACAATTTATTTTGGCACGGCAACGCAAAGTTATGATAATACGGAAGTTAAAAATCGGGATATGAATAAGCCTGTCAGGAGAGAGTTTCTTGCAATTTCTCCGCGACTTTCGAAAATATTAATTAATCTTTCTGGGGCAAAACCTCATGATTTATTGTTAGATCCTTTCTGTGGAATAGGTGGTATACTTCAGGAAGCTCTTTTGAAACGGATAAATGTTCATGGTATTGATAAAGATAAGCGGGCTACGATTGGTGCTGAAACTAACTTGAAATGGCTTGCAACTCAATATAAAATTGGAAATAGGTATACAATTGAAAACAGCGATTCCAGACGTGCTTCAGATTTACAGTTTAGTGCAATTGCAACTGAGACACCGCTCGGAGAAATTCTTAGAGAAAAAGTAAGTGACAAGCAAGTGAAACAAATTATTTTGAATTTTGAAGCTTATATGATTCCGATTTTGAGAAGGTTGAAAGTGATTAAAAAACCATTTGCGAAAATTGCGATAACATTTCCGACAATACGATTATTTCGCGTGAATGTTCAAAAAATTGCTGAAAAAACTGGGTTAAAAATTTATCTCGGTCCAATATTGGAATCTCGCCCTGACCAGTTTATCTCACGAGATATTGTTGTGTTTCAGTAAATATTCTGACGATGCCTATCAATCATATATTGAGGCAATATTTTATTTGAGACAAGACTATCAACCATATCCTGAAGAGTTAAAATATTTTCAGTAGGAGTACTATCGAAAGTGTAATCTATAAACTTATTTGCTATCTTAGTAATACTATCCTCGTTATGTGGAAAATTAAATATTTCTCCCCGCTCTGCCATCACGGAAAGGGTTTCTAAATCTCTATTAGAGCAAAGCTCAAAATAATTTACAGGATGATGGCACAAAGTTCCGGCAACCGATTTATGATTCCCGTCTAAAAGTAAATATTTCGCTTTAGAATTCTCCAATTTTTCATAAATACTACGAATTTTATCTTTGTCTGCATAGTTACCTAATGCTCCTCTTTCAATTTTATCTTTATGAGTTATAACACACGGAGGCAAATCGTCGCCATGACCATTCTTAAATATATTAAAATAAACTCCAAGTATATGTAAATTTCTTATCTCGCTAATTCTAGGAACAATTATCTGATTAGCTTGTAAAATCATTTCATTCATAATAGAACTTGTTACTTGCCATTTTTAAACCTTTCTACCTGTTACTCCTAATAAAATACAACAAATCGAAAGCTTTATATACCGAAATTTACATATTTCTGCATGGAAAACCCTAATGAAAGTGAAATACCTCAAATTTCCGAGGCGGAAAATGTGTGGGATACCTCTCAGGAATTCAGTTCTGTTGGTAAAGCAAAGATAGATTCTCTTAAGGATATTGTTTTAGAAATTGAAGATATGATTGAAGAGCGGAAATCTCTTGGCAGGAAGTTTATTAGGGAGGGTGAAAATATGAAAGTGAAAATTCACAATTTTCTTTTGGAAAATGCGCCTAAGGGCGAGAACGATTCTGAATTTACACGAGAAAGGGCAGAGCTTCGAAAAAAGCAGATTGAGATATCGGAACTTCAACTTAACGAAAAAATAGGATGCTGGAGGGATATTTCTCTATTGAAAAAAGAGCTGAGGGAAAATACTAAAGAGCTAAATGAAAAAGAAAGCCGAGCTGATATGCTTGGGAAAATCTTAACGGAATAATGATGCAAAAAGATTATATTAGAAATTTAGAACCGAAGCTGATGGAACATTATAGAAACCTTGTAGAACAAGAAGTTGTTAACAATAAAGAAGGACATAGACACAATATTATATTTTCTGATAATAGAAACCATGCAATCAAGTATCCTAAATTTGAATATCACATGGAAACAAGAAGGAATAATTTAAAAAAAGAATATTTTATTGGAATAGATTTAATGGTTAATGGTGTCAATGTTCCTCAAATGTATGCGTTAGCTATTGGGCAGGAAGATGAAAAGCCATTTTTGGTAATGGAAAAATTAGATTTAGTTGAAACAAAACATTATCAAAAAATAAAAGCAATAAAACAATTTAATAAACAGATGCGGGTAATTCGCGATTTGGGATATCAAACTATAGATACAACTCTTTATCATAATAATAAACAGATGCGGGTAATTTACGATTTGGGATATCAAACTATAGATACAAATCTTTATCATAATTGCGGATGGGATGGAAAGAAAAAGAGACTTTATTTTTACGATTTTGAATCTTGGGAAGGACAAAGAGTAGATGAAATAATGGGGAGAAATTTAAAATGATACAGAGACCATTAGCTATAGAGGAAATTTGTAATAAACTTAGGCCGGTTTTTGGAAAGAAGATTGATGAGATTTATTTTCAGTATGCTGTAGCAGATGGGCGAGAAGAGCGGGAAGAAATTGCTCATGTTTTAAATACGCTTTATCAAAAATATTTGAATCAGTTGCTGGACAAGGGTGTTTTGTTAGAACCTCCGAGAAAGGAACTAATTGATGGAACATATAATCTTGCAACGATTAGTTATGCAAAGAAAAAACTTTTTGATTTTACATTGAGAGAGCAAGATTGGCCACGGCATATTTGTGTCACGGGCATGTCTGGTTCTGGTAAAACGACTTTCGCATTTAAAATAATTGAAGCATTAAATAAACACAATAAACCCTATTTAATTTTTGATTGGAAGAAATCTTTCCGGCCACTTTCGGCAGAAGATAATTCAATTATGACCTTTACTGTTGGTGATGAGAAAGTAAGCAATTTATTTAAGACAAATATAAATCAGCCGCCCAAAGGTGTGGCTCCAAAAGAATGGATTAATGTTTTGTCTGACCTTTTAACTGAATGTTTTTCCGCATCGTTCGGCGTCCATAAAGTAATTCTAGAAACACTTGATGAGGCATTTAAAGAATGGGGAATTTACAGTGACTCAAATAATTATCCAACATGGAATCATATTAAATGGAGATTGGAAGAAAAGCTAGATAAGATTCATGGTCGAGAGGCAGGCTGGTTGGAATCTGCGTTAAGAATTGCGACTGTGATGACATTTGGAGAATTTGGTAAAACGGTAAATTATAAGGGTGATAATAGTTTTACAGTCGAGGAATTATTGGACAAGAGGGTAGTTATGGAATTAAATTCGTTGGGTAGTGTAGAGAAAAGTTTTTTCTGTGAATTCATTTTGACATATATTTACAAGTTAAAAAAGGCAAGGCAAAACGAAGCGAATGGCAAATTTGATCATGCGATTATTGTCGACGAGGCACATAATATTTTTTTAAAAAAGCCTACAAATTTTACCAACGAGTCCACAACGGATATGATATATAGGGAAATGCGAGAATACGGAACGAGTCTTATCTGTCTTGACCAGCATATCTCGAAAATTTCTGACACGGTTAAGGGTAATAGCGCATGTCACATTGCATTCCAGCAACAGTTGCCTCAGGATATTTATGATGTAAGCGAGATTATGAATCTTAGGGAAAATAGACATTATTTTTCTCAACTATCCGTAGGAAGTGCGATTGTAAAACTTGCAGAACGATATGCAATGCCATTTTTGGTTGAGGCTCAGTATATCGAGATGAGGAACAAAAACATAACGGATGAATATATCAAGGTGAGAATGCAAGCGATAATGTTAGGTCAGAGTTATGAAAATAAAATCGATCTGGAATTTAATGAAGCGATTGAAAATCCTGGAGTAGCCACCGTTCCGGTTTTAGAAACTCAGAACTCGACGAGAGCTCAGAGCTCAGAGCTTAGAACTCAGAGGGGAGCGGGAAAGGGGAACGGGGGCAGGGGAGGGGAGCTGAGATCTGAGAGCGAAGCGGTCTTAGAGCGAAGCGACCTGGGAACTCGGAAGGAGCACTTGTTTTCCTCTGACAATTTAACGGAAGTTCAGCAAACAATATATGATTTTGTTATATCGCATTTGGATGCGGGTGTAGAGTTGGGGGAGATTGAAAAAATTTTAGAGAAAAGCAAAACTCAGGGAGATTATACAACATCAGATATAATATTAGTTATTAATTCAATTTTTGAAAATCAATTGGCGACACCTAAAAATTTAAAAACTGTTAAGTATGATGATTTAGAGTCAGATGAGCAAGTCTTTATGGAATTCTTGCAAAAAAATCCAGGGCATAATTTAAGCACAACTGAGGTATACCAACAAATTGGGCTTTCGGCAAGAAAGGGAACGGGTATAAAGAAAAATTTGGAAGAAAAAGGATTAATTAGAATTGAAGAAATTAAATACAGCAAAGGTTGGAAGAAATTAATCAAACTATCCAACTAATCACATTTACACAAAAACAAAACAAAAATCCATATATAACAACTGACTACAATTCGTCATTTTTTACAGAAATGCTGAATTTAACGACACTCCAAAGATTACAAACATTGTGGATAAAAGAAAAATACCTAGCGGAAAACCTAAAATTTTCCACGGAATAGGTAGTTTAAAAGAAAAAAATAATAGAGAAAACTGTGTAAAATTCTTGAATATAAACTGAAATATCTTAATTGAGAGGTATTTCAAATATGAATTTGATGGAATAACTCAAACAAAGGGGGAAATCGTGGCACAAAAAAGAGGAAGGAGAGGAAAAGAGATAGTAAAAGATTTGTTAATAAAACCAAGGCATACAGGGGAAAATAAATTTATTTATTTTGAAAGGAGAAAATCCGTCATGAGTAAAAGAAATAGTTCGAACGGTCGGCTCTGTATACGAAAAGAAAAAAGGGAAAATATCATAATTGGGGGTATAGACAAGACAAAAAGGAGTAAGAAATCTCTGAAAAAGAAAGGCTTGCGAAAGGATAAATAATGTTCACCTCGGAAAAACTTGCTGTATTTTCAAAATAAAGAAAATAATTTACAAATTTATTTCGGAAAGGAGGAAGTATGTCACGGATACCAAAGCCGTCGGGGAATTTTAAAGGAAATTTTTGTAGATGCGGAAGAGAAAAGAATCCCGGAAAAAAGTTATGTAAGGATTGCGAAGGAGGGAAAAGAAATAATCGAAAAAAATAATTAATGACCTTAACTTCAAAAATGAAAGGAAAACGAGATGGCTTCAGAATTCTACGCATATGTAATAATCGGGATGGCTTTATCTATTATAGCCATTACTATGAAACCCTTAAAAAAACTAATGGGTTTTCTTATCATAATACTGGGAGCAGTTGCTCATCTGACAGACATAGGAGTGGTAATCGGAGTGCTCTTGGTAGTAATCGGAAGTATTTTGTTATTCACACAAGACCAACCTCTATATGAGCGGGAGGGAGCATGCTAAAAAAATGGTTTCTAATCGTAGTAATTATATTCGCTCTCGTCGCCAGTAATGCCGATGCAGACTGGCGAGATAAATTAAATAACTTTAGAGATGGAGTAAAAAATACTACGGAGAAAGTGAGAAGTGGAACTCAAAGAGCAAAAGAGAACTGGAAACAGAGAGAGAGAACGTGTTCTGAATGCGGTAAAATTATTCATGTTGGCACTAAGTGCGCTAGATGTCAAGCCAAGATTGTGAAAGAAAAAGGTAGGAAATTTAGTGAAAGTGTGAAAAAGAAAACCTCTAGCGCGAAGACAAAATGGGATAATGGTCGCGACAAAAGAAGGGAGATATATAATTCTGTTAAGAAAAATTATAACAAAACTCTTAACAGAATCCGGGATCCCGAGACCCGCAGAAAAGCAACCGAGACTATATCTACAATTATTGAAATTCGTAAAAAAATTAGGGACACCAAGAAAAAAGGAGTTAACGCAGGATTTGATTCACTTGCAAAAATCCCTATTGGCGGAATCACGCTCGGCGAACTTGCCAGCGAAAAACTTTCTAGAAAATTTCCTGAACTCGGAAGAACTGGTTTGTTCGATGATCCTGCTGAAGCTGCAACAGCATTAGTCTGTCACGACTCCAAATTTTTCTTAAGTGAAGTTAATATTATTCAAAAAAACGGAAAGAGAATGTCTGTATATGGTGCCATTGAAAGTAGCTCTTCTTTTAATGCCTCTAAGACAATTAAATATTTACAGATTGCTGGGGCGACGGAAGGAATTGCTTCTGCAGATGATGTTGGCGGAGCGATGATTGGTATATTTAATGCTATAGATGCAGCGAGTAGATAGGGGGGGGTTATGAAAAATTTCATTATCGCAGTAGTTATAATTCTATTTTCGGTGGGGAATGTTGATGCTGGTATATTTTGGGAAATAGAAAAATTCAAAAATAAATTTGATGGCACAAATGAAAGAATTATGCGTGCCCAAAAGAAAAACAATAAAGAGAAGGAGAAAAAGAAAACCTCTTGGAGAAAACGAAATGGAGATATTATTACAAAAATCATAAAAATACAACGGAAAATTGAAGAAAGAAAATATAAAAATTTGCATGCAAAAATTAATTCTCTAGCTTCGCTTCACGTTGATGGAAATAGACTTGAGGATATTGCAAATTCCCTTCTTTTTAAAAAATTTCCTAAGTTAAAAGATACCACTCTATTCAATAATACTACAGTTATGGCCATAGCTTTCATGTGCTATAACTATAAATATTTCCTAAATAAAATTAAAATTATTAAGAAAGATGGAAGAAATATGTCAGTATATAGTGCCATCAAAGAGAGTTCTCCTTTTAATGCTTCTAAAATAATTGAATATTTGAAAATTTCTGGGGCAATAGAAGGTACTGCTTTTGCTGACGATATAGGCGATGCAATGATTAATATCTTTAATACCATTGATATAGCTAACAGATAGGAGGTGATTTTATGTCAGAAAATACGAAAACTTGTCCATTTTGTGGCGAAGAGATTTTAGAAGTAGCAAAAAAATGTTGTCATTGTGGTGAGTGGCTCAAGGATAAGGAAGAAATTAATGAACCGATTATAAAAAGACTGAATGAAGCAAAAAAATGTCCGTATTGTCACAATGAAATTATGGCATGGGTCAAGCAGTGTCCTCATTGCGATAAATGGCTCGTTCTAAAAGAAGAGAAAAAAGAAAAAATTCCCAAGAAGAAAAATGTCACAAAAAGAAAAATCCCATGGCTTAGAATTGGGTTAGGATTGACGTTTATATTTTTAGTCGTTACAATGAGCATTTACGAAATAAATGCCCAAAAGGTTTTATCCCATGCCCAGAAATTAGAGAAAATGGGAAAATACGAGACCGCCACCATAGCATACAAAATCGTAATTGAAAAATCTTATTTATCTTTTGCAAGTATTAATGCGAAAGAAAACTTTCGAAAGATTATAACAAGAGATAGGGTTAATTCCAATAAACGACTGGGAACAACTTTTCTTGAAAACTACGTTGATGATTTTAGTCCTTATTTACATCACGGACTGCCCTTTGTAGTTTGTCCAATCTATACCGTTGTTCTGCTACTTATATTTATAACAGGACTCTGTCGTCTTAAATTTAAGTTTTCCAAGTTTATTTGGGCGGGAATTTTTTTGGGATTATTTATTGTCCAGTTGATTGAATATGAAATGATTGACTATATTTTTTTCCCTGAATTTGCACACATGATTATGGGAAATCCACGGATACTTTTTATCAGTTGCTATCTGTTGATTATTGTCGGGATGATTAGGAGTCTCATCCCGAGGGAAGGAAAATAAAGTAAAGTAGATAAAAAAATATTTAGCTTAATCTTTAATTAATTTTATGATGGAGATAAATAATATGCTTAAGAAGACTGGCAATAAATTAATGGTGATGCTTACGAAGACTGGCAATAAATTGATTGTTGCATCTATAATATTGTTTATTATAGCAGTAAATTTATGGATTGGAGACAGTCATAGTAATGGAATCAGTATATTGATTGGTAGGGTAATCGCTATTTCCTTTTTTATAACTGCATTGATTGCATTTATGTCCGGCAAGGGGATAAATTCTTCAGAAGCAAAAAGAATTGAAAAGGAGAAACGAGAAAAGGAGAAGAAAAAACAAGAAATAGCAGATATGCGAAAAGAAATAAAACAAGAAATTTTGAACGAATTGAAAACCAAGACAGAAAAATAAATCCGATTGACTCAACCAAAAAAAGAGCTCGCTCCCATAGGGGCTCTTTTTGAAATCAAAAATAAAAGGGGATATTATGAAAAATGTTATTATTGTCTTGATAATTTTACTTATAGGAAGTTTTGGACAGGAAGTTTTGGCGGGGGAACAAAAGGAGTTAGACAACCTCTGTCAAGAAATCTCTCAGGAAGAAGCAAACTCAATCGATAAAGATACCTTGAGGAAAATGTTTTTAGAATGTGGATCAATTCTTCTTTTAAAAACAATTATTCGCACTGAAGATTTTTCTGATGATGAACTTTTCAGGATGGCAGATCGGTCCAAATTTCCATTTGACGCATTTAATGCATTATATTTATGTGATGTTATCTCATGGGAAATGTTTGGCAGAATGTGGAATGCTCACAAAAGAAGAAGGTAATTCTTTTAATCTATTCAACCAAAAAAGAGCTCGCTTCCACAGGGGCTCTTTTCCAAAAAATTCCAACCACTTTTTTTATTTGTTCCAATCTATATACTCTGACATACTATATTTAAACATATATATTACACTTCTTTTTTATTTCTTAAAATTATAGTTGCACAAGTTAAACAAATCAACACAAATCTTTATATATTCTTTCTTCTAAAAAAATATATGAGTGATAAATATATTGCGTGGCTTTCGAATCTTTCTAAAAAAGACCTGAATCTTGCGGGGGGCAAGGGGGCGAATTTGGGCGAGATGTTTAACTCGAAATTTCCGGTGCCTCAGGCGTTCGTGATAACAACTGATGCGTTTTATCATTTTCTTAAAGAAGCGAAAATTGAAGATGAAATAAAATTGATTTTAAATAAAATAGATGTTGATGATACAGATGGTCTTACTAAAAAAGCTGGAGAAATTCGCGAGGTAATAATTAGTGCGGACATGTCGAAGGATTTGAAGGGTGCGATTCTTGAAGCATACGACCATTTTAATATAGACCTTACCGGACTTGAGAATTCGCCGGGAGCATTGGCAATTTTGAAATCTTCACGGGAGCCAGTTTTTGTCTCGGTTCGTTCGTCGGCGACGGCAGAAGACCTCGGCGATGCATCTTTCGCAGGGCAACAAGATTCTTTTATTAATGTAAAAGGGAACTCTGAATTAATTCAAAAAGTAAAGCAATGTTTCGCCTCGATTTTTACTGCACGTTCAATCTTTTACCGAAGGAAAAAGGGTTTCGATGATTTAGTTGGTATTGCGGTGATAATTCAAAAAATGATTAATTCTGACAAGTCGGGTGTAATATTTTCTCGGAATCCAATTAAGAATAATGACGAAATTTTGATGGAAGCTGTTTTCGGACAGGGCGAGGGAATTGTGTCGGGGAAAATAAAACCGGATCAGTATGTGCTAACGAGGGACTTGGAAATTACAGATGAAAAAATTTCCGATAAAAAGTTAGCGATTGTCAGAACCGCAGGGGGACAAACAAAGACAATTCAACTGACGCCAGAGAAATCAAACAGTCGGGTTTTGAAAACTTACGAGCTAAAACAGTTGGCTGAATATGCGATTAAACTTGAAGAGCATTATGATAAACCGCAGGATATAGAGTTTTCAATTGAAGATGAGAATATTTATATTTTGCAAACGAGGCCAATTACGACTCTTAAGAAATCGGTATCTGGCGAAAAGGAGGCGGATTTGGATGGGCAAATATTGACCGAAGGAGTTGCGGCGTCGCCGGGGGTTGCATCGGGTGTTGTAAAAATAATTCAGTCGATGGATGATCTTGGGAAAATTAAACAGGGAGATATTTTGGTGACAACAATGACGAATCCTGATATGGTCGTTACGATGCAGAGAGCTGCGGCAATTGTAACATCGGAGGGCGGAGTAACGGCGCATGCGGCAATTGTGTCCAGAGAAATGGGTATACCAGCAATTGTTGGTGCGCAAAATGCACTTGATGTTTTACATGAAGGTGATGAAATCACGGTAGACGGGTTTCACGGAAAGGTGTTTGCAGGAAAAGCCGAAAACAAATCGGTCGAGATTTTGCCAATTGTTGAAACAAAAACAAAAATTAAGGTTATGGTTGACCTTCCACAGTTTGCTGAGCGAGCTGCAAAAACAAAGGCTGATGGGATAGGATTGGTAAGAATTGAAGGATTAATTGCATCGGCAGGCAAGCATCCGATTGCTTATGAAAAAGAAAAAAAGATAGATGAATATAAGAAAATGTTAAAAGATGGACTTGGTAAAATAGCAGAGACTTTTGTCGGTAAACCAATCTGGGTTAGAACTTCTGATATTCGAAGTGATGAGTATGCGAACCTGGAAGGTGCACCTAAAGAAATTGAAAAAAATCCGATGCTTGGCGACCATGGAATTCGTTTTTCACTGAAGCATCCTGATATTTTGAAAGCCGAGTTGTTAGCGGTTAAAGAACTTGCAGATAAGGGACACAAATTCGGGATAATGTTTCCGCAAATTATTTCGGTTGATGAGGTCAAGAAAACAAGAGCAGTATTTAATGAGCTGAAAATTGATAATGTCCAATTTGGTGTCATGATAGAAACGCCAGCGGCAACGATTATGATTAAAGATATATGTGCCGAGGGAATTGATTTTATATCTTTTGGAACGAACGATTTAACGCAATATACGTTGGCGATTGATAGAGGTAATGAGGGTGTCCAAAATATTTACGATGAAATGAATTGGGCGGTTTTGAAACAAATTTCGCGGGTAATTCGAGAGTGTAAAAAGCAAGGTGTTGAAACTTCAATCTGCGGGCAGGCGGGTTCTAAAAAAGAGATGGTAAAATTTTTAGTTAAATGTGGAATTGATTCGATTTCTGTGAATGCGGATGTTGCGAAAGAAATTTCTGAATTGGTTCGTGAATTGGAGAGTGAGGATTCATCCTCTCAGAACTCAGAACTCAGAACTCCAATAAGATACCCTCACAAATACAAAAGGGAGACAGGTTGGGGCACGCCGACTCAGAACTCAGACCGCTTCGCTCTCAGAACTCAGAGGGGAAATGGGAGCAACCGACTACCGACTACCGACGAGGCAGGAACTCAGGACTCAGGACCTAACTCCCAAATCTCAGAAAAATTGCAAATTGAGTCGTTTGATAATAAGAAGGAGATTGAAAAGAAAATTGAAGAGATAAAGAATGCTGACGAGGGAACGAAAGATAAATTAGAAAACCCTGAAGTGGTTGAAGAGGTTTTGATGGAAAATTCAGAAGATAATATTGAGGTTGCAGAAGAGCCGAAGAAAGAAAATATTTTTGATTAGTTGCTTACTTTGTTACCTCTTGGAAGATACAACAGAGAGAAAGCTTTATAAACTTTGAATGCCTATGTAAATCATGACATTAGAAAATATTGTAAAGGGGCTGGGGGTTATAGGAGAGAATGGGAAAGTTAATCCTAAATATAATTCTAAAGTACTTACTTCTGTAGATGAATATCTTGACGATTTAGGAGAAGTGGATATTGAAACTCAAGAGGGACTTAAGAAATATAGGGATATTACGGGGTTTCCAACGAAGGGTGTGCATCCCAAGATGACAGCGCTTGGTCACAAAGGAGCATATGCGCAGGTAGCCGAGGGATTAAGGGAATATGCAATTGAACATCTTGAACCGATAGCGAAAGAGTTAGGAGAAACTAAAATGTCGAATATAGTATATAGTTTTTGCCCGACGGCGGAGTCGAAACATAAAGGCTCAGACGACTACAATATTGTAATGGATAAAATTAACACGGCGAAAAAAACAGTTGAAAAAATTCAAGAAAACCCAATGGCTTATGTGAGCGAACAAATAAAAAAGGCTCCGGAATGGATGAGGGGAGTTATTGCAATGTTTCCCAAAGAAGTTTGTGATATTGATATAAGATATGCACAAGGGAAAACACTTGGGGCGATTAGTAAGTATGGTTCTGCTAAATTTATAACTGAGACACATAAATCTCTGGAGACGTTGCAATCTGCATATCGTGTAGATATGGAAGCTCTGTCTAAAGAAGAAAAAGAATTAGAAAAGAAAATTATTCCGGACAGTTTAGATACAGACGAATCGGTGGAATATTTTGCAGGAATCAAAATGAAAAAGGTTGAACTCACAAAAAGAGCAGAGCAAATCAAGATGCTTTCTGGAATAGCAGATACGGTTGTTAAAGAAGCAGTTGGTGCAATTCGAGAAAGAGAGAAGAAATAAAATCTGACAAGAATGGACAAGTTATAAATTTTCCTACGCGAGAAGATTCTGTGGAAGAAGAACGTAGGGAGGCTGTTTAGGAGTTTAACCTATCTTCCATTCTCATTTTTTAAAATACCTTTTATATTCTGCTAAATATCTCCTAAAAAACCATTGGATAAAAATATTTTCATCTTCATTGACTTGTGATCTTTCTAAGGCGTTATAATAACTATTTTTCTTCGTATAAGGTATATTTAACATAGGAAAATTAAATTTCTTTAAAACAAAGTTCATCATTAATCTTGAGATTCTGCCGTTTCCGTCGGTGAAAGGATGAATAGTCACAAATTTCAAATGAACCAAAGCGGCTAACTCAACTGGATGCGTGATTTTCTTTTCTTTGTGATACCAATCAAAAAATTCTTTTAGTAAAAAATCTATTTCAATATGCATCGGTGGTTTAAATTTTGATTGAGAAATTGCGACATTGTGATTTCTGGTTTTTCCTGCAATATCTTTTGCGGTCTGGCTCATAAGTTCATTATGCCATTTCAGAACAACCTGTAAGTTTAAATTTTTATCATAATCTATCATTTCAAAAAAAACTTTTTTATGTGTCTCTGCTTCTTTTATATCCCTAATCGGTTTTGACGAAGGAGTTATCCCTTCATCGAGCAGTCTGGCGGTATCCTTTAACGAAAGCGTACTTCCTTCAATCTTCTGAGTATTATAAGTAAACTTAACTGCAAAATTATTTTTGGATTTTTTCTTAGCAGAAACAGGCATTGCGTTATACTCTTTATTAAAATTCTTCCTTAGATTATCAATATCTACTAAAAATTTCTCTTTGTAAAATTCCTGCATGAACTTTTTTTTCTTTGCTTCAATATCTTTAGGGAGTTTCTCTCCCAAATAAAGTTGTTTCTTTTTTACAGATTTTCCTTCCCTATAACTATGCACAAGATAAAAATATCTCTTACTACCTTTTTCAATTTCTTTAATTTCTACCATAAGAACTAATGTATCTACATATTTATAAATTTATCGTTTTTGTTAAAATGTAGGTATATACCCAATCGGACGAGTGTATAAAAAGCGAGAGTTTAAAAAATATTAAAAAATAATCCAGTCCTACTTTCCTTTACTATCAATCAAATCGTCAATTAGCTTAGCCATCTCACCTAAAAATTCGTCTGCTTTTTCAAACCAATCATCTAAATCCTCACCTTTAACAGAAGTCCGTTTCCCATGGATAATTTCTTTAGCAACCTCGTGAATTTCAGAATAATAATTAACATATTTTTTATTTAACTTTTTTGTCCTGACAAATTGATTAGTTAAAACATCGGGAATTGCTTCAGGAGAAGAAGGCATAATATTTGCAGCAATTAAAGCAGCATGTGCCGAGTCAACCATTGTCCAATAAAGTCCGTCGACAACCGCGAGCATAGATTGTTTTGCCCTAGTGAGATGTCCGGGTGCTCTTTGCAATAAGGTGTAAATTGATTCTGGTGTCGAGCGAATTTTTCCTTCTTTTAATAAAATTCTCAGCGGGTTAAAGAATCCACCAAAGTCAATTAGTGCATCGCCGTATCTCAAAATATTAATTACGACGGGGTCGCCTCTCATCATATCGTCCCACCACGTCGACAATTTAACTGTATTAATATGCAACGCCTTCGCATAAGGATTAGTCTTAACTATCTTTCCAAGTTCCTCGCGATACCAGGCAATTAATTCCTGGTCCCATTTAATCGAGACATCGTCGATAATAATAATAATATCAATATCGGAATCCGCAGTTGCAACCTGTTTCGCTGACGACCCGAACAGGACAATTGACTTAATCATTTGGTCAAATTTATCATAAACTTTCGTCGCAAAATCCGAAGCAATCTCACGCTCGCCCGCAATCATTAAGGTTGGCGACAATTTTTTCATGTTTTTTGTTATTTGCTTTGGACATTCCTCTTTTACTTTGGGATGCACAGAACTGCTAACTTTCCTTTTCTTAGATTTTTTTTTCACCATCTTTACTGATAATTAGTAGCGATTATATTTTATAAAGGTTGTTGTGAATTTGATTTTCTTCTCTCTCCGTACTTTCTCCAAATATGTTTGAATTTAAAATTCTTTTTAATTTCTTCCAGATTTCCCTCTGCAACGATTCGTCCGTTTTCGAACATATAAATATAATCAAATCTGTCAAGAAGATGTAGTCTGTGAATTGAAGAAATAATTGTCTTATCTTTGAACTCCTCGAATATATTATCGTGAATTTTCATTTCGTTTAAACTGTCGACGCTACTGGTCGGTTCGTCTAACAAAACAATGTCGCTCTTTTTCGCAGCGAGCAAACCCCGAACCAATGCGAGTCTTTGTTTCTCTCCGCCACTTAAAGAAACTCCCTTTTCTAAGACATTGGTATCTAATCCTTTTTCTAATCTATTAACTACGTCACCAAATTGCGCCATCTTAATTGCTTTAATTAATTCTTCTCGACTGGTTTTCAAATCCATTGTCATATTATACCTAAGTGTATTATTAAAAATTTCAGGGTCCTGCGGAATTAAACTAACACTCTGCTTAAGTCCATCAATGCCGTTTTTTACTTTTATTCCGTCACAATAAATTTTCCCCTCGCTGAGAGTATAGAGTCCTCTGATAATTGACAAAATAGTACTCTTCCCTGAGCCACTCTCTCCGACTAAAGCAATTTTCTTTCCCTTCTTGAACTTAACATTAACATCGACAAGATTACTTCTCTCGATAGAAAAATCATACTTGAAATTCAAATTTTTCAATTCAATATCTTTCCAGTCACGGGGCAATTTTCCTTTAATTTTTTTCTCTATTTCTTCAAACGCTTCATCGATAGGATATGCTCCCTGAATTCTCGCATCATACCTAATAATTTTTCCATATGAATAAGCAAATTCGTAGAAGGTTTGACCTACCATTTTTAAATAACCATACAGCATATAAAGAGTTCCAATTAAAATAATTCCCGTTGCATAATAGTCAGAATATGCTCTATAGCTCAAAGCTAAAACTGTCATAAGTGATATTGCAATGCTCGCAAATCCCCATTTGAATTCATTTAGTAACACACTTTTTTTATTTATTTCGCATGCTGCCGTAAACTTCTCATCAATTTCCCGTGATACTATTTTTTTCAGACGCAAAGTGATGACTGTTAGAATATTACTCAAATAATCAAAAACTGCAGAAGAAAGATTGTTACTATATTTGTTCAGTTGCTTATAATATTCAGACAATCTTTTGTCAATTTTCATTATTATAAATAAAACTGAAAAAGAAAATATCATTGCAAAAGCAGCTATTTTTTTATCTATAAAAAATAAAATTATTAAAGCTCCAAAAATATTTAAAATTGTATAAACAATTGAATAGGTTGCAGATTCCGCAAAAGAACCGATGGATTCTCTTCCCCTGTTAACTTTATCAATTGTGTCTCCCGAATGATGATACTTATGCCATTTCACGGGCAATTCTAAAACTCTTTTAATTTTTGAATTAGTATAGTTTCTTTGGACCTTAAATCCGGTTAGCCCCTCAAGAATTCTTCCTATTCCATGAAAAATCCGAAATCCAATCGTAAGTGCTAAAAGTAAAAATATCATAAAAATTAAATTCATTAATTCTGCTTCCGAGCTAATAGTTTGTTGGATTGAATTAAAAATAAGTCCGATAACTAAGGGATTAAGTAAACTTATTCCGCCAGCTATCACGAACATAGACATATACAAAACGAAAATTTTCTTCCGGTCGCCCAAATATTTCCACTCTGTTTTGAGAACATTCCATAAAGGGTTTGTTGTTTTTTTATTTTCCATATTAATATAATTGACAATAAAAATAGTCACCTTATTTTATTTAAAAGATTAGGGATTTTAAAGTTAATTAATAAATATGTCAGGAAAATTCACTAAAAAACAATATAAAACATAAAGAAGTTAATTTAGTATAAAAAATAATTAATCTCAAAAATAAGAGACAAATTTGTAAAAGAAATAATTGAAATGGATTTAATGTCTATTTTTGGGTGGGAAAAGATTGAGTATTATTAGTTTGCGGTAGAAACCAATCACAACCATCAAAACATTTAAATATGGCTATTAATACCATAATACTATGGTAGCATATACCCTAAAGGAAAAAATACTAAAATTTTTAATTGAAAACAAAGATTCCCCACATTCCATAAGAGAAATCTCTCAAAAATTAAAAGCTGATTATAAAAATACCTCTCAGGCACTTGGAAATTTAAATCCCGAGACACATTCTAAGAAAAAACAGGGAAATACCTGCTTGATTGAATTTAATCAGGGTAATAATATTGAAACTCTCTCCATTGAAGAAAAAAGAACAAAAGAATTTTTATCTAAAAATCCTAAAATAAAATTAATAGTTAAAGATATTAATGAAATTAATTATCCGTTTATGATTGTCCTTATCTTTGGCTCTTTTGCAAATAGAAAAAATACCCGGACATCAGATTTAGATATTTGTATAATCTCTGATAATAAAATAAAAATAGGCAAACTAATGGAAATGTTAAACTTATTCAGTCTAAAAATTGAAGTTCAGGAATTCACCACTAAAGAATTCGTTTCAATGATAGAAAAAAAGCGAAATAATTTGGGTCACGAAATAATTAAAAGCAATATTATTCTTTATGGAATAGAGAATTATTATAATCTCATATCAAAATGGACAACAAAAGAATAAAACAGGCGGAGAATAATTTTATAAATTACATAAGAGATAATAAAATTAAGAAAATAGATAAGTTTAATGAATTGATATACAATACTTATCTAAGGAATGCAAGAGAAGTTTGAACTCTGCGACTCAATTATCTCAAAACAAAACTTCTTCGTTGTGGGTTGTTGTAACAAGTTATTATTCTATGTTTTATATGGCTTGCGCATATCTTTACAAATTAGGCTATAAGCCAGGAAATGAAATTGTTCACCAAGTTGTGAATGAATCGTTGATTGTTCAGGGAAGACATAAAATAAAAAATCATCTTTTAGAAAATTATTCTGAAGAAAAACAAAAGGCATTAATTGTAGTAGATAATTATTTAGATAATTACGAAAGAGAAAAAGCCAAAAGAGCAAGTTTTCAATATGAAACTACTGAAAATATAAAAGAATCAAAAGCTCAAACATCTTTAAATAGAGCAAAAGAGTTTTTTGAATTAATGAGAGAGATATTGGAGACATAAAAACTTATTTGATGATTTGGATTATTGGATTAAAATTTCAACTGGTTACAGTTTGTAACCGACTCATCAAATCCCCTTCCCCTCTAAGTTCTGAGTTCTAAGCTCTGGTAATAAAACAAGGTCGTTTTATTTCCCTACGCCATCGGTGTTCCGCCAAACCGCGACTGCCCACCAGGCATCTGTCCGCCTAACTCAACCGGCATTGTTGTAAACCCCGAGCCATACATTGAATGATGTTGAGAAGGACTAACTGTTCCGTAGCCTCCAAAATACGAGCCCTGAATATCCATCACCTGATTCCAGTAAGGAGCAGATTTCATTCCGTAAATTGGTGAGCCAAACGCGGCCATTGTCATTGGGTGGGGAGACTTTTTAAATTGCTGAACAAAACCTCCGGCTTCTGTAATTTTTCTCATTTCGTCAAATCGCCCAGTCTTTTCTAACTCTTCCAAAATTCCCTTAATCGGAACATTTCCCATTCCTGGTGCCAAGTGTGTATCTGCATAGCCGAAATTATCCGTCAGGTGAATATGTTTAACCATCGGTGCAATCTTTTTCGTTTGTTCAATAACATCTTTATCTGTAAATCCTTTCTTTTTCATCACATTAATATGTCCGACGTCCCAAGTCACACCCAAATGTTTATCCGCAATACTCTTGGCTTTTTTTTCGTCTATTCCTTTCTTAGAAATTAATTGCTTAATAAAATTCTTCCTCGACATCTCAACTAATTTCTTCATATCTTCTGCTCGCGAAAATGCCATTCCCTGAAACATGTTTTCAATTGCAATTACCGGAGCATTTTCCTCAAACTTATCATAAGATTTCATAGCCAAATTCCCAAAAGTCTGAGATGCTTTTCCCATAGCAAATTTTTCAGTTTCTTGAAAAATTTGTGGTGTCCCGTAATCTTTATCTTTAAACCTCTTTCCATTTTTAAGAACATATTCTCCATCTTTAACGACCATTTTATTTTCAGTAATTTCTCCCATCTTTTCCAATGTCGCATTCAAAATATGTATTCTCTTCTGTGGTCCATAAATAGAAATAAATTTTTCATCAACCTGCTTTGCCCCTAAAGTTTTTTTATCTCCATACATCGCTGTAGTATACTCCTTGGACAATTCTTTCAATTCTTTTTTCTGTTTATCGGTGCCATATTTATATGCCTGATGAAATGCCGTATTAAAAGACAGCTCTGAATTTTCAAGAAAAAGCCCCGCCTTCCTCATTTTATTATATGCCTCAACCTGATTTTCTCTTCCTTCACTATTAAAAGGAGCTAATGTCTTTCCTGTCCTCATATCAACAATAACTTCACCATCTTTTCTAATCGCAGCATTTTCGTATCCTTCCAAATTTATAGGTGCAGCTCCAATAATTTCCTCTGCGTGTTTATTCATTTGCGCAATCTCGGTCATTTTGTTTTCCCACTCGCCCAAATTCGCGGAGCCGACAGTTCCTTCGGCATCAAACAAAACACCTTTTGGTCCTCCCTTAACTTGTCCCTTTTCTAAATATTCAGGTTGGTCCAGTCGAAATTTATATTCTCTTTTAATCGCAATCATTTGCCCGGTTTCTCGATTAATTGCGGAGCCTTTTTCCATTACAAATTTATCTTCTCCAAGAGATTTATCGCCCGGTTTCCATTCAGCGCCAGGTGTTCCGTTGGAAGAATGAAAAACAATGGGGATGTTTCCTTTGGGATCTAATATATGCGCTTTCTCAATTGCGTCAAACATTCTTCGTTCATTGTCTGCCTGCCCTTCTTCGCCTCCCCATCCTTTATCATTAAAGCCCGCCGCATCAATCAAAGGACCGTGCACCGACGGTTTAACTCCGCTAAGTTTCATTAGTGCTCTCATTTCTTGAAAATGTTGTGTGGGAATTACTTCAGCTGTTTCTGGCATAAGCATTGTAACCTCAAATGCTTTTACGCCTTGTTTTATTGCATTGACCGTTTCCCCTAATTGATTTGCCGTTTGTGGCGAACCCGGAAAACCCAATTGCGCAGCGCTCATTCGATAGCCGGTAAAATTTCCATAATCGGGACTGAGCGAACTTGTTCCTCCGCCGTAAAAAGATTCGTAATTCGTAGTATTGTATGCCATATCACCTCAAGAAATAAATGAAACTTATTATTTAAATATAACTCTATTCTTCCTTTCCTTCATATTTGACGAGTCCTCGCATGTTTCTTTGTTTTTGTTTTTCCTTGTCTTCAAATCCGGCAACTTCTAACATTGAACGACCCGAATGTCGATTGTCCACCAGTGCCCCATAATTTTTAATGTTACTTTTTTTAACATCGTAAACATCGGTCTTATTGTTTTCGCCGGAATATAAATCGCCGTTTCTTTCGTTGTACAAATCCTGGTTATTGTTTCCATTTTTATATAAGTCGTTTACTTTTTGAGTTGTTCCGTAAAAATCTCTTCCTAAATTTTCTTTTTTGTCAAATTCGCCAGAATCATTCCACTTAGAATCTTCAGTTTTTTTCCTCTCGGCAAGTTCTTCTAAATTATGTCCCCTTCGTCCGTGTTGCCCATGTGCCAATGGCGCCGACGATAAAATTGTGTTTCCAATAGAAAAATCACTAACGTCGTCGACAGTTTCGTCAATATCATTTAAATCTTCATCAAAAATTCCGGCTTCTTCTGAGTTACTGTTTTTGTCGGCATCTTTCTCCTTGACACTTTCTTCTATTAAGATGTTTTTCTCTTCGTTGGTTTTGGTGTCTTTTTTGGTTTCCGATTTCTTTTTTGTCATATAATTCAATAGAAACAAACTTTATCTACTTTACTAATTACTTTTTTTGCTTTTGAAAGCTCCGGTGAATCCTACATTGCCACCCTCTTCATAACGTTCTACAGCTTCTTCGTCGAGCTTATCAAATCCTTCACCAGGTGCTGAGGCCATTTTGTGGGCTTTCTTATATATATCATAAGCCAAGTATAACCAATCTGCAGCACTTTTAGCCGCTGCACCCCTCATCATTTTTTCAACGAAATTATCTTTCTTAATATCTTCTGGCGCTAAAATTATAACTTCCTCTTCATTTTTCGTTTTCTTGTTCTTTTTCTTATCTAATCCAAATAACGCCGCAAACGGATTAATATCTTGGGATTTTTTCTCTTTCTTTTTGTCTTTGGCATCTATCTTATCTTTATCTTCTTTGCTTGTCAAAAAATAATCCAAATCTTCTTTCAAATCTGTCAAAGCATCTCCTGCGATATCTGCCGAAAACTCCAGACTTTTTTCAACATCTGTATCTTCCAACAATTTATTTGCCGTCGCTAATTCTTCATCATTCAAAGCGTAACAATCGAAAGTCATATCAACTTTTCCTCCCATCGCAAATCCGTAGTCTCCTTTTTGCGTTACCCTTTGTGAAACATGTCCGCGAAATTCGAGCCCGATAATTAGAACTGCATTATATTCTCTTTTTATATTATAGTTTCCGTCATAAACATCTGTGAGTTTTACAGGTTGTTTCCCGAATAATTGCAACTCAAACATCGAGGTCGAAAATGCGTTAACCAAAGCTGAATGGTTGTCAAAACCTTTTTGTCTCAATTTTTCCGCCGCAACTAAGTATGGCTTCATCCATGCAGAATATAATTTAATCGTTTCAACCTGAGACTTTAAATAATTTTTTTCTATGCTGAATCTTTTTCTTAATTCTTTTTCTGAATAGTCTGTCCATTTTAAAAATTCGCTAATTCTTGGAATCAAAATTCTCATGACCTGGTCATTAATCATTCCGCCTTCTTCATCCTTATTCATTTTTTTCAAATCTTCAATAGAATTAGCCATCATAAACGCTTCTCTTAGCGTCGTAAAACCAAGCTCTGCCGCCATCTGATGAACTGAGCCTCGGCCTCTCTTTAGGTCAACATTATCCAGCCATATTTGTTTTAATGCTAACATCCCTTCCTCTCTCTTTTGTTTATCGTCCTTATTGTTAGCATCATCGTAATGCTCCAATCTCAACTCAAACTCTTTCAAATCATAAATCAAATTCAGAACGGATTTCACAACCTGATTCATACCTCCAAGAATTTTCATTCCTTCCTCTTGCATTTTTGTTGCTTTCATATTCATTTCGGAAAATTGTCCTGACCCAGGTGATGCCATAAAATTATCAATAATCTTTTTTAAATCCCAGCCTCTCTCGCCCAACCAGTCTAATAGCCAATAATATGTTGGCTCCAACTGGTTCTGTTGTGAATCAAAACCCAATCTGTGCGAGGAGATTGGCTTAAATTTTCCTATCTTGTCATCTTTATCATCATAAAGCCATTCCCACATTCCCATAGCTGCTAATTCTCCTGGTTTGTGAGCCTTGGTCATGACTTCCTTGATGGTATAATTTATATCTTGCTTCTCAGCACTTTTATCTAAAAAAGAATACTTTTTTACTTTTTTCTTTTCATCTTTCTCTTTTTTCTTTTCATCTTCTTTCTTATTCATAAAAATATTTATCTCAAAGAGTATTTAATATTAACGCAAATCACCGTAAAACTTATATAGTCTGTCGTAATTATAAAGTTACAATGGGATTAACAGCAATTGTAAAACCTACTCATAATTGTAACCTTAGATGTAAATATTGCTACATAGAAAAAGGTGCAGAGAAAGGTATGATGTCAAAAGAGACTCTTCATAATACAATAGACCAAGTTGTAGAAAATTCAAATAAAGAAGAAGCGCATTTTATATGGCATGGAGGAGAGCCATTATTGGCAGGATTAAATTTTTTCAAAGAAATATCTTTACTCTCGCATGAGTTTAAAAAACAAAATAAGGGTTTCTCAAACAGCATACAAACCAACGGAACTCTTGTATCTAAGGAATTATTGGATTTTATAGAAAAAGAAAAAGATTTTTATTTAGGATTTAGTCTTGATGGACCTGAAGATATAAGCAACAAAACCAGAATTTACGCAAATGGAGATGGGGCATTTAGAGATATTTTTCGAGGAATAAAAATGGCACAAGATAGAAAAGCTTTTGTGGGAAGTGGTGCAATAGCTGTAGTTAACAAACATAACTTACCACACCTTGACCAAATTTATGAATTTTTTAATAAAAACGAAATAGGATTAAAATTAAATCATATAATTGATACAAAAGATACAAACTTCGGAATCTCTCCAATAGAATATGCGAAAGCAATGAATACGTTATTTGATAGATGGATAGATGATTATGATGCAATTGAAGTGGACCCATTTAGTCAGATTATGGGAAATTTAATGTCTGGCAGACCGAATGGATGTAATTACTCAAAATCTTGTCAAGATAGTTTTATTTCAGTAGGACCCCAAGGAGACATTTATCCTTGTGGAAGATTTGATGGACTAAAAAATTATTGGATGGGAAATGTAAATGAGAAAAATGATATGGCAAAGGCACTTGAATCAGATATACGAAAGAAACTCAAGGAAAGAGGATTGGAAAAAATAACAGAATGTAAACAATGCGAGTATGGTCCGATTTGTAATAGCGGATGTCAACATAATGCCTTAATTGGCGGAGATATAATGGGGAAAGATCCTTATTGTGTGGGATATAAAATGATGTTTAAGCACATTGAATCAAAAGTACATACAGAATTAACAAAGGCCGAAATAAAAGGAGACAAGAAATAATGAAAGAAAAAAACGGGTTACCAAAAAAATGTGAAATAATGGGACATAAAATTGAATTTGATAAAATTAAAAATCCACATATTCTAAGAGCTGTGAAAGAGAGAGGCGGTTTTATATTTAACTATAGTGATAATAAGACATATAGTGATAGTGGAACAAAACATAGCGATTATTATACTGGAGAGAATTATTCTGAAAGAAGTAGTCATAGCGACTGCACTAAATCAGCACCAAGAAGACATGTGGATCATACAAAACATAGCGATTATAGCGATACGGGTGGAGGAGGATGGGGAGATAGATATTATGGAGGCCATAAAGATTTTGGGCCTAAATAATGATTACCCCTTTACATAAAAACTATGGGCATAGATGTGCTCAAGCTACAATGAAATCTGTCTTAAAAGTAAGATTGCCAAATAGAAATTTTACTTTTGAGGAATTAGATAATTTGACACTACATCAAGATCCACAAATTACTCTTCCAATTCAAATAGCTTATGGTTTCCATCAGTTACAAGTTCCTTTTGAGTATTATATTAAACCTGAGGGATTAACTTTTGCTCAGTCTCCGAATATACAAAATTACACACAAAAGGCTTATGGTTCTAAAGTAACTTCAAATATGAATTTTATTGCTTTAAATAAATCTATCAAAGAAGTCCAAAATTCTTCGGGAATAATTGCGATTAAAGATAAGCTACCAATAGAAACCCTTGAAAGAAAAATCCAACAAGAAAAAATTCCTATATGTTTAGTTAATTGGGATGTATTTAATAAAAAACCTAATAAATTTTCTGGACACTACATTATTTTAACTGAATTTAGGAATGATGAAATAATTTATCATGACAGTGGTCCCTATAAGGCAGGACTAAATAAAAAAATTTCAAAAAGTAGATTTCAGAAAGCGTGGAATCTCTGCTTAATGGATCACGATTTAATTATAGTCTAGTTTTAATCCTTCCCCCTCCCCGTCGTCCCTCTAAAAATACGACAACCGAAAGATTTAAATAGTTAAATTATTAGTAGATGACATGAGAAAAGAATATTTAGAAACGATGGCAAGCGATGGAACGTCGCGAGTTTTGGATGACGTCGATGGCAGAGGTTACAAGGCAGGTGGATTATTTAATTATGTTAGAAATACAAGACCTGGAAAATATGTCACTGGCGGGGTTGCTGGTTTAGCATTACTTTCGATGGTTTCAGCGGGTGGATGCGCAAGCTTGGGCAGTGTTAATGGAGTTCCTGTTAATCGAAATCAAGGAGCTGAACAATCATCTGAGGAAAAGGGCGAGGATTCTTGGGTAAAGAGACATCCTTATTTAACAATTGGCGGTGTAATTTTACTTGGTGGAGCTATTTATGGACTTACTCGAAGTAGTGGTGGTTCTGATAGCCCGAGTGCGCCGGCGACGAGTGCGCCAGCGACGAGTGAACCGGCACCTGCGCCAGTTGGACCTGGTAGTAGTGGAAGTATTTAAGATTTTGATTGATTTGTAGAATAGTTAACAGAGTTACATAAAAATTCAATCGCAATAAAACTTATAAACTTTAATTTTAATATATGTTCAGAGGTGGTTGGCACTTTAGACTGTTTCTGGAGAAATTAACTTTTCTTCAAAAAAAAGAATCCATTCCCCTCACTGTATTTTTTCCAATTATCCTTCATTCCATCTATTAAATATGAAAATTTATCGACCTTCCAACCACAGCTCTCGAATTTCTTTTCCCACCAATCCAAAGGTTTAGCCAGCTTATGAGTAATGTCTAAATCATATGCTGGAACAATAAATTTATTATTTTTTCCAAATGGAACAATAACAAATAGATTCTTATTGGTTTTTAAAATATTTTTTAATATAGTCTCCAATTCTTTTTCATGTAAATGTTCAAAAACATCCTTAGCTATAACCCACTTAAACTCGTCTGCAAACGGAATTTTATTTCTTATTAGTTTGCAATATTCTCTAACTTCCATATCTGAATTTCTAATTGCATAATTAGAAATATCGCAACCATACGCATCAATATCTAATATCCTAAGAGCCTTAACAAGAAATCCCTTTGCACACCCATAATCAAGAACCTTATCACCTTCTCTCAAATTTAATTTTTTTATTATTTTATATGCAAACTTAATAGTTAATTCCGGCAACCATCTATAATTATCATATCCAGATTTCCCAGAGGATAAACCTCTTTCGAAATAGTCTTCATCATAATCTTCACAATTATCAGTAATTTTTTGAGATTTCATTTATATAAAATTAATATGTTTCATATCTTTTAATTCATTCTTTTTTGAAATTTTTATTTTCTTATTTTTTATATCAACCAAAAGATTGTTTTGTCTTTCAAATACACAATTAGGACATTGAGTCTTCGTTTCTACTAAACTCTTGTTTGCTAAATTATCGTAAACTTTCCCTATATCTTTTGCATTACAAATCATGAAACTTTCTTTAAATTGCTGATTGTCATGATCATTCAAAACTAAAGAATCACAAGGATAAATATTCCCATCACAATAAAGAACTGGGTGAAAATATCCTAAAAAACAATTTTTCGGGCAAGATGGAACTTTGTATTGATGAAAAAATGGTGAGCCAAATTCCTTCACAATTTTCTCAATTTTTTTATGCCATTCAATAATCTTATCTTGTGGTTGTACACAATCTGGGAGTAATCTTACATATTCAAGATTATTTTCTAAAGCTAAATTTTTAATTTTATTTAACATTTGATTGGTTGTTTTTTTTGTTACAATATAGCTAAGTCCCATAGTCGGATTTCTTAATTTGGGAATATTCACTTTCCCACCATATTCAATTGAATTAATAGAAACACGTATCCATGTAAGTTTTTCAAATAATTCTTTATCATATTTGTATAACAATGTTCCATTTGTAATTAGTCCTATATCGAGGTTATTATTATAAAGAAATTCTATTAATTTCTCAAAATGTTCATAAAGTAAAGGTTCTCCCCCTCCGCTAATAATAACTGCTTTTAGTCCTCTACTTTTTAGTTCTTTTATTAAGGGAATTATTTGTGTCTTTAGGTTTAATATTTCACAAACTTTTCTATCTTTTACTGAACAAAATTCACATTTAAGGTTGCAAACGCTTGTAGGCATAATATGAAGAACGATGGGAGTCGCTTTCGCTTCATTTTGAAATTTTTTCATTTCTTCCGTATGATATAGTAATTTTTCTCCAGTAGAAGTAAAGCATTTTTCTTTGTCGGTAACTATATGTTTCATTTTAAATAATATCAATCCTCCGGATATTTGAATATACCGAGATATTGGGCATCTCCATTAAAGCTATCTTCATGATGTTTTTTTAAAAGTGTTTTAAGTTGTCTTGGATGAAAATTTATATTTTCCAAATCCTTTAAATCGATATATTCAACAGCTTTTAATTTTTCAACTCCTTTTTCTTCTGGGTCAACTCCTTTTTCTAACTTTCCACCAATAATTTTACCTAATACTATCACTTCGGTAAAATGTCCCTCATCAGTATATAAATTTTTTAAGTATAAAATTTTTTCAACCTCAATATCTAAACAAGTTTCTTCCTTTACTTCTCTAATAGCTGCATCAATCAAACTTTCTCCATGTTCCACTCCACCGCCAGGCAAAACATATATGTCTTCTGAATTTTCCCTGTGCATTTTTGTAATTAGAATTCTAGAGCCATCCAAAATTACTACGCCAATTCTAATTGTCGTTCTTTTTTCCATATGATTTTATATTTATCTTGTTTATTAAAGGTTTCTCTCATATTATTTTATTATCTTTTAGATAAAGTTTAATCTTTGAAGCTACATCCTCGATTGGTATTCCAGTTGTATCTATTCTGCAAATATTTGGAAGCCCTTCAAGAGACTTTTCGATTTGATCTTCCAGTTGAATTAATTTTGAAGGGTCTTTAAGTAAAAACTTATCTATAATAGATTTTCTCCCTCTAGTATTACTTCTATTAATCTTTTCTTGATAAGAACAACTAAGAAGAATTGTTGAAGTAGGATATAAAAATAATGGTCTGAAATCTTGCTTATTATGTATAGAATTGCTATCATGAAAAAACCTCCCATATGCAACGACACTTGGCCAATATCTATCTTGAAAAAATACCCTTTCATCTTGAGGATGATTTGTGGCTGATTGAACGCTATCTAAAACATATCCCATAGTATAAATAAACTCTTTCTCAAACGAATTACATTGATTTGAGATTGAGGATAACCTTGCGGACAACCCAGTTGGATAGACTGCTCCTTCATTAAAATAATATTTGTTATCTTCTTTAAATTTTTTCGCTAAATGGTTTAACGTAGCGGTTTTTCCTGAATAATCTGAGCCTTCAAAAGTAATTATTTTAACCATTTTTAATTGGGACATAAATTGTTCCAAGATATGTTTCATGAACAAACTTTGTATCCTCGAATTTAATTGATTTAAAGTCATTTCTTTTTTTTGTATCTAAAAAACAATACGGGTCTGGAGAATTCATATTTCCTTTAATTAAATATGAATCCGTTTTATCTCCACCTTCACAATTATTATAACTTGCACAGCCTATACACTTGCCTGATGGAGTTCTTTTTTGATATTGCGAAAACACTTCTCCTTGAACTATTTCTGAAAGCTCATCTGAAAATATATTTCCTGCGATTTGATCAGTGAATACATTAGGGGTTATTCCTCCATCAGACATAATTCTAAATGCAATTTTACCAGAAGGACTGCCCCTAACAACACCTTTGCCATTTACATAAGTTCTAAATAGTGGGTCAGGGATAGCGTAGTTTTGATTTCTTGGAGTTACGCTCGCCAAATATTCAAATGTTTCTTTAAGTTGCTCTATGCTACAAGACAAGTTATTATTAATTCTACATCCCTTTGTTTTAGGCAAATTATCTGCACCAAACCTTAGTGCGTCGTTTTTTGATGAATGAAACCTATTCAGCCTCCACATATCTACCCCAATATCTTTTGCAAGCTTGTACAACTGAGGCAAAGTTTCATAATTAACATTCATAATACAAGTATTCATTTCAGTTCTAATATTACTTTCAACAAGTTTTTCTAATGTTTTGACCGCTCTTTTGAATACATTTTTTCTGCCTCTCCATTTTGAATGTCTTTCGTCGGGAAAATCTATACTTACCCCAATGTCATTAAATAAATGTAAATAATCTCGGTATATCTCGAATGTCGTTCCGTTGGTTGTTAGTCCTATATCAAAACCTGCATTATTCAATTTCTTTGCTATTAAAATAAAATCTTTATGTAATGGAACTTCCCCTCCGCCAAAATTAATTCTTTTAACATTGACTTGGTGAAGTTTTGGTATTAATTTTTCTATTTGTTCTATAGTAATTTCTTTTGGCTTATATCCTTTTTCAAACCATAAATCTTTCTCTCCAATGTAGCAATGCTTACATTTTAGATTGCATTTTTCTGTCAAAGAAAGACCAGCAGTCATTTTTATTGCATTATCTGGAATTCCTTCTTTGTCTCGTTTAACCTTAGACATCTTTTCCTCCTATAAACTTTTTTAGTTATATTAAAATAAAATCTTCCTGAATAATGAAGACACCTTTCTGCTATAAAATAAAATCTGGATGATATGGGTTTATTAGATATAAGATTCCAATCTATTTTTGTTTTCATCAAGGATTTCAATTTCTTAAATTCTGGATTTTGAATGTATAGGTAATCCAAATCTCCCCATAATCTAACCCATTTTTGCCACCAAGAATTTATGGATTGAACAGGTAAATATTTAACTTTAGCATTCTCTTCATGTGTAATTGCTTTTCTGCCATGTTGCAATATTATTAAATGTGTTATAAACATATCGTCATTAATTGCATTTTCAAATCTTTCTTCAAATAAGTAATTGTTAATAAAGAATTCTCTTTTAATTATAAAAATTCTTCCATGGACAAATGGTTTATGTTTGAAACCATCAATGGGTTTTCTAGAAATTTCTGAACCAAAATTCATCATACGAGCATTTAAGATATGATATAAAACTCCTTTTTTCTCTATGGGGATAGGGTTACCTACAACTGCTATAATTTTCTCATTTTGAAATTTTTTTAATATGTTGAAATAACAATATTCGTCTACAATAATATCCGCATCGCAAAAAATAATCATCTCTCCTTTAGCCGTATTAATTATCTTTTTCATTGCTTTAGTTCTTCCATTCTCACTTTCAAGAATTTTAATGTTAGGTTCATGATTTTTCATTTCTTTTGCAACTTGTATTCCATTATCAGTAGTTCCATTAAAACAGAGTAATATTTCATATTTTAAGCTGATTTTTTTCAGAGCAAGAGACACAGAAATCAGCGTTTGCTTTAGCGTATCTTTTTCATTATAGATTGGTATTCCGATACTTATTTTTGGTATTTTCATTTTTATCTTTCCAAGAATTAAGCATCTTGAGGTGCTAACACCTCATAATAAATATGAGTTGCCCAAGTTTATAAATCTGCCTATATCGAAGCTGATAAACTTCAAAACATGCTGTGTCGCACAACTAACAAAAAATATTTAAAAATAACAAAACATTTGGGATATTTCAACAATCAACATCAAACAAAAAAGTTCCTTTTTCTACGCACACTGTCTGCTCTACATAAACAGAATTCCCATTATCGTCGGTACCCCAGTATTTAAGAGTAAATTTTTCCCAATCATGAAGTGTATTAAACCATTCATTTGTTCTTATCAGTTCATCATCTCCCTCAATTCTATAGTTTACAGAAGCCGAATTACAACTTCCTTCTACCTGATAACACAACTGCCCCTCCGTCAAGGTCACCCCAACCCCGTTAGTTTCCTCGAACGTCCTCGTATGTATATAACGTGTGTATGGGTCATCGTCTATTATAGACTGTAAGCTAAAATCCAAACTCAACTCAGCCCACGTCGACACGCACTCACTATTCCCCTCTTCACATTGCTCTTTCACACCACATGCCTTAAACACCTTAAAATTTCCATCCCACTCCAAACAATCGTCGTCGTCAAAGTCCCCGCATGTTCTTATTAAAATTTTCGCATCATCTCCACTACAACTATAAACTGGTCCCGCCGGCGAGCAATCATCCTCGCACTCTTCGACGAAAACACTGCAACCTCTTTTTTCTACCTCGGTATAACCGTCGGGACACTCTGGATCTTCGAGACAATCTGTCTCGATGGTTTCAATATTATAACAGACATACTCATCTTTAGAATCCAAAAAACCACAACCTCCCGTTTCCACCCCTCCTCCATTCCACTCATCACACTCGTCATCAAAATTATGCACACATCCCGTTTCACTTACCGTTGTTTTTTCACAAGTCAAATTAAAAAATTCGGAAACTTCAGTGCATATTCCCAAACCCTCGACACATTCCCATCCCTCTTCACAAGTTTCAAATACTTCTGCCACGCCTTCCCATTCCAGACAATAGTCTTCGTCGAAATTTCCGCATGTTCTTTTTAGGACTTGTGATAAATCGTTGGAGCAATTATAAACCGTGCCCGCTGGTGAGCAGGTATTGTTGCAATCTGTTCCGAAAGATTCGCCTTCCCAGACGAATAACTTTAATTTTGTGGGATTGTAGATTGCGTCGGTTCCGTCACCTATCTCGGAGGCAACTATAATTTCTTCGGTGTAAATATCTTTATCTACCGTCGCGATATAGGTCGGTGTGTCCATTCTGCAATAATCTGTCGTGTCGTTAAGTTCACACACTCTGATTGAATACCCAAACCCACTCGGAATTTTTGTGCCGATGAAATTATTTAATATATTAAAATTGGCATCGCCAAAATTTTCCTCTTCGACGTTTAAAACATTCAACCGCAAATCGCTACTTGCTGAAACGTCCGCCAGTATTTGCCCCTGTAAACTTTCAAAATATTCTTCTGGTGAAACTACTTCGTCTGCCTGTTGAGAATAAACTACCAGCAACGCTCCGCTCACAATTAAAATTGCAATCGTCGCTTCCAAAATTAATATCCATCCTCTTTTCCGAAAATTCATCTGAGGAAAACATGGAAGATTGTTGAGTCTTGCTTTTTTGTTTTTCATGTTAGTATAATTATTTTGTGTTTTATATAGTTAATTGAAAAGGATGTTCAAGACAGAATAGTGAAAGCTTTAAATCTTATCATCCACAAGTAAAAAATAAGTTTACACAGAGTAATTAATTATCTATTGTGACATCTAATCAAATATTTTATATACTCCAAATTCTTTAGTTAATTATGTTTTTTAAAAAGAAAAAAAGAATGATTGATGTGCGGGAACTTCAGCGGAGAGGAGTGGTGCGGATTCCGAAGAGTGACATTGTAGTTCCGACAAATCGGGAAGGTTTTGTGGAAATTGGTAATAATCAAAAATCGTCGACGGCAGACAATCAAACACCGGTCAACTCCAATACAGAGTTCTTTGGTTTTGTAGACACGGCGTCTCCAACAACTTCGACTTCGTCTGAAAATTCTTTTTCTCCTGAATCTAATGGTTACAATAAAAGAGAGGTAGATGAAAAAATAACAGGACTTGATAATAAAATTTACAAACTTGAAAATCGAATTGAAGTCTTAGAAAAAAAGCTTAACATTGACCAATCGCCTGACGCGCCTGTCGGAGTTATGGGCTGGTAACATTTAAAACCCAGTCTTCCTTATAATACTATGACAGAAATATCGAAAGATGTGATAAGGGCTTATGCTCTCGAGAACGCAATTAAACATAAGGGTAAGGCAAATCAGGGTGCGGTTTTGGCGGGATTGTTTGCAGAGGGTTTGGAAAAGTCGGAAATAAAAGATGTTATGCCGTTAATTCAAAAAGTTCTCAAAGAGGTGAATGCACTTTCTCAAAAGAAGCAGGAGGAGCAATTTTCGAAGCTGGATACTAAAACTTCTAAGAGGAAAATTAGAAAAGGACTGAAAAAATTGCCGAATGCAAAAAGGGGACAGGTGGTGATGCGGATGGCGCCATTTCCCTCGGGACCCTTGCATATTGGGAATGCCAGAACGGTGATTCTTAACGATGAATATGTTCGAATGTATGGGGGCAAACTTTTGATTGTTATGGACGACACGATTGGCTCTGAAATAAAACAGATAGAACCCGCAGCTTACAAACTCATCGAAGAAGGAATCAAATGGCTCGGCATCAACTATGATAAAAAAATAATATATAAATCTGACCGAACCGAAAAATATTACGCTTATGCGGAAGAGATGTTAAAAAAGGGATACCTTTATGTTTGTAATTGTAACCAAGAAAAAATGCACAAATTAAAAGTTAAAGGTGTTGAATGTTCGTGTCGGCAACTTTCTGCCTCGAAGCAGATAGAAAAATGGAAAGAAATGTTCAGGGCAAAAGAGGGTGCGATGACGGTTCGGCTAAAAACAAATATGCAAGACCCAGACCCGGCTTTTCGGGATAGAGTAATGTTTAAGATTTCTGACCGACCTCATCCGAAAACAAAAACAAAATTCAGGGTATATCCTTCAATGGAATTTTCCTGGGCAATTGATGACCATCTTCTTGGAGTTACTCATGTTTTAAGGGGAGTTGACCATTATATGTCGACGCGAGTTCAGAATTTTATCCGTAAAATCTTCGGCTGGGCAAATCCTGAAAGTATTTACAATGGTCACTTTGCAGTTGAAACTGTAAAAATATCAAAATCTAGAGATGCCCGAAAAGTCAAAACGGGAAATTATACCGGTTGGAATGATCCGCGAACATGGTCGTTACAATCTCTCCGGGACCGAGGTATTCAGCCGGAAGCGATTAGGCAATTCGTCTTAAGTCTTGGAATGCGGAAAACAAGTATAACTGTTCCGGTTGAAGCTCTTTATGTTTTAAATAAAAAAATTCTTGAAGATGTTCCGCGATATTTCTTTGTGGAGAATCCGAAAAAAATTACAATCAAAGGATGTCCTGAACTGATTGCGAAAATTCCATTTCATCCAAGTGGAAAGTTGGGTGTGCGAAAATACAAGACAACTCAAGATTTTTTGATTTCAAATTGGGACCTTGATATGATGAAAAGTGGCAATTATCGGCTAATGCATCTTCTCAATTTTAAGTCAGACAATCTTCAAATAACAAAACCAAGGACTCTCTCTTTTATATCTGAAGAGCCGGACAATAAATTGGAAACAAAATTTCTTCAGTGGCTTCCGGCTAATACAAAAAATATTGATGTGAAGATTACAATGCCTGACGGAACTGTCGTGAGAGGGCTTGGTGAGCCCGAATTATCAAAATTAAAAGTTGGAACTGTTATACAATTTGAGAGATTTGGTTTTGTTAAATTATATGATAAAAATGAAATGAAATTATATGATAAAAATGAAATGAAATTAGAATTTTGGTTTGCGCATAGATGATTTTATAACTTCACAAAATCTTTAATTCTTATGAAAATAAAAGAGCTCCTCCCGGATTCGCGACCGAGAGAAAAATTTCTAAAACATGGACCAGAAAGATTAAGTGACGCCGAACTTTTTGCGATTTTATTGAGGACGGGTTTTTCTGGTGAAAATGTGGTTGATATGTCAAACAGATTAATCAGCGAATATGGATTAAACAAACTTTTTGAATGCTCGCTAAAAGAACTTCAGCAAATCAAGGGAATTGGTCCTGCGAAAGCGATGCAAATTTTATCAATTGCCGAAATTAGCAAAAGGCGAATTCAGTCTGAAAAACTGATAAAAAAAATTAGCTGTGCCGAAGATATTTTCAATTTATTTCACGAAAAATTGAGAGACAAAAGGGAAGAGTGCTTTTATGTTTTGATGCTGAATACGCAAAATAATATTGTCGGGGAACAATTTATTAGTAAGGGAATTTTAGATGCCTCTATCATTCATCCGAGGGAAATTTTTAGACCTGCAATAAGGAACTCTGCTTCCAAAATTATTTTAGTTCATAATCATCCTAGTGGTAACCCAACACCGAGCGACGAGGATTTGAAGATAACCGAAAGGCTGGTAAAAAATGGGGAAGAATTGGGAATTAAGGTTTTGGACCATGTAATTATTGGAGATGGGAAGTTTTGGAGTTGGGCTGAGAAGGGTTAGATTTTCAGAATATTCACCCAAATCGTTCGACATAATATGTATACGTAAAGAATGAAGTTGAAATGGACAATCTTTATATATCTCTTAAGTTTTCTGATTTCATGGCAGTAGGAAATATAATTCACTCTATAAGAAACATAATGAGAAAAGACCCGGGAGTAGATGGCGATGCACAAAGAATTTCTCAAATGACTTGGATGATTTTCTTAAAAGTTTTTGATGCTATGGAAGAGGAAAAAGAAGCGGAAGATTCTAAGTATAAATCTCCCTTGCCAGAAGAAATTAGATGGAGAAACTGGGCATCAGATGATGAAGGTATTACAGGAGATGAATTATTGGATTTTATTAACGAAGAAGTTTTTGATAAAATTAAGGCTCTTGATATTGAGGGAAGCAGGAAGGCAATGATTGTTCGTCAGGTTTTTGAGGACACCTACAATTATATGAAAAATGGAGTTTTGATGAGACAAGTTATTAATGAGATAAATAAGATTGATTTTACTTCTTCAAAAGACAGGCATTTATTCAATGATATCTACGAGACAATTTTAAAAGAATTGCAAAGTGCCGGAAGTGCAGGGGAGTTTTATACACCGAGGGCAGTTACTCAATTTATTGTTGATATGGTTAATCCCAAGTTGGGGGAAATTGTTTTAGACCCCGCTTGTGGCACTGGAGGTTTTTTAATCTCATCCTTGGAAAATATGAGAAAAGAAGTTGATAATGTCGAGGAATTACAAACGTTAGCAAAGAATATTCGTGGGATTGAGAAAAAGCCCTTGCCTCATTTGCTTTGTATGACTAATTTAATTTTGCATGATATAGAGGAACCAAATATTAAACACGATAATTCTTTATCTAAGCCCTTAAGGGAATATTTTTCAAAAGATATGGTTGATTGCGTTGTGACGAATCCCCCCTTTGGCGGAGCAGAAGAAGACGGGATAGAAAAAAATTTCCCGACTGAATTCCAGACGAGAGAAACAGCAGATTTATTTTTAATTTTAATTACCAAATTATTAAGAGATGAAGGAAGGTGTGGAATTGTTTTGCCTGACGGATTTTTATTTGGCGAGGGTGTCAAGACAAGAATAAAAGAAAAATTATTATCTGAATTTAATTTGCACACAATTGTCCGTTTGCCTAATGGAGTCTTTAATCCTTATACGGGGATTAGGACGAATCTATTATTTTTTGAAAAGGGAAAACCAACTAAAGATATTTGGTATTTTGAGCATCCTCTTCCCGAAGGATATAAAACTTACAATAAGGGAAAACCTATTAGGATAAAGGAATTTGATTTTGAGAAAGAATGGTGGAATGATAGGGACAATAAAAAATTTAAAAATAATTGCTGGAAAGTTTCTATTGAAGAAATAGAGAAAAGAAATTTTAATCTTGATATAAATAATCCAAACGGAAAAGTCGAGGAAGAAAGTTTGAGTTCTAAGGAGATTTTGGAGAAGTTAGAAAATAGTTTTGAGAAATCAAAAGAGTTAATCGAGAAGATTAAGGGGGAGGTTTAGATGAACCAGAAAGTTTATAAATTAAAAAGTAGTAGTAGTAATAGCAATCTTCGGATTGTGAGTATGATCCCTGGTGATCTTAGGGTTGCCAGATGTTTTTATTTTTTTGAGGTAGTTTCTAATGGATGATGCCTTACTATTTATTGATGATGGGTTCTTTGGATTAGTCAAGAAACATTTTTCAAAAGAAGATGGGAAACCAAAAAAATATCTTCAGACATTTAGGAATATTTGCAAGAAGGAAAATCTTAATTTGAAACATCTTTATATTTATACTGCCCCGCCCTTCCAAAGTCCGAAACCTACTGAAAAAGAAGATTTCTTGATGAGTAGATATCAAAGTATGACAAAGATGTTAAGGAGAAAAAAGTGGATTACCCTGAGAGAGGGAAGATGTCAAAAAATAATTAATGAAAAGGGGCATGAAGATTATAAACAGAAAGGGGTTGATGCTTTGATTATTATGGATATGTTTGATATTAAAGAGAATTATCAAAATATTAAGAAAATAATTCTAATTGCTTCGGATTCTGACTTTGTTCCGGTTATTGAAAGAATGAAACAAAAAGGTTTTGAAGTTATTATTTATACTTATTTTGACAGGAAGAGAGATTCAAAATTTTCTACATCAAATCAGTTATTGAAGGTCGCTTCTCGATGGGAAAGATTAGTTAAGGAGGATTTTGAGTGAGATGAGGAAAGGGGAAATTTCAGAGGGAAAAAAATGATAGGAAAAAGTACTGATGAGATTGAGAGAGAAAATGGTTTTGATTGGTATGTTGAGTTTAAGCCCAGACATTATTTCGGATTTGATTTGGGAGAGCATAAAGAGTTGATGGATGTTTTTATTGGGGGCGGGAGATGAAAGGCAAACAGATAACAATTGGAGAAAATCAAAAACAGAGAGTATTCTATAATAATCTTTCAATTTATTTGGAATTAATTAATAATTATTTATCTAAAAAAATTAAAACAGGAAAATTAGGAAAGCATATAAAAATTTTTGGGGGTTATGCTTTCAAAAGTTCTCAATATCAAAAAGAGGGAATTCCGGTGATAAGAATTTCAGATTTTCAAAATGAAAAAATAGATTTGTCGGGGGTTAGATGTTATGAGGAAAAATCCGAATATGATAAATACCAACTACTTGAAGGAGATATCTTAATTGCGATGACGGGAGGAACAATCGGAAAATTAGGCATTGTTCAAGAAGGATTAGGAAAACTTTACTTAAATCAAAGAGTTGGGAAATTTCATATTTTAAAACCGGAAGAATTTTTTAATAGGTATGTTTATTGGTTGGCAAGGGGAGTTCAGGAGAGAGTTAAAAGTTTTGGCTATGGTGGAGCTCAGCCCAATATTAGTGGAAAACAGATTGAAGAATTAGAGTTTCCAATCCCAGACAAAAAAACTCAGGAAAAAATTATTAATTTTTTAGAAGGTCTTAGGGATAATTGTTTAGATAATCAAAAAAATTTTGATAGCAAAACAGAAAAGAAAATTTTAAAATTACAAGACCTGGGAGAAAATTTGTTTCAAGTTTTAGAAAATTCAAAAGATAATAAAACTCTCTTAACAAAACTCAAACAAGCAATCCTTTCCGAAGCGGTTCAGGGAAAACTTGTTCCGCAAAATCCGTCGGATGAATCTGCTGTTGAATTATTGAAAAAAATTAAGAAAGAAAAAGAGAAATTGATTAAAGAAGGAAAGATTAGGAAGGGAAAAGATTTGCCTGCGATTTCCGACGATGAAATTCCTTATGAGTTGCCGAAGGGTTGGGTTTGGTGTAGGTTGGGGGATGTTTGTGAATATGGTTCATCAGAAAAAATTGAATCAAAAAATATTTCTCCTGAAACATGGATTTTAGATTTAGAAGATATAGAAAAGACAACCTCAAAATTATTAATTAAAAAGAGATTTAAAGATTACAGATCGAAAAGCACAAAAAATATTTTCTCAAAAGGAGATGTTCTTTATGGGAAATTAAGACCTTATTTAGACAAGGTTATAATTGCTGATGAAAATGGGGTTTGCACAACCGAAATAATTCCTTTGAGAATTTATAAAAATTTAATTATTAATAAATATTTTAGATATTTTTTAAAAAGTCCTGACTTTTTGGACTATGTAAATTCCTTAACTTATGGGGTTAAGATGCCTCGATTAGGAACTACTGATGGGAAGATGGCTCTTTTTCCCCTCCCCCCTCTCGTCGAACAGCGTCGGATTGTTGAAAAGGTTGATGCTCTTATGAAGTTTTGTGATGAGTTGGAGTTGAGGATTAAGGAGAATAGGGAAGGTAGTGAGAGGTTGATGGGGGCTGTGTTGGGGGAGGTTTTTGGGAATGGCTGAAAATAAAAATCAACATTTTGTTCCAGAATTTTATTTCAAATTTTTTTCCGAAGATGATGAAACAATCAGGGGATATTTTCTAAAATCCAAAAAACATTACAAAGGACATTTTTCTAATCAAGCTTCAAAGAATTATTTTTATAGCCAGAATACTGAAATAGAAAAAAGCTTCTCACCCATTGAAGGAAGATTTAACGCCGTATTGAAGAAAATTATTGAAACAGATAGTTTTTTAGGGATGAAAGATTTAGATTATTTGGAAATGTTAAGGTTTATTTCTTTTCAATATAGTAGGACGGAATATTCTAAGAAACGGGCAAATGATTTTATAGATAAATTTTATGATAATGCAATAAAACCTTTAATGAAATCTAATAAAGAATTGATGAGTAAAGTTTCCGAAGAAGATGTAGACAAAACGAGACTTATTTATCCAGCAGGATTTCTCCTTGGGATTATTTATGCTTTAGAATCAAATATCTTACTAACTGATTTGGTTCCCATTCTAATTTTGAATAAAACTAAAGAAGAATTTATTTTTAGTGATAATCCAATTGTTTTTTATAATTTAATTTATAGGGATCCTAGTCATTCATTTGAAGGCATCCAATCTCCAGGACTTTTAGTTTTTTGTCCCATCTCTCCAAAACATTGTATTTTTTTGTATGATCCCGAATATTACAATATCAAGTGCGATGAAGATAATTCTTTTAATTTAAAAAATGAACAAGATATTTTTAATATAAACAAACTTCAGTTTCATAAATCTTTATTGAATATTTATTATAAAAGTGAGGAGAGTAAAAAAGTAATTAATAAATTGTCTAAAGAATTTTTTTCTAAATATTCAAAAGATAAAGATTTGTCCCAAATTAAAGAAGTTAAAAATTGGGATGGAACAAATAATTCTTTATTAGTTTCATCTGGAAAAGGTATTCTTGAAAAATTAGAATTCAGCTTCCTTATTTGTGGCAAGGGAAAACAAAGTCTTTTTGTTAGGCGTAATATAAAACTTTGTGAATTATTAGAAGAAAAAATGAAAAGATGCAAAATAGATAGAAAAATATAAATTACAGAATTAAAGTAAATTTTAATTAAATTCTGTCTTTCCACATTTCGGGCAAGGGGGCATTGTGTCCGTCGTGTCATCAAGCGTAATTCTTTGCCCACAATTCCTACAAGTATATGTTCCTTTTCCGGGTTTTTCTCCTGTTGTTACCATTTTTATTTTTCCTCCATTTATTTAATTATTTATGATCATCATCTCACCAACTTCCTCTTATGTCTTACCTTCGCAACGACCCTTCCATAACTTCTTCCGACGGGCTTGAGAGTTACAACCTTCCCCTGAATTTTCCTTTTCATTTGGTCTCTTTGCCTTTTCCCTAACACTGTATTTAATTCCGCTCCATCCATTCCGGCAATTCTAACTCTATTAGTTCCCTGAATTTTTCTATGCGTTTCGAAGGTGTCTTTATCTATTACTCGTTTGACTTTTCTTCTTATTGTCATTTTATTTTTCGAAATTTAATTGAATCTCGTAAGATTTACTTATTTTTAAATGTTTCGTTATAAAAAAACAAACAAATCATTACATCTTATAATGATAATCGCAACATTTAAATACCTTTTTTATTTAGTTTAGATATGAGACAAAAAGGTGAAGATGTAAAGGAAAGAATTCTTGATTCCTTATGGCTAAAACCTTTTACTATCCAGCAAATAAGCAAAGAAATTGATTCTAATTGGATTACAGTAGAAAAATTTACAGAGGAACTAAAACAAGAAGGAAAAATTAAGGAAGTTATTTCTACAGATAAATTAACTTTATATCAAAAAGTAGATACAGATACTTATTACAATCTTCCGTTAAAAAAAGAGGACAAGGAAATGTTTAAATTTATTTTTTCAACTTTGCTAAATGAATATAAGAAAAAAGGAAAAACTCCAAATAGAACAGAATTTACAAAATCAGCAGTGGATGTAATTCATGAAACTAACACTAATCTCCCTGTTGTTTGGTATCTCTATGGGCAGATTCCATTAATGATTGCAGATCCTCAAAAAGATTATTCCACACAATTTAAACCAGACAACTATAAAGAAATTGAAAAAATATCTGAGAAAATTGTAAATAATCAAAATTATCTTAACACTAAAGAATTAAAATTAGACCATTATGAAAAATATAACAAAAAGCTTTATACTATAAAAGAGGGATTACTTTCCGCGTTAAAAGATAAAGATACAAAAAAGATATTAGATTTATTTAATAAATTTTACATAGAATGTCCCATAGGACAAGATGAAGAAATGTTTTTCTTAACAGATAGATTATGTGTAGTTGTTCAGAAATTAAAATTGTTAAAACTTTTGGAAGAGAATGTGATAAATATTGCTCTTGCTTTGGACTCTCTCTGGAAGTATATGGCACTCAATCAAATGATACATTCTTTAGCTAAAGACAAGAGATATAAAAAAAATGAGTTAATGCAATTTTACTTTAATCCTGTTGTCGAAACAAAAAAATACATGGCAAAAGAAGGCATATTAAATTTAGAGTCAATTTATTTTTCAAACCTTGATGATTTTGACATAGATACTTTGAAATTATCTAAAGAAGCTCAGGAAATCAGAGACATAATGGAAGATTGGACAGGGGAAGATTAAATGGAAAAAGATAATTTTTTTGATACAAATGTTATTTTTAATTATTGCAAATTTACAAAAAATACAAAACTAGAAATAATAAAAAAGTGCTATGAGTATATAAAAAACAAAAAAGGGAAATTTATAATTTGTTATTTTTTAGAACAGGAACTTAAGAACATTGTAAAGAAAAATAAAATAATTCATAAGGAAATAGTTGAAAAAGTTAAAGATAGAAATTATAAAATTGGGATTTCAACTGAATCATCTTTTCTTAAACCTAAAGATATTGCCTATGCAACAAAAACATATGAGTTAAAAAAACATATTTCTATTGAGATTCTTGCTAATGCTTTTTTAGAAGAAGAGACTAATTTAGATATAAAGATTGAAGTATTTTTTGAAAAAATGGTAGATGAAAAAGTTGTTCCTATTAATCAAATAGATAAGAATCTTGTTAATAAAATTTATGAAATAATTCCAAATCATGCAGATTGTAAAATTCTTGCGAGTGCATTACAATTACAGGAAGAAATGAATATTTTTTTATTTGTAACAGCAGACGGGCAAGACTTGGATCCAAATGGTTATGAATTTCTTAAAGAACATTTTGAAATTAATTATGCAAAAGACAAATACAAATTTCCTGAATTACTTAATTTAATGTTTACAAATTAGTTGAAATAAACTCTTTTATTTTCCCATCGCTGTTCCGTTTATCTGATACAACCTCGCCTCAATTTCCTTCACCATTTCTCTATATCCTTTCTGCCCACCAAACAATTTCATAATCTCAATCGGACGACCAAATTTATTCAATGGCTCAACTCTCAAAACTTCGGCATCCTCTAAATTTTCTATTCCCTCGTCGCTATATTTTTTAAGCAAGGCATCAATAACTTCTCTTGCCTGAGTGCCATACTTATCAAAATAATTATCCTTCTTAACCTTCTTTGCTCTCTCGCTTCTTGTAAGAGGTTTTTGTCCGTATGCAACATGAAGAATTAAATCAAAAGGGTCGTATTTTTTCCCATTTGGGATTTGTTCTCTTAGACAATCAAATATTATTCCCTTTTGCGAAAGCTCTTCAATCAGGGCACCCTTCTGTTCAAGGATATTCCACTTATTCAAGAAATCGTTCAGGGTTTTATATTCGCCATTTATTTCTTTTTTAGTGTAATCAATCATTTTATCTGCAATTAATTTCCCAGAAGAATCAAGATATTGTTCTGACTGATTTAAAACAGAAACATCTGTTTCTCTAACATAAAATTTTCTTATTTTCCCCTCAACGTCATAAATATTAACATCTGGCTTTTGCAGTTTTTCAATTTCTAAGATTTCCTTTTCATATATTTCTTCAGGTTTTATTTCCTCATCCGAATTAAAAGTCATTAACTGGACAGGTTCCCCATCAAAGTCGGGGTCTGCGAAATGGTTTGTAACATTTCTAAAATCCATAATTGTAAAATGTGTTTTTCCGTAATCTTCGTTTATCCTTGTTCCTCTTCCAATAATTTGTTTAAACTCGGTCATTGAATTAATAACAGAATCAAGCACAATTAATTTACAAGTTTGAGCATCAACGCCAGTGGTCATTAATTTTGAAGTTGTCGCGATAACAGGATATTTCATAGAGGGGTCAATAAAATTACCCAATTGGGATTTTCCTATATTGTTGTCTCCAGTTATTCTCATAACATACTTTTTATTTTTAGAATACAAATCTTTATTTTCATTTATTAAAGCCCTCGTCATTCTTTCGGCGTGTTCTATGTCCACACAAAAAATAATAGTCTTGCTCATTCTGTCTGTATTTTTCAAAAATTCTGTTATTTTCTTTGCAATAACTTTTGTCCTTTCATCAATAACTAAAGTTCTGTCAAATTCTCTATTCGTATAAACATAGTCCGGAATTTCGTTTCCATACTTATCTAACTCTCCTTTCCTTGGTCTGTATCCATGAACATCTTTATTTATTGCAACTTTAATAACTCTATAAGGAGCTAAAAACCCATCGTCAATTCCTTGCTTCAAGGAGTATGTGTAAATTGGCTCGCCAAAATAATCTATGTTTGAAATTTTATTTGTTTCTTTTGGTGTTGCGGTCATCCCTATCTGAACTGCACCAGAAAAATATTCTAAAATTTTACGCCACGCAGAATCAGCTCTGGCACTTCCCCGATGACATTCATCAACAATTATTAAATCAAAAAATTCTCTTGAAAATTGTTTGTAAATATTCTTTTCTTCTTCATTTCCCGTGATTCCCTGATAAAGGGACATGTAAACTTCGTAAGATTTGTCCGCTTTTCTATTTTTAACTTTAGTCATAACTTTTTTCAGGGGCTTCAAATCTTTGTTCATCGGGTCATCTACTAAAATATTTCTATCTGCAAGATACAAAACTCTTGGGTTGTGTCCTTTTGGTTTCCACTGATTTCTTAATCTCCAAATTGTCTGAAAAGCAGTATAGGTTTTTCCTGTTCCCGTCGCCATAACCAAAAGAATTTTCTTTTTTTCCTTAGCAATTGCTTCAATTATTCTATTAACAGCAATCCTCTGATAATATCTTGGCTCTTTCCAATCCGCTTCAAAATAATAATCTGTAGTAATTAAATCCTCAATATTTTCTGTAATTCCATTATATTCCTTGTATTTTTCCCAAAGCTCTTTTGGAGAAGGAAATTCATTTAAAGAATATTCTTTATTCTCTCCGGATTTTAAATCCTGTAAAATAAATCCGTCTCCGTTAGAACTAAATGCAAAAGGAAGGTCTAAAATTTCAGCATAATCGACAGCTTGCTGTAAACCATCACCTACCGAGTGCTTATTGTCTTTTGCTTCCACAACAGCAATAGGGATGTTGTTTTTGTAATAAAGAATGTAGTCGGCTTTCTTTGGGATTCCCCTTTTTGTAATCTTTCCATAAATATAAAATCTTCCTGCAGTAAAATATTTTTCTTCACGAATTTGCTTATTTTTATTCCAACCTGCCTTCTCAATAGCTGGAAGTATAAACTTAGTTCTAATGTCTGCTTCTGTTAGTTGCTTCTTGTCCATTGATATTTTAAGGAATTATTGTATAAAAAGATATCTCATTCATCCTCAACATCCTTCCTTTTACCCAAACTTACTCTAACATCCCTAACAACATCAATCGCATCCCTAACCCAATCATCAACTTTCCCGCCAATTACAGAACTATTCAGCCTTCCATAACAAACCATAGAATATTCCTCCCACAAACCCTTTTCTTTTAACAACCCAATAAATTTCTCCCTATCTTCAGGCATCACAATCTTCTCAAACTCTTTCAGCCTCGCAATCTTATTACTTCCATAAATAGCATCAACATCAAACTGCTTTCCATATTCTACCAATTTCACCTTCAACTCTTCGTCTTTCTTTTTCAGTTCCCCCAACTTCATCTTAATTTCAGAATACTCATCAACTAAAACCACTCCATCATCTTTTTTAAATTCCTCAACAGTTTTTTCCTCAAGTTCAAACTCGTGCCTAAACGACGGACATATACTTTTATAAACACAATAATTGCAAAGCCCACTTTGATTTCTCGGAAATTCCGTCGCTGATTCAATCTCTTTTATCTTATCGCAAACATCCTGTTGTAATTTTTTTAATTGCTCGTCAGTTCTTTCTGAAACCGCATCTTTATTGAAAGCTAACATGTGCCAGACCAACTTAACTGATTTGGCATCCTTGAATTTATCCTTAACCCAAATAGAATAAAGAGCAAGCTGTCTGTCGGCGTCCGCCTCTTCCTGGTCTTTCATTCGGGCATTCGTCTTGTAATCGCAAACATAATAATTTCCGTCGTCGTCACAAGCGAGTTTATCAATTCTTACATGCCATTGATTCCCGTCTGGCAAAGTCATTCTGTCCATTGTTTCTAATCCTAAAATTGTTAGCTGGTCGAAAGGTTTGTGTTTGTCATAATAATCCTCTATAAACTTTAAGCCCATTTTCCTATAATTTTCAGAAGTCAATCCTTGGTCAGCTTTTGCAATTAAAATATCGTCAGAATATTCTTTCTTCCATAAATCTTTATAGAATTTTAAGAGTTCTTTTTTGGAATCCTCTTTCATAAATTTTTTATCTTTGTAAAGTTTTTCGAGAGTTCGGTGAACTAAATCTCCCATAAAACATTCTATTGTCGTCGGAACATCTACTTTAATTTTGTCAATGTATCTGAGTTTATACTGATAAGGGCAGTTCTCAAAAGTTGATATTCTAGAGTGCGAGTAAATTGTCATAATATTCAAACCAAAAACCAACTTATAAAATTATCTCTTGATTGTCATCTTATTTTAGAATTTGATGAGAACTCAGAACTCAGGTCGTTTCACTCTTGTGCCCAGATCTCAGGTCGTTTCACTCTGAGAACTCAGACCGCTCATTTCATTCGCTCTTAGAGCCATCCCCCCGCTTCCCCTGTTTCCATTGATAGTCGGTTGTCCCTTCTAAGTTCTGAACTCTGAATTCTCAGTTCTGGCTCAGCAACAATACAATTTCTTTTCATCAACATATCCCTTCCCAAAAGGGTTTCCGAATTTCCGAATATTCTCAATCATTTTCTCATTTGACTTCAAACCCTTCCACTTCAAAACCATCGCTTCCCGAGCTTTCCTGATTGCATCACAAATCTTTATATCCAACGGGCATTTTTGCTCACACCCCTTACATAAAGTACACTCAAACACAACTTTATCCATTACCTTATCCGAAAGAATAATTCCCTTTCCCCTCGCTGAAACCCGTTCCTCTTTTAAGACTTTAAAAACAGGACAAAGTGCTTTGCACATTCCGCACTGGACACACGAATCAAAAATTTCACTTGCCTCCTCCATTAAATTTGCCGATTCAATTTTGTCAGCTTCACTTGGTTTTTTCTTATTGTTAACCATTTTAAAAAAAATAAAGACTCCCGACATTCCTTGCGTCATACTGGGGAAGTTATGCTTATTTTAATTCTCCAATATATTTAAATTTTTTCATCATTCCTTGCCTCCCAATCGCGGAAAAACTGCGCAACATTTGCCACTACCAACTACCAGAAAAACAAAGTTTTTCGAACTACAAACTACTAACTGAAAATCAAAGATTTTCATATTACCTTCCCAACATTAAATTTATTTAAGGGGTCTGTTCGTTTTTTTATATTAATCAAAATCTTCTTATCATTTATTTCAACAAATTCTTTTTTTAAAATTCCAATACCATGTTCTCCCGAAATTTGTCCCCCAAGTCTTTTTACTAACTTCATCATTTCTGGAATATATTTCTTTTGTTCTTCGTTAAATCTTGGATGAAAAATTCCAACGCCAATATGTCCAAAAACAGGAATCCCTTTTTTCTCCAACCACTCAATCAGTTTATCTGACCTATCAAGTAAAACTTTCGGGTCCTCCAAATAAATATGTCTCGCTTCAATCATCATGCTTCCCATTTTTCCTCTCAATGCTAAAAGTTTTCTATATTCCCCGTCAGACAATTTTCCTGAGCCATCTTCATATTCAACAATCAAATGATAATTATTTCCAAGATCAATCTTTTCAGAAACTATTTTTCCTAAAAATTCAATCATTGAAATTGCCGAGTTTCTTTTCAAGTTTCTGACAATTGAAATAACCTCCTCATAATTATCAATACTAATCAAAGTTGCGGTTCTCTCTTTTTTCGGCGATAATTTTAAACAAGCCTGAACAATAACTCCGGTAATTCCTTCCATTCCGAAATAGTCACTTAACTCAGTAATTCCTTTTTTGTGCAACCTTCCCTCATCGTCAACAATTTCAATCCATTTAATCCAATTTGAAGTCTTTCCGTATTTAATCGCGCGACTTCCAACAGCGTCAGTGGCAATCATTCCCCCAATGGTACAGACGGCATGACTAAAGGGACTAACTGGAAATTCCAAATTATGTTCCGAAATATAATCTTGCAGGTCGTCCAAAATTACTCCTGCTTCAACTTCAACGGTTTTTCGTTCAATATCAAATTCTGAAATTTTGTCCATTTTGGATACATCTAAAACAACATCTAAACCATTTTGCGGAACACAGCCTCCAGCCAAACCTGTTCCAGCTCCACGAACGACAATTCTATTTGCTTTAGCGACAATTCCACGAACTTCCGCAACACTCTTTGGGAAAACGACATCTAACGCATTTCCTTTTAATTGAGAGGCGTCACTTTCATAAACTTTCATAATATTTTTATTTATTTTCATTTCATTCCCTTTAACTTTCCAAGCACAAAATCTGAGAACTCTGTACTTTTGTCCGTCGCTGATTTAATATTGGCATAACATAATCCACATGGCGAAATAATTTTGCCGACTTCATCCCCAATCTCTGCAACTTTTTTCTTTGCACTCGTTTTTGCAATCTCGGGAAAATTTGCGCGAACTCCACCACCACCACCACAACAAATTGCGTTTCCCCGATTGTTTTTTATTTCTATAATTTTTCCTCCTAGTAGTTTAATCACTTCTCGTGGTTCCTCATAAATTCCGCTATATCTACCAAGATGACACGGGTCATGATAGGCGACTATCTCTCTATTTTCTTCGGTTCCCTTCCATCTAATTCTTTTTCGCTTTAGCACATTCAAAATTGTGACTGTTGCATGTTCGGTCGAAATGTTCCAATCTCGTATTAATTCGGGGTATACTTCTTTAAATACATGGTAGCATGCTGGGCAATTTGTTACAATTTTTGTAATGCCTTTTTCGTTAAAGAGTTTCAAATTTTTTGTGGCCAATTTTCGCGCATCTTTTTTATAACCAGCATTCAAAACTGGTGAACCACAGCAAACTTCTTTCTCGGATAATAAAATAAAATCAATCCTAAGTTGATTAAAAATTTCTTTATAATTTTCAAATTGTTCTTTCAAGACTCCCTTTGTTAAGCATCCTGGATAATACAAAATTTTTTCGCCTTTCAACCAATCAAATAATCTCATGTCTAAACAAAACCAATTGCCCTTATAAAAATATAGGTTGCAAGACCGACAAGTAACAGCCCGGAAACTAGTTTCATGTATTTTCTATTTGAGACCGTCCAATTTTGCATTTTATCTGTTGATGTACCTCGGTAAACAAGATAAGTCAGAATTATTAACGGTAGAACAAAAATTAAATTGTAAATAAATAAATAAGTTAATCCGAAAGTTTGGTGAATTGACATCAGTGTGAGAATTCCAATGTAAACTTCGCCCGTGCAAGGTAACTCGAAAAGTGAAACGATAACACCCAAAATAATAATTGAAATTAAAGTTCCTTTGTTTATAAATTTTTCAATAATAGGTTTTGCTTTTGAGGAGATTTTAAGAGTAACACCTCTGCCATACCAAAAAACATCTTTCAGTTGTAAAAGTCCTAATATAAAAATAAGAATTGCAACGAATAAATAAAAATAATAGAAAGAAGAAGATGAAGAAAAGTTGTCGATTACGCTATAAAGTCCCCAGCCGATAAAAAAATAAACTAAGAAAACAACAAAACTATAAATCAGACCCGCTCGTAATGCTCTTCGGGAAGAACCCATTTTTAACAAGCTCGCCATCAGAAAAATCAAAACTCCGAAAGCACATGGATTAATAGAATCAATCAAAGCCGCAATTAAAATAGAGCCCAAGGTAATTTGTTTATCTGTATCTGAAATTCCAACATCAATATCAATTCCCTTACAATCTACAACTATTTTTTTTAGTTTTTCGATTATTTGAGAATCCCCCATTAAATAATCATATTTTTTTTCGCATTCAACAACAACAAACGGCCAACCCCTATTAGTAATACCAAACTCATCGCAAAAATTATTAAACAAATCCCGGTTCTCTTGACTGCTATAAAGATTTAATCTCTCTAAATTAACATTTTCCATCAAGGCAACTTCGTCTAAAATTCCTGACTCTGTAACCTTGGCACAATGCGAACATCCAGTAGAATAAAAATAATAAACATTCGTAACGGGAATACTTTCGGCGCAAACGTTAAATGTTAAAAATAAAAACATCAATACGAATAATATTTTTTTCATGTAATATTTTATGAAATGTTATTTAAAAGTGTTGGGGAAATAAACCTCTCACTTCATCCCCTGAAATAAATCTTGGAACTAAACTCTGCATCAGTTGTCAAATTAATTCCTAAATCTCTCAGTCCCAATTCATCTCCCTTCGACGGCAGATGGGTTGTGTGCATTTCGCAATTTCTCAAAAGTGAGATATTATCTATACATTTTTTAACCGTCGGATTTGACGAAGAAGAAACTGCCAAAGCAATTAATATTTCGCCTACATCCAAACTCGGCTTGGAACTTTTTACAATTTTTTCTTTCAGTTTTTTAATGCTATTAATTAAATATTCTGGGAGAAGGTCAATATCATCCGGAACACCTGAAATATATTTTAGAGCATTTATGATGCATGCAGATTCCGAATGAAGCAACTCCGAATTTTTACCCGTGATTATCTTATCTCTTATTTGTATAGCAGAACCGCAATAAAATCCTCCATTACCTTTGTCCTCCTGCTTCGTCGCATCTACCACCGATTGCCTCGCACAAACTATCATCTTCCTGCAATCCTCAGTTATCTCCAGCTCCTGCATTAATTTTTCAATCTTTCCCACGACCTCCTTATTCACAATGCCCAAAACATTTTCCTTTTTATGTCGAAAATATCTTCTAATAATTTCCTGTTTTGATGCTTCTCTCACAATCTCATCATTAATTATACCCTGACTAACTTTGTTCACACCCATCTCAGTAGGCGACGAATAAATATCCTTTCCAATCTTTTTAAGAATTCTTTTTAAAATCGGAAAATTCTCAATATCTCTATTATAATTTACAGCGACCACGTTGTGGGTTTGCAAATGAAATGAGTCTATCATATTTTTATCACCTATATCTGCCGTCGCTGCCTCATAAGCAATATTGATTGGATGGTCTATGGGCAAATCCCAAACTGGAAATGTTTCAAATTTTGAAAACCCGGATTCTATTCCTCTGATATTATCGTGATATATTTGAGAGAGACAAAACGACATTTTGCCACTGCCGGGTCCCACTCCGCTAACCACAACAATGGACTTTTCGGTTTCCACATAAGGATTTTGCCCATATCCCTCATCGCTTACAATTTTATCAATATCGGCAGGATATCCTTCAATTTCCTTTTGCAAATAAGTTTTAATTCCAATATTCTCCAAATACTTTTTAAATTTCAAAACTTTTTTCTCCCCTGAAAATCTGTTTATCACAATTGCAGAAACATCCAAACCAAAACTTCTTAAATCATTTATGGATTTTAAAGTCATAGATTCATAAGTCAAACCAAAATTTCCCTGCATTTTGCTTTTTTCAATATCTTTGGCGCTGATACAAAATATAATATCGGAATCATCCTTTATTATTTGCAACATCTTGATTTTGGCGTTAGCATCGTAACCCGGTAAAACCCTTGCCGCATGAAAATCGTCGCAAATTTTTCCCCCAAACTCAAGATAAAGTTTTTCAAAATTATTAACTCTGTTCAGAATTTCTTTTGATTGAATCTTAAGATATTTTTCCGTATCAAATCCCTTTTCCATTAACAAAAAAATTAAACATCCATTATAAATATTTGTGTTTTGGGATGGGATGATTTTAAATATCTGAGGCGAACTTCACATTTTTAATTTTTATTTCTTCTAAGAAACCAGCCGGCTGTTTTACCTGTAACAAATAAAAATGCTCCCACCACACCAAGAATCATGTCCATCATTGTATCATCTATTTTAGACATTATTAAATTAAGTTTTCTAAATTCTATGCCATCTCCCATATAAACTCCTTGAAGTTTTACATCCCAAAGTTGATCCATTAAATATTCTCCTATTTCATGAATTGCGATAAACGAAAGCACGAACATAAAAGTTATTAATAATTTCCATTGCAAAGTTAAGTTCTTTCTGTCCACAATATAAAAAATTAAAAAACAGGCGACAATAGGCATAATAAAATGCAGTAGCTTGTCAAAAGGGGGGTATATGAAATAAAGCGGATATAACAACATCCCTCCCGCGAGAATAAATATAATATAACAGTAATGCCTTAATTCAAAATTAATCTCAAACATATGATCAAACATGTAAAAAACAAGAAGTCCAAAAATAAATCCGGAAACTACAATAATGTTTGAAAGATTTTTAAAAAGATATAAAAATAAAAATAAAAATAAAGAAATTCCCATAATCAATATTCTTTTATTTTTATATTGCATACTTATTAATTAAATTTTGACTATAAAAATATTTCTGATAAAATATTCTCTAATTTTTATTCCCACTTCGCATGTCCAAATTGAATTAATAAGTCAGCGTCGGTGTTCGGCAAATCGCACGCTCCGAAACAAGCGCCGAGCCAGATGCTAATATGCGCGTTCGTTTCTTTTTCCAAGTAATTATTAATTACCAATCCCCATGGCTTTAGTCCATCGGGCAACTGTAACAAAACGGTTCTTGCTTTCTGTTTTTTTATTTCAGAGATAATTCTATCTAATTCTAAATCGTAATCTTTTTCTAAATTAGCAATTGTATAATTCATTTTAATTCCAAGTTATTAACATTTAAAAATCCTCCATCACTCAACTATTTATGGCAAAAATAAGGCAACCAATTGTGACAATCGCGGGTCATGTCGACCACGGAAAAACTTCAATATTAGACAAAATTAGGGAGACCTCTGTTCAGGAAGGCGAGGCAGGTGGAATTACGCAAAAAATTTCGTTTACAACATTGCCGAAGGAGAATATTTTAAAACGAGCAGGTCCAGTTCTTGAGAAGTTTAAAATTCCTTTAGAAATACCAGGATTACTTTTTATTGATACGCCCGGACATGCCGCATTCACGAACTTGCGAAAACGGGGTGGCTCGTTAGCAGACATTGCAATTTTGGTAATTGATATTAACGACGGAATAAAACCCCAGACGGCCGAAGTTCTGCAAATTCTGAAAGCAAATAAAACTCCCTTTATAATCGCGCTAAACAAAATAGACAACATCTCGGGTTGGCAAACATCAGAATCTCTTCTGTTTCTCGAAGTACTTGAAAATCAGGCAATTAATGTTAAGCAAAACTTCGACGAGAAATTTTACACAATCATCGGAGCTCTCCATTCACACGGAATCAACGCAGAAATATATTCAAAAATAACTGACTTCACAAAAAATGTTACAATAGTTCCGTGTTCTGCAAAAACGGGCGAGGGAATTACGGAAATTTTAGCTATGTTGACTGCCCTGTCGCAAAAATTTTTGAAAGACAGAATTGAAATTAAAGAAGTTGGCAAAGGTGTAGTGTTGGAAATTAAAAAAGGCAAGGCAATGAATTATTTAGAATGTATTCTTTACGACGGGAAACTGACAAACAAAGATGAAATCGCTATTGCATCATTCGAGAATCCAATTGTAACGAAAGTCCGAAACATTCAGGAAGTTCAGCCTTTGAATAAGGGTTTCAAAACAGAATCAGAAGTCGAAGCGGCGACAGGAATTCAGTTGCAAATAATATCCAAAGAGGAAATTTTGCCAGGCATGCCTTTTCAGATAATCACGAAAGAAAATACTCTTGAAAAAATCACAGAAGAATTTGCAGAAGAAATATCAGAAGAAATTCAAACGGGTGAGTTTGGAATTGTGGTGAAGGCAGATTCGTTGGGTTCACTTGAAGCGCTTTTGGTTCTCTTGAGACAAAAACAAATTCCGATAATTAAAGCGGACATTGGACCAATCTCAAAGAAAGATGTATACTTGGCAAATACTCTCCCAGAAGAAGATAAAATAATTTTAGGTTTTAACGTTGGGCTTGCCGACGAGGCTAAAGTTGAAGAATTGAAAAATGTTAAAGTGCTAACAAATCCTGTCGTCTATAAATTAATTGAGGATTTAAAAGAATGGAAAGTCCAAAAATTAAAAGACGTTGAGAAAAAGAAATTAGACGAGTTGCCAACAATCTCGAAAATAACGGTGCTTGATTTTGTATTTCGGAATTCGTCTCCTGCAGTTTTTGGGGTTGTGGTAGAGGGTGGTATACTAAAGAAAAGAGAGCGGTTCATAAATAAAGATGATGTAAAAATCGGGCAAATAAAAGAAATTCAGGAAGACAAAAGGACGGTTCAAGAAGCGACAAAAGGAAAAGAAGTAGCAATTTCTGTTCCGGGGTTGAATTTTGAAAGGCAGATTACGGTTGGGGAATCACTTTATACGAACTTATCAGAAACACAATTTCGGCAATTTAAAAAATATAAAGATTTATTGTCTGCCGAAGAAAAATCTGTTTTGCAGGAAATCGCGCAAGTTAAAAGACGGGAAAATCCGACTTGGGGAATATAAATAATCAACTGTATAGTAGTAACACAACAAAAGATTTAAATACTCTAATTATTATAAGTTTATAATGAAATTAAAAAATCAAGTTTGTGCTGGATTATGTGCCTTAGTGTTGGGTCTAGTATCTACTGGCTGTGCTACTAAATATTATCCCGACCTATCTCAAAGAAAGATAGTTAGACAATATTCGTCAGAGGAAGTCATTCCAAATTATAAATTGAATGTCCGAGAAAAAGATCAAAAATCAATTGATAACATATTAGATATTTTAGAAAATGTCCCTGATACATATCAGAAAGCTGTTAATGATTATGGAGGTACCGTTGAAATATTTGATGGAAAAATTACTGACAACGAAAGCATGCGTCATTTGAAAGGCAAAAAAATTAGAGGAAGTGAGCATATCTCAAACTGGGATAATCACCAAGCATCCCATGTGCCTTATGAAAAAAAAATATTGATTAAACAAAATTATTCACACTTTTCTCCATGTATTAATTTAGAATTGCATGAATATGGGCATATAACAGATTCTGCTTTAGGAAATATTTCTTATAAGGGGGAATTCAAAAAAATTTTTGAAGATTATAATCGGAATGGAATTATTGAATTCTCCATTGGAAGTAAATACCAAAGAGACAATATTAGAGAATTTTTTGCTGAATCTTTCGCAAAATACTATTTTTCTGATAAATCCAGAGAAAACCTAGAGAAAAATTATAAGGAAATTTATGGATATTTTAATAATTTAGAAAAGAAGTTTACCGAAAGCTACAATCCTAAGAGAATTTTAAATTAATTAGTTAAATAGTGATATTTCATATTAAGACTTCTGTTTATTTTCCTTTAATTCTTTTATTATTTTTGTGAGCTTCGTAATATTCTTGTCTAAGAAGATTATAGCTAAAACGAGTATCCCAATCCTCTCCAAAGAATCCAAACATAGAGTGAGGTCGAGAAAGTGCATATATATCAAAAGGAGGTATATGTCCATTGCAAACTTCATTTACTTTTTTTTCATATTCTCTTTGAACTTGCAAATCCTCTCGTGCTGATTCTTTTTTTTCTCCACATCCTAAAAATGGAATTATCATCAATGGAATAGCTAGTAGTTTGGTTATATTTCTCATTTTTTATTCTCCATATATTCTTTAGAAAGCTATAGTTTATAAGTTTTTCCATTGCGCTACCACTTATAAATTAATAAAATAAAAGTATAAATATTTTACTCTTTAGACTTCTGTTAATTTTCAATATCCCAAACTTTAAAAACCCAAATTTCTAACTAATATTATAAATATAAGCTGAGGAAAGGCTAAACGTCGATGACCCTCGGACAATTTGCAAAATGGTATTCAAAATAAACGTATCGCACAATGGAAGGACTTTCAAAGTCGAGACCGAAAGTGAAAACTTAGTCGGTTATTCAATCGGAGATAAAATTGACGGCAAAGAAATTTCAGAAGAGTTGACGGATTACGAAATTGAAATAACTGGCACATCTGACAAGGCAGGTTTTACGGGAATGATAAATATTGATGGACCAAATTTACATAAGGTTTTACTTAATTACGGGAAAGGCATGCGCAAAAAACCAAAAGGCGAGAAAAAGTTTAACAAAAAACCAAAAGGACTTCGATTGACGAAGACGGTTCGGGGAAAAGAAATTTCTCTTGATAGTGTTCAAATTAATACAAAAGTTCTTAAAGAAGGTTCCAAAAAATTTGATGCTCTTTTTGAAAAGCCAGTAGAAGAAGCACCAGCAGAAGAAGAAAAGAAGTAATTTTATAAACTCACTCCTCTTTATTTTTTTAAGGTGATACAATGTTGGAAAATTTAACGAACTTATTTACGGGAGAAATTAGTTTGATTCTGACTTTGGTATTTTTTACAGCTGTAATTGTTATTTACTCTATCTTTGCGTTTTATTTTTATCGGTTTCTCGCAAGAAAAAATATTATTGAACTTAATCTCGGGCAATATAATCAGTACAATAATCCGACAATTGTTAAAATTTTCGCAGTTATTTTTTATATTGTAGAATATATCGTCTTACTTCCAGTCCTGACATTTTTCTGGTTTGCTGTTCTCGCGATTTTGATTTTATTGTTATCCAAAGGAACTGATACTAATACTATTTTGTTAATTTCGGCCGCACTCGTTGCGTCGGTTCGGGCTACAGCTTATATCAGCGAAGACTTATCGAAAGACCTTGCGAAAATGCTTCCTTTTACACTTCTTGCAATCGCAATAACAACTGCGGGCTTCTTCAACGTTGGTGCTTTAGTTTCACAAGTTTCCAAAATTCCTTCGTTGTTTTCTAATATTTTATATTATTTGGTGTTTATTGTTGCCATAGAATTCATTATGCGAGTTGCCGATTTTATTCAGTCTGCAATTCATTCTCCAAAGATAGCTGAGGAAGAATAGTTTTCTGTTGAAAAATAACTGATGCGAAGTAAATTTTAGTTTGCTGATATTTATTGGGTTAAATTAAATTTTTAAGAAGTCTTAAAAAGCCACTTTCTTAAATAAATGTATGACGGAAAATTTAGATACGACGAAGTCGACTAACTTAAAGGAGGCTACCTGTAGGGAACCCTTGGTTCCGTCGGAAATGGATACAATAAACGTAGGCATAGTTGGGCATATTGACCATGGGAAAACGACGCTTTTGCAAAGGTTGTCAGGCAAATGGGCGGATACGCATTCCGAGGAATTGAAGCGGGGGATTACGATTAAGTTAGGTTATGCGGATGCAATTATTAGAGATGACAACGGAACTCTGACGGTAGATAAAACATCTGAAGGAAAGCCGATTCGATATATTACTTTTGTTGATGCTCCGGGACACGAAATGTTAATGGCGACAACGCTTTCTGGTGCGGCAATTATGGACGCGGCAATTTTGGTTATCGGAGCAAACGAAGGTATTAAGCCGCAAACGCAAGAGCATCTTATTGTGCTTAAAGCAAAAAAAATCAAAAACATAATTATTGCACAAAATAAAATTGACCTTGTTTCGAAAGAGCAAGCAATAAATAATTACAATGCAATTAAGCAATTCGTCGAGGGAACGATTGCAGAAAACGCACCGATTATTCCTATCTCCGCATCACAGGGAGTTAATATAGATAAGATTTTGGTTGAATTGTGCAATATAAAAATTTCAAAACCAGATTTAAACGAGAAGCCAATATTTTTGATTGCCAGAAGTTTTGATATTAATAAGCCCGGGATAAAAATTAGTGAGCTTCACGGCGGAGTTCTTGGTGGCGCTTTAAAACAAGGAAGTTTAAAAATCGGGGACGTAATCGAAATCAAGCCGGGCTATTCTTATAAGAAGCAAGATGCATATCATTACAAAACTGTAAAGTCAAAAATCGTCTCGATGCAAAAAGGGGAATATCCAATTACCAAGGCGGTGCCGGGAGGAAGTTTGGCAATCGAGACGGAACTTGATCCGACCTTGACGAAAGCTGATGCTCTTTCAGGCGGTGTAGCTTCTGTTGAAGGAATACTTCCAGAGATTACAGAAAAAATAACAATAAAGTATACTTTGTTCGATAAGGTATTCGGAGCAGAAAAACAGGAACCTGTTCAGAAATTAAAGCCAAACGAAATGTTAATGTTGAGTCTAAATACTTCAATCACCGTCGGACAAATTACAAAAATAGATAAAAACTTTGTTGATTTATCTTTAAAAATTCCGGTCGTTCCGCTTAAAGGCGAATCAATTGGAATCGCGCGAAATTTAAATGGGCACTGGCGATTAATCGGGTTTGGGGAAATTACGGCGTGCCCCAACCAATGATAAAATAAATCCGTGAGGGTACAGTGTGTCCCAACCAATGATAAAATAAATTTGCGAGGGTATTTAAAGTCAAAACATTATCTTATATTATGCAAAAAAAATCGTCACCAAAAACTACTTCTAAAAAAATAGACTACAAATATGCGGGCAAGGAATCTTTGGCTGAAATTATTAGAAGGTCATTTCCGAAGCAGTTAATTCCAACAGAAAGAATCGGTCCTATTCTTGGATGGATATTTTTAGCGGTCGTAATAATTGCTTTAGTGCAATTTCCATTTGGTCAGATGTTATCCGGAAATATAGACATAACAATTAATGTTGGCTATCCCTGGCACTTTTTTGAGTTTGATTTGTTAAATCCTGGAGGTGTTCCAATTTTACCAATGAACCTTGTTCTTGATTTTATACTCTATATGATGGTAGCTTACATAATAGACATAGTTTTAAGTCTTGTATTAGAAGCTTCTTTTATTAATTCTAAAGATCGGGCTAAGCAGCGACCTATAGTTTTCAAAGATCAGAACCCGAGTGTAGCTGAGAAGGTCACAAAGAAAGTTTTTGATAAATCTGTAGGATAGTTATTAATTTTTTTCTTCAATTTCTACAATCCCTTCATCTGTTGGAACTCTGGACAAATCACTAACTCTGTCCCCTTCCTTCAACTTGATAACTCTAACTCCTTGTGTTGCTCGTCCCATTATTCTGATATTTTTTAAAGGCATTCTTATTACAATCCCTTTCTTTGTTGTTATAATAACATTATCCGAATTACTAACTGAACGAGAAGTCACAATTTTTCCCGTTTTGTCGGTCACTTTCATATTGATAATGCCCTTACCTGCTCTTCCGGTCAGACGATAGTCTCCGATTTCAGTTCGTTTGCCATATCCTTTCTGTGTGATAGTTAAAATAGAAAATTGCGATTCATCTTCTAATGGCAAAACTTCGAGCGATACAACTTTATCGTCGTTGCTCATCTTAATTCCGGTCACACCATATGAAGCTCTGCCCATAGAACGAACATCGTCTGAACTAAATCTGATTGCCTGGCCATTTTTTGTAACTAAAAGAATTTTTTGCTTTTCTTTTAGCGGTTTGACGCCAATTAAAATATCATTGGTTTCTGTAACTTTAATTGCTTTAATTCCACCTTTCCGAGGATGCGCAAATTGTGACAATTCAATTTTTTTAACAATGCCTTTTTCCGTTGCCATCATTAAATAATTTTCGAATTTTTTCACAGCCAAAATTGAAGTTACTTTTTCATCTTTCAGTTCGAGTAAATTTATAATCGCTTTGCCCTTTGTTAATTTGGCGGAAGCAGGAATTTTATATGCTTTCAACCAATGCACTTTTCCTTTATTTGTAAAAAATAATATATAATCGTGTGTCGAGCAAGTCAACAATTCTTTGACAAAATCACCCTCGGTTAAATCTGAACCAATTACTCCTTTGCCTCCTCTTTTTTGTTCTTTGTATTGTTGTAAATCAAGTCTTTTAATATAGCCCTTATCGGTAATTGTCACAACGACATCTTTCTTGTCAACCAAATCTTTCTCTTGAAATTCCGTAACATCTCCTATAATCTTTGTTCTCCGATTATCACCATAGGTATTTTTTAACTCATTTAATTCTTTTTTAATAATTTTCAAAATCAATTTTTCATCCCCAAGAATCTTATTTAATTTTTCAATTAACTCTTTTAGGCCCTTTTCTTCATCCTTCAGTTTATCAAATTCTAAATTAGTAATCTGATGTAGCCTCATATCTAAAATTGCTTCAACTTGTTTGTCGCTCAGGCTGTATTTATTTTTTAATCCGACGAAGGCTTCAAGTTTGGATTTTGCTGCTCTAATTAGTCGAACAACTTCACCGATATTTGACTGTGCAACTAAAAGACCCTCGACGATGTGTAATCTTTTCTCGGCTTTAGACAAATCAAATTCCTTAGTTTTTCTAATAACAATTTGCCGATGTCCTACGTATACTTCTATATACTTACGCAGAGTCAATAGTTTTGGTACACGATTTACCAGTGCTAACATATTAGCATTAAAACTAATTCTCAGTTGCGTATATTTATATAATCTATTCAGAGTAAATTTCGGCTCACTTCCTTTTCTTAACTCAATAACAACACGAACTTTCCCCCTTGATGATTCATCACGAATATCTACAATGTCAGGAAATTTTTTATCCCGAGCCAAATTAGCAATCTGCTCAATCAAATGTGATTTGTTTACCTGGTATGGAATCTCGCTAATTATAATTTTAGTTTTTTTCTTTGCTGTTTTTGACTCTTCGATATTAGCTTTACCATCTAAAATTAATCTTCCTTTTCCTTCTGAATAGATTTTTTTAATTTCGCCACTAACCATTCCTCCTGTTGGAAAATCCGGGGCTTTAATTGCAGTAATTAATTCTTTATCTTCACATTTCGGATTATCTAAATAAGTTAAAATTGCATCACAAGTGTTGTTCAAATTGTGCGGAGGGATATTCGTAGCCATACCGACGGCGATACCGGATGCCCCATTTAAAAATAGATTCGGTAATTTCCCTGGAGTGATTATTGGTTCGTTAAGAGTATTGTCATAATTTTTCATCATCTCAACGGTATTTTTATCAATATCCATCAATAATTCTTCTGAAATCTTTTCCATTTTTGCTTCGGTATACCTGGAAGCTGCGGCACTATCTCCGTCCATAGAATTATGTACGAATATTCCAGAAGCAAGTGCGAAATTATGAGTTTTGTCTATAGTTAAATCATAAACATCTTCGAATTTTTTAATAAATTCCACACAAACAATTTTATGATTACCATTCAACTCACATAACAATAAATTATTATCCCCTTCATAATACTTTATTAATCCATGTTCCCATTTTGTAAAATTTTTCCCACCAAAAACATCAACTCTTATTTTTTCATAATTTTCATCACTAATAGGTATATTATTTTCTTTTAGATAATTACAAATATTCAAAAATTTCTTTTTCCCAGTCAGATTAGTTTTTCTTCTCTTGTTGCTTGCCACAATCTTTTCATGAAACAATTGTTTATATTCTGGAATTCCCCATAATCTCTTGAAAGTAATTGAAGTTGTTTTTCTTATCTCGTCTACTCTCTCGGGATGTTCAACTAAATATCTTCTTGAAGTTTCACTCAAAGATATTTTCATTTTTTCCTGATAACTTTTTTTCTTCCGATTTTTTAAATTTCTTTCACTCATTCTTTTAGAATAGACTTCTCTATTTTTTTTATCAGCCCAAAACTTTTCTCTTCCTTTTTTCAATTTTTCCCTATATTCTGCATCATTTTTATGTTTTTCAGAAGTAAAATTATAATGGGTTTTCCAATGTTCTTTCCAATGCATTCTTCTAATGTTACCTGGATTATTATCTAATTTATTAAAATTAACATGATGTTTAATTCTCCCGGTATTTTTTTCGTAAATTCCACTATCTAAATTCCATAAATCTGCTAAGACATGAACGAAATTCCAAGAATTCAATTTTGGTTGAAAAACCATAGAATAACCAATCGCTTTAGAATTATCCTCTTTTGTAGAAAGTCTAAAATAGCAAGGCATTAATGAATCTCCAGATTCCAAATATTGAGCTTCCTTATATTTTCCATTTTTTAACATAAATTTGTGATTCAATGTACATTTTATTTCTTTACCATTGTCTAAAACAATTTTTATAATTTCTGCATTAATTCTTGTTTTTCTTGGATTTTTTATCTCAGCAATTTTTATTTTTTTATCTTCATCAATACTAAATGTAAAATTTCTTTTTCCTAATTTGTTTTCATTAATTAACTCTTCAAAAGAAAGGTTTCTTCCGTCGGCAAGTTTAACTTTAGTATCAGCTGTAAAACAACCAAAATTTCCCTGACCAACAACCAAAGGATACCTCAACGACCAGCTCTGTGCCATTCTAACCATGGCGTCATAAATCGAAGCGTCTCCGTGCGGATGATATTTACCCATTGTATCACCAACAATTCTACCGGATTTTTTTGTCTGTTTATTATGATAAATACCCATCTCATTCATAGTCCAAAGAATTCTACGATGAACCGGTTTTAAGCCATCCTCGGCTGACGGTAATGCTCGAGCGATAATGACGGACATAGCATAATTCAAATAAGCTTCACGCATCTCAGCCGAAATTTTAACATCAACTAATTCCTTTGCTTTCACCGATGCTTTCATTTCTTCTATTTGTTTCTGTGTTTCATCAGCGTCCTTAATTGCTTTGTCGAAGCCCTCAACTTTTTTCACGTTTCCATTTTCAATAATTTCCTCATTCATTTTTTAGTTCTCCTGGTTTTTTTAGCAGTTTTCTTTTTCGCTTTATTTGACGACATTAAAGCCTTTTTGCTTGTAATTAATATAGGAAAATTCTGCATTTCGAATCTGCATTCTCCACATCTCATTTTTGGAACAACTCCAAACAAGTTTCCCAACTCAAAAACATATTTCACGTTATACGATTTACATTTCGGGCAAAACGAAACCTTAATTTTATCTTTCATTATAAATCAACCTCCGCTTTATCTGCATTCTCTTCTATAAAAGCTCTTCGTGGTGCGACCACATCTCCCATTAATAAACTGAAAGTTTCATCAGCTATAACTCCACCCTCAATTGAAACTTGTTTTAGTCGTCGTGTCTTTGGATTCATTGTTGTATTCCACAATTGTTCATCGTTCATTTCGCCAAGACCTTTAAATCGACTAACTTCAACTTTTCCGCCAAGCTCATCCATTTTTTTCTTTAACTCATCACTCGTATAAGCATAGTAATCTTTCGTTCCTTTTTTGAGTTTGTAAAATGGTGGCACCGCAATAAAAATATGTCCTTCTTCAATTAGCTGTGGAACATACCGGAAAAACAATGTCAACAGTAATGCCTTAATATGCTGTCCATCAACATCTGCATCTGTCATAATTATGATTTTATTATATCTTAATTTTGAAATGTCAAAATTATCACCGACACTGGTTCCAATAGCTGTAATTAAATTTGAAATTTGTTCTGAGCCAAGTGCCTTTGCGGGATTTGATTTTTCAACATTCAAAACTTTTCCTCTCAGCGGTAAAATTGCTTGAATTTCCCGATTACGACCTCCTTTAGCGGTGCCTCCTGCCGAATCACCCTCGACAATATAAAGTTCGGTTAATTCTTTTTTTCGGCTTGAGCAGTCAGCTAACTTTCCGGGCAAACCAGAACCAACACCTAATGCATTTTTTCGTCGAACCAAATCTTTAGCTTTTTTGGCGGCTTCTCTGGCTTTCAATGCAGCTGAAGCTTTGATTAAAATTACTTTAGCAACGGTGGGGTTCTCTTCCAGAAAATCTCCCAAAGCTGAAGTCGCCATTGAATCAATGATTCCTTTAATCTCACTATTGCCTAACTTCGTTTTGGTCTGACCTTCAAATTGTGGATCGCTTATTTTTAGGGAAATCACGGCAGTAATACCTTCACGAACATCGTTTCCTGTTAGCTTTTGTCCTTTTTTTAGAATTCCTTTTTTGGTTCCATAATCATTAATTACTCTCGTTAAGGCTGACTTTAAACCAATAACATGAGTTCCGCCTTCAATCGTGTTGATTGTATTAACAAAGCCCTGAATATTTTCATTATAAGAATCCGAGTATTGAATCGCAACTTCTGCAATAACTCCGTTGTCTTCTCTTCTGAAATAAATCGGTTTCTGGTGAATTGGCTTTCTTGTCTTGTTCAACCACTTAACAAATTCAATTAATCCTCCCTGGTAATGGAATGTACTACTTTTTTCTTTAGGCTCACCAGAGTCATGCCCTTTTGGGGCAGAATCTCTTAGGTCTTTTAATACAATCTTTAAACCTGCATTCAAGAAACAGGTCTCTCTAAATCGGGTTGCCATGGTTTTGTAATCAAAATTAGTCGTGGAAAAAATACTGTCGTCAGCCGTAAATGTAATTTTTGTTCCGTGTGCTTCCAAATCTGTTTTTCCAATAATTTTCATGTCGCCTTTTGGTATACCAATTTTATAGCTTTGTGAATAAACTTTTCCATTTTTCTTAACTTCGACTGTCATATTATTTGACAATGCCGCAACAACTGAAATCCCGACACCATGTAAACCGCCAGAAACTGCATAAGTCTTATTGTCAAACTTGCCTCCTGCGTGAAGTTTCGTAACGATAATTTCCATTGCCGGTCTTTTGTAAATAGGATGTAAATCAACGGGCATACCTCGTCCATCGTCCTCAACTATTACAGAATTATCTTTGTTAATTGTAACTTTAATTGTCGTAGCAATCCCCGCCATATGCTCGTCAACAGAATTATCCAAAACTTCCCAGACCATGTGATGCAGACCATACTTATCAGTAGAACCGATATACATGCTGGGACGCTTTCGGACTGCCTCAAGTCCTTCCAAAACTGTAATGTCTTTTGCTGAATAATCTGTTTTAATCATAATGAAGTCCTCTTTGTAGTATTGAAAAACCCTTTTAGTTTATAAACATTTAGGTAGGAAAATTAAAATTTGTCGTCGCTGGTGGAAAGATTAGGTTGAAAATTGATTGGGAAATATTATTATTTCAAATTTTTTTTCGCCGCATATTTTGCTTTTTCGGCTTTAACAATATCTGACTTTTTTATCCACTTAACTTTCTTGGACAATCTTCCCATTTCCATATTCTTTCGACACTTTGAGCAACAGTAATATCTAACTGAACCATCCTTCTGAACTACGGTAGTTCCTTTTGGGAATTCGTATGCGTTTTTACAAAAAGAACAGACTGGCATCTTAATCTCTGCCCCCTCTACTTGGTCTCTTGCCCATTCTTCTTGCTTCAATTTCAGTTTCTCTTAACATTAAAATATCTCTTGGTTTTATAGGTCCCCGGACATTTCGTCTCATTGATTTTCCTCTATTTTTCCCTTGTAGAATTTTACATTTAACCTGAGTAATTTCACCACGAGTTCCGCCTCTTCCAAGAATTATTTCTACAATTGCCGGAACCGCACCCTCCTCAGTAAGTTTATCTGAACCTTTCGACCCTCCAGCTTTCTTCTCTTGTTTCTTTTCCTGCTTTTTATCCTGTTTAGCCATTTTTATTTTTATAAAATATTTTCAATGTTAGTTTAGTCAGTTTCATTTCCTTTGTTAAACGAAATTCTACTCGATAGAATCAAGCTGAGCTTCGCCTGCTTCAACAACAGCGACTGCTGCCGTGGGTCTATTGATTCCAACCGAGATTCCTAATTTTTCTCGTGAATCGGCTTCAGTAAATTTAATGCCTTTCTCTTTACAAAGAATAGATAAGTGTTGTGTTAATTCTTTCGGGTCAACATCAGAGGCGACGATAACTAACTTCGCAACGTCTCGCTCGACGCACTTAGTTACTTCGTTTACGCCCTTGTCAACTTTTCCGGTTTTAGCCGCTTTCTCTACAATATCGTATATGGATGCCATTTGTATTAGTCCAATCGAGAATAAATCCTCGCGCCAAAGCGTTCATTGGTATAATCTAAGCGAAATTTTGGTTTATAAAACTATCGCCAACTATTTTATATGGGTACAAGCAACAAACATAGATAAGATGTATCCATATAACTTCTTCATTTCCACAAAACTTCAACCTCGTCAGTCCTTTCCCTTGGCGCAATATCGACTTTACTTAAATCCTTTTCAAAAATTCCGGTCTTATACATCTTCAATCCCAAATATCCAATCATTCCGGCATTATCTACGAGTAAATTTCTATCCGGACAAAAAAACTTTACGTCTCTCTCTTTGCACATGATTTTGCACATTTCTTGTAGTCTTGAATTGCAAGCAACACCGCCCCCGAGCAATAATTCTTTTTTTCCGGTATGCGCCAACGCTCTCTCCGTCGCCTCGACCAACATCGCAAAAACAACTTCCTGCATTGAATATAATAAGTTTTCTTTTGAAATACCTTTGTCGATTAAATTTTTTAATTTTGTTTGTAAGCCCGAAAACGCAACATCCATACCTTTAATCGAATATGGCAATTCAATTAACTCATTTTTATTTTTACACTCTTCAGCTAATTTCTGAATTTTTGGTCCTCCAGGAAATCCAAGATTCACATAGCGAGCAATTGTATCAATAAAATTTCCAACGCCCAAATCCAGAGTCTCGCCAAAAACTCTATACTTTCCTGATTCATAAGCAATCACCTGAGTATTTGCTCCGGAAGTGTAAAGCATAACGGGGTCTTTCGCTCCGATTGTCTCGCCAATTTCTAAATGCGCGACGCAATGATTAACCATAACGACGGGAACATCTAATCTTTCCGCTATTTTTTTTGTAAAGTTCATTCCCTCGAGTAAGCACGGAGCCAGCCCCGGAGCATTTGAAAATGCAATAGTTTTAATTCTGGTTTCATTTATACCCGCTTCAGACAGGGCTTTATTGTAAATTTTTGATGCAACTTTTTTATGATGTTTTCTAACATCCATCGGAATCATTCCGCCCTCTTTAGTTGTATAACTATCTTTAACATTCGACAAAATATTAGGCTCACCAGAGTCATGCCCTTTTGGGGCGCTGCTCCAATCCAAGACAGCCACGCCAAAAGTATGCGCCGTCGATTCGATTCCTAAAATGTATTTCATAGGAAAGACAATGAGACATACTATAAAAACTTAATACTCACAAATAATAATGAACTCCTCCAGAAGGAGGAGTTCGTAAAATAAAAAATAAAACCTACTTCTTCTTGACAGCTTTCTTTTGAACAACTTTCTTCTTGACAACTTTTCTCTTAACAACTTTTTTTGGAGCAACTTTTCTCTTAACAGCTTTTCTCTTGCCTAAAACTCCAACCCTAATCATCTTCGGAGACTGATTCGTAACAAGATTTTTTATTTGCTGACCCATGCTAACCGATTTTTGAATAGTCTCTCTTATCTTCTTATCTAACTTTATCAACTCATTATTAGACTTTTTAGCAGAAGATGCAAGTGTTGTTTTCGAAATTTTACCACCACTGAACTTCTTTCTCTCTCCATCAAAATCATTAATAACTATTTGTTTTTCATCTTGATAAGTTTTAATCATTTCACCGAGGGAATTGAGTTCTTTTACAGACTTCTCAAAAGAGACTTCATTCATCTTTTTTGTTTTTATCATTTTTTATAACCTCCTTTCACCTAAATAAACTACATATTCAGCATTTAAATAACTTTATTTTTTACGAATTTGCTTGATTGTTATTATAAATTATTTATCTCGCTTTAATGTTGAAACAAAACAACATAGTTTATAAATTTTCACATAACATATAAATACTGGCATATTCTTTTTTAATTATGGTTAACGAAAAAGAAAAAACTTTAATAGATTTTATTAAATTAGTTTCGCCAGGGACGTCTCTCAGGACGGTGATTGATGATGTTGTCAGGTCGGGGATGGGTGCAATGATAGTCTTTAATACAGGCGATCTTCAAAAACAAAATGTGATAGAGGGCGGTTTTAGAATTAATAGTCGTTTCACATCTCAAAAACTTTTCGAACTTTGCAAAATGGACGGGGCGGTAATTATTTCTCCGGATTTAAAACGAATTCTTTACGCGAATGTTTTAATGAATCCTGATAATACTATTCACTCAATCGAAACAGGAATGCGACATAAGTCCGCCGAACGAACTGCAAAGCAAGTTCACACATTTGTAATAGCAGTATCTGAGCGACGGAAAAAAACAACACTTTATTACGGCTCATCACGATATCGTCTAAAAACGACTGGCGAGCTTCTGAGAAATATAAATTCAACTTTACAAGTTCTTGAAAAGCAAAAAGAAATCTTAATTGAATATATTAATAACTTGAATATTCTCGAAATGTCCGAGCTCGTGTCAATTAGTGATATTTGTAAAGTAATCCAGCGAGTTGAAATGGTTTTGAAAATTTCCGAATCGGTTAAACGAAATTTTACTGAAATAGGAAAAGAGGGACATATTATGCATATGAGATATAGAGAATTATTGAGGGGAGTAGAAAAAACCAAATCTGAAATTCTAAGAGATTACGCAACTCTCTCGCTTAAAAAATCTAAAACTCTTTTGTCGAATTTAACATACGAGGGGCTTTTGGACATTGAATCAATTGCAAGATTAATTTTTGGAAAATCGCTTGAGGAAAGTATCTCGCCAAAGGGTTTTCGATTTTTATTACATCTGACATTGTCTATAAAAGAAATTTCTCAAATGGTAAAAACATATCACAATTTGGAAAATGTCTTAAAATTAGATTCATCCGATCTTGAATTGATTCTCAAAAATCGAGCTGATATAATCTATGAAGAAATTAGAAATCTTCGGGAACAAATATTAAGCGGGAAGGTAATTTATTAATGATATCTCAAGAACAGCTTCGAGAAATTAGAAGTAAATTGGAGTTTGCGCAAAACCCATTATTTTTTTTTGACAATGATGTGGATGGATTGTGTGCGTTCCTGATTCTTCGAAGAGCAATTGGCAGGGGCAAGGGTGTTGTAATTAAATCGTTTCCGGATTTGAAAGAGCGGTATGTGAAAAAGGTCGAGGAATTAAATCCTGATGCGGTTTTTATTTTGGATAAGGCTGAACTAAGTAAGGAATTTGCAGAAGCTGTCGAGAAAAAAAATATACCGATGATTTGGATTGACCATCACGAGACTAAAACTTCGAAGGAGATAATAGAAAAAACATCTTATTATAACTCGTTGCCAGAGGCTGAGCCAACAACTTATATCGCGCAGAAAGTTTTTAACCGGCAGGAAGATTTGTGGCTTGCGGTAATTGGATGTATTGGTGATGTGTATATGCCGGATTTTGTAAAAAAATTTGCGGAACAAAATCCTGAACTTTTATCCTCAAAAATTTCCGCCTTCGATGCTCTTCATTCAACAGAAATTGGAAAAATGGTTAGAATGTTAAATTTTGGAATGATGGACACAACTACAAATGTTGTCGCTCTGATTAAATATCTGTTTAGGGCAAATGGACCGCGTGATATTCTCGAGGAGAATCAGTATACAAAACAGTTTCAAAAAAGATATGCAGAACTGAATAAATTTTATAACAAGCAAGTTGAAAAGGCCGAGGCAAATTTTGATGAGAAATCCCCAGTACTTTTTTTCTCATATTCAGGTAAAACTTCAATGTCGGCCGAAATCGCAAATAGACTTTATTTTAATCACAAAGATAAATTAATTGTTGTTGCATTTAAACGTCCAGAAAAAGTAAACATTTCGGTTCGGGGTTCTGATGCGCTTAAAATAACAAAGCTGGCAATAGCAAATATCGACGATGCTACAGGCGGTGGGCACAAGGAAGCAACAGGTGCGATGGTTCCAATTGACGATTTCGAAAAATTCAAAGAAAATATTAAGCGGCTGACAAAAGTGCTTTAATAATTATAAAACCAATAATTACGATTATTCCTATCTTTAGTATATTTAAAATCATATCTATTGAATCATTCTTAATCACCATTCTTTAACGTTTCCTCTATTTTAGCCAATCTATCATATATTTTAAACTTTTCGTCTAACCTTTTTTGTTCCCATTTAATATTTTTTAACTCACTACGAACTTCCCCATAAATCATTAAAACAACAAAAAAAACTAATCCTATCATTATCCAAAACATTGTTTCAAAAGATAATTTATCTAAAGAAAACAAAGATGCTGAAAGTGAAATTCCCAAAAAACCAATTCCTACAGAAAATATTGACAACCATCTACCATCCGCTTCCATAATCTTCAATTCCCTTTATCTTTGATAAACATTTATATACTCAAAATTATCTGATAACATCATGAGTAAAGCAATCCCAATTCCAATTAATTAAGTCTTAGTCACTACTTTAAATTATTCTATAACATTATGAAAAAAGTTAAAGATTTTCTGTGGAAATCAAATATGACCGTCGAAGAATTGGTTGACTCATTTGGAAATCTGGGCTATCAAGCGATAGAATTAAACGAAGCATCAAAGGTTGTCTTGAAAATGAAACGTTCGGGTGCGAAGATTTTTTTGACATTTACATCCAACATGGTCACCTCTGGGCTTCGAGGTTTTTTCGCACAATTATGTAAATTAAAAATTCCGAATATATTGGTAACAACATCGGGGGCGATTGAGGAAGACATTATGAAATCTTTCGGAGAGGATTTTGAGGTTTCAAATTTTTATGTAGATGACACGGCGCTTCATGAACGAGGAGAAAACAGAGTTGGCAATTTAATAATACGAAGCGAATCTTATATGAAGTTTGAAGATAAAATGAATGGATATTTGACAAAGGTTTATCAGAAGAAACAACGACTTCCAGTTTCGGAACTACTCTACGAAATTGGTTTGTTGATTGAAGATAAAAACTCAATTTTATATCAAGCCGCAAAAAATGATATTCCAATTTATTGTCCTGGGATTGCGGATTCATCTTTTGGTTTTCAACTTTTTATGTTCCAGCAAAAAAATCCGGATTTTATAGTAGATACGATTAAAGATATGGAAAGGATTGTGACTGATTTATCTTTCGACGACAAAAAGGGGTTAATTTCTTTGGGTGGTTCGATATCAAAACATTACGCAGTTTTCGCGGCATTGCTTTCGGGCGGTTTTGATTACGCGGTTTATATGACAACCTCTCATGCGAGTTCGGGAAGTATGTCTGGTGCGACAACGCAGGAAGCAAAATCTTGGGGAAAATTGAAAGATGACGCAGAGGCAGCGACGGTGAATGGAGATGTTTGCATAACTTTTCCGCTGATGATGATTTCTGTTTTAGATAAAATGAAGAGGGAGGGGTTGCTGGAAGATGGAAGCTAAATTCGTGTTTAGTAAATATTTAAAAAGACGATAATTATCGTATAGTTATGTGGATTGCAAAATTTAGAATTTATGACAAAGAGCACAAAATTAGGGAACTAATTGAAGAAAATAAAATTGAGGCGTGTTATTATCCAATAAATTATTATGTTAAGAGAGCCAGATATTTTTTTATTGCTACAGGGATTATTTATAGTGGAAATAAAAATAAATTTTTTGCTGATTTAAAAAAATTAAAAAAACAAAAAACAGGAAGAAAATTGGAATTGCTTGAAACAGAAGGAGACTTTTTTATTATGATTAGTTCTCATACAATAAGTGAAGAAGAAAAGAGATATGTAAAAGTATTTTATAATCCTGCGATTATTCATTATCACCCAATAATTTTTCATAAAGATGGATGGGAGGAATGGGAAATTGCTTCTATGGAAAGAAAACCAATAGAAGAGATTATTAAAGTCGGGAAAAAAGTTTATGATTTAAAACTTTTAGAATTTCACCAGAAGAAAATAAAAAATTTTGGTTTTATGACGCTGTTGCCCGAATTAACAGAAAAGCAACAAGAAGCAATTAATCTTGCACTTGATTCGGGATATTATAATTATCCGAGAAAAATAAGTTTAGATAAACTTTCTAAAAAAGCAAAGCGTTCTTTCTCTACATTTCAGGCACATGTTAGAAAAGCAGAAAATAAAATTATTTCTTATGTAATTGGAGTGAAGAGGTAGCGATAATTATCGTTACAAAGAATATATATGTTTAATCATTTTTATTATTAATTAAATTATTGGAGATAGATAAGATGGGATTAATTGTTGAAACAATAAAGGATATGAAATCAAGTAGTAGCCATGTGCGAGATGAAGCAAACCGCTTTTGGGATGCGCTGGATAGAATAGATGAATCTAACCATGATAGGCAGTATCGTAAGTCTCGTGAAAAAGATGAATCCAAAACAAGCTATGAAAGAATGCATGGAGATGATTAGAAAAGCAGAAAATAAAATTATTTCTTATGTAATTGGAGTGAAGAGGTAGCGATAATTATCGCTATAAGTTATTTATACTTTTTAGTAGTTACTACTTTATGGTTAGTATATATGGATATATGAGGAATACTTCAAGAGAAGTAGTTAAACAAGGATTGTTAAAATATTTGGAAGAGTATTCACATTCTGATGAAATAATTAAAGAAGCAAATTTTCATTTGCCATTATTAAGGACAATTTCAAAAGGAAAACATGGACATGGAAAAAAGTATAGGGCACAATTTATTGATAGTTTTGGGAGAGTTATTTATGAAAATCTCTCACAAAGTAGTTGGAATTCAATAATCCCTTTTTTATCGGCTTCTGATTTAATCCATAGTTCAACTTTTATTATTGATGATATTGTTGATAAACAAAATGAAAGATTTGGAGATTGTGCTACTTGGAAGAAGTTTGGTTTAAATGAAGCGATTTTTACTGGTTTTAGATTAAGGGAAATTGCTGAAAAAATAATTATTGATAAACAAGAAACTTCTTTGAAGAATAAGATTAAATTATTAGGAGTGGTATCAGACATTCATAGAAAAACATATGATGGTCAATCATTAAACGATAAGCTTTTGAAAAATTATAATCACGAAGTTTATTTAGAAAGATGTAATTATTTTGGGGGAGTTTTTCTTGGAGGGGTAGCTCAGGGTTCAGCTATTTTAGCAAATGCAAATGAAGAACAAATAAAATTAGCAAAAGAAATAGGAGAAATTTATGGCACAGCAATGATGATAAGAAATGATTTAAAAGATTATATGACAAGTGAATTACTTAAATTTGACCACGGAATTTCAAAAGCTCTTAAAAGAATTCCTTTAGAAGATTTTAAAATAGGAAGAATAACCTATCCTTTGTATGTTGCTTTGAATTCTCAATATAAAGATAAACTTGAATCTTTGCTCGGAAAACCTAAATTGACTTTAGATGAAGAAAAAGAAATTGTTTCAGCAGTTGCAAATAGCGGAGGTTTTGATAAAACAATTGATTTAATAGAAGAATATAAATCTAAAGCACTTAATCTTTGTGAAAACCTCCCTGAAAATGAATCAAAATATATTTTAAAAGATTTAATAAATTTAATGAAGAATAGCAGAGATTATACCAATTTAATGAAGGAGAGTGTAAAATGAAACAAGAAATTATTTTAGTTAATGAAAAAGACAAAGAAATTGGAACTGAAGAAAAAATAAAAGTTCATAAACAAGGAAAATTGCACAGAGCTTTTTCAATCTTTGTTTTTAATTTTAAAGGAGAATTGCTTTTACAACAAAGAGTAAAAGCAAAATATCATTCTGGAGGTTTATGGTCAAATACTTGTTGCAGTCATCCAAAACCTAATGAGAGTTTGGACAAAGCAGTTCATCGACGATTAAAAGAAGAAATGGGGTTTGATTGCGAATTAAAGGAGGTTTTCAGTTTTATTTATCAGGAAAAACTTGATAATGAATTAATTGAACATGAATTTCTTCATGTTTTTATTGGAAATTTTGATGACAAAATTATTTTAAATAAAGAGGAGGCAATGGATTATAAATGGGTGAATATTAAAAACATTAAAAGAGATTTAAAGGAAAATCCTAAAAAATATACTTGCTGGTTTAAGATTGCTTTTGAAAAAATAACAACAATTTAAAAAGCCTATTTTCTCAAATAAATTTTCTTACACAAAAACCTTAAATATCCTTTTTCTTGTTTTCTTTTATGAAACCTAAATTCATTCTCTCAAAATCCGCACTTCTTGAACAAGTAAAAACTCTGAAAAATCTTGGATTAAAAATTTCTTATAGTTATAAAACAAACCGCGAAGTCGGAAATCTGCTACAAGAATTGTCCCCATCTGTTAATTTTTCGATTCATGCAAAAGAAGAAATAGAGATGATAAAAGATAAATCAAAAATTTCTTTTTTTACACAAGCTGAGTCAATTAAGGAATTGAAGCAAATTCTCAAAATTGGAATAAGAAATTTTGTTGTAGATAATGAAGTTGATTTAAAGCAAATTCTCCAAGCATCAAAAGAAGTTGGGGGCAAAATAAACTTATCTTTAAGAATGAAATTTCAGGAACACCGAATTGGAACGGGGAAATATTTTGTCTATGGGATGTCTTCAAAAAAAATTAATGAAATTATTTCTGAAATAAAAGACAATCCTCTTATAGAAAAATTAGGAGTTCATATTCATAGAAAATCCCAGAATACGTCCGAGTGGGAAATTAAAGAAGAACTCAAAGATTCTTTGACGGAGGAATCTCTTGAAAGAATTGATACTCTAAATATTGGGGGAGGTTTGCCAGCAGAATATAGAAGTTGCACGTCAAAAGTTTTACCTTATATTTTTGAGAAAATAAAAAATGCAAAAGAATTTTTAGAAGAGTATAATATTGAAACATATATTGAGCCAGGAAGATTTTTTGCCGCACCTTGTGTAAAACTTCAGGCAGAAATTATTCAGATTCAGGGAACTAATTTAATTATAAACACAACAATTTACAATTGCGCATTAGACAATATATTAACTGGAACAAAAATGTTGGTTGAGGGAGAACTTGAAGATAAAGAGCAGGGGGATTTTTATTTAATTAAGGGAAATTCTCCGACGCGGGATGATATTTTTAGATATAAAGTGAAATTAAAAAATCCAAAAGTTGGTGATAAAATTATTTTTCTTAATGCAGGAGCTTATAATTATACAACTGATTTTTTTGGTTATAAGAAATTGGGGACTGAGGTTGTTGAATAAAATTTCTACCAACCGACATTCTTCGGCTCACGTCTCGTATACTGAAAATCCTCTAACAACTCATAAATCTCAATTGACGACTCAACCTGATCATCAAAATATCGAATCTGATATTCTCTATTACTCTCGGGATTAAAAATCTCAATAACCATCTCTTTTGTGTTCCCGTGATCCTGAAATAAAAATTGTTTATCTACCTTCATCTCTTTACCATTAATAAAAAAACTATCTCCTTCCTTTAGACTCCCAATCGGCTTCGATTTTTTTAGGATTTCCATTATATAATAAAGACTTTATAATTTATAAAGATTTAGATATTAGTCATCTTATCCTATATTTACGAGGATCATTGAGCCACTGTTCTCGCCTCACTTCTTTTTTAATGGTCTCGTTATACACCTGAGCTATTTCATATCCCTGAGTATTCTTGGTTAAAGAAAGTCCAGTATATCTTTCAAAAGATTTCTCTAATAAATGATTATTTAAAAAATTAAAATAAATTATATTTGATTCTTTACTTTCACCCATTTCACACACAGTAATATATCTCAGAGATTTTGAATCAGGATTCAGCCTCCTCAACTCAACCTTATTTTCTACAATCTCTTCAAACGGTATACGAAAAAAGCTATACATAACACATAACCACATGGCATCTTTATAAAAATACCTATACTGAAATAGATATATTTTTCATTTAGTAACTCTTTCCAGCGTAAACTACAACTTTCGCTTTCTTCCCACAAATAACACAGTTTCCCTTTGCCTTCTCATTAATATCTGCTCTTGTTCCCATCACGCGTGCCTGCAATTCTTTCTCGACAAACTCTGCACAATTTTCGCCTTCTTTTTCGGAAGAACAAAAATTAAACCTTGCAATTTTTCCTGAATCTAAAACAATCTTAATATCAACTTTATTTTTACAATCGACAATCTTGTCAGAAAAAAATTCATTTGCGCGAGCCAGCAACCTCTCATCATATTCCGCTCCAAGATTCTTAACTGACTCAGTCAAATCATCAATACTTACGTTAACCTTTTTCCTAATATCTCTAATAAAAATGCTAACAGTTTTATTTTCCAACTCCTTATCTCCAATCTCAATCCTGAACGGAACGCCTTTCATCTCCCAAAAGAAAAACTTCTCACCCGGTCTTTTATCCGAATCATCAATTTTGACATCAATATATTCATTCAGTAAATTTGTTTTAATATTTTTAACAGCTTCGTTAATTTTCTTTGACTTATCGTTATAAAATGGAATTACGACAACCTGAATAGGCGTCAATGTATACGGCAAAACCAAACCGTTATCATCCCCGTGTATTGATAGTACCGACGATAAAATTCTTGACATACACGGACCATAACAAGTTAGCCATGGTGTTTTTTCTTTTTCTCGCTCGTCAACAAACTTCACATCAAATGCTTTGACGAAATGTTGGCTAATTAAATGAGTAGATGGTTGCTGAATTATTTTTCCGTCCGGCATAATTGAATCACTGCCAATGGTATATTCTGCTCCGGGAAATTTATCCCACTGCGGTCTCCTCATCGGCAAAAATGGAACACCAAAAATATTGTGCATGATTTCTTCGGTCATTCTAATATCATCCTGAACTTGTTCTTCTGCATCTTTTTTTGTCGCAAATGCATTATGCGTCTCAATCCAATGAAATTCTCGCGAACGAATTAACGGCCTCGTCGCCTTCGTCTCATTTCTAAAAACATTGGCTCGCTGATAAATCTTCATAGGCAAATCTCTGTAACTCCGAATCCACAAATTATACATTTCGTAAAAAGCCGTTTCACTCGTCGGTCTCAAGGCTAATCTGTCCTCGCCCTGCTTTTTATCCAGCCAAAAAACTTCGGGTGCGAATCCTTCAATGTGACTAGACTCTCTTTTAAAATTCTTTTCAGGAATTACCGCAGGAAAAACCGCCGCTTCATGTCCTGTACACCGAAGAGCAGATTCGTAAATCCGATACATTTTCTCAATAATTCTCGCGCCCCACGGACGAATCACAACAAATCCCTTTACCCCATATCGCAAATCCACAATCTCCGCCTTATTCAAAATTTCGCTATACCACTCACTAAAATTTCCCGTTTTCGAAATATTAAAAGTTGTTTTCTTTTTTGTCATGTTATATGTAGTTCTCATTTCTTTTTAAACTTTCTTCCTCAAAAAAAGACAGGGCATAATATCTTTTCATAAGCTTCTTCTCCAACTAGAATAGGGATAAAATCAAATTTAGAAAAAAGTTTTTCTCTCTTTAAAATACGCTGTCCCTTTTTTACTTCCTTAAAATTTTCAATCAAAAGTCCATAATTTTTATTGCCCTCAAGGACATCAAAGACTTTATAAATTTTCATTTTTTTGTTAAAAACATTCTTACTAAGATTTATAATTAAATTAAAAACTTCTTTGAAATTTTTCTTTCTTTTATGTGGACCAACCTCAAGACTAATACCACAATCAACATTATCAATAAGAGATTTTCCTTCACTAAATTTCTCTGGCATTATCACTAACTTTTTTAGTCCCATTGCTATAGCTAAGTTAATCTTCTTTGTAGTTGGTTTTGTGATAATCCCGAATAGGGGAACAGTATTAGATGACGAATGCAAATCAATCACAATATCAAAAGACCTTAATTTTTTAAGTAATTTTGTTGCTCTTCGCTCTTCATAGCATCCATTTTTTTTACCAGGGAAAACCCTATTCAAATCTTTGTTAATAAATCGAACATTTTTTTTCAAAGCTTTAGGATTACCAATAAAGACGGGGACATTTAGTCCTCGCTTTATTTTAAAAGAAAGTCCATATCTTTCATTTCCATGTATACATGCAACAATTGCAATTGTCTTTTTCATATTATCTTACTCCAATGCAAAGAAGAGCATCTCCTTTGTTTAGTTGAATTCCAAGTCTGTCAAATAATCTCGAAACAACATTGTGTTCAGGTTTAGTTCCGTAAAATAGCCCACCGTAATAACCTTTCTGAACTCCTTGTTTGTTGCACTCACTTCCAAAATAATTTGCTAACTCGTTTCTTATTTCCTTAATAGCATTAGGGACAACTTTTGTTTCTTTAGGAAAAATGTTTTGACAAATCTTTTCAAGCGCCCTATACATCCGTGGGTTTTGTGTTCTCAAGCAAATAACAGATTCACCGTTAAGAGCATGTGAAGTTATTTGTTCAAACAATCCTTTTTTTTGAAATTCATTAGAAAAAGCTACTCCCTCAACAATTAGGGAAGGAAACCCGGAAAGTTCAATAGTATTATAACTGGCAATACCCACAATTTTATTACTATCTTTTAACAAATAGAGCGATTCAGGAGAAGTGACATGTTCATACACATCATCAAAATTCAATTTTTTTCCAAATGCATCTTGTACAACAGAAACTATTCGGTTTAAAACATCGGGGTTGGAATCAATGTAATGCTTAGGGGAATCTATTTTAAGTATATTTTCTACCATCTTAATATTACCCCCTTTCACATCTTGAACCCACTTAGAAGTCACATCCAAACAGCTAAGAGGACCAAGACGTAATTTATCAAAAATTAAAAAATTATTTAATTTAATATAAAAGAAGTTATTTAAATTAAATAATACAAAAAAATCACCAGGGATACTCCTGAAAATCCCGCATAGTTCCAACCAGTAGAAAACTATTTCTAAGTCCAAGATTCTCAAAAGATCTTACCATGAGTAATTATAAAGAATAGCGGTTTATAAAATTAACGAGCTCGGAGGGAATCTACTCACAATTCACTCTAAAATTTTTCTAATAATTTGTTAAGGAGAGTTAGAAAAATTCGAGCAAATCATTCGCCCCCATCTGATGGGTGTTCGACATTTACGAGCTCGGAGGGAATCGAACCCCCATCGTCAGGGCCGAAACCTGATATTCTATCCATTAAACTACGAGCTCTGGGTAATAAGATAATTAATTATGATTTTATAAAACTACTGATTTTAATTTTACTCCCCAAACACCCTCTCTAAAACCGCTCCTTGCTTTTCCGCCCCCAAACATTTCTGACAAACTTTTGAGCCGTCTAGTGCATCCCCCAAACTCTTAAAAATCTCCAATTCTTAAATAAATTAGGTAATTAAAGTGAATAAAAAATTTTGGGCAACGACTTTTACGCTTTCGGGTTCTATTATAGGCGCGGGTATTTTGGGGTTGCCATATGTTTTTGCGAAATCGGGTTTTATTGCAGGTTTGTTTTGGCTGGTTGTCCTCGGTGCAGTGGCACTTTTTATAAATTTAACACTTGGGGAAATCACGTTGCGGACGCGGGGTAGACATCAGCTTTCGGGTTATGCTGAGAAATATTTGGGCAAATGGGGCAGGCGAGCGATGTTTTTTGCAATGATTTTTGGTATTTATTCTGCGCTTATGGCTTATCTTATCGGGGAGGGTGAATCTTTGTCTAAACTTTTGCCGGGCGATATTCCGCCAATTATCTTCGGTATAATGTTCTGGCTCGTTATGACTTTGCTTTTGAGAGAAGGGCTGAAGGGATTAAAGAAAATTGAAACGTGGGGTGTCATCGCAATTATTGTAATCATCTTGGGTATTTTTATTAGATTTGTTCCGTTGGTAAACCCGGCAAATCTGGCGACATGGAATTCGGCAAATTTTATAACTCCAATCGGGGTCGTTATGTTTGCTCTTCTCGGGTTTACGTCAATCCCAGAACTTCGTCGGGAAATTAGGGGCCAGGAGAAACTCCTTAAACGAGCAATTATCCTCGGTAGTTTGATTCCAATTGTTCTCTATGTTATTTTTAGTGCAGTTTTTGTCGGAGTTTTCGGCACGGATATTACACAAATCGCGACTTTATCGTTCGGTCCTGTTGTAACAATACTCGGAATTTTTACGATGTTAACGTCTTATTTCGTTCTTTCGTTTTCCCTCTTAAATACATTCAAATATGATATTAAAGCATCTAAGAAAAAAAGATTTCTTTTTGCGTCGCTGGTTCCGTTAATCTTTTATGTTCTGGTAACTCAGTTTGACTTTATCAGTTTTGCTTTAGTCTTGAGTATTGGTGGTGTAATCTCGGGCGGACTGACTGGAATATTAATTCTTCTAATTGCTAAAAGGGCGAAGTCTAACACGCGAAACAATAAAAAGCCGGAAATTGAAGTTCCGCTAAATTGGGCACTAATAGTTATTTTATCGCTAGTTTTTATTATGGGCATTATTTTGCAATTTATGCATTAACTTTAAAAAGCCTCTTTCTATGAAATTATGTAAATGACCAAGAGCCCAAATGAGAATTCTATTAAAATTATTAAATAACACAGGAGGAAAATATGAAATTATACGTAGGTAATCTGCCTTGGTCGGTTGATGATAAAGCGCTAAAGGAACTTTTCGCGTCTTTTGATGTAGAAGAAGCAGTGTTAATCAAAGATAAATACTCGGGTAGATCTAAAGGATTCGGATTTGTAACTATCGCGGACGACGAGGCAGCTAAAAAAGCAATCTCTGAAATGCACGAGAAAGATATCGAAGGTCGAGCTCTAACAGTTAGTGAGGCAAAACCAATGGTTCCACGGGACAATGCGCCAAGATACAACGATTCAAACCGGTCAGAAGAATCAGCAGAAGCTCCAATGGCAGACTCATCAGTTATCAATGAAGATAACGCTAAAGATGAAGCTCCAGAAGTAGTTGACGATAATTCCGACGCTGAAGACGACGAAGAAGACATCGAAACAGCTGAAGAAGCTAAGGAAGACGCTGAAGACGATAAAGACAAAGACTAATAATCTTTATGTTTTAAATTTATTTTTTTTATTTTAAATTTTTTATACATTTTCAAAAAATTTAACAGCAAATTTACAGAAATCAATAATCACTTCTTTGTCTAAGTCAAATTCTTTTCTACTTCCTAAGTAGTTTTTAGATGCTGGAGTTACTTCTTTTCCCTCTATCAGTTCTGCATAAGTAATACATTTAATATGCTTTTTAGATACAACAATAAAATATGCATTCAGAAAAGGATAATCTTCAGGTAAATTCTTTTTTGTAAAAGTTTCATTCGCTCTAAATTTAACCTCAACAAAAAATACATCCTCACCTTTCTTAATCACAAAATCTGGCATTCTTCTAATATTTGTAGCAACATCCCCCTTAACGCCCTTGAGTAATTTCATAATTCCTGGAACTGTATTCTCCATTCCATATCTAAAAACGTCGTAATCTAAGGACAAAAACAGTTCTTCAATAAGTGTTTCCGCTATTCTTCCCTTAATCATATTTTCCCTGTAGCTACTTTGCTTATTACTCAATCCAGATTTTTCACCATTTTTTTCCACATCCTTCTTGACATCTTTCACCTTCAAAACAAAACCTTCTTGACACCCACGACACAAAACCTTTCCACAATTTTTCTTAGAATACTCATAAACTTTTTTATCTATATTTTCTTTACATTTTGAACAATAATATTCTTTTTCCATAAAAATATTACCCAAACCAGCTTTAAAAACTTTACACAAACTTTTCCTCTATAATCTGCGAAATCGGCTTTCCGGTTTTTTCCCTCATCTGTTTAAGTTTGTTAATAATTTCAACTGACAAAGTTAGGTTTATCTTCTTTCTCTGAAAAGGCAACTCCATCGTTTCGTCATGCCTCTCCAGAGTATCAAACAAATCCTTATTCTCTTTCAATATTTTGTTTATTTGTATTTGTTTCATCAAATCTCCCTCTCTAAAACCAAACTACAATCTCCAAATCCTCTCTTCCTATAAAATCCAATAGCTTGTTTATTTTCCGCCGAAGCTTCAACTCTTAATACCTTAACTCCTCTCCCTTTACACCATTTAACAAAAGCATCGTGTAACATTCCACCAACACCCCTTTCACGATATTCTTCCAAAACAAACATATTATCTAATTCCACTATTTTAGAAATATTCCTATAATTTTCTGCTTTAATCTCGCCCCCTGCTAAATATCCAATAATTTTTCCATTATCCTCAACAACAAAAGCGCAAGAATTTTCTTTAGTTAAATGATTTTAAAACATTTCGTTCCCTTTTCGCCAAAAGTCCAATCCATATTCAGAAACTTGTCATACTCTTTTTTCTCTTTCTCAAAAAGTAAAAAATTCAAATCTTGAATTCTCTTTAAATCTCTGATTGTAGCTTTCCTAATTTCCATACTCTTTACTGGCAACAGCTATTTTTAGAACTTTCTAATCGCAGTAATAGCATTTTTATATAAACATCCAAACTAACAGCAACGCCACAATCACCACAGCAGCCCCGACAGCCCAAAAAATCCACTTCTTGCTTGTCCCCTCAACGGCTGGGGTATTTGCAACATCGGAAGTCTTTGCTGCAGCTGGAGTATTTGCTACATCAGGAGTCTTAACAATTTCATCACCCATGAACCAACTAACAATCGGGACTTTATAAGATTATCCCATCGGTTTTACCAAGTCATAATCTCGCCAACTTCTCATTCTTTAAAATCTTCATCAACTCAATTCCCAATCAACCTCTTCAAAATCTCTCCAGCAACTTTAAAATCTGCCCGTCTCTCCGACAACCTCATAACCTGCCCAATCAAATAATTCAACGACGCACCCTTCCCAGATTTATACTCATCAACAACTTTTAAATTCTCATCAATCACCTGCCTACACAAATTCTCAATCGCAGCCTCATCAATATTCCCAATCTCTCCCTTATGCTCCTTCAACGAAAACGACTTCGGCACAAAATCATTCATAATCTGTTTCCCTTTCAAAACCGTAATCTTCCCCGATTCAACCGCCTTAATCAACTCCGCCAAATGCTCAGGTAAAATCTCAACATCCTCATCCTCCAAAGTTTTTTTATTATAATTTAGAACCCTCAATAATTCAATCGTCACCCACGACAAATTTTTATTCACATTGCCGACCTTGTCCGCTTTAGCGGATGCCATCTGGGCAGGAGGTACACCCTTGGGTGCAGTAATCATAGCTAATTTTTCAAAAAACTCAACCAGTTCTAAATTTCTTGTCAATACCTCAGCATTCTTTTTGTCAACTTTATGTGTCTTCAGTAGTTTAGCCAATTTAACTTCAGGCATCTCAGGTAATTCCGATTTAATTTTATTGACCATTTTTTTATCTATTTTAATCGTAAGCAAATCAGGGTCGGGAATAAACCTATAATCCGCCGCCCCTTCCTTCGACCTCATCTTAATTGTCTTGCCAAGTTTCTCATCAAACGCAAGTGTCTCCATTTTCTGAACTTCTCCTTTCTCGTTAGCTTCAACTTGTCTCAAAATTTCATAATCAATCGCTTTCCGAATCTTCTCCAACGAATTCAAATTCTTCATCTCAACCCGCTCGCCGTAAGTCGAAATATTTACATCAACTTTGATTCCCGCGTTCTTTCGAACTGCCTTAATATAACTCAAAGATAAAATTAAACTCTTTAGCCACTCAACAACCTGCTCCGAATCCGAAAACTCCGGCTCGGTCACAATCTCAATCAGGGGTAACCCCGAACGATTATAATTAATTTTCCCCGAATCCGGATTCCACTGCGCCGGGTCTTCCTCAAGATGCAACTCAGTCAGATTAATCCCTTTAAATTTTCCCCCGACAGCATTTGGCGTCGCGTGCGCTCCGGAAATTGTCGTCTGATATCCCTTCGGCAAATCTGCCCAGTTATAATGTTTCCTCTGCCAGGTCGTTTCAAAACTAATTTTCGACCCAAAGACCAATGCAATCTGAATCATTTTTTTAACTGCTTCAATATTAGGTGCCATTGGTTTTGACCCCGGCGTCCCTGTGCAAATTGGGCAGATTCTCGAGTTAGGTATATCTTCCGACCCTCCGACCCCCGAACACCGACACCCCGAAACTAAGCACATACAAAATAACTTTTCTTTCGTGTCTAAATATCCGTGGATTTCTAAGCCAATTTTTATGGGAAATGTTTTGGTTTTCATAAAATTTTATAGAAACTCTCATTTATTAATCTAACTCAAAGGAGGCTACCTGTAGGGAACCTTGGTTCCGTCGGAAACCTTTTTATATCTTCTCAAACTATCTATTCTATGGAAATAAAAGCATTCGCACCTGGAGACAAAGTAAAAATCCAAACCAAGAATAGAACGTGGGAGGGATATATTCTTGAGTCTCACGACCCTGAAATAATTCTCCTAAAATTACCAAGTGGTTATAACATTGGAATACGGGAAGGTGAAATTCTTGATGCAACAATTCTGGAGAAAGCGTCCTACCAGCGAAGCGTCCTACCAGCGAAGCGTCCTACAAAAATTACCCAACGTAGTTTTTGTCATTACAGGCGGAACAATTTCTTCTCGGCTTGATTCAAAAACGGGTGGAGTAATCTCGACCGATAAAGAAGCAATATTAGACATCGCGCCAGAAATAAAAAACATTTGCAATCCAATAATTGTCAGCCCGTTTATGAAATTCTCTGAGGACATGGATCCAAAAGATTGGAAAAGATTAGCCGAAACTTGTGAACTATATTTAAACGACAAATCAATCAAGGGAATAATTATCACACACGGAACCGACACTTTGCATTACACCGCCGCGGCATTATCTTTTTTCATTCAAAAACTCAACAAACCAATTGCCCTAACATATTCCCAACGTTCCATCGACCGAGCCTCAACCGACGCCGCCCTCAACTTAATTTGCTCAGCAAAATACGCAACATCAGACATCGCAGAAATCGCACTAGTCGGACACAAAAATACAAACGATGAAATTTGTTTAGCAATGCCCGCAACCAAAGTCAGAAAAATGCACACCTCAAAACGAGACGCTTTCAAAATAATTAACGACACTCCTATTGCAGAAATCACCCCAGATAAAATAAATATATTAAAAACCTTCAATGCTCGTTCGAATAACAAATCAAAAATAGATATAAAATTTTCAGATAAAGTTACGCTAATAAAAATTCACCCAGGACAAGACCCAGCAATTTTAGAATATTATGAACAACAAGGATACAAAGGAATAATTTTAGAAGTCACTGGATTAGGACAAGTCCCGGGAAAACAATCCTCGACAAATTGGCTTCCAAAAATTAAAAAGGCGATTCAAAACGGAATCACAATTTGCGCAACGCCACAAACTATTTACGGACAACTTAATCCAAATGTGTATTCTACAGGACGAGAGTTACAAAAAACTGGAATTATTTTTCTCGGGGGAATGCTTTCAGAAACTGCTTTGATAAAACTTGGGTGGGTGCTCGGACACAAGAAATGGAATGTAAAAGAAAAGATGTTGGAGAATCTATTTTAAGAATAGTCCATATCATAAGCTCCAACGTGTCCGCAAACTGTCTTCCATGAAGCATAATTACCACTATCCGCAGAAAAATCACAATAAGCCGGATTATTAAATTCGTTACAATAATTATTTTCAAATATAAATGTTCCAATTGTAGCACTTCCAGAACAATTGGAAATAATTACTGTTTTATTTCCATGAACACAAGAGCCAGACAAATCTTCCCAATAAAGATTAGTAGTTGTTTCATCATAAGAAATTTTTTCATCAATATAATTATAAGAAAAATTAAGATGTAAATTATCTGTTCTGTGGACTCCTATCGCAGCAGCAAAACCTCCGCCAGCCTCGTCAGAAGCATTCATATAATTACAATAATAATCTATAATAATATTATCAGAAGAAATATAAATAATCCCATTTGAATACTGCAATCCAATTCCTTTCCAAAGATAATTATTCTTAAAAACAACATTTTTTGGTTCTCCGTTTCTCACATAAATCGCAGAATCATCGCTATTATAAACAGTATTATAACTAATCAAATGATTCTCTCCCTGTTCAATAGTTATTGCATCATTTCCGGTGTCATGAATAATAGAATTATTAAGAATATTATTAGAACCGCTAAACATATAAACTCCATGATTTGAGGTATTAAATATTTCCAAATTATCTAAAATCATATACGAAGAATTAATCAACTTTATCCCTAATTCCTCCATTAAATCAATCTTAGGTCTTCCACTATAACCTATTAAACTAATTCCGCTCTTATTAGAAATACCATTGCTTCCCAATAAACTTTCAAAATAATTTCCTGGATTTAAACAAATCGTATATTGATTATATCCTAATTCCGAACTATCGGGAACATTCAAAATTTCATTGTAAATAACATTGGTTCCCGGACTTAATAAAATATTACAAGAACAATTAGAATGATCAATACATCTTGTTTCCATAGAACATTCTGGGGGAGTATTGCATGTCTGATACATCTGATTTAATGCGCATTCTCCTTCTCCGCAATCACTATCTTGCCAACTGGTACATTCCTCACAGTTCGCTACTTTACACTTACATCCCTCGCAGTTCTTACCGGATTCACATTCAGGCAACCCTGGTTCCCCACATTCTTCGCCATCATCTATCTTCCCATTCCCACAATCCTCGTACAGTAAATCGGCAACAGTTATAGTATTACTGCATGGAAAAATTTTACCCGAAGAAGAAAAATCTCCCAAAACTTCTTTTCCGCCCTTTAAAAAAATTGGTGCAACTCGAACTTCATCTATCTCCCCAGGAATTTCGAATGTGAAAACTTTTTTTGAATTGGGGTCTAAAGAGTCAGGATAAAAACTATGACTGTTTCCATCCTTCAAAAAAACTACATTCAAACCAGAAAGATTCGTGTCACTCGCCCCTCTGGTAATTTGAACCATAGAAACATTATTACTGGCATCGTAACAAGTGTATCCCTCTGCAAAATTTATTAAAATACCAGTATCCTGTTCGAGATCAATCTTTTGTAAGTAGGGCAAAAGAAAAAGCCATAAAAGAGCAATCAAAACAACAACCATTAAAATCAACAAAACCGATGCCACAACTAATGAAATTCCTCTCTTGTTCATAAAAAGAAATAAAAAGCAAACTATATAAATCTTTCAAAAATTAAATCCTATAGAAATTAAAGAGGATATAAAAATTACTTCTTATCTACTTCCCAAGAAATCGGATATTTTTTCGCCACAAAATTGTAGACCAGAATCGCAATCAGCGTAATTAAACATCCTATGATACCAGACTGGATTGGTGCAATAATAAATGTCTGAACTGCTGTTATGGAAACTCCCTGAGCCAATAAAACGTCTCGTGAACTCCACATAAGCAAACCGAAAGGCAGATACATCACTAAAGCAAGTGCTCCAAAAAACGCAGCCGATTTATAATCAATTTTTGTTAATTTCATTCTTACCTCCTTTCTTGATTAAGACACGAAGAAAGATTATTTAAACCTTATCATATTCTCTTTACTATGAAATCCGACAAGAATTCAGAACTCGGTGGACGGGAAGTCCAGAACTCAGAACTCGGTACTCAGAACTCAGAAGGGGAAACCGACGGGGGCAGGGACGGGAAAGCGGAAGAATCTCTAAGAGCAAAGCGGTCTAAGTTCTCAGAGCGGAGCGGTCTCAGTTCTGGAAGTGAAACAACCTCAGCCCCCACAGTTTACGACTATAAAAAAGTTGGATTGAAATCGGGGCTGGAAATTCATCAGCAGTTGGACACGCATAAACTTTTTTGTGACTGCCCAAGTCTTTTGCGGAATGATAAGCCACAGTATGAAATCCAGAGAACGTTGAATCCTGTCGTCGGTGAAACGGGTAAAATTGATGTAGCGGTTGCTCACGAAAAATTGCAAAACAAGAAATTTATCTATCAGGTTTATGACACAAATTGTCTTGTTGAAATTGACGAGGAACCACCACATTCAATAAATCGGGAAGCTCTGAAAATTGCATTGCAGATTTCGCATCTTTTAAATTGTAAAATATTTCCGGTCGCTCAGGTCATGCGTAAGACTGTGATTGATGGTTCAAATACAACGGGGTTTCAGCGAACGGTATTGATTGCTCACGACGGATACATTGAAATCTCGTCGGGGAAAATTCCGATTGATGCGATAATGCTCGAAGAGGATTCTGCGCGAGTGGTTGCCAGAGATGAAGAAACTACAACTTACAAGTTAGACAGGTTGGGAATTCCGTTGGTTGAAATTGCGACGGGTCCTCATATGCATACGCCGGAAGAAATTAAAGAGGCGGCTTTGAAAATTGGGGAAATTTTGCGGGCATGTAAAATTAAGCGGGGAATTGGGACGATTCGTCAGGATGTTAATATTTCGATTAAGGAAAGTAAGCGAGTTGAGATTAAGGGTTTTCAGGATACGAAGATGATGATAAAAACTATAGATATGGAAATCGCAAGGCAACAGAAACGTATTAAAGAAAAATCTTGCAAAAATGAAGTTCGAAATGCTCTTCCCGACGGAACAACGGAATTCCTCCGACCAATGCCTGGTGCTGCGCGGATGTATCCCGAAACCGACGTTCCGCTCCTGAAAATATCAAGAGAACTAATTAACAAAACGAGAAAGAATCTGCCGAAACTTGCATCCGAACATAAATCTTATCTGAGCGAATTTGGTCTTAATGATGAATTGATGAAACTGGTTTTGAAACGAAACAAGGTAGAAGATTTTAAAGTTCTCGCTAAAACAATTTCTAATTACGAACTAATCGCAAAATCCTTAACGCTGTTTCAAACTGAGATTGGGAAAAAGGAAAATAAGTCCAAAGGGGAACTTGAGGAAATTTTTAATGCTCACACTCTTGAGGCGATTCTCGAACACGTCGGTAAAAACATTTCGAGCAACGATGTGAAAACGGTAATGCAAAAAATTGCGCAGGGAATGTCTTTGGATGAAGCAATGGAAAAGTCTGATATTAATTTGAAAGAAGAAGTTGAGAAGTTGATTAGAGAAAAACCGGGATTATCTCAGGGAGCTTATATGGGATTAGTTATGGGAAAATTCAAGGGTCAGGTTTCTGGGAAAGAAGTAAGTGAAGTTTTGAGGGAATTGTGTGGTTAGTTAATCGTCCCTTCTAATCCCCAAACTGTTAAGATAGCAAACACGGCGGAAACAACAGCGACGACAACCCAGCTATTTGAACCGCAAACTGCACCCAAAGCACCACCAATGGCAGCACCAATTCCGGCGAGAATTAAACTCCTTTTTCGCACTTCCATTATTTGATATCAACTCCCAACTCTTTTAATCTTTTAATATGTGCCTGCATTATTGCTTCGATATTTCCAACCATTTTAACCAGCTCCGTCCTCTCGGCAACCAACGTATTCAAAGCTCCTTTATGAAAACCGATTTCCTGCTCTTGCGACATCTCTGGAGTTTTATTCTCTTCGACGGTTTTGTCATCGGGATTTTTTGCGGAATTAATTGCGTTCTCTAAATTATCAACGTCCATAACACCTCAAAAACTTTTTAGTTTAAAAACTTGCTTATCAACTTCAGGATTTTAATTAATCTCGATAATGATTTACATATCTAGGAAAAACCTTACCAAAACTCGTAATAGATTTCTCCTTGTTAGTTTTCCTATACATCCTTTCTAAAGAACACAACCTGCCCTTATCAAAAGATTTAATGCTATATGCTCCATACATTGGACGATTAGTCATAAAATCGAATCCAACTCTCCGTAAAATTCTTTCCTCTGAAGAACATTCATTTCCCGCATCTTCCATCTCTTAAAAAACTAAACTCACTTTATAAAAATTGTTATACTTCAATATATTAAATCCCACAACAAGCCAACAAACTTAAAAAACCTCATAACTTCCATCCAATATGGAAAGAACAATGATTAAAGATTCGTTTGAGAAAAGCGGGAAGGTTTTGGTTAAGGGATGGGTGCATGAAACTCGGGATTTGAAAAAAGTGAGATTTTTGATTCTTAAAGATATTTCGGGGCGAATTCAGATAACTGGAATTGATGGCAAAACAAATCCCGAAACTTTTGAGTTGTTAGATAATTTAAACAGGGAGTCGGTTGTGGAAGTTATTGGAGAATTGAAAGAGTGCAAACAGGCACCCGGCGGGAAAGAAATTTTGCCAGAATCTATAACGGTAATTGCAGAAGCGATAAATCCGTTGCCGATTGATACTTCGGATTATTCAAAGACGGAACTGCCTTTGAGGTTGGATAATCGGGCTGTTGATTTACACTCTCAAAGAACACAGGCAATTTTCAAAATACAGTCCACGGTTGGAAGTTCATTCATTGAATATTTTACAAACAAGGGTTTTGTTTATGCTCATCCTCCCTCAATAATTAGCTCCAGCTCCGAGGGCGGAACAGAATTATTCAAAGCAAAATATTTTGAAAAGGATGTTTTTCTTGCACAGTCTCCTCAGTTGTATAAACAAATGATTGCGTGCTCGATGGAAAATATGGTTACAATTACTCCAGTTTGGAGAGCAGAAAAACATAATACGGTCAGACATCTCAACGAGTGCAGACAGATGGATATCGAAATGGCGTTTGCCGATTCTAAAATTGTTATGAAAGAAATGGAGGACTCCGTTAAATATATTGTTGAGCAGGTCATTAAAAAGAATAAAGAAGATTTGGAAATACTTAATGTCAACTTAAAAATTCCTAAAGTTAAATATCTGACTTTTGCGGAGGCAAAGAGTTTGATGGATAAAAACAAAATTAAAATTAGAGATGATGATTTGACTGGCGAGGCTGAAAAGAAGCTTAGTGAATTATATTCTGATACGCTTATTTTTGTTTACGATTGGCCAATGGCGGGGAAGCCATTTTATATTATGCCAAAAGATGAGAAAGCCGATGCGGAATTAAGTGAAGGTTTTGATGCTATTTACAAGGGGATGGAAATTAGCTCTGGTGGACAGAGGATTCATATTCCTGAGTTGTTAGAAAAAAGATTGAAAGCTAATAAGCTAAATCTAAAAGATTTTAAATCTTACATTAATAGTTTCAGATTTGGTGCTCCGCCTCACGCGGGCTGGTCTATTGGCATAGAAAGATTTACACAAGTTCTTTTAGATATATCAAATATTCGGGAAGCTTGTATGTTTCCGAGAGATAGAGATAGAATTATTCCTTAAACCCCAAACTCAAAACCGTCGTCCTTTTTTCTTGGTAAAATATGCCAGTGAACATGTGGAACAATTTGCCCGGCAACTCTTCCGTTATTTACGACAAGATTAAATCCCTCTGCTCCAACTTCTTTAACAATTTTTAAAGTCGCCTCCTTACTTGTCTTCAATAACTCTTCATACAATTCCGATGGCATATCCAGAAAACTATCATAATGTTTTTTGGAAATTACGAGTGAATGTCCGTTAAGTTTAGGAAAAGCATCTTTAACCACAATAAAATTTTCACTTTCTAAAACTTTCTCGCTCGGAATTTCCCCCGCCACAATCTTACAAAAAATACAATCGTCCATGATATTATAATAACCCCAAATTTATAAACTCTCCCTCTAACTATATATATGACAAATAATTCACTCTGGCACGAAGTTAGCGAGAAAGAAAAGGAAGAAATCAGGAAGGAATCTAAGAATCTTTTAAACGAGTTTGCGTCCGAGTTGTCTAAGATTAAGACTTCGACATTGATTAAAGAACAGGAAGAAAACGTCTCTGGAACACGGGAAGAAGGCGATGGTTGGAATACTGACTCGGAGTTTCGAAGTATAACGCTATCTAATGCACCATTTGTCGAGGATGATTCAATTGTAGCAGAAAAGGGAGGCTGGAAGAAATAAAATGCCTGAGGGGAAATTCATAGTAGCATCAGGACCTGTAATTATTGAAGATAACAAATTGTTAGTTGTAAAAGATAACAAAGATCCATTTTACAAACTTCCGGGAGGAACGGTAAAAGAAAGAGAAAGTTTAGAAGATGGTTGTATGCGAAGAGCAAGGGAAGAAATTAATGCAGATGTCGAAATCATCCGCCCTCTAATGCCTCATATTCTTTATGAAAACCCGAAGACAAAAGAGAAGATGACAATCATCTTGATTAATTATTTAGCTAAACTAAAAAACAAAGAGGAGATAACGCCCTTACCGCCTAGTCAAGATATTAAATGGGTTGGTATAGAAGAAATTAAACAGGGCAAGGGAAATGTTTCTCCGAATGTTAAAGCATTGATAGAGAAGGAATATTAAATGACACTTAAACATAAACTCAAACAAATCAAATCAGGAAAACTAACCGCAGTTGAAAACCTAATGAATTTTTCTAAAAAAATTGCAACACCAAAAACAAAAGACTTGAATATTTTTTTATCTTTGAATGAAAACGCAATTGAGCAGGCAAAAGAAATAGATAAGCGAATAAAAAAGAGAACGGCGGGAAAACTAGCAGGTTTATGTTTCGCCGTAAAATCAAATATTTCAGTTAGAGAGCTTGAGACAAATTGCGGCTCGAAAGTTTTGGAAGGATATGTTTCTCCTTATAATGCGACGGTAATAAACAAACTCTTAGCCGAGGATGCGATAATTTTAGGAATGGTTAACATGGACGAGTTCGCTTGTGGGTCGTCGGGAGAGACGTCGGCATTTGGTCCAACAAAAAATCCTAGAAATCCAGAATTAGTTCCGGGTGGGACAAGCTCAGGTTCAGCGGCGGCGGTTGCTGCAGAACTTTGCGATTTTTCGTTAGGTTCAGATACTGGTGGTTCAATTCGAAATCCGGCATCGCACTGCGGAATCGTCGGACTAAAACCAACTTATGGAGCGGTGTCGCGATACGGGCTAATAGATAACACAATGTCTTTCGATTGCATCGGACCGTTAACACAAACTCCGGAAGACGCAAGATTAATTTTCAATATAATTAAAGGACAAGACAACTTTGACCAGACGACTCAGACCTCAGATACCCTCACAGATAAAAGGGAATACCCTCACAAATATGAAAGAGAATCAGGTTGGGGCAGACTCAAATGGGTTGGGGCACGCCGACTCAGACCTCAGACCTCAGACCCGCACAAGGGAGTAATCGGATTGGTGAATGTTCAGGATTTTTGCCCGAAAGAAATTGCAGAATTAATCGAAACTAAAACAAAAGAAATTGGAAAACAAAATAATTGGAAAATTAAAAAAATAAATTTGCCGTTAGATATTACAATTCAAACTTATTATATAATTGTTTACACCGAATTTTTCTCAGCAACGCGAAAATTTGATGGTCGAAGATTTGGAAAAAAAATTGAAGAAGTTGTGGGTCCGGAAGTCATCAGAAGAATTATTGGTGGTTCCGAAATTACGAAAGCCGAGCACGAGGGGAAGTATTATAGAGAGGCGCTAAAAGCAAGAAATTTTATCAAGCAACAATTTGAAAAAATTTTCCAAGAGGTCGATATTATAATTCTTCCAACTGTTCCGAGAACTCCACATAAAATTGGCGAGATAATCTCTGTTAAAGATATGTATGCTTACGATGTCTTCACAACGCCAGCTTCAATCGCAGGACTCCCGGCAATCTCAATTCCAGTAGGGAAACTCGATAACAAAGATGTCGGACTCCAAATTGTGGCACCACATTTTCAAGAGGAATTAATTTTTAAACTAGCGAAGGATTTTGAGTGAACTATTTAGTTAAATTGTTTTTGAAATAAGATTCGGCTTTTGAAAAATCTTTCGAATTAATCAATTTGTTTTCCGGAAACTTTTTAGTTATCTGCATATTTTCTATCTCTGTCACTCGTTTTTTATATAATTGACTATAAGCATCTCCTAATATCATACTTGCGCCTAATTCAAAATAATTAGATGGTGAACCAATTTTCGCTGCTCCCTTACTCTCTTTTTCAAGTGCCTGAGCTTCTAATCCGTTGTATATTAGTGCGCAACGTTGTTTTTGTTTATATCCTCCCAGTTGTCGTTCATGCAAATCATAGAAATCGCCCCATTTTAATCCTGAATTCTCCGCAGATTTTAATGCTGTTTTTAATGTTTCCTCAAAGTCTAAATCATAAACTTCGTAACACCGAGTCAGAAACGCGTTTTCCATAGCACTAAATAACTCAATTAATACTTCTAATTTTTCATTTGCCATTCAATTGAAATTATTTTTTGTATAAAAACATTTATGTCTTCCATCATAACTGTTAAAAACCAAATAACAACCTTTATCAACCCAAAACCATCTAATCTAAAATGCCAGAAATAACATTTAGTCAAGCAAAAGAATTTTTAGATAGTATAATCAGCGAGGACAAAGTTGCGATTATTCACCACGATGACGGGGATGGGTTCTGTGCTGGGATATTGTATTACGATTGGTGTAAAAATAAAGAGGTGGTAGCTGAGCACTTTGCTTATTCTATCAGTAAATCAAAATTAAAAAACTTTGATTTAGAAAAATTCAACAAAATAATTGTTTGTGACCTTGGTCCAGATTTTATGGCGAAAGAATTTGAATTGATAAAAGACAAGCAGGTTTTATATTCTGACCATCATCCGAGGGGTACTCCTATCCCAAAAGAAATTTTAGAGTTAGTGACAACAGGTAAGGGATATATTCCTTCGTCGCGAACTGCAGGAGAATTAACGGGGCTAAAACCGTGGTTGGCTTTGATTGGAACAGTTACTGATTCCGGGCAGCTTTATTCAGAAAATCAAGACTTTATCGACGAACATTTAAAAAAACTTAATATGACACTGGATGAGTTTCAGCAAAATGCAACAAGTATTGTCACAAACTTTTTGGTCTACTTTGATAAAGATTTTAAAAAGGCTTTCGAAATTTTACGGCAAATTAATTCAATTGAAGAAATATCTAAGTTGAAAAAATACTCTGAATCGGTTGAGAAAGAAGTTCAAAAATTCGTCGAGCAATATGAGGACAAAAAAGAAAGATTGGGAGATGTGGATTTTTATTATTTTGCACCACATTTTCCTGTGAAAGCTCCGGTCTGCGGAATAATTAGCTATCGGGATAAAAATCAAATATATATTTTTGCAACTCCAAAAAGTGACGGCAAGCACATCGGGCTATCCGCAAGAAATACTTCTCAAAAAATAAATATGACGGAACTTCTACGGGCGGGAGTTGCAGGATTAGGGGATGGTTCTGCTGGCGGACACCCAGCATCGGCAGGCGGAATGATTCTCACAAAAGATATTGAGAAGTTTAAAGAAAATATTAGGAAGTTTATATCGGAATAATTTTTGTGAATAGCACTTTCTAAATACATCTCTTTATAAGTAAACCAACAAATTTCAACACAAAAATAACAAGACTTAAAAACCAAAATAATTCCTCCGCTTTATGGAAGATGATTATGCTGAACCATTTAATGGCGTAAGGGAAAGTGATAATATCCTTGGTTTAGAGATAGCAATAATCGACAAAGAAAAAACCCTTTTAAGTCCGGACGAAAACAATCCAGAGATTTTGGCATTTTTGAACCCATCAGTATATCCTGAAATTCACATCGATACAAAGAAAAAAATCTGCGGTTATCCAATGACAATCCGAGTAATAAAAAAAGCCTACAATACAAGAGGTGAATCTTCAGAAATACATCTTGCGTTTATAGATCCAAACGACCCATTTAAAATACACTACAACAAACAAATGCTCCTCGGACAAGACGACAAATTCTCCCAAAATGGAATAGAAGACACACGAATAACACAAATCCCACGAGACAAACTTCCAGACAAAATCAGAAACGAATTTACAAAAGAGAAAATCTATGCACTAACTTCTGTGGCATTTGATGGCAGAAATCCAAGAATAAGATTAGATTTGACCGAAAATTTCGAAAAAGTAATTCCCTTTGGAATCATCGGACCGCAAATTCCTTACAAAAAAGCGATTGCATATCTTCCGGAAGAATTCGGATATCGAGACTGCGCAAAATTACGACTCTCAGAAAAATTAAAATCAAACCCGCTTTTAACCGATTCGGATTTTCTTATAACTGACAAAGATGCCGCTCTTGAATTCAATTACGGCAGAAACGAATGGAATTTATGGCATCGAATTGAACCGCATATTCAAATTGCAAAAGCAAAAAATATAGAAGATTTTTTGGAAGAAACATATTGGACTAACCAACTTAAAAACATAACTTACTCAACAGTGCTGAGAGCTGGCTCGGGAACATGGAACTCAGAAAAAATAGGACTCGGAGGACCTCCAATATTAATTAACGGGAAATATATTGCACACTATCACGGAGTAGAAAGAAAAGAAGAAGATAATATTACAAAATTTTTTTATACAAGTTCATTATTTGAGTACGACCCGCGAATCGGACAAATAGTTTCTGCACAGAGACACAATTATCTAATACCATCAATGGAAAAAGGAGATACTCTATTTGGAAAGAATGAAAAAAAATATATAATGTTTTCAATGGGAATTTTAAAAGACCCAACCGATAAAAACACTGTCATATTCTATTCTGGCGTAGGCGATACGAAACTTAATGTAAAATCAGCCAACATTCCATGGGCGTTTAGTGTTCTAACAAAGCAAAGTAACAGGATATCTCCCTGATAACAACGCCTCCAACCACATATATCTTTTTAAATAAAAATATCCCCTTATTATTATACATTTCATTTATTGAAAGAAAGTTTGGAAAACTATCATGCAAATCTTGTCATACTGAAAGATTTGAAAGAAAGACCAAATGTCCATCATGCAAATCTTGTCATACTGAAAGATTTGAAAGTAGCACCAGAGGTGCTTCACCCAATAAATTCAGTCAATTTATTGAAAGGAGGTTTAAAAAAGAGAATATGCCATTAGATTTTGCAAAAGAAGCGATACAAACTGCGGAGGCGAACTCCATTAATTTTGACGATTTGAAAGCTGGAAAAGCTAACATTAAAGTTTTCGGAATGGGTGGTTGTGGATGTAATATGGCTACCTGGCTTTTCAATAAAGGTATTAGTGGTGCGACAATTTACGGTATCAATACCGACGCGCTTCATTTATCTATCACAAAGACTGACGAAAAAATCCTTATAGGTAAGGAATTGACACGAGGTCTTGGATGCGGAGGATACCCTAAAAAAGGACGAGAGGCTGCTAAGGAATCTCTTACTGACTTGAAAAAAGCTGTTTCGAATTCGGATATGGTTTTTGTTCTGGCTGGTATGGGAGGCGGGTCCGGAACTGGGTCCATTCCAGTAGTTGCTCAATTAGCTAAGGAAGCAGGCGCGGTAGTAATCGCGGTAGTTACAATGCCTTTTGAGGCAGAAAAAGCAAGAATTGATAAGGCGGAGTTCGGTCTTCAGGAATTGAGAGAAACGGTTGATACGGTAATTGTATTAGACAATAATCGGTTAGTCGACATCGCTGGTCAGTTACCAATGGAACAAGCTTTTGCGGTTGCGAACGAGTTGGTTTCCACAATGATTAAGGGTATTGTTGAGACAATCACTCTTCCGTCATTAATTAATCTGGACTATGCAGACGTATCTTCGATTATGAGAAACGGCGACGTAGCAGTGATTGGTATCGGCGAAGATAATTCGAGCACACGGGTAGACGCAGCGGTACAGCAAGCTCTGACGCATCCGTTGTTGGATGTAGATTATAGGGGCGCGACTGGAGCGTTGATTCACATTACGTGCGGTCCTGATTTAAAACTTGAAGAATTCGACACTATTGGACGACTCGTAACCGAAAACTTGTCACCAGAAGCACAGGTTATCATCGGAGCAAGAGTCAATAAAGAATTCCAGGGAAGAGTAAGAGTCATTACAATTATGACGGGAGTAAAATCCCCTTACATCTTAGGAAAAAATACCAGTAGTTTCGACAACGAAGAAAAAATCAGCGTCAACGAACTTGGCTTAGATGATTTAAGTTAAGTCAAAAAATATTTTTATTTTTATTTTTATTCCTCTGCTCTTACGAGCAGAGGGTTGGATTTTGTTACCACAATTTTTATATACTCTACGGATGTGAATATATTAATGATAAATTCAGGAATTATATTTAAATGGAAAAAATTGATGTAAACAAGAAAAGTTTTTTGCAAAAAAGAATCGAACTTCTTGTTACCAATGAAAGAAGTTATCTAAACATCCCTTCATCTAAGATATTGGGACAAGAATTCGCATTAAAACAATGGTTTTGCTTCTCTCAAAATAGAATGTATGACGAAAACAATTCTTACAACGATAAAGCTTCTTTTTTATCCTATATTGTTTCATTTAAAGAAGATATATGCAATATGGTAAAAAATCAACCTTACTTATTATTTGAAAAGAATTTTAATTATTAGTTTTTATAAACAATTATTTTTATTTTCGCTAAAAATTAAAATTAAATTAAATAGCTTCCTTACTTACTTTAATCATCGGCGCCATTTTATTATTCTTCCATTTATCGAAATAAAGAATGTGGTCTAAATTTATTTTTCTTTTCTCTCTTGTTTTTATCTTAGTCTCAATGCCAATCGGAAAAAGTGCTTCAATATGTAGACCTTCGGGAATGCCTAAAGTTCTTCTGACTTGTTCTTCATAAAAATGCCCAACCCACGTCGTCACTAACTTTTGATCCATTAGGGCTAATAAAAAATTTTCAATCGCCGCTCCTGCCTGTTGTGCACAATAACGAGTTCCCCTCTTGTCATAATCCCTAATTAAATTAGAATCGTCTGAAATAGCGACGACAATGTATTTGGCGGTTCCGACAAAATTTTGCTGAGATGCCGTCGCTAATTCTTTTATTTTCTTCTCATCCGAAACTAAAATAAATTTTGTTACAAATTGGTTCCCCGCACATGGAGCAAAACGTGCCGAATCAATTGCCCGAATAATTTTCTGCCAATCTGGTTTCTTCAAATCAAATCGTCGAACACTCCTTCTTTGTTTGATTGCATCATCTAATTTCATAGAATAAAATAGAAAAAGAAGTTTATAAATTATTTGGAAATTGGTTTGGGTGTTAGACGTCGTCGGTTTGACTTAACTACACTTCGGGGAGGACTCTGCTCAAACTTCACTCTATACCCTACCAAATATATTTGAAACTGGGCGGGGCATACTGAAATTTTGTCGATTTTATTTTTATTTTTTAGACAAAATTCGTAACCACAAGGGTCACAGGAACCTCTGCGAGGAGCAAAGATTTTCTTTCGTTCCGAGCAATTTGTGTATTTGGATTTAGTCAAACAGCTCGAAACTCACACCGACAATCTACGGTTCGATGTCCTACTCAGCTACGCTTTCGGGAGGACTCTACTCAAACTTCACTCTATACCCTACCAAATATATTTGAAACTGGGCGGGGCACACTGAAATTTTGTCGATTTTATTTTCTTGTTGAGAAAAATTCGAGTAAATTGCTCGCCTCCGACGTCTACGGTTCGATGTCCTACTCAGCTACGCTTTCGGGAGGACTCTACTCAAACTTCACTCTGAAATTTTGCGATATATTTCTGTTTGTGCAAAATTCGAGCAAAGGTTTTCGCCTCCGACGTCGTCGGTTCGACTCAGCTACGCTTTCGGGAGGACTCGAACCTCCGACATCACGGTCTCTGCAAAATCTACCAAAGCAAACCCATGTAACAGCCGTGCGCTCTACCTGCTGAGCTACGAAAGCATAATAAATAGAAATTTAAATCATTTTTAAAACTAACTAATCTCGTTCTTAATCTGTCTTAACTCCTTTCTTCAAACCTAAATCATCTTCCTCAAATTTTCGTCTTGAGATGTTCTGTTTTTCTAAATACGCAAAAACATTCCCGTGTTTGGCTCCCTGAATTAATGATTCTATTGCTTGCACAACTGCGTCCAAATGAATTGAATCAACGATTACACCGACGGTGTTTCCATGAATAACAATTTCCGCTCCGGTCAGGTTTTCAATTGTCTTCCGCGCTTTTCCCCCCGTTCCAATCAATCGCGCCCGGACATCTTTCAAATTCTTTCGTCTTGTGTGTTCTTTAACCTCAATAAATTCCAAAACGAAATCCTCATTAATTAATAACAACGCATCATCAGCACAAAATCCAAAATCAACCGCCCGAATAACTTGTTCAATTAAATATTCGTTTAGCTCTGTGCTTTTAATACTAATAGTTTCTTTTCCGAAGCCAATTTTAACTTTAACTTTATTTTCGATTACAGGCACAGCTTTCTTGACCTTCTGCATATTATTAACTAACACATTTCTCATATTACAATAAATAAAAAGAAGTTTATAAGATTGTGGGATTTAATATCCTCTCTTTATTCCCCTCTTTAAACTTCGATATCCATTATACGACTCAGTCGGTATTCTGCGTATTGGCTTACCGGATTTATACTGCCCCGCCCATTTCCCTTTGCGCGTCTGGTTATCATAATGACGTTTAGTATCTATAAATCGTTGATACTCTTGAGGGTTCGTAGGCACCTGACTATAAGGATTCCGTTTCTCGGATTTCACACAACCAGCCGCACCAATCGACATAACTAACAACAAAACCAAGGCGCTATTTCTCAATCTCATACCATTTAACAGATATCAAACTTTTAAAACTATGTTAGTATTCGGAAGAATTAAAACTCATTTTCATCAGTAGTTAGCTTCCCCATCTGCTTCAGCTTCGTAACTTGATTTATTGTATATTTAAACAAGACATCTCCCTTGTCATCATCAAATTCCCACGGCTCAATGATAATCGCGTCTCCTTCTCTTAGCCATAATCCTCTTCTCTTTCTGCCGGGCACTCGGCAATTTCTTGTTTTACCGTCCATACATGAAACCATCATTCGGCTCGCACCACATCTCTGTGTAATAATTCCGATAATCTCGCGCCCGTGCGGTAGCTTCACTCGGACTGGTCCTTCTTGTCCCGGAACAAAAACTCTTTCTTTGTTCTTTTTTGACTTATCTTTAAATTTACTAAATGCCATAATTAGATAAAAAGAAATCGCTTTATAAAACTACCCAGAAAATTATGTCACAGTAAAACTAATGCAAACGGAACTCCGTCGATGCTGACGATGCCTTCGTTTTTTATAATTCCTAGTTCTTTTGCAATTCTGACTGAATTTTCTCCAACAAGATTAAAAGTCGCGTCTTCACGGTTGCACCTTATAATTTCCGTCGCTACTTCTTTATTATTCATTTCCTTGCCATTAAAAAATTCCCCGCTTACATCTATGACTCGCTTTCCATCGACGAGCTTCCGTCCAAAAATGTCTTCATCGCAAACGGCAACGACCCATCGATACGATTTGTGAATCTTCAATAAAATTTTTCCCATAATAAAAACAAAATTCACGACTTTATAAAATAATCGTTCGACCAAAATGTTTATATACTCAATTGTTTATTGTTTATTATTCAACTTCGGTTGAATATTGTTTAACTTCGGTTAAATAATCGGTTGGTTAACGACTTCGGTCGTTTTCCTTCCACTTTTTTTTATTATCTTTGGATGTTTAATATTATTTAGATTAAATTTATAAAAAAATTAAATTCCCCACTCCCTAGGGGAATTATTAAAATAAAAACTAATAAGCTTTCTTGGCTTCGCCGTCGGCTACTGCTTTTTCGGCGTTATCCTTAGACATGATTCTGCACATGCCACATCCGCATACAGAACACTTTCCTTTAGCCATAAAGCCACCACGAGACGTTTTTGTCATCTTAACGTCTTTCATAGCTTTTTGTTCTTTACATCTCATACATCTTCCTTCAATTGTCATTTTTACCTCCTATTTTATTTAATTTCTTAAGTTAAATCTTTTGAATTTCTTGTTTCTCTCCACACGCTAAACACCTCAAAAACATCTTGCCTTTTTCTTCATTTAACTCAGTATCAGGTTTTTTGCATTTTGGACATAGCACAAATCGATTTACATATTTTTCAATTTTTTCGTTAATATCTTTACTGGACAATCTTCGTGATAAAATTAGTCTTTCTCCTTTGATTTCTCCTGAGCTGGCTAGTTCTTTGGTTAAAAATTTTAATAAATGCTCTGGTGTCCGTCTGACGCACATGGCGACCTGCATAAAATTCGAAATCACCGTCCGTGTTCCCTCGTGATGTCCTTTAACTTTCAAAATCTCAAATCGTCCGCACTCAACAGTCGCCTTAACATTTTCATACGCTTTATCTAATAAAGTCTCATAATTCATAGAATTTTCATGATAACCTCCTTTATAAAAATTTACACGAGAGAATTTCCACCGAAAGCCTTATAAATAAAATAAAATAAGAATTAATATAAATTCTAGAGATTACTCTACAATTCTAAAATGGATACGGATTTGAAAAAAAATATTTTGTCAAGCGGTACGAGCTTAGTTGGAATAGTGTGTAAAGACGGCGTGGTTATGGCAGGCGACAGGCGGGCAACGGCTGGCGGGCAAGTTGTAATGAATAAAAATGCAGATAAAATTATACCAATTAATGAATATCTAATTACTTCTGGAACTGGAGTTTCTTCGGATATAGATATGTTACAAAAATTAGCAAAAGCCCAATTAAAAATCAAAGAATTACGAGATAAAAAAAGACCTACAGTTAAGGAAGCAGCAAACCTGATTGCTGCAATGAACTACAAAAATATTCGTCAGCCCACGATGATTCAATTTATTGCGGGCTTAATGGTTGGCGGACTAAATGAAGATGGCGCAACGGAACTCTATTCTATTGAACCAGCTGGTAGCGTAATGAAAGTAAAAGACTTCGATGCAAATTTTTCTTCAGGAATGCCGTATATTTTGGGGCTTTTGGAGAAATCATATAAAAAAGACCTATCAATCGAAGAGGGAGTTGTTTTGGCGATTGAAGCAATTAAAGCTTCCTCGGAAAGAGACACTGCTTCGGGATGTGGTGTTGATGTTTTTACAATTACAAAAGACGGAATAAAACAAGTTTCGAAACAAAAGAGCGAAGCGGTTTATGAAGAACATAATTAATTTAAAATGGCGGATATTCTAAAAACAATAGAGAATCAATTACCGCGGGGCGTGATTGGTTCGTCGATATTTGAAGGTGCTAATATTGTAGTTTATACTACCGACGTGGCGTTTTTCAAAAGTGGCGATTCCCAGATTAAAGAAATTGTAAATATAATTAAGAAACGAGTCGAATTGCGGGCGGATAAGTCGTTGTTGGTACCGCAAGAAGAGACTGAGGCAAAAATCCGAGATATAATTCCGAAAGAGGCCGAGCTGACACAATTAATTTTTGACCCGCAGCGAAGCATAGTGATTATCGAGGCGAAAAGACCGGGATTGGCAATTGGGAAGGGTGGCTCGGTTTTACAAGAAGTTAAGGCCGAAACTTTATGGACTCCGCAAGTTCAACGTTCGGCCGCGATTAAATCGAAAATCACAGACAAAATAAGAGAGGTTCTGTATCAGGATAATTCTTACAGGAAAAAATTCTTAAATAGTATTGGTGAAAAAATTTACAAGGGATGGAACCCCGATAAAATAGAAGAATGGATTCGGATTACGGTACTTGGGGGCGGACGGCAGGTTGGACGAAGTTGTTTTCTTTTACAAACTCCGATTTCTAAAGTGTTAATTGATTGTGGTGTGGACGTATCTTCAAGTGGCAAAGATAAATATCCATATCTTGAAGCTCCGGAACTGGACTTGTCAACGCTTGATGCGGTAATTTTGTCGCACGCGCACCTTGACCATTCAGGGTTAATTCCCTACTTGTACAAAATGGGATATAAAGGTCCGGTTTATATGACCGCTCCGACGCGGGATATTTCTGCGCTAATGGCACTTGATTTTATTGGCGTGGCTTATAAACAAGCCGCCGCTCCTTTGTTTAAATCGTCTGATGTTCGGAATATGGTGAAGCATTCAATCACGCTGAATTATCAGGAGGTAACTGATATTACACCTGATATCCGAATCACGTTTTACAACGCCGGTCACACACTGGGTTCCGCGATGATACATTTTAACATCGGAAACGGACTGCATAATTACGTTTACTCTGGCGACATAAAATTCGGCAAATCGCGTTCGTTGGAATCCGCAACATCTTATTTTCCAAGATTAGAAACTCTGCAACTTGAAGCGACATATGGTGGTAGAGATAATAATTACCCTCCGCGAAAAGAATCTGAAGAAGAGTTGCTTAATTTTGTAAATGATGTTGTGTCAAATGGCGGGAAAGTGTTGCTTCCCGAATTGGGAACTGGTCACGCTCAGGAGAAAATGCTTTTGCTGGACGATGCGATGCAAAACGGGAAAATTCCGAAGGTTCCGATTTATATTGACGGAATGATTTGGGATATCAATGCGGTTCATACTGCGTATCCTGATTTTTTGTCGAATTCACTTCGGGCAAGTATTTTTGCAGACAAGAATCCATTTGTATCAGAAGTATTTAGTCAGGTCGGCTCGCCACACGAACGAAAGAATGTAATTGAGGGCGGACCGTGTATCGTTCTGGCAACATCGGGAATGCTTGTCGGCGGTGCATCGGTTGAATATTTAAGAGAATTCGCAGATAGTCCAAACAATGGGCTCTGTCTATCTTGTTATCAGCCACCGAAAGGACTTGGCCGACAACTTAAGGAAGGATTGAAGGAGGCGAGGTTTAATGTAAACGGAAAAGAAGAGGTCGTTCCGATTAAATTAAAGTTTTTGAGTATTGACGGATTTTCTGGACACTCATCTCGGAACGAACTAATGGCATTTGTAAATAATATAAATCCGAAGCCGAAAAAAATTATTATCAATCACGGCGAGCAGTCTAAGTGTTTGGATTTGGCGTCAAGTATTTACAAATCTCAACGAGTTGAAACAACCGTACCTAAAAATTTGGAGACGATTAGGTTGAGGTGAGGTTATTTCAAATACTTCCAATTTGCCGTATTCTTTACATTCGTATTTCTAGAATCTTTATTTGGATGCCACTTTATGTAATGACCACATAGAGAGAGCAATTCAGAATGATGCTCATCATTATCTATTTTTACGGCAGAAATCTCTTCAGGAAATATCGCTCCAAGAATTAGTAATTCTTTGCTCAAACCACAATTACCTGTGTCATAACAATCAAGAACACACCTATTTGTTTTTATTCTAAGTTGATAAATTGTATTATCTTTCTTTTTTTTTGTAATCGGATGAGTTGGTGCGAATACTTGTGCCTCTTCAGGATTAAATGTCGCCGACAATAATGCTGTATGATGATAGTATGATGTGTGCTCATTAAATAATTCATATATTAAATTATTATTCCCATTTTCAATGATATCTTTAACTTCTGCAACATGACTTGTTAATCCCCTACTTAAAGCCATAGACAATAACCCCTTACTTTCATATCCTCTTGGTGTACCTTTGTATAAAATAATTTCATCATCGGGATTTGCACTTGCGTGATATTTTAAATTAACTTTAGAATAATCGAAAGATAAATCTGCTTGATTAAATGGATTTATTGGTAATTGTGATTTTCCATCTATCCTTTCAAGCATCAATGCCCAAGATGTTTCTTTTATTTGTTCAGCCAAACTTAAACTCATAAATATAGTCATTATTTAGTGATATATAAAATTATCGCTATAATATCTAAATCGCCCTCAGCTTCCTTATCTTCTCATCTCCACCAGAAGTCTTTTTCAATCTCTCATAAAATTTCCACGACTTTTCAATCTGAGCATCAATAAACTGCGTATGTTCTTTTTTCCAACTATCTGGATTTTCCTTAACAAATTTACCCCATCTCTCAATTTGCTCCAAATGTGTTTTATCTCTCATGCTTAACGTCCCTAATCATTTTCTTAATTTTATTAATTTCTTCTTCATTAATTTCATCGGAATAAACAATTCTCAAATGTCTTGCGTCCTCAATATCTTTATCGCTCTTTAGCCATTCTTCTTTAAACGCTATATTCCCCTCAAGCGAAGCAAAATAAATATTCAATCCTGTAATTTTCATTTTTATTCTTCTTTCTAACTGATACTCATCAACAGAATCTTTAGCAAAATGAATTTCCATCTCAGGCAAATGTTTCCCCTTCCATGTATATCTAATACTATTTTTCCCTTTCAAATAGAACTCAAAAATTTCTTCGGGATTTGAAGATTGCATACATTCAAAATTATTTTTTACTAAATCGTTATGCATCTCCACAAACTTTTCCTTTGGCATCACTTCAATAATCATATCAATATCTTCTGTTCCTCTCGTCCTCCCACTTGAAATTGCCGCAAATCCGGACACAATCATATATTTGACATGTCTATTCACGACGGCACAAAATTCTTCAGCAAATTTATCTAAGATATTTCTATCATCAATTTTTCTATCCATAAAGAAACTAAGAAACCAAGATATAAATAACTAACTACTGTCGTTTTTAACATCCAATCCCAACCCTTAAAAACATTGTTTGTTTGATTTAATTAAGAGGTAAAAGTGAAACACAAAATTTCTATAACATTAATTCTGTTAAGTATGTTCGTAGTAACGCAGTTCATTGGGGTTTTTGTCATTAATGCTTACGCTCCAGTTTCTCATACAGTGATTAATCCAGCGACGGGCGAGTCTGAAATTATTTTTACCGAGGGCAGTCTTCCGTTTGGTCTCCAAACTCCTCAGGACGAACCGACTCCGGGTTTCCTTTCAATTGTTTTCGCGTTTGCGTTGGCTTTCGCTCTTATTTTTATTCTAATGAAATATAAATGGAAAATGGTAATCCGGCTTTGGTTTTTCTTCGTTGTAACACTATCTCTCGGCATCGCGTTTAATGCTTTTCTGAAATACACGACGCTGACAAATATCTCGGTTATCGCACTGGCAATCGCAATCCCGCTCTCTTTCTTTAAAATATTTAAACCAAATCCCTACACTCATAATCTAACTGAACTTTTAATTTATCCCGGTATCGCGGCTGTATTTGTCCCGATTTTAACTCCAATTTCAATCATCGGGCTTTTAATTTTAATATCAATTTACGACATGTGGGCAGTCTGGCGTTCGGGCATTATGCAAAAAATGGCAAAGTTTCAGATGAGTGAGTTAAAAATATTCGGTGGTTTTTTGGTTCCGTCTATCTCTAAAAAAGTTAAAAATCAAATTGCGAAAATAAAACAAAAGTACAAAAATAAAAAAATGCCAAAGAAAATTAAGGATAAAAAGTTCAAAGTTAATCTTGCAATTCTTGGGGGTGGCGATGTCATTTTCCCGATAATCACGGCGGGTGTATTTATGTGGGCTTATCCGAATCAGGTTTTGTTTGGAATAGGTGGATTAATTCCTGCGCTTTTTATAATAGGCGGAGCGTTGATTGGTCTGACATCAATATTTTTATTTTCTGAAAAAGGTAAAGCTTATCCTGCAATGCCATATATAACAACCGGGATTTTTTTGGGAATGTTAGTTTGGAGAATGTTTGTGTTTTAAAATAGAACTCAGATCTGAGATTTCAGACCGCTCATTTTATTCGCTCTTAGAGGTCGTTCCACTCCCTAGAACTCAGAACTCAGACCGTTCATTTCATTCACTCTTAGAGGTCGTTTCACTCCCTAGAACTGAGAACTCAGAACTTAGACCGTTCATTTCATTCACTCTGAGAGCAACCCCCCGCTTCCCCGTCGGTTGCCCCCTCTGAGTTCTCAGTTCTCAGTTCTGAGTTCTGGACTTTCTGTCCATCGAGTTCTAAGCTCTGGACTTCCTGTCCACCGAGTTCTAAGCTCTGGAAAAACTTCTTGTTTTTCCTACCAAATCACACCAATAGTTACATACTCAATATCTTCAAACCTAATTTTTCCATCGCTTAAAATATTATTATCTCCTTGCATTACGAAATAAATTCCCTTGTTGTCGATTCCTTTTTCGATAACACGATGGACAACTAAAATGTCTCCAAATCTGTAGCTGACAATATCCCCGACGTTCACATCATCCTCGCTATCGGGCACAACACGAATTCCGTTTGCCCCTTTGTCAAAAACCGGTTTCATGCTCCCGCTATCTGCGTAGTTGGATAACGTTGTATTTGGAACTCGCAAAATCACCATGTCGTCGAAAACAATAATATCCTTCTCGGAAACCCAATCGGAAGGGGCAATAGCGTCGCTATTTAAGCCAATTAGTCCTGTCCCAAATGGAACTTCAATATTTGAATAACTAAAACCGTAAAACAAAAATGCGCAGCTAAAAAAACCCAGGAAAAATACAAGTATATATTTTGGTTTCATAAAATCTAAATCAAATCTCATTATTTAAATCTTTCTGATGTAACCCCTAAGAAAAGACAACATACAGAAAGATTTATAAAGGGTCATTATGTCGTAGTGGTGAAATGATAGCTAAACAAGAATTAATAAAAAGATTAAGAGGATGTTTTGACCTTAATATTTATGAGACGAAGGTCTGGGTAGCGTTGCTGTCAAAGGGTATTTCCTCGGCTGGTGAGATTGCGGAACTTTCTGGCGTGCCACGTTCGAGAACTTATGATGTTTTGGAATCTTTAGAGAAGCGAGGATTTGTGATTCAGAAATTGGGTAAGCCTGTGAAATATATTGCGATAAAACCTAAGACTGTTATTGAGAAATTGAAAAATAATACGACGCAACACGCGGAGGAAAAAATCAAGACGCTTTCTAATTTGAAAGACACGGTTGAATATAAGGAACTTGAACAGCTTCATAAAACGGGAGTTGAGCCGATTAAGAACCACGAGCTTTCGACGTCTATTAAGGGGCGAAGTAATCTTTATGTTCAGATGCGGGCGATTATGGAAACGGCGGAAAGCACGATTCATCTGGTATCATCTGCGTACGAGCTTTCTTCAAAATCAAAAATATTTAAAGAAACTTTTGATAAATTAAAGAAAAGAAAAGTGGATATTAAAGTAATGATTAGCGACGGTGAAGAGGATGCGGCAAAAATTTCTAAGAAACTTGGGGTAGAGGTTAGGTCGAAACCAATCAATGCGCGATTTGTAATTTCGGATAGAAAAGAATTAATCTTTACAATCAAGCCTACTAACGTCCACGAAGATTTTGATTATGGCGTTTGGATTAACTCGCCATTTTTCACAAGTTCTCTGGCATATATGTTTGAGATGGCGTGGAGGGATTAAGATGGGGGGAAAAATGACTATACAATTTATTTAATTCAATGCTTATATCCAAAAACTTTATCGTATTTTTTATGATCAAAAATGTCTACAATAAAATTAATTATTTCCAACTGATTTCCAGTTATTGTATAAATTAATCTCCAGCGATTAGCAATTTCAATTCTCCAAATATTTTCAGTATCATATGTGACAATATATTTTTCTGGAATTTGTCTTTTTGGAATTTGGTTTCCCGCAAATGGATTTTCTTTCAATAAGTCTACAGCTCTATTTATCGACCTTAACAAAGATTGATGAAAAGAAGACTCAACATTATTTTTCTTTTCCTTGCCCACAATTTGATTTAACTCTTTATACACATCATCTGCCTCATTAGATAGAATCACCTTTATCTCCTTATTTTCAAACATCAAATTTCTCTTCCTTTCTCAATTGCTTTTTTTAATTTAGAACTTGGATTGTAAATCCATAATATTCCTTTATGGCTATCAATTAGCATTCCTCTCTGTTCCAAATAATCTAAAACTATATTCATTGTTTGGTGCATTATTTTCATCGGCAATCTTCTTTTTAATTCTTCCCTATTAATCATCATTTCCGCATCTCTTAAAGTCCTTTCTATAGATAACATAGTTTTCAAATTAGGATAGTGTAATACCTGTTTCATTATATATCTTTATATAGAAGTTTGTATATAAACCTTCCTATTTTGTTCGAGCTAAATAATTTTCCCGAAAGCACCCATCTCTCCCTCAACTTTCTTAACTAATTTGAACACCACAATTAATTTAAACTAAACAATATTTATAATTTTATGGCTATAGAAAAATTCACATTTTACGCAAACACTATAAAAGAGATAAATTGGATAACTAAGCATTTAAAAAAATTGCCAAAAGAAACACTAAAATCTCTTGAGTCTCTTGAGTCTACAGAAGATATAGGAATAGATTCTCCAGTTTCGGTAAAAAATTTAATAAGGGTATATCCTATTAATGGAGAAATTATAGGATTCAAGGGACCCAAGGGGAGCAAAGATTATTCACATGAAACAAGATTCACGTATAAAAAAATAGAATATTCTGTTTTTAAACAACCTCCCAGATGGCTATAAAAAATTCTAATATCAACTTTTCCTTCCCCACAAATACCTAATCCCCAATCCCTAATTCCATCCTCGCTCCCATCTCTCCCTCAACTTTTCCAACCAATTTAAACACCTCAGCAACTCCGCTTTTTTCTTTGCACCACCAATAATTTTTTCTTTCAAAGATTTTTCTGCCTTTTGCTTTCTTGAAATTTTTAACCGCTTCTTCTAGTCCAACCGAAGGTCCCCGTAACTCAATTTCCATTTTCTCCTCGACAACCAAATATCCTTTGGCTTTCTTCCCGCCCAAATAATCAAATTCCTTTCTAAGAACCTTTTGCTGTTTTCGAACCAATTCTTTAGCAAAAAAATCCAAAAACTTTTTCATCTTCGTCCCAGCAATATCTCCATCTTGTCTATCTGTCTTCAAATCTATTTCGATAAACTTTGCCTTTCTACTTTTAGCAAACTTTTTTATTTCTTCAATGTCGATATCTTTCTTCTCAAAAAACTTCAACGACGGTGATTTTAAAAATTTCTTAGCGGTATCAATAAATCTTTCAAAACTCTCAAGTCCTAATCCTGCTGAAATATTTCTATATTTGTAAGTCGGGTCAATTAAAACCACGGGACAGTTTAGTTTCGACGCATTTAACTCACTTAAAATTTCCCGCTCACTTCTAAAATATTTTAATGGGTCAATCACCCGCTTTTTTTGAATTCTTTTTAAAAATTTCACAAATCCGCCAAAATAAATAACTAACACTTCCAGCGAATAGCCACTAAAACCTCGGGCATAACCCTCTGCGCCGTAGCAACGATTTGCCCGACAAAACGCTTTCGCTAATTTAATATCGTCGGCAATTTTCGGATTTTTCTTTATCTCCCCGCCAATATATTTAACGTGACTAAGCGAAACATCTGTCACGTTTTCCGCCAGCTCGGGGTCGTTATTTTTTACAACGGGAATTACTTCTAATAAAGCATTGCCGACCTTGTCCGCGTCAGTGGATGCCATCTGGGCAGGAGGTATACCCTTGGGTGTGCCACAATTAATTTGAAAATAATCTCTTGAGCCATGAACTTTTTTTAAAATGCCAGGTAAATTAATCTTCTTTAAAATTCCTTCCAGTTTTTTAATATCTTCGCTGTAATTAAATACAACAAAAATATCTACATCCTGAGGTTCTCCGGAAGTATCCATAGACGGAAACAAACCCTCCCCTTTAATTACAGTCCCTTTTGCTAAACTGCCACCGACGTAAGCATTAAGCCCCTCCGCTTTAAGAGAGGTAATAAATTCTTTAGCAACTTTGGATAATTTTAAAATTTCCTCACGAGAAAGTGAAATTAATTCAATCTCTTTTTTTAAAATATCTTTCATGGTCATAATCCAGACAAGAAAAATCGGTTTATTAAAGTTTGTAAAGTTATTCTCCATATTTTCAGAACTAAAGCTTCCAATCCCCTTCCCTGTTTCTCACAAATCCCCATCCCCAGTTCGGAGTTGGGAGTTTGTAGTTGGTAGTCCCCTGCTCCCACAAATCCCAAATCCCAAATACCAAATACCTAGCTCGTGTCCCAAATTCCCAGTCTCACATCCCTTCTATATCAATCAAATACTTACCTTCTTGTAACTTAAAAACAATCGGTCGACGATTCATCAAAGAAACAATATCAATTTCAAATTGTCCTGGTCCTAAAACTCTAATGCTTTCTATGTCTAAAATAACCGGCTTTGTTTCGTCCTCAATTTTTAAGATGCTTCTGACGTCTTTTTCAATTTTTTTCTTATCAACGGTATCAAATTCTGGAATCGGCGTCTCCCTTGATTCTTTTATTTGTAACGCCTGTTCATCACGAATATAGAAAAAAAACTTCCCACCACAACTATTACAACCCTCAAGAATTTCCTTACTCCCTACTTCAATTATTTTCGAACAGTGGACGCATTGGTGTGGCATTTTTATCTCCTTAAATTTATAGAATTAAGAAATTAATAAACCTTCCTGTTATAAGTTTTGCTCTACCTTTTCTGCAACATCAACTCAAGTTTTTTAGGATTTTTAGTAATCTCTTTTACAACTGAAGCCGGACCAATAATTGTAATCGCATCTTGTTCTCCTACTAAAATTTTCGCAATGTTACGTCTTATCCTCTCAAACAAGCTCCTATATTCGTTTTCTCCCGACATCGCTGCAATTTCAATTCCCTGGAAGCCCTTAACGTTGCCAATTAAAACCATCGAATTTTCAATCAGACGCGCCTCTTCATCTGAACTTAACCGTCCCTGTAAAATAATAATTTTATGGTCGAGAATTAACCCCATAATTTTTTTAATCCTTCCAATTGCATCTTCCCTTGCAATTTCCGAATATGGCATAAAATGAATCATTAAATCGCCAATATTTTTCTTAGTAATTTTTTTACCTTTCTTAATAACCTTCTTTTTTTCACCAACCATCTTAAATTTCAATCCCCTCTTTCACTGCCTCTCTGACAATAGTGACCCTACTTTTTAAACTATTAAATTCCTTGGGAGTATAACACAAAAAATCAACTGGATAACCAGATGTCCAATAATCATAAAGTTTTACAGGTCTCTCAACTTTTTTTAAATCATTGAAATCATCTGAAACAATAATCACATCCACATCACTCCATTTATTATAATCTCCCCTTGCAAAAGAACCAAACAAAATAATTTTCTTTATATTGTAAATAGGTTTAATTCTCTCTTTGAATCTTTTAATCACATTTAATACAATACTTTTTTTATCCATTCTAATACCTCACTACATAATTTTAAAACCTTTTTTATTTCTTTTTTTTCAAAAGACTCCGCAGGAATTTTTCCAAGAAAATCCGGGTACCTTGTTTCAATATAATAGGGATTAATAATTTTACATTTGTCAATTATTTCTTCAGGGCAATTCGCCATTTTTGATAAAGCCAAAAGATCATGAATACGAGGCAATTGCTTCTTAGTTTTGATTATTAATGCCTTTAAACCTTTCTCAATCGATTGCTGAGAATAAAACGCTGCCCCATCAAGACTATTACTATTTATGAGAATCTGTATTTTCGCAAAATCTGCTTCTGCCTGTCTAAACCACTTCTCAAACTCTCTAATATTCTTCATCACCATCTTAAATTTTTTTTACCAACTTGAAAAGTTCTTCATAAAACTCTTCGATATTATCACCATTTTTTGCCGAAATTCCCACAACTTCATATTCCGGGAAAGCGCCACATACCTTTTTAACATTCGACTTTTTTAAATCTATCTTATTGGCAACAATTAAAATGGGAATTTTCCTCGCTACTAAATTTCCAATAATTGTAATATTGACTTGAGAATACGGATTTATTGTCGCGTCAATTAAAATAATAACCACATCCACGTCGTCAAGCCACTTAATTGATTCGATAATTCCCTGAGTCGCTTCCTTCGCTACTTTCTGAGCTGCCTTTCTATTTAGACCAAATTTCATAAAATCTTCAAAATCTATTTTTGTTGCAATTCCTGGCGTATCAATTAGTTTAAATTCAATTCTCTTTCCGTCTCTCTCAAGTACAACCTTTTCTTTAATCTGAATTTCTCTCGTTTCGTGTGGCATTTTGCTAACTGAACCCAAGTCCTCGCCCAACCAATCCTGACAAATCCGATTAGCCAAACTTGTTTTCCCTGCATTTGGTGAACCATAGAAGCCCAGCTTAATTTCTCCTCTCTTTTTAAAAATGCCTGAAAAGATTCTCCGTGCAAAATTTCTAATTATTTTTATCATTATATTCTTCTTTGAAAGTTAGATTTATTAATGTTTCTCCCTATTTGTTGTCGATTCTCAGTAGCGATATTTATTTTTGCTTCCACAATTTTTCTGGCTTTTCGATTCCTAAAATAAGCCGAAACTTTTTCAAATGGAATAATTTCGTATAATCCCGTTCTGTCCCCTCTCGATTTCTTAATGATATAATTTACTCTTTCGCCTGACCATCCTTTTGACCTTAATTCCGCACCAATTCTCGAATCGTTCATCCCTCGCGCCCTGGCATTTGTCACGTACATTAAAAGATTGTATTGCTGTCTCTCGTCTTTGAATAAATATTTTTCGTAACGATGCTTATACCAAATCTGCAAAATGGCGTAAATAATTAACATAAATACCAGTGATAAAATCATATAGAAAATCGCCCGGTTAACTGGTTTGCAGTCGTTTCGACAATTCTCGGAATTTTCGCCAAATTCTTTTTCACAAACTAAATTATAATTGCAAGTTGTATCAATATCGGCATCAATAACTATCGAACTTAATTTTGGAGAAACAAAAAACGATGTCGGTTCGGTGCTTTTGTAATAAAATTCAAATGTTTTTTTATCTTCCGGGGCCAAAATAATAATCGTCGAATCTCCTGCTTTCCTTGCCTCTACATCTTCTTTGAAATACAGCTCGCTGAATGGTCGATTAATTACAAAGTAACTTTCTCTATCGCTCTTCGAGTTGACGTTAAAACTATACACTGTAAAAACCGGACTATCTTCTCCGTTCCACAACGAAATCGTAAATTCTTTCATTACATAATTAGTATTAATGTTAGTATTCTGCCAGTTTAAAATAGAATTTGCATAATCGTCGTCGTTGCTTTCGCTGACGCTTCCGCTGATTATCTCGATGGGATTAATATTAATATCTTTCAACTCTGTCATTAAGTAAGGAACTTCAAAACTGTTGATATTAAGTCTGGTCGGAACATTCAAGGCATAAAGTTCTTCGGCAATTTTAATAAAATCCTGCTCATTAAAAGAATTATTTCTCGCCCTGTCTAATCTATCTAACTCACTTTTGAAAAAAGCTACATTAATAACTTTTGACAATGCTTCACTATACCAAAAAGGGAAATTCTCGATACTGGACATAACTTTTTCTAAGGCATTTTTCTTAAGGGTCAAACTCGTATTAATCGCTGTTTCAGGACTAATTGTTTCAATATTAAAAGTTTTCTTAGAAGTTAAATTTCCGCCTGCACTAACCTCGAGAGTTAATGTATAGTTTTTCAAATCGGCATAAGTATGAAAAGCAAACGGCACATTTGTTGTAGTAGTTTTTTCGTCTCCAAAATCCCATTTATAATTTAACGAATTGTTTCCGCCAAAGTCAACTCCAGCATAAAACTCAATCGGCACTCCTGCAGGGGGATTTAAGGGTAAAATTAGTAGGATAATTGGCGCGGGTAAAATATTTATACTTTCTTCGAAAAGATTTGTCCCATTAAGTGAAACGATGTAGTCCATAGTTTTAGAAACGCTAAAGCCAAGTGTGCTTAAATCGAGGACTCCGCTGAAATCAATTTTGACGGGGGTAATATCTAAATCATAAATGTCATTTGTAGAGTACCATTCCAAATCTCTTGTGTATGCCAACTGCATATCATAAATTCGGGCATTTTGGGACACCCCAGAGAATGATAGCGGCAAAATGCATCCATCGGAGCAATCTCCTCCATATCTCTCCGTGATGAGTGTATTAGCCGCAGTGATGATGTCCTCTTTGTCGAAGTCGTCTATATTGAAAGAATCCGCACTTGCATATTTCGTAGTTTGGGCAAAAATCGCGTAATCTTTTGTGCTTCCTCCTGGTCCTGAAACGTAATTGAACCCACAGTTATCTCCGACATTTTCCTGATAAATTTTATAACCGGTCAATGTGTCCGAACCTACACAAACCTGATAATCCCCTGCTGAAAAAATTTCGCCGATATCGGGAGTGATTAAGCAACCTTCCTCTGAATTAGGGTCGAAATTGCATTCCCAAGAAGCGCCCATTCCGCTTTCTGGATAAACTATCATGTCTAATTTTACTGTATCTGTCCCGCCGATATTTGCCCCAATATATAATTTTCCACTATCCGAAATTGAAATCATCTCGCAGTAAAACGAATTGCCAATTAAAGAGCCTTGGGCTCCATCAATTTGACTATAACATCCCCAGTTTTTCGGTAAAAACGAATCAGAAAATTCATTAAATTTCCATTCTTCTTTTTCAAAAAATTCAATGGTTAGTGGTCGTCTTGCACTCTCCATAAAATCACTCCCCATTTTGAAATTTAAACTATCCACAACGACATTTTCTCCATCCACGACAAAGCCTATATACTTCGTCCCCGCAACGGGAACGCTAAAACTTTTGTCTTTAGTTCCTGTAGAAAAATTATAATCTTTAGAGCAATCTGGTGGCGAACATTCAAAAATCATTCCGCTCGTATACAGAAAATTCCCAAGTCCAATTTCGTCTCCATCGTTAGAAAATATTTTCGCATCATATTCCTCTTCGGAAATTGTTAAATTAATTTCGCCTTTAATTAGTTCAAACGGAGAGTAGGTGTCAACAACACTATAATTGTGCACGGTCACCGATGCTGAAACGGCACTAATCAAAGCGCAAATTAAAAATGAAAATATCAACCACTTTCTCATAAAATAAATTAGCAACAATAGTTTATAAACATTTCAAATTACTTTTTTTCTTAATTTGCTTCTTAGAAATCTTCTTGCTCTTATGTAACTTTTTGTCTTTTATTTTCAATACAAAATAACCGATAACGAAAATGACCAGAACTGCGATTATATAATTACTGTAATTATTCCAGAAACTTCCGTTAGGAATATAATTCTCAATAACAACTTCCTTTTCTCCAATGATAAAATTTGTATTGATTTCAGATCCTGCCATCACCAAACTAGACAAAACAACAATCAATAACAAACTCCAAATTGCCTCTTTCATAATTATTTTAATGCATTCTCTTATTTAAACCTTCCGCATTCTGACTTAAAAAATAATATATTCCTACAATGAATAAAGAAGCAAATAAACTAAACAGACTAAATCCGGACAACTTAATTATTGGCTCCCCGCAAAACCTCGTCGTCTCTCCTCCGTTGCATCCTAATATACCTAAGCAATCATCAGGGACAATGCCACCAAATGTATCAAAACCTTGGTCTGCAGAACTGGTCGAATACCATGTTATATTTTGTTCACCGTCAATACATTCTCCAGATTCATAAACATTTGAGCACCAAAATTCATCTCTGGTATCAATATCGTCAGAAAACATTTGCACTCCTACTAATTTAACCTGACAACGTTTATCTTCGGGGGCACTTGGATACCATTCGCATCCACATTCGTCCTCGGAAATTGTATAAATCGTTCCGTTATTACATTCTATAGTTGTTCCGCAGAACTCTGTTCCTATGCCTGTTTGTCCAAGGTTCCAAATATCCTCGTCACAATCTGGTTTATTATCATAAATTCCACAATCAAAATCTCTTACATTTTCTACGCAAATATCATTAAACCAAATGCAACCTATTGCTTCACAATCCGGTTTGGTTGTCATATTAAAACAATTCTCGATTCTACGGTCACATCTAAACAGTTTGTCTCCAGTCTTATTACAAAACATCCCGGATGGACAACAAAAATTATCTCCAAGAGTATAAGTCTCCTCTCCCAATGAACATCCTCTTCCTTCTTCTGTGGTAATCCAGCCGAATTTATCATCATCACAATAAAAATGCCCCTCGGCATCTCCTCTTGAACATTCACCAGCTACAACCCCGATTAACTCACTATTAAAATCAAAAGTACATCCTTGAATATTAAAATCAGTTTGTGTTTCTGATGAACCATCTGCACTGACAAAACTAAATAAAAAAATTCCTAACAAAATTAATATCAACCACTTCATATAATTACATAAATCAGTTCTTTATAAATATTGCGTTAAACTTTACTTAATCAAATTAATCTATTTCAACTCTTAGCGTCGCTGAATTATCTCCGGCAATAGGAAACTCTGCGGTAAATTTGTATGCAATAGATTCGGAACTCTGAATAAACTCTCTGACTATGTTTTCTGGCATAAATTTCCAATACCAGCTAAAAACATCACCCTCGTCGGGCACAAGCAAATCAAGAACTCCGTTAACAACTTTTATGGCTCTAGTGGTCGAAGCATCAAACTCAACTACGCTTCCGTCAATGTTACTATAATCTTTAGGTTTTGCAATACATGCCGCGACATATTTACCATCAACATAACTTCCAGCTTCCTTATCCAAAACCATAATATTAGAAATTGCTCTAACATTTTTTCCTCTGCTGTTAACCGCTTCGACAACAATTTGGGAATTGCCTGATGAACTGAAAATTTTATTAAAGGTAATGCCTCCGTTGCTAAACGTTTTTACGACATCTCCGTCAATAGTAATGGTTCCTTCAATTGCATCGTCAGCGTCATTAGCATCAACGGTAATAGTAATTTCTGTACCCTCATCAAAATGCGAGCCACATTTTGGAGATGAAATTGTAACATCCATTTCGCTATCATCACCATTTAAATTGATTTTCAAATCTTTGCTTATCTCGCCATTAGCCATAAACCTAAAATTATCATAATCATTTGTCTTGTCTAAATCTTCTTGTGTTATCGTCCATTTGGTAATAAGATTACCGTCAGTTGCGCTTCCTGTCACAGTTTTAATTGAATCGTCACCGCCAGTAAGGAATCCTATTATTCCATCGTCTTCTTCGAAAATTTCAAAATCATGAATATCAGAAGTACCTGTCAAAACTAATTTAACCGTATCGCCAAAATCTGCTTCGGTAATTCTATCGCCATTCATGTTTGCCCAATAAGCTTCCGATGCTTTACAGCAAACTTTCACGTCATAATTTGTATCTGATGCAACCGAAACATGAGTATTGTATTCGCTGTACATTCTCGCTACGATTTTCCCGTCATTTGAACATTCATCATTATCACTACTATCGTAAACGCATTTTAAACGTCCATAACAAACTTCATTATTATAGTTACTATCGGCTGTGCTCGATGCATGAGAATTCTCTACATCAAATAAACTTAAAACTTTATTTTCTCCGGTGCAATCATGCGGGTTTGCTCCGGTATATGTTGAACCGAAAATTTCATCAAAGCAAATCTCTACCGTATAATCTGCGGTATCTTCATTCCAGAAAGAAACATGCGAATTTGAAGCACTATATAATCTCATAATTGTCTGATCGTCGTCGCACGTTCCGGCAATAACTACAAAACTACCGAGTAAAATTAAAACGAATCCAGCCACCAATTCTTTTTTCATAATTTATTAATAATATTATACTATTTAAACTTTACTTAATCAAATTAATTAATCTCAACCCTCAGAGTCGCTGAATTATCTCCGGCGATAGGGAACTCTGCAGTAAATTTATATGCTAAGAGGTCGGAACTATTAACAAATTTCCTTACAACTTCTTCGGGTAGAAATTTCCAATACCAACTGAAAATATCACCCTCGTCAGGTACAAGTAAATCAAGAACTTTATTAGTAATCCTCACAGCTCGAGTAGCCGAAGCATCAAATTCAACCTCACCACCATCAATATAACTGAAATCTTTAGGTTTCGTAATACATGCCGCGACATATTTACCATCGACATAACTTCCAGATTCTTTATTTAAAACCATAATATTAGAAATTGACCTGGCTCTTCCACCTCTGTCGCTAATAGTTTCAACAACAATCTGAAAATTGCCAGATGAATCAAAAATTCTACTAAAACTCGCACCGTCATTGCTGAATGTCTTTACCTGGCTTCCGTCAATACTAATAGTTCCAGCAATCACGTCATCAGCATCATCAACATTAATATTAATAATAACTTCTGTGCTCTCATCAAAATACGAGCCGCATTCAGGAGATATGATTGTAATATTCGTTGGGTCATCATTTCTCCTTAGATTAATTTTTAAATACTCACTCTTTTCCCCTCCATCGACTTTAAAATAAAATTCGTCATAATCATCTGCCTTGTCCATGTCTTCCTGTGTTATTGTCCATTCAGCGACGACATCGTTTTCAATAGAAACACCTTCTATGATTTTAATTTTATCATCAAATAATAAGTTATTTTCTTTAATTTCAAAAGTTCCTGACTCCGCCCAAGTTATAATCATCCGAATTGTATCTCCAAAATCTGCTTCGTTAACTCTATTACCATCCATATCCATCCAATAAACTTCTGTTTCTAATAATCCTATACTCGAACATCCATCATTATTATCCTGATTCCCATCATCACACTCTTCGGGTCCATTAATTATACCATCTCCCATGTAGGGTCCCATCCCGTTACAATCATCTTTGCAATAACCATACTCTCCATTGTTTGTTCCATCATCACATATTTCAGTTCCAGTTATGACACCGTTACCGCATGCAGTAGTTACTGTTAATAATCCACTTTGTTTTGTTACAGCAGTATAAGCATCCAGTATCGCTATAAAATAATATTCAGGGTCACTACTTACATCTTCTACCCATTCAGCAGTCCATGTTCCTCTGTCAAATACCCCGCTTATTGTTGTCATGTAATCATCTCCCACTAAATCGTCTTCATAAATTTCAAAACTCACTGATTTTCCATTACAATTAGTTCCTTCTAAAATCATCTGGATGCTGTCTCCTTCAACCGCTGAACTCTTACTCCATGAAGCGCTTGTAAATATGCAATTATCAACACATTGCCCAGCTCCGATACATCTTTGTCCCGAAGAGCAGGCAGAATCAACCCACTGATATTCGTAACCCGAAGGACAAAGAGTTCTACGCTGCTCTCCCTGTCTTATATCTCCAACACATCGGTAGTTACCTGTCCATTCCCATTCGCCAGGGGCACAACAACAAATTTTTACAGGATAACTATTAAAACTTGCAACATGAGCATTTGTCGTGGAAGATAAAGAAATCATCGGAATATTATAACCAGTAGGACAACTGCCACTTTTACTACTACATTTTAAATCGCCAAAATAAACACCTGTTCCGTAATTACTCAGTGTCGGTATTTCTGCATGTGCATTTGCTGTAGAAGATAATCCAATTATTTTATTATCTCCATTATTGCTATGTGTCCCGGAAAAATCACAACATAAAAAATTATTATGATTTCCCTGATTATATAACGCACCATGGGCATTCGATGTAGAAGATAATTTCATTACTGTATTGGCTGTATTACATGAACTCTGGACATCACAACTTTTTGCGTTAATAATACTTAAAGAAAATACAACTAAGAATAAACATATTATAATTAATGTCCTCTTTTTTGATTCCATCTTATTTTATTTCAATAGAAAAACAGGTTTATAATCTTATCCTATTATGACAATAACCGGTTTCAGCTTCGCAACTTTCTTTCCAATTCCTGCTTCGTCAGAAATTCGGACAACCTCGTCGACATCTTTGTATGAAAATGGTGATTCTTCTACCAAACCCTTTTGTCCTCCGAACTCAACAAACACGCCCCGCTTTTCCATATCTTTTTTGGCGTCGTTGAAACTCATATCTCTATGCGCCTGAGTTCTGCTTTTGACCCGACCTGCTCCGTGTGCCGTCGAGCCCCAAGAAATTTCCTCTGCTTTTTTGGTTCCGCATAAAACATAACTTGGTGTTCCCATCGAGCCTGGTAGTAAAACTGGCTGACCAACCTCTCTGTAATCTTCTGGGATTTCTTCTCTGCCCGGACCAAAACTTCGGGTCGCTCCCTTTCTCATGATGAGAACCGTTTGTTTTCGGATGTCGGATGTCGGATGTCGGTAGTTGATAGTTGGTAGTTGGTAGTTGGTAGTCTCCCCTAACCCCAAACTCCTAACACCTAACCCTCTGAGTTTTGAGTTCTTCGTTCCTACGTCGTGCTTCTCAAATTTCGCAATGTTATGACAGATATCGTAGACGACGTCTGCTTTAAAATTTGGAAAATAATGTTTCATATTTTCGCGGACGAAATGAGTAATTATTTGTTTGTTTGCGAATGCAAAGTTCGCCGCGGCCGCCATCGCTCCCAGATATTTCTGTCCGAGTTCGGACTTAATCGGCGCGTTTACTAACTCTCTGTCAAAATCCGGATAACCATATTTATTTTCCATCAATTTAATATAATCTGACGCGACCTGATGTCCGAGCCCTCTCGAACCGCAATGAATTAAAATCACAATCTGTCCAATTTCCAGACCAAAAACTTTTGCAACTTTTTCATCAAAAATCTCATCAACAATTAATACATCCAAAAAATGATTCCCTGCGCCGAGAGAACCCAGTTGAGACATTCCTCTGCCTTTCGCTCTCTGCGACACTGCCGACGGATTTGCTCCTTCCATTTTTCCCTCTTCTTCAATATGCAAACAATCTTCTTTCTGTCCATAACCTTTTTTAACAGCCCATTGTGCCCCGCCGATTAGAACTTCATCTAGTTCTTTAGCATCTAATAAAATTTTACCTTTTCTACCAATTCCCGACGGCACCGTGCGAAACAACGAATGTGCCAACTCTTTTTCTTTACCAACTAAATCCTCCGCTTTCAAATTCGTTTTCAATAAACGCACAGAACAATTAATGTCATAGCCGACGCCACCCGGACTAATTACACCTTTGTCAATGTCAAACGCAGCGACTCCGCCGATTGGAAAACCGTAGCCCAAATGCATATCTGGCATAGCATAACTTGCTTTCAGAATCCCGGGCAATTTCGCAACATTTTTCACTTGCTCTAAGCACTTATCGTCAAAATTTTTAACCATTTCCTCGCTGGCAAAAATTCTTCCCGGAACATTCATTTTGCCCTCGATAGGAATTTCCCATTCGACATTGCTAATTTTTTTTAATTTCATTATAAAAAGATACTTCTCAAATTAATAAATCTTCTGTTCTGTTTATTCTGTTCCCTAAATCAATAATACCCTTTATAAAAAATAGTTTTTATTAATTTGAGAAATATTATATTTCTAAAATGATTTCAAGATTTATTCCCGATTTTTCAGGAAAAAATTTTAATTTTTCTGACAATATAAAAGTGCAATATATGGTTGCATATTGTTGTGAGGTTGGTTGCCACCTACATAATCAGTGTAAGTCATTTCCTGAGGACTATATCCAGAGGGATAATGTTTCCCTCCCCCTCCAAAATTTCCTGCATTTGTATATGCATGTCTATGCTTCGGCATCTCAGCAATTGTCAATGTATGTGTTTTTGCTCCGCCTTTTTTACCAAGAGAATATGAACTTCCTGAACCAACAATAACTCTATCTTTTGCAGAAGCATATGTACTCCAGCCAGACGGGCAACTTGCTAAATTAAACGCCATCACAGCCCCAGAAGGAATTAATAATTCTCCTAAACCTTCAATCTCTCCAGCACTATGCCCAAAAACAGCAGGGTTAGAAGTCCCATAAGCGTAAACTCCAATGCCTGCCAAAATCAAAACCCCAAACACAATCAAAGAATAAAACGATTTGTTCGACATGTTAATCTGAATTTTTTTCACCATTTTCTGAATATATTAAGAATGACTTGTTTATAAATATTTCCCCCCTCTCCAGTTGGTAGTTAGAAGTTGGTAGTTAGGAGTTAGTAGTCCCCCCCGCTCCGAACCCCAAACACCTAACCTATACATCCAAGACAACCTGACAAATAAACTTCCCATTTTCTTCGCGGACAAACATATCGTTATAGGTCACTGCCTTTACGTCGTTTGTGAATTTGTAGTGTTCTGCATTATCGCCGACAATAATGCAACTTAACTTATTTTGCTTAATTGAAATCGACTTTATTCTTGCAGTCAAAAAATCTTCAGCGTCCAATAAAAATAAAAATTCTTCTAAAAAATTGTATAGCAAACTTTCCGCATCTTTGCCCTCAATCTCAAAACTTTTTTCCTGCTGTTCTAAAATTTTAATATCTCCCCGAATCGTCTCATTTAACGCATCGGCCGCCGAAATAAATGCTTTTTCAATTGTTGGACCCTCAGCCCGAAACTTCACATCGGCCATATGTTCCAAAAACCTATAACTCATTAAAGATAATAGATTCTTTTACTTTAATAGTTTTCTAATCTTGCAGAACTGAGAACTCCAACTAGAACTCAGAACTCAGACCGCTTCGCTCTCAGAACTTAGAGGGGGAAGGGGGCACGTCCCGGGGGTGGTTCTAAGAGTGAATGAAATGAGCGGTCTGAGATCTAAGAGCGAGGAATGAGCGGTCTTGGGAAAGAACTCAGAACTAAACTTTTGTCTTCTTTTTCGCAATTAGAATAAAAACAACAAGTGAAAACAAAAACACGACCAGAAATTTGCTCACTTCTCTAAATCTAACATTCATTACATCAAAATAATTCGCCGCAAAAGCATTTACTCCAATCAGTAAAATTAAAGCTACCCAGCCTTTCCAATTAACTGGAATAAAACCCCAGCTTTTTTCTGAATTTTCGGTTCTTTTTCTAAACCAAGAATCCTCAGAAACTTTCATTTTGCTCACCTTTTTTTTCTTTGCCATTATTTGCTTGTTAATTCTTCCACTTCCTCTTTTCCAGATTCAATTTCTTTAGCATATTCCTTATCTGTCCTTTTTAGTAATTCTTCAAATTCTCCTGCATGAGTTTTTTCTTCTTTCGCAATATCCAATAAAACTTTTTTTAAATTTTTATCCTTTGTCGTGGCAGATAACTGTTCGTATAAGGAAATAGCATCAAGTTCGGCAATTATTCCAACTCTAAGAATTTCTTTATCTAAATTAGCGCCAGAAACTTTCTCTAAGCTTTTTGGAATATCAGATAACATTTTCACCTCAATAAATCAAATCAAACAACCTTTTTATATCTTTGGAAATTGTTAATATTTTCTATTTACTATTAAAATAGAAATTGATAATGTTAAAATGCAGATAGCTAAACTAATGGATATTAGAAATGAGTTCAGCCATGAAAAGGATTTGGATATTTTTGGGAAGCCGTTATTTAAATAAATTGTTACACTTTCTTTTTTCTTTGAATCGTCATTCGAAAAGTAACTTGGAGTGATATATTCTCTGTAGTAATTGTCGTTATCTTCTTCGTTTTCTTCGTCGTCATTTCCGTTTGTTATGCTAAGAGTTGTTACAGACAAATTAACTGTTGGACCGTAATTGGAAGAATTATCTGTGCTAATAATTGAAATATCATACAAAGTGTTTTCGGTTAAATTAGTAATATTAAAAAATTCGCCAGATGTATTTCCTATCAAAAATCTATCTAAAGAAATAAGATTTGAAAATATTCCATCTGGATTATCCCAGGATAAATAAATCCAGTCGAAGGATTTGTCTTCAACAATTAAGTTTTCAACGGAACCATTAAAAAGATTTTCATTCTGAGAATCGTTATTTAAAATAATTGTAAAATTTACCGAGGTAGTGCTCTCTGATGCGTACGCAGAATTTGACAAAATCGCAACAGCTAAAAAAATTCCCGAAATCCAAACCGCCCAAATTTTATTTTCCATCTTGATAGAACTCTTCTTCCTGCAAGTGATATTTGTAGCGAGTAATAAGACTTTATAAATCTTTTGAAATGAGGTCATTATAAAGTAACGTCAGAAACGCTTCCAAAACTTTTTATATCTATGAAATTGTATTTATTTATGAAAAAAATTCCTCAGGACATCCTCGGAAATATCGCGATTCTAAAATTTCCAAGACGAACCTTATGGTTAATTAAAAAATTAAAAGCAAGAAAATTTTTGAAAGAGAATAAAACAGTTATGACTGTCGTCGAAAAAACCGAAGGCTTCTCGGGAAAACTTCGAATCTTGAAAACAAAACACCTCGCGGGAATCAAAACAAAGGAAACAATATACAGAGAAAACCAGTGTGTATTCAAATTTAATATCGACGAATCTTATTTTTCTCCGCGGTTGTCAAATGAAAGAAAAATTATCGCCGACGAGGTTGTTAAGTTATCTAAAAAATCTGGCACAAAAATCCTTGTCATGTTTGCCGGAGTTGCTCCTTATCCAATTATTATTGCGAGAAAATTAAAACAGGCGGGGAAACACGCGGTCATAATTTCAAATGAACTTAATAAAAAGGCGAATGAGTCAGCGAAGAAAAATATTGTTCTGAATAAATTTCAAAATTATATAACATTGGTCGATGGCGACGCGAAGAAATTACCAACAAAACTTAGACATGTCCCTAATTCCAAATCCTCATCCCCAGTTCGGAGTTGGGAGTTTGTAGTTGGTAGTCCTCTGCTCCCACAAATTCCAAATCCCAAATTCCTAATCCCTGATAATATCGAAACCTTCGATATTATCTTGATGCCCCGACCAAACCTCAAAGATACTTTTCTCAAAACCGCGCTTAAACTTTCAAAGAAAGGAACAATAATTTTCTATCACGGGTTTGGGACAAGGGAAGAAGTTTTAAGCGAAATAAAAACAGACACTAAAAATAAAATCGGCAGAATCAAAATCCGAAAGGCGGGTGATATCGGGGCTTATAAGTATCGTTGGCAAGCGAGTTTTAAGGTTAGATGATTAAAACCTTTATTCTTCTAACAGCCATTTCCAAACAGAAATAACTTTTATATTTTTCTTTTTAAAAATAAATTCTTCATTTTGGTCATAAGTTAAAATTAAGCCATTCTTCAATTTGAAATTTTCCATAGCTTCAACCAGTCCTTCAATCTCTCTCTTTTTATTCTCTTCATTAAACTCATAACAAACTTGTATCGCCTCTTTAATTTTCATTTTATCTCTAATGACAAAATCACATTCATGCTTATTAGAATAATAAAATATTTCTCTGCCCTTCCTTTTTAATTCGACAAACACAAGATTTTCTAACAACTTGCCTGAATCTTTTGAAAATCTAAATCCTAAATTCACCGCAAGACCATTATCAATCACGTATACTTTTTTATTTGAATAAACTTGTTTCTTTAAAGAATAGTCAAATTTTGGCACTAAAAAAATAAGAAAACTGTTCTCTAAATAACTGAAATACTCTTTTACGGTGGTTGAACTTCCAAAACCCAATAACTTTTTCATTGAATTGAAACTTATTTCTTTTGCTATATTAGTCACGGCTAAATAAACAAGCTCCTTTATAATTTTTTCATTTGACAACTTATATCTTACTATTATATCCCTATACAGAATATTATCATAAAGAGTTTTAAGATATTCTTTATTATTGGTCTTGAGATATTCCGGAAGTCCTCCCTCTAATAAATATTCTTCAAAATATTTTTTTATTTTTGCTTTTTCTTTAGTCAGGTAAATTGATTTTTTATTTATACTGAATTCCTTGAAATTTAAAAATTCTCTAAATGAAAAGGGAAACAAGTTCATTTCTAAATGTCTTCCTGTTAAATGAGTTCCAAGCTCTCTGCTAAGCATAGAAGCATTAGAGCCAGTTACAAAAACCTTTTCTCTTTCATCATGTAATCTTCTGACAAATCTTTCCCATCCCGCAATATTTTGTATTTCGTCAAAATAAAAATTATTTTTTTCACCATATATCTCAATAAGAGTTTCATATAAAATTTGAAAATTTTCTAATTTAAAATTGACTAATCTGTCGTCGTCAAAATTAAGATAATAACCAGGATATTTATTCTTTATTTGACTCAATAATGTTGATTTGCCACTTCTTCGTATCCCCGAAATAATTATTACAAAACGATTTTTTGCATAATCTTTAATTTTAGAAAAAACTTCCCTTTCTATTAGCTTTTCTTCTTTTCTTTCCCTATTTTGATCTAAAATTATTTCTTTAAGCTCTATTTTATTCATAAACATTCTATGACGAATAGACTTTATAAAACTATCCATTTAGAATGGAGATATTGGTCATATAATTTCCATTGTTAATAGAAATAAGATATATTTGTAATTTTAGTGACTTCTAAAAAGGGAACGGTAATTTTTTATCACGGGTTTGGGACAAGGGAAGAAGTCTTGGACGAAATAAAAAAAGACACTCTATGTAAAATCGGCAAAATCAAAATCCGAAAAGCCGGCGACATCGGAGCTTATAAATACCGTTGGCAAGCAACATTTAAAGTTAAATGATAAATCTCATATGGGCACAAAACAAACATTTATAAACATGTGCCCATATAAATAAATATGGTATATCATGAGACAAGAAAAGTTAATAGAGAAACCCAAAATTACCTAATCCACAACAAACGAGTTAACAATAAATGGATTAAAAAAAGCAAATTCATTGGAACGGGAACAAAATCCAAAAAAGAAATAATAGAATTAAAAGAAAAATTCGAAACAGAATTAATGGCAGAAAAATACAACTACATAGAAAAAGACCAAGCAACTCGAATTGAAACGCTAAAAAACAAATACAACAAAGAAATTAAAAAACTAAACAAAGACGAATTCGAAAAATTCGAAGAGGCATTTTTCACAGAGCTAACCTATAACAGCAACGCGATAGAAGGAAATACACTCTCACTACAAGAAACATCTCTAATTATTAACGACAATATTTCACCAGAAGGAAAAACGATAAGAGAAATCTACGAAGCAAAAAATCACCAAAAGGTACTAAATTATCTAAAAGAATACAAAGGAGATTTAACCGAAGAACTCATCCTAAAACTACATTCCATAATACTAAAAGATATCTCAGAAAGATTTGCAGGAAAGTACAGACAAACAAATGTAAGAATCACCGGCAGCACCTTCAAGATTCCTGTCCCAGAAAAAGTCCCGCAGCTAATAAGAAATTTACTCTACTGGTATAAACAAAATAAAAACAACTACTCCCCATTCGAATTAGCAATCTTAGTTTCAATGAAATTCGTAACAATCCACCCTTTCATAGACGGAAACGGAAGAGTTTCAAGACTAATTATGAATTTTCTACTAAGCAAAAAAAACTATCCCTGGATAAACATATATAGTAAACAAAGACAAAAATACTTACAAGCAACAAGGGGAGCAAACGACGAAAAATATGATTTAATATTTTTTTTTCTAATTGAGACACTCGAAGAAAACATCAAAGACTTTTTTGATTAATCTAAAATATGGGCACCATTTAAACTATAATTTATTTGTGCCCATATTGGAGCTTACAGATACTGTTGGCAAGTGAGCTTTAAGGTTAAATAATTACATATCAGAAAGAAGAATTCCTGCCCCTCCGGAAATTACCATATCGCCATTTTGATAACCTCTTAATTTCAAAAAACTTAATGGTCCTCTGTCTTTTCTGTCCCCGATTAAAAAGTTAATTTTCCCTTCGGAATAATCTTTATGAATTTGAAAATTTTGAGTCGCATGAAAACCTGTCAATCCCGTTTTTTCTCCAAAATCTAACAGAGCCGGAGCAAACAGTGACGCTAAATACATATTAGGTAAAGTCTTGCCGTTTCCTTTAAGATGACCGATAGATTTCCAATAGTTATTGATTTGGTTTTGTCTTATCTCTGTTTTGTATTCATGGAGGACGTCTTCTAAATCTCCCGCGGGACTATCGTAATCTCGAAATGCAACACCTGTAATTTCACATACTTTTTTGCCCTCACAATTAAATTTATAATTTCTCTCTTTTGGTTTCCCATTAGTATTTGTAATTTCAAAATAATCCCACTCGTGAACCACTTCGGGAAATTTAATTTGTTTTACGCCAGAAATTTTTTCCTTTCCCTGAATATGCGAAGCCAACCACATTCCGGGAGCAATTTTACTATCTAAACCATACTCTTGAGCAACGGTATCTTTTCTATGAGCTTTATTAAAATCTCCAACCGCATTGGCATAATCTATCCAGTTACTTGAGCTCGCGATAACTCCCATGAAATCTTATCTTTCAACTCTTTATAAATATTATTACACTTAATTAATTTTTAATTATGTCAGAAGTTAATTAATTTGGAGAACATTACCCCAACTAACTTCATACCCTTTTGGGCTTAGATGATACTCCGCTGTTGGGCGCCACATTGGAGTGCCATATACTGAATTCTCATATTGCATAATCATTCCTTTCCAATTTGGAACACATCTAATTCTATATTGAGGATAATACATTTGGTATGTTTCGCTTGTTCCATCTACCCAACCACTAGAAACCTCATTATAATCTCCAGGGTTGGAAGTTGCGCGAGTTTGAAGGTTCCCACTATTAATACGTCCTTCACACTGCCAGTCACGCCCACTCATCACTGTACCATACGCATACCATAGAATAGTAATAATCTTTCCATCCTTATAACATTTCGCTGTTTCAGTGCTTTGTTTATAAAGTGTATATCCTACAGGACATCCAGTTCCGCCAGATTCTATTGTAGAAATCATAGCATCAATTTGTTCTTTGGTGTAAACTTCACTTTGAGTATAAACTTCACTTTTAGTGTAATAATTATCCATAAGAGAACCCAATCCCTCAATCTCATCAATAGAATGCCCCATCACCGACGGGTCAGCCCCAGAATTATAAGCGTAAACTCCAATGCCTGCCAAAATCAAAACCCCAAACACAATCAACGAATAAAACGATTTGTTCGACATGTTAATCTGAATTTTTTTCACCATTTTCTGAATATATTAAGAATGACTTGTTTATAAATATTTCCCCCCTCTCCAGTTGGTAGTTAGAAGTTTGGAGTTTGGAGTTTCCCGCCCCCAACTCCCAACCCCTAACTCCCAACCGCAACGTCAAAGACGTTTCCTACAATTCTTCATCAACTTTTTTGATTGCTGTCGGTGCTTCGCCGCCGTGCCAAGTCCATCGTGGTCTGATTCTCATTGGATAAATTCTTTCCGAGTTGTCGTCTAAAATAATAGCCGAACCTTTCAGCCGAGGCAGTCCGTTAATTTTTTCCGAGATATTTGAATACATATAGCTTTGCGTAATGTCATTTAGGGCGTCGACGTCTAGCTTCGCTGTGACTCTATGTGAAATTATAATGTCTGATTGGGTCATCGCATCCGTGTGAATTTTTCCGGGTTGTTGCGTCGCCATCACTATTGAAATCCCGGGTTGTCTTCCCTCCCTTAATATTTGAACCAGGGCATCTGTCGCCGGTGTTTTTCCGTCTCTGGGGAGAAACTCGTGTGCTTCGTCGATAAATATCCAGACTAATGGTACCTCTCTTTTAATTTTATATCTCGCATAATCCGCACCATGTTGCACTGCCTGAATTTCTTCGTCTTTCCTTGCGCTCATCCTTTCATTAAAAATTTTCTTTGAAACCAGACTAATAATTAAAGCCCTGACGTTAAAAGTTCCGAGCGAAGCATACATCGACAAGTCAATCACTGTTGTTCGTCCTGCGGAAATCAAATCCCGGACCGATGTTCCCTTTTCTTCGTCAAAAACCTTCCAGCTCTTCGCTGCATCGAATAATGCCATCGCCGAATTTTTGACTTCCTGCGAAACATTTTCCGCACGTCTAATTAAATTATAAATATCTTCAAAACTAAAATTATCTTTTGACTCTTTTAACTCGCTGATTACGGATTCAATTATAACTGCAATCGCATCGGTAAACCTTAACTCAAAAAGCGCGACCCAATCTGTCGAATCTAACTCGGAAATTTTAATAGCAAACTCAGCGTCGACATCAACTCCCTTATCTTTATATTTTTGATAATAACCGAATGGGGCGAAAACTCTCATTGGAATATTTTTTGGTTCTAATTCCCATTCATCTAATAGGGTTTCGTCTTTTGCGTTTTTATATTTCATCGTCCAGAAAATTCCCATTGTGTCAAAAATCAAGGGTGCTATATTCCCAGACTCCTCGACGCCCAAATCAGATAACGCTTCAGCCATCGTGCCAATTGTGTAGCTATTATGAACAATCATATCATTCGCAACAAAATTATGATTACGCGGAACACAAATATCATAAACCGTAGCATTTCCCTCTAAAACATCAACAGAAATAATCTCATCCCAAAAAATATCCGAACTCGCAAAGCGTTTAAATAAATCATGAGAATCGGCATCTGCAATCTTCATAAGAGTATTTCGAGAAGGGCAATATCTAATTCTTTCTCTCATTGCCTTAGGATGTTTATACCCCAATTTTCTACCAATCTCTGCCCAATTCTTTGGACGATACCCATCCCAAATCTCCTTGGGTATTATATCAACATTGGGATTCTTCGAGGCTAAATCAATTTCCTCAAGAGCAATTTCCATCCGAGCATCCTTCTGTCCAAAAAAACCAATTTGCTTAATAAAACTCACAACATTAACTGAATTCAAAACCAACTCAAAACTATTAAAAATTTTCTCATTATATTTAACTTTTTTCTCCCTCAGCTTAGACAAAATACCAAATCTCAACAATAAGCTTTGAACTTGACAAATCAATTTTTCCGAAGAAGATGAATAAGAAATCTCCCAATAATTATTTGATTTATATATACTCCCGTCACAACTAAACAACCTATTTAAAAACAAAATCATCTGTTTCTTTCTTAGTTTCATCAAATTATCAGAAAGGGATTTCTCGACAGCCAACTTTCCAAAAATACTTTCCCTTTCAATCAATTCCCGAATACTTCTTTTTCTACAAACATTTTTCGTACCTTTCACAAACTGCCCCTTATCAGTCCGAGATAAATCATGTTCCAAAACACTTGTCTTCCAATTAGGATCAGAAATTCTATAACAACCTTCTTGTTCTTTAATTAAGCTTAGAGATGAATCAAAATTATTTAATGCTTCACGAAAATCCTCAACAATTTCTTTATCCATATTAGAAAATAAAACAACTTTTTTAGTATGCCCTTCCGCAATTAGGTATGAAAGCAACTTGACCTCACACTCTTTCATTTGAAAATCTCCAAAACACGGCATTACCCTCGGAGTCGCAATCCTACTACCAACATCCAATTCACCAACAGGAATCCACCCCTTCACTGTAAAAAGCGGATGCTCTGGAGTTAATTTAATTTCTTTTCCACTCCTTAGTTTAACACTTAATAATTTATCAACCTCTCTGGAAAAAAACTTAGATTTATCCACCAATTCCATTTTCATTTTATTATTCATTGAAACAATCTTTTCAGAATTTTCAGCCAAATCTTTAATTGAAACCTGAGAACCGTCTCCTAAACTAATTAAGCTATCTTCGTGAAGACATTTCCCGCTTCCTCTTTTTCCACTTATTAGAATGACATGCGACCGAGCGACGTCCATGAAAATCGGGTTCGACAGCGACGTGTAATTTCCCATTGTAACAAAACTTTTCCCGATAAAAGCTAGTCCTCTATTTCCGAACGCTTTTTTGTCGCTTTCGTTTCTTCCAATAATTATATCAAACGGCATACAATAAAAACAAAAGACAAACTAATAAACCTTGCGTAATGGTTGTCTCGTTTAACAATTCTTGGTACAGCTTTGGTTGGTGGAGCGATTTTGTATGCAATTACTCAAAGCAATGGTGGTTTGAGTAGTCCGAGTGCGCCAGCGGCGAGTACATCAACGACGAGTGCGCCAGCGGCGAGTGAACCAGCTCCTACGCCAGCACCGGTTGGACCTGGTGGAGATTTTTAGGGATTTTAGAAGTGATTTTCTACAAAAAGGTATTATATTCTTCTTTGGTTTTTTCAAAATCGGATAAATCTAAATCTTCTACAACCTTCTTATATTTTTTTGTTAAATTAGAATTAAATATTAATAATCTCTTCAATAATCTTAACTAATTGGCGTATCTTTCACTTTTCTACTTTAGAAATTGTAGTAACAAGCGCTTTATGGTCCGATAAATGATTTCCTGAACAAAAAATATTTTCAAATTTATATCCAATTTTTGGCAAGAGCACATAATCAAACGTTTCTTCCTCGGAAGGAAAAGATATGTATTTTTTTATAAACCAAGAAATATTATAATCCTCTCCAGTAATTTTCATTATATTTTCCTGAACTTTTATATTTAAATCTCCTATAATAATTGGAGTGCTTGTTTCTTTTTTGGCAAGATTAATTGTTTCCTCTAAATGGTCGTTTGCCCAATCGTCCCTGTTGGAAAAATGAGTATTAAATAATATAAATTTATTATCTTCTTTTGATAAAACAACTCTCTGAATAATTCTATCATGTCTGTCATCTATTGCTTTCTTTAATTTAATATCATTATTTTGAATAATTGAAAGGTTGGTTAATAGACATAATCCATCATAAACAGGGACGTCAATTAATTTTCCTCTTTCGGATTTAAGTTTTTCTGCAATAGAATAAATACAATTTTTAAAACCAAGTTCCTTATTTAGTTGAGTGCCTTGATTATCTCCTTCCTTATTATAACGAGAATCATCAAAACATTCTTGAAGAACGATAATATCAGGTTTAGTTTTTTTAATAAAATTAATAATTTTTGATTTTCTTGTTTCCCAATCTTGATAATATCTAAAGATATTTAGAGATAATATTTTTAACTTCATATTAAGAAGATCTCGTCGTTGCAATATATAAACCTTTTTCCAAATTTAATTTTGCAACTATTCTATATCTTTTGTCTGACAGTAATATATTCAAAATACTAAAAACACTCTTTGATGATTATTATATGGTCATGCTAATTCAAAGCCAAAAACCCATACTCCAAATTCCATCTGCCTTTTCTCAGAATAAAACTCTTCATAAACCTCAACAGCTTCATCAATACTCTCTGCATCAGGAATCAACTTTTTAAAATCTAAAACCCTCATTGCATCTTCATAAGAAGAAAAAATATGAATACTCGTAATTCTAACTCTTAAAGAATCATTAAAAACAATGATATCTCCTATCTTCAAATTCTTATCCTTACCAATTCCAAGTCGCCCCTCAAAAACCTTGCTTCCGCTAGCAATAAAATCATAATATTTCTGTTGCAAGTTCATTTTTCTTACTATTTTCACAAATCCCTCCTAAGTACAAACTCAGTTTGTCCAATAATATGCTTATTTTTCAATTTATCTATAACCTCAAAGCCATATTTTTTTAACAAGTTAAAAGTACTATTAATATTTTCATTAACAGTCACTATTAAATAATCATTTTGAGTTCCACTTGAATATTCAATAGCCTTTTCAAGTAATCCTTTACCAGCCCCCTTATGTCGAAAATTTTCATCAATTAACAATGTAGACATCGTTATATAATCCTTATCAAGATTATCTAAAAGTGCAACAAGTCCCTTCACATCATTATTTTCATCCGAACTTATATAAACAATTCTTTTTCCATTCATCCAACTCTCAACAGCTTTATCCTGATTGCCATATAATGGCTCAAGATATTTAGTAGCCATTTCTTCCAGCAATTTTCTGTCTTTTTGTTCAACTTTACGAATCACCAAAATACTTCAACCTCCTCACTTCCCAATCTTGATAATATCTTCAACTCCATTAAGAAGATCTCGTCGTCGCAATATATAAACCTTTTTCCAAATTCAATTTTGCAACTATTCTATATCTTTTATCCAATGAAGAATTACCAGCAATATCTTCTAAGGTACCTTTAGAAGTAGAGGGATTCCTTCCGAGTATCCTAAGAATATAACCCAAACCTTCATGACTCATGCTAGTTTTAGCTATCTCGCTCAATAATTCTGGAGAACTCTTTGGGCTACATGCCATCGAGGCTAACGCTTCCCATTGAGTCGTTCCAATCATTTGCCCACAAACCTCATTAAACAATTCTGTGTCCGCATTATAATTCATTCCCCAAATAGAACTAAGCTTGGTTATAACATCATCTTGTTTCGCAATTTCTTTTCTTCTTTGATTTGAGATATTTATTGCGAGAGAATCCTTATAGTCCCTTAGCCATTTCCCCCCTCTATTTTTTCCTTCAACTGAAATTATATAATCCAAAATTTTTTTCTTAGTATTTTTGATAACCTTGGCATGTTCATTAAATAAAGGCAGTAGTTGATTCGGAGAAAAAACACCAAGAGAACAAAAATATTCAGGAGATGAAGAAAAGGTTCGTTCCATAGTAGGAATATCCAAATGAGTAATTCCTTCATCTTTAGTTCCAATATTAGAATGAAGAACTTCATTTCTAAATAAAACCATAAATTCCGCAGAATCTAGAGCTAAACGTTCTTTTTTGTTCGTAATAATACCTTTGGCTCCTATATCCTTTAAAGAATATTGTATCTGAGGCATTTTTCCTATAATATCAGAAGGAAGTCCCTTAGTAGATGATATCCAATTAGAAAACCAATCAAAAGTTAAAAGATCTCTATATCCACCCGAACAATATTTTACATTTGGAACTTCGACATTACTCCTCGCACCATAATAATGCTCTAAATAAAATTTTTGAAATAACATATTTCTTATTTTTCTTTCCTGGGTATCATATTTTTCTATAATTCTCGTTAATTCCTTAGCTAATCCTTTATCTCCTGCTACCAATTTTGCATCAAAAATTTGATTGGCTTCAGTGATACTTCTTGCAGCATATTTCTCGACAGATTTCATATTTTTCCAATTAGGATCATCAATTTTTCCAAATTGATAACTAGCTAATTCCTTGTGTAATTTTTCTTGAAAAACTGATGCTTGAGGATCATCTATCGCGGAAATAAAATGTATATCTATATCAGAATAATTTGTCATTTCCCCTCTTCCTCCAGAGCCATATAAAAATATTGCTATAGAAGGAGATTTTTCTTCAAATAAATTTTTTTCTAAAACCTTATATGATTTTTTAATTGCTCTTTCTGCCATCTGAGAAATATCACTCATTAAATCAAATCCAGAATAAGATATTTGAGGATTCATAGCTTTAATCCTAGCATCCCTTCTCTCTTTATGAAGAGTAGAATTAATTATCATTTTATTTATCGCTTAATAAATTTAGAAGCTCTTTTTTTGCAGTGTCGTCTTCTGTCTGAATAGGGGGTTTTTTATTAAAAAAAGAGCATGCTGGATGAATAACTCCGCCAAGATTCTTATCTTTTGCAATTTTAGCGACCCGAATCATATCTGCCACAATTCCAGCAGAATTATATCCATCTTGAACCTGCATAGTAACATCAATTCTTACATTTTTGCCTCCAAAAATTCTACCTTCAATTCTTGTATATGCTTCTTTTTGATTTTTCAGAAAAGGGATATAGTCTACAGCACTAATCTGCACATCCACAGAATTTTTATTCGGCAAATGATCTATCACTGACCCTGTTTTGGATTGCCTTTTTCCTTGTTCGTATCTACCATTGCTTAAAAGATTACAAAAATCCATATCTCCACCCCAGTCTAATTGAATAGTGCGATCCATAATCGCCCCTCTCATTGGAAAAAGATTAGATAGACTTCTATGAATAATTGTTGCACCTATTTGAGATTTTACATCATCTCCAATTAAAGGAATATTTTTCTGCTCCGCAAGGGAGACTATTTCTTTATTGTTTGCAAGTAAAGCAGGCATCCCATTTACAACTGCGCATCCTGCAGATATTGCTTCTTTAGTATAAAATTCCGCAGCCTTTTGTGAACCTGTAGGTAAAAGAATAACGACTACATCAATTTTATTATTAATTAATTCTGTCTGGATATCTGTCTTCTCGAATGATTCATCAACTGGAATATAATTTTTTATATCACTATCAAGTCCATCTAAAATGGATCCTCCAATTACTCTCGCATCCAAACATTTGGGTTTATGAAGAAATTCCGCGCAATTGGGTTTGATGAAAATAGCCTCGCTTAAATCTTTATCCACTTTTTCTTTATTAACATCAATTCCAAGGGAAAAATTAAAATCTTCAACATCATATTGAGTTATTTCCGGAAGAATCCCTAATTTCTCAGAGGGGTTTAATTTGTAATACTCTATTCCTTGAATAAGGGCACTGGCAACATTTCCTATACCAACAAGTGCAATATTAATATTTTTACTCATGTTGGAATTTTAAAATATTTAACATTTATAAGTGTTTGCATTTTTTAGTAATAACAGAAAAGTGGTGTTAAAAATTCTGAAAAGTTTAATATTAAATAATATTTTTGATTTGATTCTTTTGATAAATTCTTTTTATATACTGTAACACTCATTTTAGAAGAGCTTAAAAATTAAGAAATCTTTAGTGTGAGATGCAAGAAAAGATTTTAACATTTATTATTAGGGATGAAAAGATGTTGGCTTTGTATAGCGAACCGCATCCGGAGCACGGAAAGGGCGACTGGTTTGTTGTAACTGGTGGTGTTGAAGATAGCGAGTCTCACGAGACAGTTGTCACAAGAGAAGTTATGGAGGAAACGGGTCTAGTTGTAAGAGAGACCGTTTTTTTGAATTGGAGTTCTATTTATAATTGGGAAGAGGATATTTGTGAGGAATATAATTTTATTTCTTTTGTTGATTTGTCAGACGTTATTTTAAATGAGGAACATAGTAAATATGAGTGGCTTGAGCTTGAGGATTTTATTGAGAGGATTAAGTGGGGTGGTGATAAGAAATTGTTAAGGGAAGTTTTGAAAAAGGGAATGAATAGGGAGAAATATTTTCAGAAGCTTGAAATTAAAGATTATAGGAGGAAGGATGAATAATTTAGCTATTGCTGTTATGATTTAACATTTTATGCTTGATATTAATAGTTAATTTTATTTAGTGCTTAAAGTAATAATGGTTTAATGATATCCGAAATTGAATGGAAGGGACAGAAATATTTGATGAAATGGCTCGATAATATCAATTTTGAAAGTTTGGAAAATGTGATTCAGTCATACGGTTTTATTTTTGACGAGAATGGTAAGCTTTGCATAGTTGATTGTAATAAAGGATACTGGTGTTTGCCCGGAGGTGGTCCCGAGGATTGCGATAAGAGTTTTGAGGACACCTTAATTAGAGAAGTTAACGAGGAGGCTGATTTAGATATTAAAAACATTAGACGCGTTGGCTGTTTTAAAATTACACCCCTTGGTGATAATTGCAAGAGAAATTGCATCCATCACATTCTTAGATTTGTTGCCGAGGTTGATAAAATAAAAAAGCAAACTGTGGATCCTGCAGAAGGAGCTATCCCCTTAAGAAAATTCATAGATCCAAAGGATTTTTTAAAATTTGTAAAATGGGATGACAACGGAGAGTTTCAATTAGGGAAAGCTAAGGAAGTTTTTGGGATAAAATGAAGAAACATAAACATTGTTTTGAAAAGGTATAAAAGTCCGTCTTTTCTAAGTTATTTATGACGAAGCAAATAGAAGTAGAGGTTAGGGGCGGAATAAAAAATTTTGAGGAGCTTTTAGAGAAATTTAGGCGAGAGGCTATTTTTGTGGAAGAGAAAGACAGAATTTCTTTTATTTATTTTAGAGAAGATTCTGATGTTAATGACTTGAATGCGGTTAGGGAAGATCCGGTAGACTTGAAATTACGAGTGACTAATAAGGAGGCGGAAATTGTTATGAAGTATGGTCGCTGGGGCGCTGAAGAAGCGAGGAAGGAATTTCTGTTCCCGATAGATTTAGATAAATTTGGTTCGGCTTTGGAATTCTTTAAGCATCTGGGTTGGTTTAGGGGTGTTCTAATGGACACTAAGACTTTTTTATTCAAGCTGGAAAACATTGAATTTGCATTAGTTCGTTCTGGAGATATTTGTTATTTTGAAGCAGAAAAATTAATTTCCGATGAAGAAAGTGTTGAAGAATCTATCATGGAAATAAAAAAGGTTTGCAAGAAAATGGGGATAGAGATATTTGAAGAAAAGGAATTTATTGAGATGATGGAAACCTTGAATAAGAGAGAGGATAGGATTTTTGATATTAAGGAGAAGAGTTTTAAGGAAGTAAAAAAGAGTTTTGAGGAATTTTTTTAAGATATTGGCTTATCTTATAAGAAAGCTTAATATTATTCTTGAAAAGGTGAATTGTTTTTATCGAAAGAATTATGATTTAACATTTTTATAAATATCAATGGCAATTTTATCTATCCATGTATCCACATTGTCTTTACTTATCTCAACCCACTCTAATCTATCGGCTTCAAGATTTTGTATTTTACCTTCCCATTCTTTAATTACATAATAACTAACTAAAAAATTAATTTTTTCAGTAGGATAAATAATTTTTGCAATAAATTTTGGATTCTTTCCTTCAATATCAAATTCTTCTTTTATCTCTCTAAGTGTAGCCTCCTCTGGAGTTTCTCCTTTTTCTGTTCCTCCACTTGGTATACAAATTTTTCCCGGATCTACTTTTTTTGTTAGTTTGCGTTTTTCTAAAAGAATTTTGTTGCCCTTAATGAGAAGAAATGCAATACAATCAATTATTGGTTTTTTCATATATATTTCATAAGTAATAATGTTTATAAAATCTTTTATTTCCCATTTCAACAACCAACATCAAACAAAAAAGTTCCTTTTTCTACGCACACTGTCTGCTCTATATAAACAGAATTCTCATTATCATCGGTGCCCCAGTACTTAAGAGTAAATTTTTCCCAATCATGAAGTGTAGAGAATTTTTTATCTGTATGGATTAATTTATCATTTCCATTGAATTACACAAAAACTTAGTCGCAATAAAACTTATAAACTTTAATCTCGGTATATATTCAGAGGTGGTCGGCACTTCAGACTGTTTCTGGAGAAATCGAAATGGAAGAAAATGTTGGATTGAGATATCCTTTAAATGCACAAATTGAAGTTACAGAAGATTGTAATCATAAATGCTTCTACTGTTACAATTATTGGAGAGAAAATAATTCTGTAAGTAAAAAAATGTCTAATGAATCAGCAAAAAAATTAATGGATATCTTTTTTAGTCAAATAAAACCTTTTGATACAGTGATAACAGGCGGAGAACCCTTGATGAATATGCCAGCATCATTAGAAATTGCTAAACAATTATACAAGAAGAATGCGCCTTGCAGTATGAATACAAATTTATCTTTATTAAATAAAAACAAATTATCACAATTGAAAAATGTAAATCCAGATATGGGCTTTTTAGTATCTTTACCATACTTCCAAAATGAAAAATTTAAACAAATAACTGGAATAAATACGTTGAATAAAGTTTTGGAGAATTTAGAGAATTTAGTTAAAGAAGGTTTTAATCCAACGATTAATATGGTTGTTCATAAAATCAATAAAGATTCTGTGTATGAACAAGGAAAATTTCTTGTAGAAAATTATGGTATTAAAAAAATTGCAGTAACGCCAGCATTGAGACCAGCATTCAGAGGAGACTCAAATTATCATTTGAATAATGATGAAATGGTATCTACTTTAAGAGATTTAGTAAAATTAAGAAGTGATTTTAATATTAAAATAAATGCTTTAGAAGTAATTCCATATTGTGCTTTACCTGAAGACCTAAGAAAAGATAAAACTTTTAGAAGAAGTTGCAGTGCAGGAAGAAGTTCAATTCAGATTGCATATAATGGTGACATAAGAGCATGTGGACATTCTCCATTTACAGAGGGAAATGTTTTTACAGAACCATTTAAAAATATCTGGAATAGATTAAATGTTTTTAGAAAAAATGTATATGTTCCAGATGATTGTAAAGAATGTGTAGAAGTAAAGTCTTGCTTGGGTGGATGCAGATATGAGGGACTAAAAGAAGGAGAAGAATTAAATAAAAAAGATTCAAGAATGGTTGGCAAATTAGAGAAAATGGTAGTAACAGAAATATTACCTTCTGTTGACGAAAATATTAATTATAAAGTTAATTTGTATGGAACGAGAAAAGAAAAAGAGGAGGAATATTTGTTATATAATGGGGGTACATTATTAGTAAACGAATCAATGAAAAAGTTTGTTGAAGGTATACGACCAAAAGGATTTAAATTGAATAATTTTCCAAAACAATATAGAGAGAAGGCAGAGGAATTTGGAAAAATTTTGAAAGCTGGAGGATTTTTAGTAGAATGATAATACGAAAAGGAAGATTTTTAATAAGATATAAAGAAATAGATAAAGACTATTTAGAAAATTTTGATTTTGATAAACTCGAAGAGAAATATCAGGAGATAAAAAAATTTTATTCATTTGATAAAGATTTGCCAACAATTAGAATTTGTTTTATTTATTCTCCTGAAGAATTTTTGTTTTTTACAGGGAAAGAATTTAAACAAAATTGGATGTGTGCAATGGTTGGATATCACACAACAATTAACATCTTTTCGCCTTCAGTTATTGAAAAATTTACTATTCATAAACAGGAGAGTATGCTTGGAACTTTTGCACATGAGTTATCCCATTTATTTTATGGTTATTCTAAGATAGCTGACTTGTCCTTATTTAACGAGGGCATTGCTCAATATCATCGTAATAAAAATTGTAGTAATAAAATTAACTTTAATATTTCTTCATTAAAAGGAGGTGCCCCAGAATATAATTATGGAGTTGGACATTTAATAATTTGTTCAATTATGGAGCACTTCGGAGAATCTGGAGCGGATAAAATAATTAGGTTTTTAAAAAATGTTGATGGACAAATGGAAGAAGTTGAAATAAATAAAATATTTGTACAGCATTTTGAAAGAAATATAAACGAACTAATCAACTTAAAAGGAGGTATAAAAAATGAATTTAGAAAAAATGGAATGTATAGATAGTAATGTTTTAGAATCGTTAGGAGATGCAAAAATTCTTACAGGAGCACGAAATGGTTTAAAAGCTGATGTATATGATGCAAGCTGTGACAGATGTGATTGTGTTTGCCATCAACCCTGTCATGGGGAAGGGCCATGCTATAGTATGTAAATAATTTTTATGGCTCCCTTTTGGAGCCTCTTTTAATTTTTTATTTTCCTCAATCATTTTCCTCAAGCTGTCACGCTAAAACTATAACTTGCCTGAACAGCATTTTCGTTATCATCAGTTCCCCAGAATGTTTCTGTTACTGTATAATCATATCCATTAATAAGATCAACGTAAGTTAATGAGAGGAGACTAAATATTGTGTTCCAATAGTAAATATAAACAATAAACCCTCAAAAGACTGGAGAATAGATAAAAAATAAATTTAAAAAGGATAAATTATTTAGCTTATTGCCTGAGCAGAGTGTACCAACAATCAAAAAAGCACTAACGGGTTAAGCCGAGCAACGTTTTTGACGAGGGCTTGAACTCTGCAGGGGCTCTTTTTTAATTTCCTTGACCTTCAACCAACCCTCAGCAATTATCAGTAACATCCGCTCCTTCTACACACATTGACTGCTCCACATAAACATCATTTCCATTATCGTCGGTGCCCCAATATTTAAGGGTAAATTTATCTGGACTATAGGGTGTATAAAATTGCTTATCTGTATGAACCAATTCATCATTCCCCTCTATTCTATAATTTAATGGCGGACTGGTATCACAATTACCAGTTGACTGATAACACATTTCCGCGCTCGTCAAAGTCACCCCAACTCCATTACTCTCCTCAAAAGTCCTCGTATGTATATAACGTGTATATGGGTCATCGTCTATTATGGCTTGTAAATGAAAGTCCAAACTCAACGACGCCCACGTCGCCACGCACTCCCCATTTTGACACTGTTCCTTTGCGCCACATGCCTTAAACACCTTAATATCATCCCACTCTAAACAATCGTCGTCGTCAAAGTCTCCGCATGTCCTCACTAAAATTTTTTTGTTATCTCCACTACAACTATAAACTGGACCCGCTGGCGAACAGGTATCCTCACACTCTTCGACAAAAACACTACAACCTCTTTTGTCTACCTCGGTATACCCGTCGGGACAGACAGGATTTT
>JAUWIJ010000011.1 GCA_030605415.1 archaeon | reverse complement strand
TTATATAGGTGAGGGTACTGAGTTCTAAGTTCTGGATTTTTGGTTTCCAAAAATCTTAAAACAAATGTTTATATATTACATATTGTTAGTATATTTATGGTGGGTTTGAAAATTGAGTTGGGGAAGAAAAATATTACTTGGGTTGTTTTGTTATTTGCTGTGTTGGTCGTCGGTGTTGTTTATGCTCTGACCCCAGGAGTTGCTCCAAATCCAGGGCATTTGATAACAGAAGTTGCCCCCCCAGCTGGATGTGAAGATGGACAGATTTTACAATTTATTGACGAGGATAATGGTTGGGGTTGTGTTGTTTTGCCTAGTGGAGGAGGAGACCAAAATCTTGCAGTATTTTCAAATCCCGGAAGTTATATATGGACTTGTCCTGTAGGTGTTACAACTGTTTTAGTTGAAATGTGGGGTGCTGGCGGCGGCGGAGGGGGTTATTATTCTGGCTCAACTGGAGGTGGTGGAGGAGCGTATGTTGAATATTGGCATACAGTTGTTTCAGGTTTAATGTATAGTGTTGTTGTAGGCCAAGGTGGAGCCGGCGGAAGAGGAACTACACATGGTATTAATGGAGGAGATACAAAATTTAATAATGTAATTGTTGCCGGTGGTGGTGAGCGCGGGAATATGCATGGCACTAGTCCACAAAGTGGCGGCGGCGGAGTTTCTTCTCATTTTCCTGGTCAAAACGGGGGATCCCGTGCTGGAATGATCGGCGGAAAAGGTGCAGGATTGGGGGGACCTGGTGGGAAAAGATATGTTGATGGAGTTTTTCCAGGTGGTGGTGGTGCAGGTGCTGTTTCTATACGTGCTGGTAGTGGTGCAAATGGTGTTGCAATCTTAAGATGGTAATGTTAAATGGAACACTTTTATTTTTAATAAAAAACTATCATAAACTTTTTTAATCGAAAAAACTATACTCTTATTTGATTAATTTTTTAAATTAAAATTCTCTTTATTCTTCTAACTCCCGCGCTTGAAGATTCTTCTTTTTATTTTAAAATACCCTAATTTTTAAAACAACATTCTCTTGTTTTGTTATTTTTTTGTGATAAGTTTTTTGAATCAATAAAAGAAATTTTAGATGATTTTTTAATAATAAAATTCCCTTCAACTAAATTCTAAATCGCTTTAGCCAAGTCAAAACTTTTTTTAAAAATCAATCAAACCCAGACTTATTTTAATTATTAAATATTGGTGGAGAATTCCCCTCACAGACTCAATTTCGTAAATTAAACCTCCGATAAATTACAAGAATATTTTTTATTCCTGTTAAAAAATATTCTTGTAATTTATTCGCTTTGTCAGAGTTTTCTACTACAGTTTGTTAAAAATATAGATACCTATATTAGAAAAAACAGAGCATCTTATATAATTAACTTTTTCTGTCCATCGTTATTTTCAAAGTCTTTTTTAATTTCGTCGATTGCTTTGTGCATTCGTTTTTCTTTGTGGTTGGCGACGTAGTGGAAGGTTTCGTCGAGAGTTTTTTTGGTAATTAGAATTTTTAGGACGCCTTTGGAAAGTCGGGCGGTTCTTCCTGCTCGCTGGATTTTTCTTATTGCAGAGGGGATGGGTTCATAAAATATTACCTCGTTTACTTCAGGGATGTCTAGTCCTTCTTCTGCGATTGAGGTGGCGACCAAAACATTTATTTTTCCCAGTTTGAATTTTTCAATCATTTCTTTTTGTTCTTTTTGCTTGAGTCCTGTTGTTTTTCCTTTTTCGTGATTTTTTATTGCTTGTCCGACGAATGTGTCTGCTTTGACTTCCTGTATTTTGTTTAGTTCTTCGGAGATTGTCAGGACGGTTTCACGGAATTGGGCGAAGACGATTATTCTTGAGTCTGGATTAGTTTGGAATTGTTTTTTGACAATTTCTTTTAGGACTTGAAGTTTCGGGTGTTCTTTATTCAGGGTTGTGGCTAGAGTGTATGCTTTGGCGAAGCAGGGGTTGCGGACTAATTTTTGGACACCCTTGGATTTTTTTTCGGATGCTTGTTTGAATAAATCTTTTAGGTAGACTATGAATGAGGATATAGTTTGGGTTTCGAGGAGAGTTAGGGCGTGCGATATTTTTAGTGCGGTTGCGCAGGCGGAAACTGCGAGCATATTGTTTATATTTCTTTTTCTTTTAATATTCTGCATTAATTTTGCCTGAGTTTTGAGAAGCATTGTTTTTGAAGCATAACCAAAAAGAACTCTTCTATGTTTTAGTTCGCTTATTTTTTTATTGTAAATTTCTTCTAAAAGTATTTTGATTTCCATAAATTCGGCGGGGAATTCTACCTCTATTTTTTCAAATTCTAATTCCTGAAGATAAGGGAGAACGTCGGGGCTTTTTTGTGTTCTTATTTCTACGGCGTTGATTCCGAGGTTTGCGCAGACTTGTGTGATTGTTTTTTTGTCTCCTCCCGGGGAGGCTGTTAACGCAAGAACTCGTGGATTTGTTGCCTGTGTTTTGTATTTTTGTGCGACTCTGTTGTATGCGTAGTTTTTGAGGCACCTGTGACATTCGTCTACGATTAATAACGAGACCTCGTTAAGTTGATATAACATTTTATCTAAATCATTTGCGATGCATTGGGGTGTCGAAAAAATAAATTCTGCGGTTTCCCATATTTGTTTTCTTTTGTCGGCGGGGGTTTTGCCCGTGAAGAGTTGCATGTCTGCCCAGTCTTCCGGAAGATTTTTTTTGAATGATTCAAAGTGTTGTTCTATCAGAGGTCGTGTCGGAGCGAGGATTAAGATTTTTTCTAGAGGGAATTTTTTGAATCGGTCGATTGCTGTCATTAGTGCGATTAGGGTTTTCCCGGTTCCGGTGGGGAGAACTACGAGGCAGTCTTTTTCTTTGCAGGTTTCGAAAATGGCTTGCTGATATTTTCTTGGTTGAATATTTTTTAATAATTCGTGTGGCATAAAGAAAATAAATCGGGTGAGTATTTATAGGTTTCCGACGGAACCAAGGTTCCCTACAGGTAGCCTCCTTTGAGTTAGTCGACTTCGTCGTATCTATTTCCGACGGAACCAAGGTTCCCTACAGGTAGCCTCCTTTAAATTAGTTTTTATTAGTTTATGAGTTTTAGAGCTAAATAATTGTTAATGCTAAGAATAATAGTAGCATTGCGATTGTGAAAACTACCGTCCATAATGCTCTGCTTGCGTAGAATATTTTTGAGCCGTCGAGTCCTGCGATTGGGATTGTTGACCATGCGATAAAGTAGATGCTAAGTTTTGCGAAGAGTTCAAATCCTATAATGTATCCTGCGATTGCGAGGATTAAGTTTGCGGCTAATGCCCATGTTGCGATTAATGCCATGTGCCACTCGGTGACTTCTGTAAATCGGTAGAGTCCGTGTCGTCGAGATACTCTTTCTGTTTTTGCTACAACATCGAATTCCAGAATGCCGAGCCATAGAAAAAATCCTTTTGTGAAGAGAGTTAGAATTAAAGGGAGCCAGAGCATTGGAATCGGTTTTTTGAAATGCATGTCTGTTCGTAAGCCGTATTGGTACCATGCCCAGAACTTTGTTTTAACTGCTGTTTCAAGATTGTATCCAACTATTTTTTTCACGAGAACATTTACTCCGATGATAATTAAGAAACTTATTAGTGCGACGTAAAATATACTGGTGTCTTTGAAGGCAACGGCCAGTGCTAAAACTATTGCGGCCAGAATAATTATGGAGATTTCTTTACTATTTTCTTTAATATCCATGATTGAAAGAGGATTGGTATTTTTATAAATCTACCTAAATCGGCCGGTGGCCGATTAGTGAGTAGTTGGTAGTTGGTAGTTGGTAGCGTTATTAGTGGGTAGTGAGTAGTGGGTCGTCGGGTGTCGTTATTCGGTTGTTGGTTGTTGCGGGAGCGGGAAAGATTTTGATTTAGTGAACTATACAAATGTATTTAAATGAAAAGTTTTTAGTTAGGTTATGTTAAAGATAAAAAGAATGAGTGAGGTTGTTGGGATAAAGGTATATACGGATTCTGGCGATTTGTTTGGAGTAGTCGAAGAAGTTAATCTTGTGGATAATAAGATAGATGGGTGGAGAATTGTTGTGTCTAGGGAATCGGGTATGATTAGTGTTCTTGGAGGAGCTCGAGGAATTATTGTGCCACACCAGTTTATTAAAGCGATAGGGAATATTATTATAATCAATAGAAATGCGGTCCCGGTTAGGACGGAGGAGGAAGACCTTCCCCTCGAAGAAGAAGAACTCATCTGAGGACGAGTTCATAAAATCTAATCAAAGATTAGATAAAGAACTAATTTAGATTTTTAGCGAAAATTTCTTGGTAAAGAAAATCCTCACGTACGCTTGTACGCTACGGATTTTTTTACACTGCGAACTTTCCTGCTAAAAATCAAAATTGTTTTGGAGGTGCTTGACTGAGGGATGAAAACTGAGAATTGAGAATTTAAAATTATTTTTTTGGTCTTTAGAAATATTTAAATAGGATTCTAATCTGAAAGATGTATGATATTTGATAATCCATTTTTTACGGAAATGCTTTTGCCGTTCTTGCTTGTGTTTGTTGTGGTGTTCGCGATTTTGCAGAGGTCAAAGATTTTGGGCGACGGGAAAGCGCAGATTGATGCGATAGTTGCTTTAGTTGTTGGTTTACTTTTGATTGGTGTTCCTGGTCCAAGAGATGTGATTGTTGGAATAATGCCGTGGATGGCGGTGGGGATTGCGGTTATCTTGACGTTTCTTATATTGTATGGATTTGTTGCTGGGGATTTGTCTACTGCTCCCAAGTGGATGAAGATTACTTTTGGGATTTTGGCTGGGCTGTTTACTTTAGCTGTTGTCTTGTATGTTAGCGGTCTTGGAAGTATGATTTTGGAATGGCTTTCTTTGTCTGGAAGCGGGGATATTTGGATGAGCGTTCTTATGATTGTTTTGGTTATTGGGGCGATGGCGGTTGCGATTTTTGGCAATAAGAAAAAGAAGGACGGAGAGTAGGTAGTCGGTGTTCGGGGTTTATCAACTTCGCTGATAGTTGGGAGTTTGGGGTTGGGAGCGGGGAAGCGAGGGCGTGCCTCTGGGGCAGGGTTTTTGCGAGTGGTGGTTCTGAGTTCTAAGAGTGAAACGGTCTGGGAACGGAAAAACGGGAAGTTTTTCCAGAACTCAGTACTCAGAACTCAGAGGGGGAGGTGGGGGGCAATTCTCAAAGCGAAGCGGTCTCAGTTCTCAGAGTGAATGAAATGAACGGTCTCAGTTCTGGAGCAAAGAGTGAAACGGTCTCAGTTCTAAGTTCTGAGTTAAGGTAAAGGGCAAAGAAAGATATATAAATCCGACGGAACCACCCAGTAGGTGATCTGGTGATCTAAGGTTCCCGTAACTCGCAATTTGCATTTCGAAAAACGATTACGTTTTGAATTTGGTTTTTCTCGAAGCGAATTGTTCGCAGGTAGCTTTCTCCTTTGAGATAGTTTTATAAATAAGATTTCTCTTGATGAAGCATGGTCACGACAATTACCGACGTGTTAAATATTTGGAATGAGATGGGCGTGTTTTCTTATGCGATTCCCTTTTTGTTAATTTTTGCGGTTGTGTTTGCTATTCTTGATAAGACCAAAATATTAGGTGATGATAATAAAGGAATTTTGGCAATCATTTCGGTTTCTGTGGGCTTGTTGTCGTTGCAGTTTGATTTTGTTTCGGAGTTCTTTGCGGTGATTTTTCCGAGATTTGGAATAGGTTTGTCTTTGTTTTTGGTATTAATAATTATGATTGGATTTTTCTTTCCTAAACAACAAGACGGAACCAAGGGACAATGGATTGGGATAACCGTTGGAATTGGGGTTGTGATTTGGGCATTGAGTGCGTGGGATGAATGGACGAGTTATACTGGATTCGGTGGGTGGTTTACTGAGAATTTCTGGGCGTTAATTGTGTTAGGAATCCTTGTTGCTATTATTGCTATTGTGGCTAAGGGAAAAGACAATAATGGGAAGATAGGAGTATAACATGGTAGCAGAAGCGTCAATTTCAGCGATTGGATATTTTATGCCTATCTTTGCATTTTTACTAGTGTTTATTGTGCTTTATGCTCTTTTGGTTAAGACCGAAGTTTTGGGAGGTAGTCAACCAATTATGCTTTTTGTTTCTTTTATTTTGTCGGCTTTTTTTATTGTCGAGGCGAGCTTGGTTGAATTTGTGCAGTTTAGTTCAGCGTGGTTCAGCGTGGGAGTGATTGGACTTTTCTTTTTGATTGTTGTTTTGGCTTTTATTCCTGGGATAGATATAGGGGCGTTTTTTGGAAAGAAAGATTGGTTCGCGTGGGCTTTGTTGGGAGTTGTTGTCGGGTTTTTTGTGATATCTTCAGCCTATGTTTTTAATTGGGTAACTAACTGGGGAGTAATTCAAAGTTGGTTTAATACAGAATGGTTTGGGATGATTTTGCTTTTGATTATTGCGGGGATTGTCTCTTTAGTATTGACTAAGAAGTAGAACAATGTTTTAAACAATTTTTAAACATTGTTCAGAACTCAGAGCTCAGTACTCAGATACCCTCACCTATATAAAAGAGAAATAGGTTGGGGCACGCTGACTCAGAGGGGGTCGGAGATATCATCCGACCACCGACGGGGGCAAGGGGCACGCCCCTGGGGCAGGGCTTTTGGGAGTGGTAGTTCTAAGTTCTAAAAGTGAATGAAATGAGCGGTCTAAGATTTAGATTTTTTTGAGAAAAAATCTAGAACTGAGATCTGAGTACTCAGAACTGAGAGGAAACAGAGGACGGGGAAGGGGGTAGGCTTTTGGGAGTGGTAGTTCTAAGTTCTAAGAGTGAATGAAATGAGCGGTCTGAGTTCTCAGCTCTATGGAGTGGAACGACCTTAGATAATTTTATAAACTATGGTTGCTATGGTTGCTATAGAATGGCGATTACAACAATACAATTAAGTCGGGAGATGAAAAATAAACTTGCTTCGTTTGGCTCCAAGGAAGATACTTATGAGGTTATTTTGAATAGGATTTATTCTTTGGCAGTGAAGGAACAGCTACGGGAGTTTTTGATGTCTTCGGATGGTTGTGTTTCGCTTGAAGAATTTAGAAAAGAGATAGAAGAAAAATGGCCAAGATAGAGATAGTAAATTCTCTGGCCAGAGAAATTAAAAAGAAATTTAAGGGGGATGCCCATAAAATTATTGATTTAATGGAGAGCTTAGAAAATCATCCGCGGAAGGGAAAGGTTTTGGGGAATGTCGCCGGGATTTTGATTAAGGAGTTGAGATATAAATCTTTTAGGTTTTATTTTATTACGGATGGTTTTAAGTTGAAATGTCTTGGGGAAGATGAGTTGGTTGATATGCTGATTAGATTTGTCAGGATGTCTGATAAGAGAAGTCAGCAGAAAGTTATTAATGAGATACGAGAGGTTTTGCAGAAGATTGGAGCAGGAGGGTTTTGCTAATTACTTAGCCATTTTCTTTAATTCATTATAGTTATCAATTAAGGGGTTCATTAGTTTTGCGACGGTGCCGTGGAGGTTGTCGAGGTCTTTGTGTATCATTGCGTTGCTTTCGCCGAACTCACCTATTTTTCCTACGATTGCCTGTTGTAGTTTGTCGATGGTATTTTCAATTCTTTTTAATCGGTCGTCAATGTCGTCGACTTTATCTTGAATTGTATTTTTGAAAGATGCGATGTCTCCGATTTTCTTTTTATATTCGTTGAGTTTTTCTGTTGTGACTTGTTCGGCTATTTCAGAGATTGTATCGGTGTCCATCCCGGTTTGTGGTGCGTAATAATCTTGTTGTGAATATGACTGGGGAGTTTCCTGGTAATAATTATCTTGAGGCTGATAATCAGGAGTTGGGGGTTGGGAGTTTGGAGTTTGGGGTGGGTAGATTTCTGGAGCCACAGGCGAGGCATTAGGGATTACCCTCACAGATTCACTTTCACTATTGGTTGGGGCAGACCCTTGGGATTCGGGATTTGCAAGTGAGGGATTCGGTATTTGGGATTTGGGATTTGCAAGCGAGGCATTAGGGATTTGGGATTTGGGATTCGTGGAGAGGGGGGCTGTAGGTTCTTCGGAAGTTTTTGATGTAATTGATTCTTGCATTCCCTGAGGAGTAGCTTGTTCGGGAATTGCTTGTTCGGGAATTGTATTTTCGGGAGGAGAGACAGCGTTTTTTATTTTAGCCTGATTTAAGGAATCGTTAATTTCGGTTGGGGTAATGCCTTCATTCTGTAATTGAGTAGATATCTCTGTGTCTGATATTCCTTGTTGTTGCATTTGTATTACTTTGTCTAGAGTTGTCATATTATTTTCGACGGAACCAAGGTTCCCTACAAGTAGCCTCCTTTAAATTAGTTGACGTTGTCATATTATTTTGTAGTTTTTGTAGTTTTTATTTGTTTCTTAGGTGTTTTTTGGCGTGTTTCTAATTGTGAATGCAGTTTGTTTTCGATTAGTTCTTCGATATCTTTTTTTCGCATAAATTCTAGGGGTTGGAAATCTTTGAGCATTCTTTCAATTAGAATTATTTCTTCTCTTCGGACGAATTTGTTAAACTCAGTCAGTAAACTGGTGGAAATTTTTTTAATTTTTTCTAAGTCTTTTTTAATTTCTTGGTTATTTTTTTTAATTTCCTGAAGTTCATCTTCAACATTCTGGCGCGAGGAGATTAAATTTTTGCCGAGGAGCAAGACACGTTCTCTGATTAATTTGTTTCGTTCATCTATGTCTCTTAGTCTTGTGTTGAAGTCTGCTAAAAGAAATTGAACTTGGTCGCTATTCTCTTGTTGTTCTGTCATGTCAATATATTAGTTTGGAAAGTTTATAATTGTTTAGGAGATACGGAAAAACAGGAAGTTTTTCCAGAACTGAGAACTCTAACGAGAACTTAGAACTCAGTACCCTCACCTATATAAAAGAGAATACCCTCACAAATAATAGAAGAAAACAGGTTGGGGCAGACTCATAGGTTGGGGCAGGCTCACCGCTTCGCTCTCAAAACTCAGGGGGGGAGGGGGCAACTGACTGCCGACAACTGACCATAGAAGGGAGTATACATATATTTTAATATTGGTTTTGTTTTATTTAATTGAGGAGATAAAAAATGATGTTTAAATCAGGGACGCCGTTGTATTCTTATGAAGTGGTTCGTGAGAGTGGCGAGAATGTGATGTATGTGAATTATCTTGGTGCGAGTTTTGTGCCGTCGCTGATTGATTCGGCAGAGGTGATGGGGAGGACAATTGATAATTTAAAAGAGGATTCGAATATTTCGAGAATTGTTTTTGTTCAGCAAAGAAATTATTCTCACGATTTTTCTCAGGTTCAGATGTTGGTTGAAATTGCGAATCTTTCGGATTTTTTAATTAAGCAAGAAAAGATTGTGTCGGTTGAAAAGTTATCGCATCTGGGTTCGTCGTATTATGAAGCGCATGCTTTTTTTAATTATATCGTTAATGAACTCTTATCAGTTGATCCAGTTAAAGCTTATCGTGAGTTGAAGGGGATGTTGTTTAGCAAGAGGGCGTTGTTGGAGTCGGGTCAGGATTTGCAGAAATATGTCAGGATACTTGAAAGGGTTGTTGGTCTTTTAGATGAACTTATAATAATTAAGAAGCTGAAAGGTTCGTTTGATTCTTATGCTATTGACGACAGAGAGATTTATTCAGAGGTTTTTCGGGCAGATATTATGCCGAACTTTACTTTTACCCGAATGATTGCGAGGATTCCCGAGGATGCCGAGATTGTGAAACAGTATTCTATTGCGAGCGGTGGTGATAAAAGTCTGGTTAGTATTTTTCGTCGTCCGAATAAGGCGAAGTTGGTTTATCATTTGTCGCCGCCTGAATATTTGCTGGACGAGGACCATCACATGCTTTTGAATCTGGCGAGGAATGTTTTGATTGAGCATCGACCGACGTCGGAGGAGTTTAACGACCCTGAGCGGACAAGACAGATTTTTTTTAATGTTGCGCGTGATTTGTTAAGTGATTTGGCGGGAAGTAAGAATATTAATTTAAGTTATGGAGAATTGAAGAAATTGGCAAATATTTTGGTGAGGCATACGATTGGATTTGGGGTGTTGGAGGTTTTATTGCAGGACGAGAAATTGCAGGATATTATGGTGAATGCCCCTGTTTCGTTATCTCCTATTTTTGTTAAACATAATGATTTTGATGAATGTGTTACGAATTTGATTCCGTCGCAAGAGGATGCAGATTCTTGGGCGGCTAAATTTAGGATGACTTCGGGTCGGGCGTTGGATGAAGCTAACCCAATTTTGGATACGAATTTGGAAATAAATGGAGTTAGTTCAAGGGTTGCTATTATTCAACAGCCTTTATCGTCGGGTGGCTTGGCTTATGCTTTGAGAAGACATAGGAGTAAGCCGTGGACTTTGCCGTTGTTTATTAAAAATAGGATGATTGATAGTTTGGGTGCGGGGTTGTTGAGTTTTATGGTCGACGGGGCTAGAACAATGTTGGTTGCGGGGACTCGGTCGTCGGGTAAAACGTCTTTACTGGGTGCGTTGCTTTTGGAGATTATGCCGAGCCATCGGGTTATTGTCGTCGAGGACACTTTGGAACTTCCTGTTTCAGCGATGAGAAAATTAGATTATGATATTTTGTCGATGAAGGTTCGTTCGGCTTTGGCTGGGGAATCAACTGAGGTTTCGGCAGAGGAAGGGATTCGGGCTTCGTTGCGTCTTGGTGATTCATCTTTGATTGTCGGGGAAATTCGTTCGGCTGAAGCGAAGGCATTGTATGAGGCGATGAGGGTTGGCGCATTGGCGAATGTCGTCGCTGGGACGATTCACGGTGGTTCACCGTATTCTGTTTTTGACAGGGTGGTTAATGATTTGGGGGTTCCTGTTACTTCGTTTAAAGCGACAGATTTGATTATTGTTGCGAATCCGATTAAATCTGCTGACGGTTTACATTCGTGGCGTCGGGTTTTACAAATTACTGAAGTTCGGAAACATTGGACGAAGGATCCTTTAGCAGAAGGAGGATTTGTTGATTTGATGAAGTATGATGTTGAGGAGGATATAATGAAGCCGTCGGACGATTTGATTAATGGAGATTCTGAAATTATGAAAGAGATTGCGTCTAACGTTAAGGGATGGGCTGGGAACTGGGATGCGGTTTGGGATAATGTTGTTCTTCGTCAGAAAATTAAACAAGAGACGGTTGATTTTGCTGAGAAGGTTAAAATGCCCGAGTTGTTAGAAGCGGATTGGACGGTGAAGTCAAATAATGCGTTTCATCAGATTAGTGATAAGGTGACTAAGGAAATTGGTTTGCCGACGAGCGAGGTTGTTTTTCCAAAGTGGAAAAGGTGGCTGGAGGGGGAGAGTAAGAAATTAAATCTTTGATTTAATTTCTTACGGTGTTCGGTGTTCGGACGCTTCGCTGGTCGGGGTTCGGAATGGGGGAGCGGGGGGTTGCCGACTACCGAGGGAAGCGGGACGGACTATCGACTACTGACTGTCTAAGGGGAGAGGGGGTTTTAAGAGGAGTAATATTAAACGGACGTATAATAATTTTTTGAGTAAGTTTTAAAAACATCTTTTTGTTGGATGAAGTATGAAAAAAGGTGCGATGGGGTCAGATAAAATATGTTTTGTGTGTTTGGTTTTAGGGATTATTTTAGTGTCGGTTTTTGTTTTGGCGGCTTCTGCTGTTCCGACGGATTTAACTTTTGGGCAAAATACTACACCTCAATATGACAAGGAGGGAAATTTTACTGTAAATTGGACTGCAGGAGGTGGTGGAGATGAGGTGAATTATACAATTTGGTTAAGTATTGATGGCGGAGCTTCTTGGTTTGCGTCGGCAGATAATGATAGTGCTACAGGATATGTTTTTAGCAATGTGACAGATGCAAATTATACTTTTAAAGTTCAGGCAATTAACAATACTTTGGATGATGCGAATTCTTCATTAATTTCAATGGTTGTTGACACAACAAGTCCGTTAATTAACACGGCCCATCCTACTAATACATCTTATGCAACAGCTCCAACAAATTTCAATTATACTTATACTGAAGCAAATTGCGACAAGGTCTGGTATTCAAATAATTCGGGAGTAACTAATTCTTCGGTTGAGAACTGTGGAACTAATTTTACCAGTATGGTTGTTGGAGAGGGCTCAAACACTTGGATAGTTTATGTAAATGATTCGGCTGGAAATGAAAATAGTTCTGTGGTTTATTTTACTTTTGACGAAACTGACCCAGTAGCATCGGCTTCGTGTTCGCCGAGTTCGGGTATTGCGGGTAGTGTTACGTGTACATGTAGTGGAACAGATACAGGCGGTTCTGGAATTGATTTATCTTTGACGACGCCGAGTTCAACACCTTCTACTACTGGGATGTATACGTGTAATGTAACGGATAATGCTGGGAATACGGATGGTGACACGGATAATTATACTATAACTGCAAGCAGTAGTAGTACTACTTTTGTTCCAATTTATCGTCCTTCGGAATCTAAACTTGCTGAAGGGTATGATATTTCTTTGGGCGAAAATTATGAGGTCCAATTTCAAATCTCCGAGCAGAGTCATACCTTGAAGGTGGATAGTGTTTCTACAACTAGCGCTACGATTACTATATCGAGTGAGCCGATTACTTTAGAGCTTAATCTTTCGGAAACTAAGAAGGTGGATTTGGATAGTGATGGATATTACGACTTGTCTGTTTATCTTAAAGAAATTAAGTTTAGTAAAGCTAATTTTATTTTGACTTCTATTAATGAAGAAGTTGTTAATGGTGATTCTGTTGTTCAAGACGGAGGGGTGGGAGATGAGGAGGTAATTCAAGATAGCAATGATAGTGTAGAGGCAGATGAGGAAAGTAATTATATAGTCTGGATTATTTTGGTGATAGTATTAGTAATAGGCTTGGTAGTTTTAGGGGTTATTTATGTTAAGAAATTTAGAGAGTGAGTAGATATTTTTGTCTATAAATTGGGACTTAAGTCTATAAAATGAGACAGGTCGTTATGGTTAACTTTATATAATGTCTTCGTCTATAAATTTGGACTTAAGTCTATAAAATGAGACTAAATAATAAGGAGAAGGTTTTGGAAGTTTTTTATGAATTTCCCGAGAAAGTGTTCACGGTCAGAGAGGTTGCTAAAATTTCCAAGGTTGCGAGGGCGACGGCTCATAATATCTTAATTGAATTAAAGAAAGATGGAGTGGTTGGTAAAGATGGCAAGGCGAACTGGAGTAGGATGTTTTTGACGAAGAAGGTTAATCATTATGTTGAGAAGATTGTTGATTCGGGGTTGGTTGATTTTTTAATTGAAGAGCTTGTGCCGTCTGCGATTATTTTGTTTGGGAGTATTGGGAAGGGTGATTCTGTCAAGGAGAGTGATATTGATATTTTTGTAGAGGCTACTGTTGACAATGCAGACGAATTTATTATGAATATAGATTTAAAGAAATTTGAGAAGAAGATGGGGCATAAAATTGAACTGTTTATTGAAGGGAAGATTGTCAATTTAAAAAAGAGGAATCCATATTTGTTTAATAATGTGGTTAATGGTGTTAAATTATATGGAGTATTTGATGTTAAATGAAAATTAATATTATGCCATGGGGTGTTTGTGAAAGAAGTTTTGTTAGAATAATTAAAAGGGATGAGGACGAAATTGCTTCGATAATTAAGGGTGCGATGCTGAGAAAAAAAAGGGCAGATGAAACTTTTAGAAATGATAAATATGTGAGTTTTGTTATGGAAGATTACTATGAGATTATTAAAGAGTTGCTGGTTGCTTATATGCTGAAGGGCGGATTAAGAAGTAAAAATCACCAGTGTATGATAAGTTATTTTTTGATGAAAAACCCTAATTATGATATTGAGGCTATGTTAATTGGACAGATGTGTTTTTATAGAAATAAGTTAAATTATTATGGGAAGAGTGTTCCTGAAATTTTTGTCTTAGATAATTATAATAATTTTAATAAAATAATTAAATTGATTTTGAAGTTAATTGAGGATATGAAAAAATGAATAAACCAACTACTGATGATATTTTGAAAAAATATGGAGCGAAGATAGAGTCGCAGATGGGGGGATACAATTCTCGGGGTTCGGACGCTTCGCTGGTCGGAGGGTCGGAGTTCGGGAGTCGGGAGTCGGGAGTTGGTAGTGGGTTTTCGCAGAGTTATGAGAAGTTTCGGGAGTCAATGTTGCCTGAGTTTAGCAGATATGAGGGATGGTGTAAGTCACTCGGGAATTTGTTTAAGATTAAAGTTGGGGAGAAAGATAGGGTGCGTATTGAGAGGAATATTGAGATTGCGCATTTAAATATTACGGCTTCGGAAGTTGTTGTTTTTTCGACGATGCTTTTATTTTTGACTTTGTTTGGAGGGGCGTTGTTTTTTGTTGGGGTGTGGTTGTTGACGGGTGCGTATTCATTAATGTTTTCATTTTTTATTTTTTTGTTTGCGATATTTTTGTTTTTTTATTCTTCTAAGACTCCCGAACGTCTGGCAATGAAATGGCGACTGAAGGCGTCGTCGCAGATGATTCCGGCAATTTTGTATATTGTTATTTATATGAAACATACGTCGAATTTTGAGAAGGCGGTCGGTTTTGCATCGGAGCATTTACAGCCACCTTTATCCGCTGATTTTCGAAAGATTTTTTGGGATGTTGAGATTGGACGGTTTTCGACGATAAAGGACAGTATTGATAATTATTTGGTTGGCTGGAAGGATTATAGTATGGAATTTATTGAGGCGTTCCATTTGGTTGAGTCGAGTTTGTATGAGCCTGATGAGGCAAGGAGAGTTGGTGTTTTGGAGAAATCGTTGCAGGTTATGTTGGATGGGGTTTATGATAAAATGCTGAAGTATACACATGAAGTGAAGGCACCACTGACTAATATTTATATGCTGGGGATTGTTTTGCCGACGCTGGCTTTGGCGATTTTGCCGTTGGCGTCGACGATGCTGGGAGGTGCGATTCAGTGGTATCATGTGCTTTTGATTTTTAATATTTTAATTCCGTTTATGGTTGTTTATATGACGGGGAGCGTGATGATGAAGAGGCCGGGGGGTTATGGCGAGTCTAGTTTGTTGGAGAAAAATCCACTATATCCAAATTATAAAAGTAATGCTGCTTATTTGAAGGGGATATTAATTGCTTTGCCGTTGTTTTTAATTGGACTGATTCCGTTTCTCTGGAGATATACGGCGATTCCAATTTGGCTGGGGACGACAAGAGATTATTCTTGGTCTCAGTTAGGTTTTGGTTTTTTTGGCGATTCTGGTGTGTTTGGAATTTTAACGGATGCGTCTGGGAATATAACAGGTCCATTTGGTCCTTTGGCTTTATTGATGAGTTTGCTTATTCCTATTTCGATTGCGATGGTTTTTGTGATTGTTTTCAAATCAAAGACAAAAGAAATTTTAGGAACGAGGAAAAAGTATAAGGATGTAGAACGAGAGTTTACGTCTTCGCTGTTTCAGTTAGGGAATAGAATTGGGGACGGTTTGCCTGCGGAAATTGCGTTTGCGAAAGTGGCGGAGTCGACGAAGGGGACGGCGACGGAGGGATTTTTTAAGATTGTTAATGAGAATATTCAGCAGTTGGGTATGAGTTTGGAGAGGGCGTTATTTGATCCGAGGAGGGGTGCGGTTGTTTTTTATCCTTCTCAATTGGTGTCGACTTCTATGAGGATTTTGACTGAGTCTGTTAAAAAGGGATTGCAGGTTGCGGCTCGGAGCTTGATGTCAATTAGTGAATATATTAAGAATATAAAGAAAATTAATGACAGGTTGAATGATTTGTTGGCGGATATTATTTCGGATATGAAATCGAATATGACTTTTTTGGCGCCGTTGCTGTCTGGTATTATTGTTGGTTTGGCTGGAATGATTACGGTGATTTTAGGGAATTTGAATGCCATGTTTGAGGGTGGTGCGATGGGTGGCGATGGGATAGTTGGCGCGGGAGGAGTTCAGGGAATAATTTCTATTTTTGATATTACGAAAATGATTCCGACTTATTGGTTGCAGATTATTGTGGGGATTTATTTGATTGAGGTTGTTTTTATTTTGACGTCGACGCTGGTTACGATTAAGGCGGGGAGAGATCCTTTGCAGGTGACGGCAGAGACGGGAAGGAATTTGAAAGTTACAATGATTTTGTATGCGGTTGTTGCGTTTGGTTCGATTGTTGGGATGACGGTTATTGCGACGGTTGCATTGGCGGGGCTGACGTGACGTCGAGAATTCGACGAGAACTCAGAATTCGACGAGATACCCTCACAAATAAGAGGGAAAGATGGGTTGGGGCACGCCGACTCAGATCTCAGTACTCAGAACTTAGAGGGGGAAGGGGGCGACGAGAACTCAGAACTCCAACGAGAACTCAGATCTCAGTACTCAGATACCCTCACAAATACAAAAGGGAGACAGGTTGGGGCACGCCGTCTCAGAGGGGGAACTGGGAACTGGGGAGCGGGGGACGGGGGGCACGCCCCCGGGGGCAGAGTTTTCGGGAGTGGTAGTTCTGAGTTCTAAGAGCGAATGAGATGAGCGGTCTAAGTTCTGAGTTCTGAATTGGGAGTGGCGGTTCTAAGTTCTAAGAGTGAATGAAATGAGCGGTCTGAGTTCTGAAGTATGTGGGGTTAAGTTTATAAATAAAAGAAGTGTAAATATAATATGAGAGGAATTGGTGATAATAAGAAAGGTCAGCAGATGACTTTGGGTACGATTATTGCGATAGTTTTGGGGATTGCTGTTTTGGTGTTTTTGATTTTTGGGTTTTCAACTGGGTGGAAAAATATGTGGAGTAAAGTGACTCAACATACTTCTGCGGCAAATGTTGAGGATAGAATAGCGGATTGTAAAAATGATTGTTCTTTGGGCGAAAGAAGTGCTTGGTGTTTTGAGAAAAAAACTCTAAGGTTTTTTAATAGTGATGGGAAACTTATAGAAGTTGAGGGAACGTGTGAACAGTTTTTAGGTATTGCTGAGGCGGATGTTAAGAATATAATATTTAAGGAAAATAAGAATCAGATAACTGCACTAAAATTCTCAAGTTGCTCCTCGTTTAATTGTACAACAACAGCACCCAGCACCCAGCAAAATAATGTAGCATAAATCGCTTGTCAGTAATCTTTATTAATTGATTTATTGTTAGTTAGTTATGGAGATTGAGGAGATTGTTAAGATATTGATTTTTGTTTTGGTGTTGGTGATTGTGGTCGGGGGGGGCGTGGTCTTGCTTAGCGGAAAGGGGTTTGATGTTGTGAATTCTATTAAAGATATTCTGAGGTTTGGTCGATGAGGTTTGGAAAACAAGCCAGCGTCGGAAGTAAGATAAACATCTTTCATTCAAAACTATCTCGAACTGGAAATCGAGCCAGTGTTGATTGGACGGTTGGGAAACTTTTGAATATTATTTTGGCGATGGTTGTTTTGGCATTAGTTGCTTATGGTATTTCTACACAAAGTCTTAATCCGTTATGGGATAATCTTAGTGGGAAGTTTAATGAAGTTAAGATTCTGTCTCCATGGAATAACGATGTTGCTTCTGGGGATTGTCATGAAGAAAGAGTTTCTATTTCTAGTGAAGGCAGGGATTTTTTGAAAGCGATAGGTATGGAGGGTAAGGAGGTTATTTTGAATGTTTGTAAAAATAGAATTTGTAATATTAGCGGTGCGGGGGTGACACCTTATAGGGTTAATCAAGGAAAATTTGAAAAATTGGAAGGTGGGAAATGGAAAGAATATAATTCTTTGATTGTTGAGGGGATTAGTTCTGTGGAGTTTAATTGGGAGTTGTATAATGCGGGAGTTGATATTTTGTTGGAAGTTAAAGATTTGTATGATTACGGATTTACTCGGCGGTTTATTTTATCTGGGGAGGGAGGTTGGTTAGGTAAAGATATTTATGCGGTTTGGCAGAATGACGAGTGGAGAGTCAGGGTAGGTAACGATATACCAAATGGTGAAGGATGGGTTAAAGAAGGAGATAATTGGGTTCTTAAGGGTTGGTGGGGCAGTAAAACAAGGAAGATAGAAAATTATCATAGTGAAAATGACAATAAAGCTATCGATACTTTTGCGAAGAAAGTCAGAGGGATTAATGATTATAAAGTTTACTGGAAGGAAACTATTCCGACTATGCCAGATAAAGAATATATTGGCGGTTCTGATTATGGGGAAAGTATTGGAACGCTTGTGGGAAACATAGGATGGCTGAGTTCCTTCAATGAACTGGATGATAATAGAGAGGTTGCCAACTTAAAGTCGGAGTTTATAGAATTAAGAAAGAAGTATCTGAGTGAGGCGAGGGTTTCTGTGGAGGAACTTAGTATTATAAATATTAAGGATGTCGAAATTGATGACAAGACTTTTGAGGTTGGAATAGAAGAAGATGGCAACTTCCCAATTATTACTCTTTCGTCTGATGGGGAAAAGTTTGGGTTGAGGCATAGTGCGTACGCTAAAATAAATAGTAATTTTGTGAAAGGAGTTAAGTTAAGATATTTCCCGGTAGTTCTTGCTGAGTGGAACGGTAAGGAGTGTAAGGAGATTGGCAATGAAGAATATTATAGATTACCCAAAGAAAATTTTGATGAGGTTTATAGAGCGACGCTGATTAGTCGGTTTCTTAAAGATAAATGCAGATGAAATCAAAAAAGGGTTTACTTGTTAAGAATTTGGTCGGGTTAATTTTGTCTGTTGCTATAGTTTTTGTGTTATTAGTTTTATTGTTTAATTTATTTGCTCCGAGTTTTGACAAGGATGATAAGACGGCGGAATCATATTTTAAAACTTTAAATAGGGCTATTAAAACGGCGGATTCCGAAGGGGAGGGCGATTTTTTTATGATGGATGATGGGGATAGTAAATTGGAATTTTATTTAGTTTATTTTGGAAGTGTTGTCAGTTTTAAAGAGGATAGAAATTTTATTCGTTCTAAACAAGGGGATAAAGTTATTTGTGTTTGCTATTGGAGAGGGATAGGGGAAGGAGTTTGTAGTTATTGTGAGGATTTGAAGTTGCCTGTTAAGTGTGATAAAGATATTAAAGTTGTAAAAGCAGGAGAGAGAATAAAGATTAAAAAATCAAAAGATGGAGAATATTATGAATTTACCAAGATTTAATGTTAAAGCAACTATTGGTGTTGATGATACGATTAAAATAATTATTTATATTGCGATTTTGGTTTCTGCGGGGTTTGCTGTTAAGATGATTGTTTCTAAGATGATTGGTTAGTTTTATTAAGTTGGTTTTGTGTTAATTATTATGATGAATAAAAAAGGTGATTATAAATACGGGATAATTTTGTCGTTGATTTTGGGAGTGATGGTTTTGAGTTTGAGTTTGTATTTTATTTTTCAAGAGCTTTGGTCGGAGGATGAGCTTGATTGGGAGATTTGTCGTCAGAGTATTCAAATAAGGGCGTTGGCTCCTGAATATACAGAAAAATGGACAAAGATAACTCCAATATCTTTTAAAAATGAATATCCATTAAAGTGCAAAACAATAATTATAGAGGTGGGAAAAAAAGATATAAAGGATATTGATAAAATTATTGGAGATACTATGGCTCGGTGCTGGGCCCTTTTTGATAAAGGAAATTCTATTGCTTTTCCTAGTAGCTGGTATGGTTCAACTTCTGCATGTGTTTCTTGTGCGAGAATTCATTTGACAGAAGACGCAAAGGAAGAATTGGGAAAAGAAAAAATTAATGTTAGAGTTTCTTTGGATGAGATGATGACGAAGGAATACAGTTATTGGACATATTTAAATAATTCTGGAAAAATGTTTCCTGCGTTTAATCCAGAATCTACAGGTGAATTTGATTTTAATGGAGATGTGTTTAAGATTAAATCTGAAGAAACGAAAACAATTTGGGGATGGTTTGGAAATACAGAAATTAGTAATGTTTATTTGCCAAAATATTTTGATATTAATAAGGGGGACCTTTTGATTAATTATGGTATTGTTGTATCTGGAGGTGCATATACACCTTATTTATTTTATTTTCAAGCTAATCAAAAACCCAATCCATTTGATGAGGTAAAAAAACAGTTTTATTCTTGGAGTGATGTCACGAGAATAATCGAAATAAGTGATGCAAATTTCTGCGAGCAATGGGAGGGTATCCCCGCTTAAAATGAAAAAGAAAGTTATATCTAACTATCATAGTTCATTTTATACAGGAGAACAAAAATGAAAAACAAGCGCGCTTCGCTTTTACATCAGATGATTATTCATATTATTTTGATTGGGTTGATATTTGCGATTTTTTTGATGGCGACGGCGGAGAGGGCGAATAGTCGTGGGGTTAAACAGCAGGTTTTGGAAAAGCAGATTGCTTTATTAGTTGATTCGGCGGAGGCGGGGATGGATTTTGAGATTAGGAAGATGAATGTTAATGGGCTTGTTGAAGATGTTGAGGTTAGAGACGGGAAGGTTTTTGTTAAAGTGATGGGGTTGGCTTCGGTTGAGGGTTATCCTTATTTTTCTAAATATTCTGTTAGTGTTCGAGATGATGGAGATAAATTTGTGGTGAGTGTGAGCGAAAAATGAAGTTTTTCGAGGTATTCGTGAGCGAGGGGTTTGGGGTTTGGGGTTTGGGGTTTGGGGGACTATCGACTGCTGACTACCGACTATCGACTACCGATGGAGGGCGGGGGGGCAGACTCTCGGTATTCGGTGTTAGAAAAAAGGGGCAGATGGGGGAGGGAATTTTAACAATTTATAGGTTGTTGATGGTTACGGTTGTCGCATTTATTGTTTTTAGTGTTGGTTCAATTTCTTATGGTCATTATATTGATGTTCGCGATGCCGAGGCGAGAATTTTAGCACACGAGATTTCTGACTGTTTGTCTCCTAATGGTGTTCTAAATTTAAATAAGATTTCCGCAGAGGATTATAAAAATATAATTTCTTACTGCGGGATTTCTCAGTCTGAAAGATTTTATGTCGAAGTAAATGTTGTAGATTCTTCCGAAAAGGAAATTGTTAAAATGTATCAGGGAGATTCTGGGGCGTTGTGGATAAAGGAACTTTTTGGCAAAGTGGCTGTGGAGGGAAACAAGATTCTTAATGGAGATGAGAAAAATGTTGAGATGATAAAGAAGTTTAATCCGGGTTATTTTAAATTTGAATATCCTGTTTTTGTTTTGAAGGACGATAAAAAAATTGAGGGTAAGATTAAAATGGAGGTTTTGGTGAACCATGAATTCTAGGGGACAATTGAAAGATTTAATTGTGATGTTTGTTGCGACGATTGTGATAGTTATAATTTTGGTTGTATTTGTTTTAGGGGCAGGGCTTGTGAAAAAAATTAATGATGTTGGTGGAGGAGTTAAAGTTTACAATGAAGAGAGTGTGGAGATAGATAATATTTTTAATTATATGGATAGGTATATTGCTTTGTTGAATGTTAAATTTTTTTTAGAGAAGGGTTCGACTTTGGATGATTCTTTTAAGGAGGGTGGTTATGAAAAATAAAAAAGTAACATTAAAAATGTTCCGTGAATCCATTTTCAGGGGAGTGGAAAATGGCTAAAGTAAGATTTAACAATCTTTCATGTTTCCCTCAAATGGGTTTTCGGAAAAAAGAAAGATTTAACAATTTTTCATGTTTTCCTCATTTGGGATTTCAAAAAAAGGGACAGGTGTTTTCTTTAATGTTTGTTTTTATAACTTTGTTTATGTGTATTATTAGTTCTGTTTATATTTATGGAATTCAACAGGGAAATGCTGAGAGTTCGTTGATTTCGCCGTTGGTGGTTTTGCAGGTTCGAGATAATTTAGCAATTTTTGAAATGAGAGAAAAGGAGTTGATTGAAAAGTCTCTGGAGGATGTTAGTGAAGAGTTTGGGAGTGACGATTTTCTTGATAAGTTTAGAAATAATTTTATCGAGGGGATTGATAGTGAAATGAAAGATTTTATTTTTGAGGATTTGATGCGGAATGGGGAATTGTTGGATAGTGCGGAGTTTGATGAAGATTCTTTTTTTAGGAATGTTTTGTATTCTAAGATTGAAAGTAGTTCTGATGGATTGAAATTTGTTAGGTCTAAAATTGGGAAGAGTATTTCTTTAAGTGCGAGTAATGAGGTAAAAACTAATTTTCCTGTGGATTTTTTATTTGAATTTGAGAGAGAGTATTTGATAAGTTTTGAAAATAATGAATTTAAATTCAAAACTTAGAACTCAGATACCCTCACAAATATAAGAGAAAAACAGGTTGGGGCACGCCGACTCAGATCTCAGAACT
>JAUWIJ010000019.1 GCA_030605415.1 archaeon | reverse complement strand
GGATACCTCTCACTCTACGATTCCTTAAAATAACTGCATACCGAGCGTAGCGGACTATATTAAAGGAGTTGAAGCCTCAAGAAACTTGGTTCTTAGGCCTGCTACTACTACAGAATTTTCTGTATCTACTCCCTATGGACGAATTTTTTGAGAAAGACTTATAAGCCATTCTTGACTCTAATATATACATTGGAACCTATAGTTCCGAACAATTACAATGGGAGACAATTTCGATTTATTTTTCAGAAGAAAGCCAGCTTTAATGTTAATAGCACTAAAAAAAGTCTCGAGAGCAAAGTATGGTTCTCAATTAGCAAAAGAAGTTGATTGCACATATTCTCACGCAGTAAAAATTTTACAAAATCTTGAGGAACTTGGATTAGTTTCATTCGAAAAGAAAGGCCGAGTTAAGATAATCAAACTTACAAAAAAAGGAACTGACGTTGCAGAACATATCGCAGCAATAAGGAAATTAGTTGCTTAATTCTAAAATATTAAATGGCCTCGAGGGGATTTGAACCCCCGACACCTAGATTAAGAGTCTAGTGCTCTAACCAGGCTGAGCTACGAAGCCATAATATTATTGATGTATTTTGGTTTAAAAACTTGTTGGGATTGCTTCACCAGAAGCACCTACAGGGTTGAACCCCCACCGAACATCTTCGCTTCGAGTCTAGTGCTCTAACCAGCGAGCTGAGCTTAAAAACTATTGACTTGACCAATTTTGTATTTACAAGTTAATCGTTTTTACAGAAGCCATATAAATCTATGAGAAAATTTTATTTAAAAAACTATGCTTAAATAACCAGCTTCTGAATTGCGCCGATATGTTCTGCAACTTCTGCTCCTTTTTTTGTTAGCTTTATGATTTTAATTCTTCCTTTCTTTTCAAAGCTAACAAGTCCTATCTCTTCAAGAGTTTGTAAAATTTTCACAGCGTGGGAATATGTGCAGTCAACTTCCTTCGCCAATTGCGACCCGTATTTTGCTCGCGATACTTTTTTCAGAGCTATGAGCATCATTGCCGGCTTTCTTCTGAAAAACAAATCGAAACTATCTCCCATGTGTTATTGATTGAAACTATATGTTCCAATGTATATATTAGAATGATAAATTACTTATAAGTCTTTCTCAAAAAAATCGTCCATGTCGAGTAGGGACAAAATTAGAGGTCAGTGACAGAAAATTTTAGAGTGGCAACAAAAAAATTTCCAGAACTCCAACGAGAACTCAGAACTTAGACCGCTTCGCTCTTAGAACTTAGAACCCCACTCCCGAAAGCCCTGTCTCCTCGGGAACATGTTCCCCATCCCCCGCTCCCCTGTTTCCTTATTTCCTATTCCCCCTGCATCCTCTGAGTTCTAAGCTCTGAGTTCTGAGTTCTCGTCGAATTCTAAGTTCTAGAATTCGACATTAGAATCTCATACAACCCGAGATATCCTTTGGCAAAAAGTTCTGCTTCGCTCACTTTGACGTCGATTTGAGTCCTGCCTAATGCTATTGATTTTTCAAAAATTTCTTTGGGATTATCTGAAAGAATGGCGTCGATTAAATCCTGCCTATTTGTATTAAATTGCAAATCAGTTATCTCACTAGACCCTTCATATGTTTTAATTTCGGTTCCGATTTCGGAGTAAAAAGTTTCGGTTCCGACTTGAAAATTAATAATTGGATTCTCAAGTGTTAGTGGATTTTTATGAAGTTGCCATGCCCCGATTTCGTTCAGTAAGAATGATATAAAATCTGGAGTTATTTTTATTTGGTCGTATGTTATTTGTTGCGAGGATGTGCCTTCCGTAATCATGAAACCTAATAATGGATTTGGGATTTGGGATTTTTGCTGGTCAAAGAAAACTGTGTAGGCTAAAGATGTAAGACTGAAAAACAGAACAAGGGTAATTAAAAGTGCGATTGCGATTCGTTTTGGGCGTTTTGCTTTTGTAATCAGTTTGTCTGCGTAAGCAAGTTTGTAGCCACGTTTTTGGAAACCGCTAAGAATTTCTGATTTTGATTTTTTTACTTTAAACGAATTTTTTATTCTTTTTACCAACTCTTTTTCATCCATTAGAATTTGCGGAAAGATAGGTTTAAATATATTATTGATTGTTTTGTGGCATGATAGATATTAAGTTGATTCGGGAGAATCCGAAGCTGGTGAGGGAGAATACGAAAAGTCGTGGGTATGATGAAAAAATTGTAGATGAGATACTGAGCATTGATAATAAATGGAGAAAACTAAAGAAAGAAGATGATAATTTACGGGCTGAAAGGAATAAGATTTCTGAAGAAGTTAATGATGCTAAAAAAAATAAAAATGAGAAACTTGTTAAAGAGCTTATAGAGAAGGCAAAAAAAATAAGTGATAAGTTGGGAACCAATCAGAAAAAAGAAAATGAATTTGAAAGTAAACGAAGAAATTTACTTTTACAGGTTCCTAATATTTTAAAAGAAACTGTTCCTGCGGGTAAAGATGAAACTGATAATAAAGAATTAAAAAAATGGGGAATTAAGCCGAAAATATCTAAACCTCTTTCGCATGTTGAACTCGGTGAATCTTTAGATATTTTAGATATAAAAAGAGCTGTCAAAATAACTGGCTCTGGCTTTTATATTTTGAAGGGTGAGGGTGCTCGTTTGCAAAGAGCTTTAATACAATTTATGCTTGATTTCCAAGGCAAAAGCGGGAGGTTAGAAATTCAAACTCCGGTTCTCGCTAATTCGAAAACTGCTGAAGGAACTGCCCATCTTCCAAAATTTGAACAAGATATGTATAAAACAAGAGAGGGTTTTTATTTAATTCCTACTGCTGAAATGACATTAACTAATTTGCATCGTGGTGAAAATCTTACAGAAGATGAATTACCAAAAAGATTTTATGGACATACCCTTTGTTTTAGAACTGAGGCAGGCAGACATGGTGCTGAAACTCCTGGAATTTTTAGGTTACACCAGTTTGATAAAGTTGAAATGGTTACATTATGTAAACCTGAAGACGATGAAAAAGAATTTGACCTTATGATGAAAAATGCAGAAGGAATTTTGAAAGAATTGGAAGTTCCTTATAGGGTAATTGTTTTGTGTTCGGGAGATAGTGGATTTAAAGAAGCCATAACTTATGATATTGAAACATGGTCTCCTTTTTTGGGAAAATATATGGAAACATCTTCGGTCTCGAGTCTTAGAGATTTTCAGGGTAGAAGAATGAATACACGATATCATTCAAAAAAAACAAACAAGCTGGAATTTGTTTACACTCTGAATGGTTCGGGGTTAGCGTTGCCAAGATTGTTAATCGCTATCCTTGAAAATAATCAAAACAAAGATGGCTCTATTAATATTCCGAAGGTGTTGCAATCATATATGGGTGGAAAAAAGAAGATAGATTAAATCGGGATTGCTACTCCGGATACGTTGTATGTTTCTAAGTGGTTGTCCTCGTCATCTAAGATTAAATTGGAAATTGAAGGTACTTGATATTTTTGCGGGTTGGTTTGTGAAAAGTAGATATAGTCTATTAGTGATTTGTATTTTACAGTTATCCCGCCGTCCGTTAATTTCTGCGGGTTGACTAATGATTCTATTCCGTTTTGATTGGCGTTCAGATTTCCTTGCAATCTATCGAGAAAGCTTGGGGCTGAAGTTGATGCTTTGTAATATGAATTTTGAAAATGGGAACTGAGGTTTGAATAATCCGATCCTGTTACGAATGTGGCGTATGGGGTTTGGTTGATTTTGTTTATAACGTTGCCTTGCGTACTTACAGAATAGAGTGGGTCTTCGAAATTTTTTATTGGGATGTAGGCTTCTATTAATGTTGGTTTGTTCCAGCTGACCAGATTACCTTTGTCTTCGATGATAAGTGTTGTGCTTAAAACAATTTTTATATTCCATGGGTCTTCTTGTGTTAAGGATATTTCGGGATTTAGTAATTCTGCGTCGGCGTTAATTTTGTTGGCGTTTTTTGTTAAGAAATTTTGGATGGCTTGAAATGTCGCGTCTTCCATTAAATCCTGATGAACCCCTGATATTGTGCCGTTGAAAAAAATTTCGTTTAACGAGATGTTTGCGTCATCTATATAAGTTCCGCTTTCGAGAATTTCTTTATCAAATAAAAATATTGCCCGATAACCTGATATAAATAATTGTCGTGGTAAGTCGTGCTCGACGGAGATAGCGAAATTGTTGAGAGTTTTGATTCGTTTGCTTGTTGGGTCTCTGTCTTGGATTAGGTTGTAGGCACCGTATGAAATTACGAATAATGAGAGAATTGATATTGTTAATATCGTGAAAATCATTCCTTTTTTGTTTAGTGCCATTTTCTAATTTGTACCTCCGTCGAAAAAAGGAAAGGAATTCCTTCCAGATTTGATGTGCTGATGAGTAAGTCGTTTTCAGAAAGGTCTGTGTCTATTTTGCCGTCGGAATTAAAATCCAGTAATTTGAGAACATTGTAAACTGCGATTTGTATTGCATCGGTTGCCCCTTCGCATTCTGAATAAATGCCGCAATATATTCCTCCTGTGCCTGAATTTCCATAGTTGCAATTTTCAGAACCTAAATAGTTAGTTGGGATTGGCAAAGTTAAATTGTAATCATTAAAGTGAATATTCCAATTACATCCTTCGGCGGTAGCCGAGACCGAAGTGTACGATGCTGATGCTTTTGAAATTGTGTAAATTATTTTATTGTTGATTGACCCCGCGCTGGTATTTGATGGAGAGAGTCCTGTTTTTAATTCTAAGGTATTATTATTTTGGATGGATGACGCCGGGAGATTAATTGAATATGGGTCTCCTAGTTTTAGAAACTCTGTTCCGTAGTTGCTTAAATTATAAATACTTTCTTCATTTAAATTGACTTCGGATGTCCATCTGGGTCCGGAGTAAGATATTACGCTTGCTTTAAGCGGTGTAGAGTTTGCAGGAATTTCAAAAGTTCCGCCGTCGGATGTTGAGAATAGTTTCTCGATTGTTGTTATGATTCCTGTCGGCTGAATTTCTTCTGCGTATTCAAATTCGATATATGAATCTGGATAAAGTTGTGAGAAAAAATCTCCGGTGACCTCTATTGTTTGTTCGTAGTAGGCAGTCTCTATTAATTCTGTTGCTATTTCTTCGTAGATAGATGACAAATCGTCGATTGCACTATAGAAACTACCATTTCCGCAGGAAGCCATATCTGTGAGAGTTTGCACATTGGCGCCGGTGCCAAATCCAATTGTATAAACTTTTATTCCATGATTAATGTAGGCATCGCATGCTGACTGAATAGCATCCTGACTTGCGCTCCCGGTTCCCTGCTCGGAGCATTGTCCATTTGCATACCCATCACTCATCATTACAATGGACTGAAATTTGTCAGATGTTGAATCTGCCAGTATACCTGCGACTGCTTTATTCACTCCACAGCAAATACAAGTGCCTCCACCTGCGTTCCATGAATTAACTTCTGATTTTAAAGAAACATTGTCGTCCGAAAGTGGGTGATAATTTGAATCTTGTGCGCTACTTGCATAAGCTGATAATCCTACTCGGTTATCTGTAGCGTTGAGAATCATATCGATAAATAAATTATTGGCGTCTTTGGCGTCCTGAATTTTGTTTTCAAGTGTTCCTCCACAACCTGCACATCCGACTTCAGTACTACAATCACCAAACCAACAACACCACCATGGACTTGTTCCACTACAACTTGGCAACATGCTCCCAGATATATCTGTGACGGAAAAGACATCTATATCTCTGGTATTGTTTGAAACATAATCTGCACTCTCTATCCCCAATCTTAATGGAACTGTTTTTTTACTTAACTCTGAATAGTTGAGCAGCGAGGCAAGTGTCGAGTTTGTTATTATGACGACGGTGCCGTCCGAAGAATCGTTGAAAACCTGCGTGTTGCCTATTGTTAAAAACGTGTTGATTGAGTTATTGAAGTGGAGCGAGATTGTCAGTCCTGTTAGATTTCCCGGAACATAGAACCCGTCGTAAAGATTTATGATTCCTGAAATTCCTGGGAAATAATATTTTTTTGGTTGCTCGTAGATTATATCGCTGTCGTATGTTATTTTGATGAATCCTCCTGTAATATGCAGGTTGTTTCCTTTTATTTCTACGATGTTGTTTCCTGATGTGAAATTATTTGTGTTTAAGTTGTAGCTTACCGGGCTAAACTCATCTGCGGATTTAGAGAAATTTCCAGAATTTTCTCCGTTGATATAAACTTCGAAATCGTTATTTATGACTAGTTCTATTTTTGCGGTGCTTATATTTCCCTGGTAGTTGATTGATGAGCTTATATTTCCTTCTCCTATGTATCCTCCAAAATAAATATAGTCTGTTTTTGTATTACTTGAAAGAAATGCTCTGGCAGAAAATCCCGTGACTCCTTCCCCTCCCCCTCCTATTCCGCTTATTACTTGTCGTTCGGTAAAAACGTTTTTTGCGGTTTCGAATGGGGTTATATTTTTAGATGCCAAAAGATTGGTGCCATACCATATTCCGATATTTTCGATGGGGTCTATTGTAGACAGTATTTCTTCGCTTAATTTTTTTGCAATTGTTATATTAGTTATATAGAATTCTCCTATTTGATCTATGACTGGTTTGTTTGTGTCGGTGATATAACCTTGCTCTATTAATTGTTTTGCGTATGTATTGTCCATCTCTCCGATTTTTAGTGAGCTTAATGAATCTAAAATGTTTGTGGCGACCGAAGAATCTATCTGTGTTTCTTTTGACACTATTGAGACTGTTACAACTGTTATAATTATAATTGTTAGTGCGATTAGCGCATCTATTGTGAAAAACTGGGCTTTTGTTTTTATTCTTTCCATATGTAAATGTAAAACGGAGTTGTTTTATTTTGGTAAATTGTGAATCTTGTTATTTTGATAAGATTTTTTACATTAATATTATTTTTTGTAATTCCAGGTTTTCCTATGCCTTCAATTTCTGCAGAATTAATTGTCATGTTTTGATTTAGAAAAAAATAATAATCGTATTGTGTGTTTAGTAAATTTTTTGTGGTGGAATAGTTACTATCGATGTAAATCATTTCGTAAAGGTTTTCTAATTTGGTTTCGTTGAGTTTGCTGTCGTCGCTGATTCCTATTGTGATTACATTGGTTGAGTTCCAATCTGATGGATAACCCGACGATAAGAAATTGTCAGCGATGGTTTTTCCTTCATAAAATAGTAATTCGAAATTATCTTGGACTTCGTTTGATTGGTTTAGTGAATAAACAAAAAGTATTACCATCCCTACTACGAAAAGTACCATTCCTGACATTAGGTCGATGCCCCAGATTTGTGCCCTTTTGTTTGTTTTCATTTATTTAGATAAATTGTTCCGTTTATTTTTTCAATCGTATTGTCTGTTATGTTAATGTTTCCTGTTACTGTCGCTACCGGGATGGTGAGTGCGTGACGATTGTTTGTTGTTTTTATATACACTATTTTGGAATCTATATTAATTTCGTAATCTAAGTTTCCTACTTTTTGCGGGAGCTTGAATTTTCTGTAGTATCCATCTGTAGATTGCAATGCGAGGTTGATTTCGTTTTGAACTGTCAGAGCGATGTCTTTTGTCAGGAGGTTTTCTCTTTGATATATTTTTTCTCTCATGTTTTCTTGAATTATTAAAAGAAATATTGAAACAAAAAATAGGGCAGCTCCGACAACGATTATTAGTTCTACTCCCGATTGAGCTTTTTTGTTTTTCATTTTAATTTTGTGCTATTACTGCGTGAGTTAGATTGGCGTTGATGACTAAGTTTTTTATTCCCTGTTCTGAAGAAATTTCTGCTGTGGAATCTTCGACTATTGGAACGTTGCTTAAAAAGGCCACTTTGTTTTGTCCGGTTGATAAATGGTATGTAACTACGAGAGCATTGTCTATTATTTCTATGTCGATTACCTCTCTGGGAATGCTTACTGAGATGGTTGCTTTTGAAGGTTCTCCTGCATAAAACACTGCTTCGGACGTCGATATAATTTTTTTTGCCAGATTGTTAATTTGGCTTGATTTCATTCTGTCGTTTATCGTATTGCTGTAGAAGTATCCTATGGTTAGGATTCCTATTATGACAAGTGTTAGAAAACTCATTAAGATAAGAAATTCTATACTTGATTGCGCTTTTTTATAATTAAGTGGTATCATCTCTTTTTTTAGTTGGGAAATTAGATTAATAAAAGTTGTGTTGACCTGTACCTGCTAACCAACTACAAACAACTTCTCATTGTTTCAAACAAAGGCTTCCCCTGCTTCTTCCACGAGGCCAACATCGTCGTGATTATTTCCATTACAACCGCTCCATCTTCACTCCTCAAGCCT
>JAUWIJ010000013.1 GCA_030605415.1 archaeon | reverse complement strand
TCGCTGGTCGGAGGGTCGGAGTTCGGTGGGGCGGGGTTCGGGGTTCGGAGTTGGGGAAGGGGGCAGGGGGCGACGGGGAAACTCCCAACTACCAACTGGGACGGGAAACGGAAGGGCAAGAAGATGAATAGTTTTGGATGGGGGAGCTGGGTTTTGATGTTTTTTGTTTTAGTGGGGATGATGGTGTTGGTTGGGGCGGCAACTTGGGACGAAACAGCTAATAATGTTACCTATTGGACTGCTGAAGAAATACTTTATACTCATAATTTGAGTGCCAATGTTACTAATCTTATAGAAGGAGATATATTTTCTATCGCACCAGGGGCAGGAGTTTATATTTATTGGAATGATGTAGTTGTTAATTTAAGTGATATAGAAGATTGGATTTTCATTGAAAATTCTACTACTGGAAATTTAACTATAAATGCAGTTTACAATAATCAGACAGGAGCTTTCAGATTACCTTTAAGGGTTAAGAAAGGGACTGGCTCTGAAACGCAAAGTTTCAATTTTACTGTTAACGCTACCAATGACATCCCGAATTTTACTCTTAATTCAGATTATAATGTTTCGGTTCCAAGTTCTGGAAATACAACTAAGAATATTAATTTGACTGGAAGTGATGAAGAAAGTCAATATCCTTTGGAATATAATGTAACTTTTTTTGATTGTAGTTTTGCTTCGTGGAGTTCTCGAAATAATAGTGATTGTAGTTTGGATTATGATATGATAAATTTATCTAATACTACTTCAATGTTTGCGCTTTCTAATTTGACTTATAATGATGTGGGAGTTTATAATTTGACAATTTGTGTGCATGACAATATTAATGGGAGTTCTTTGCCCGCTTATCCTGATTCTGATTATGCGGAAAATAAATCTTATTGTCAGAATACAACATTAAATTTATTGTCTTCATTGTCCATTAATGCCTCGGACTGCGAACAAAGTTTAACCGAGGGGGATTGGCTGAATTGCACGATTAATATTACAACTATTGGTAAAAATGACAATATTAATATCTCAAGTGATTCTTATTTTAGAAATGATGCAAACGACCCTCATAACAGAAGCTGGTTTCAAAGTAGCGAGTCTATGACGGCAGTCGATTTTTTAGTTTCTGTTAATGTTTCAATTCTCCTCGATAAAGAAGAAGTGGGAAATTGGACAATTAATTTTAGTGCGGATGATGGGATTTCTCCAATATCTCTTGCTGAAATAGATTTGTTTGTTAATTTTAATGAATCGAATGTTAGTATGGGAAGCATAGCGGATTTGAGTGGTGATGATGCTCTTTATGAAAATTATAGTTTTGAGATTAATGCGACTGATAATGATTTGTTGATTTGGGATGACAGCGTTAAGAAAGAGCAACTTATTTTTGTTTCAAATGAAAGTGATTGGATAAGTATTACATATTCGAATGGTGGAGATTCTATGTTTAATTATAAAATTGCGCAAGTAGATGTCAATTATGATTATATCTATAACAATGGATTAGGATTGGGTAATTATTCGATTAATATAAGTGTTAGTGACAATGCTTCTAATTCTGATTATAAAATTTTTACTATTGAAATATTAAATGATACTATGCCTGTATGGAATGATGAACAATACAATTTTTCTATTGATGAAGATAACTCGTCGTGGGGAGGAATTAATTTATCGGAATATGTCGATGGTGCAAGTTTGTTAGATTTTAGTTACGTGAATGATTCGGAGTTTGATGGTTTTAATTTGTCGAACGCGAGTGGGGAATGGATAATTAATTTTATGCCGACGGATGTTGATGTTGGTTATCATAATATTACGATTACAGCGGATAATGGGAATTTGGATAGTTCGCACTATTTTAATTTTACGATAAATAATATTGTGGATAGTCCAATTTTTTGGTCTCCTTTATTGTCGATAGAAAACGCCACAGAAGATGTTCTGAAAACTATAGAATTAAATATCAAGGACGAAGATTTTTTAATTCCGAGTAACCAGAGTGATTTTTATGACGAGAGTCTAACAATTAATTTAACTTTTAATAATTCGGCTAATAATAATTCAATTTCGTTTGATTTTGTTTTGGTGCTTGATCCTGATTCTGACGGAATTGCTACGTATCAGGCAAGTTTTACTCCAGATGGGGTTAATGTTGGGGATTACAATGTAACTATTAATGTGACCGATGTGGGAGGTGCTTCTAATGTTAGCTATTTTACTTTGAATATTAGCGAAACTAATGATGCGCCAAATTTGACTTTCGTGGAGAATCAGAGCTGGACAATAAATGATATTTTCTATTTGGATATTAATGCGACAGATGAAGAGGATGGTAATGATAGTTCTGGCAATCTAACCTATTCACTTAATTTTAGTTTGGGTGATGATTTTGTGAACGGGAATGAATCTATTTTCAATACGACTTCAGGAATATTTAATTTGACTTTGAATTCCAGTTATGCTGGAGAGTATGATATTAATATCAGCGTTAATGATACAAGCGGGGCGGTTGACTGGCAGATTTTTAATTTGAAGATTTATGGAGTGCCGAATATTACTGCGCCTCTGGGTAATGAATTTAATTGGGATGAGGCGAATGCTACGGGAGATTTGGAATTTGAAGTTGATTATGCGATTAATAATACCGATTTGATTTATAGATTTTATCTGGATAGGATTGTTTATTCTAATACGACTTATTTTAGTTATACTGATTTGATTGCAGATGCGAGTCTTCGAAATGAGACGAATTATTCGTGGACAGATAACGCAAATTATAGCTGGAACTTGACGCCGAGTTATACCGACGAGAGTTATGGGATGTTGAAGAATTTGACGTTGGTTGTTTTTAATCCTGATTATCCCGAGTTGAATGATTCTGTAAACTGGAAAGTGAATGTGACACATACAAATCAGAATGTGAGTTTTACCGAGGGTGCTATTCAAGATCAAGACAATTGTGTTGTTGGAACGTCCTGTATGCTTTATTTAGATGAGTATTTTGAGGATGTAGATTATTGGGATAAGGCAATTAATCAGGTAGTTAATTTTACCATTGAGACGATTGCTCCTTCAACGAATAATATAGAAAGTGCATCTTCTTTCTCTGGTTGGAATTTAAGTTTGGGCTCTGCGGTGGAAACTACGGAAACCATAAAAGTGACTGCTCATGAATATACTTCAGATAATATTTCTTTTTTGAATGTTTCAAGTAATGAATTTAATGTGACCTTTACTAATCCTGTTGAAATTATTGTGGAAGTTCCGAGAACTAAAACTAGCACGAGAACGGTGGTGAAATATTATTCGTTGAGGATAATTGTACCACGAGATATTATTATTTCCCAGCAGGGTTTTATTGATGTTCCTTTTAGTCTTCAAAATAGTGGGCAGATGGATCTTAAGGGTATTTCCTTAGATAATCTTGTTAGATTTAATGATGTGTTTTCGGATGATGTGAGTATTTCGCTTGATGATAATTATATTGAGGAATTGAAAATAGGGCAGTCTAAAGATTTTAATCTTAGAATTGTGGCGAATACTCAAAGGGTAGGAAGATACAAGGCAACTATTATTGCCAACGTAACTTCACCAAAATTTTCGGATTGGGCGGATTTTTTTATTGAAATAGAAAAGGCGAATGAGAGTGAGGCGGAACAGATTTTGATTTTTACGGAAAAATTTATTGTGGAGAATCCAGAGTGTTTGGAATTAACAGAGATATTTCGACGTGCTGAGGATGCGTTTGCGGCTGGTGATTATTCAACTACGATGAGTTTAGCGCAAGAAGCTATTACGGCGTGTGAGGAAGCGATTAAGATTCATGAGCAAATTAGATACAAAGTTGAGGGTGCGGTTCGAGATAATTTTTATTATATTTTGTTTGCAACTTTGGCACTATTTTTTATGGGATTTGTATTTTATGTTTATAAAAGGGTAAGGTTTAATAAATCTGAAACAGATGAATATGTATGAGGTGATAAATGGTTAAAAGGAAGGATGATACGAAGCAATTACTTTTTGAAGTAGAAAGAGAGATGTCTAAAATAGTTGTTGGTCAGCATGATATTATTCATGGGATTTTAAGGGCGGTAATTTGTGATGGGCATGTTTTGGTTGAGGGTGTTCCGGGCACAGCTAAGACGCTGATTGTTCGTGCAATGGCGAGAGTTCTTGGTTGTGATATGAAGCGGATTCAGTTTACTGTTGATTTATTGCCGACGGATATTACGGGTATTATGAGTTATGCTCCGAAGAAAGGGTTTGAGATTCTGAAGGGTCCCGTGTTTACGAATTTTGTTTTGGCTGATGAAATTAATCGTAGTCCACCAAAGACGCAGTCCGCTCTTTTAGAGGCGATGCAGGAAAAAGAGGTTACGATTGCCAAAGAAACTCATAAATTGCCAGAGCCATTTTTTGTTATGGCGACGGAGAATCCAATTGAAAATAGTGGAGTTTATTCTTTGCCTGAAGCTCAGATTGATAGGTTTTTGTTTAAATTATTGATTGGTTATCCGGATAGTGAAGATGAGAAGGCAATTTTGCAAACGAATACGACGATAAATACATTTGAGAGTTATGACTTGAAGGCGGTTCTGAGTCCGACAAAAATTCTGAATTTGCAAAAACAAGTTAAGAAAATTTTTGCATCTGATATTATTGAGGAGTATATTGTTAAAATTGTCAGAGAGACAAGGAATAAAAAAACGTCGGAGTTTGCTAAATATGTTTCTTATGGGGCGTCACCAAGGGCTTCGATTGCTTTGTATATCGCGTCTAAAGCTGAAGCGTTAATGCAGGGTCGTGATTACGTTATACCTGAAGATGTTAAGACGGTAGTGTTTCCGGTATTGAGACATAGGATTATGTTAAATTATGAGGCTGAGGCAGAACAAATTACGACAGATAAAGTAATTAAGCATATCCTTAGCAGAGTTAATGCTCCTTAGTTATGGCAGAGAATTTTGATGAGTTAAATGTCATGCATAAAAAAATTATGAGTGACAGTCCCAAGTTGCACAAGGGGAAATTTCTGCTTAACTTTCCTAAGGTAATTGCTGAGTTTGAGAATGCAATGCATAAATTTCCAGTGAAGAAGATTTTGTATAAGGTGATTTTTCGGGGGAGGGGTTTGGAATTTGATTCTTATCGGAATTTTAGTCCGGATGATGATGCGAGTCTTATTGATTGGAAAGCGAGTCTAAGAGCGAATAGTCTTTTGGCAAAGAAGTATATCGAAGAGAGAGAGTTAAATATTTATTTTTTAGTTGATGTTTCGAATAGTATGCTTTTTGGTTCGACGGATAAATTAAAGGCAGAGTTTGTGGCGGAGTTTGTAGTGTCGCTTAGTCATTTGGTTCTTGGTTCGGGAGATAAAATTGGTCTGGTTATGTTTAGTGATGATGTCGTTAAAATATTGCGTCCGTCCAGAGGCAAAAATCAGTTTGCACTTTTTATGAAGTTTCTTTCGGATTCAAGTTTTTATGGAGGAGGCTTTGATTTAAATAAAGGAATTGAGCATGTGCTTCGTATGTCTAATTCGCCCTATACAGTTTTTATTTTGGTTTCAGATTTTATTAAGACAAAAAAGAACAGTGAGAGAGAGCTTCGTTTGATGGGGTCTAAATTTGAAACGTTGGCGGTTATGATTAGGGATCCGTTGGATGAAAATTTGCCGAAAACAAAATATCAGTTTTCTGTGCAGGACCCGTATTCGGGTAGGCAAATGATTTTAGATCCTGATATTGCTGCGAAGAGGTATCGGAAAAATGTTGTAAGGCAGAAGGGGATGATGAAAGAGATATTTAAGCATTCGGGGATTGATTTATTAGAGTTAGTGACGGATAAAGGAATTGTGATTCCGCTTTCGGGTTTTTTGAAACAGCGGGCTATGGGATCGAGAATGTGAGTTGGGGTGTCGCTATGCGACCCCAGAGCTTAGAGCTTAGAGCTGAGAACTTAGAAGGGGCAGGGAGATATGGGGAAATAAAATATGATGGAAAATAAAAATGAAAAATATTAAAAAAGAAGAGAGGTTGGCAGAATGATGGAACTTTCTTTTTTGTATCCGAAATTTTTGGCATTATTATTATTGGTCCCGTTTTTTATTTTTATTTATTTTTTCAGTCTTATTTATAATAAGAAAAAAGCGGTTTTGTTTTCGAATTTTGAGGCTATGGAGAGGTTTTATGGCATTGAGCTTTTTTCTAAAAATTTTATGGCGTTATATGCCAATATTTTGATTTTGATTTTATTAATTTTTGCACTGGCAGGGACGGCAGTTTCGTTTAATGTTGATACTTCCGCGTTTTCGTATATCGTAGCTATTGACACGTCGAGTAGTATGTCCACTACTGATATTGTGCCAAATCGGCTTGATGCCGCGAAGAGCGAGGCTATGGATTTTATTGATTTGTTGCCGATTGGTGTTGAGATAGGCGTGATTGGGTTTTCGGGTGATGCCGAAGTGTTGCAGGTGTTGGATAGTTCGAAATTGAAATCAAAAATGGCTTTGGATTCAATTGATTATGGGGAGGTTCAGGGGACGAATGTTTACAATGCTTTACTTACTGCGAATAGGCTTTTTGGACTGAAGCAGATGAAGTCAGTAACTTTGATTAGTGACGGGCAATTAAATGTTGTGGATGCTCCACAGATTATTAAGTATATTAATCGGAATAATTTAATTGTGAATACAATTGCGGTGGGTACAGAAGAGGGAGGAATGACGGGGCTTAATACTATTTCTAAAGTTGATGAGGATTTTTTGAAGTCGTTAGCGTTTAATAGTGGTGGACAATTTTTTAGAGTTAAGGATATTGGAGATTTGGATACATCATTTAATTCTTTGATTAGTGAGGCAAATAGAAAAGTAACAATTGATGTAACTTTTTATTTGTTGTTAATCGCGATTGGTTTGTTCTCGATTTTGTGGGTGTTGTATAATCTAAGATTCAAAGTTATACCTTAAAATTTTTATTCTTAGTGGCTTATACTTCGTTGGACGAACCCTCACGTAGGGGACTACGCTACGGAACCGTCCGCCTCGTCTAGGCCTACTAAGAATCAAAATTGTTTAAGAGTTGTTCTTGTTTGAGGTTGGGGTTTGGGTTGTTGAGGTTAATATTTGCGGATATGAGAAATTTCTGGAGCGAAGTGAAGAATTTGGGTGGAGAAGTCTGTAAGGTTTCGGAATCTCTTGATCGCTGTTAGACTCGTTCGTTAGGACTTGATTTTTAGTACAACGATGCCGAAGGCAAAAAATCAAAGTCGAGAAAGGGGGCGTTCTACCAAAAGAGCGAATGCGATACATAAAGAACAAGAATAAAGGGGAAAAAAACTCAAATCTTGTTAATCGTTTTTAGTAAAAGAATCGTATCCTTTTGGTGATCTTATGAAGACTAAGTCATTATTTTGTATTTTTTTAAGTGCATCATCATTAATTTTTATTGGTAAAATAATTTTCTTTAAAAATTTATTTTCGCTAGAATCTTTTACAAAAACTTCTATTGAATAATTACCTATTTCTGTTGTAATAATTTGCCCAGGTAATTCTCCTGTAAATATGACGGTTTTTGCTATCTTATCCTCGCCATCTAAACCAAATTGTTGAAATGGTTTATTTATTTGATTATCCCATAAAATCTCTTGGTGTAATTGTTTTACATCAATTTCATATTTGGGTAAGTATTTTACTTCAATATTTTTATGTTTAACCATTAAGTATGTATCAATTACCACTCCTGGTTTTGCACCTGTATTTATGAATTCAATTGGTAAAATGAATGTCATAACCTGATAACTATTATCTGATAAATTTGCAGGAACTATATATGTGCCTGTCGAATATGCTTCTAAATTGAAAGGAGAATGAATATTGAGCGAAATACCTATTGCAATTAAAGAAAGAAAAAATGGTATCAAAAATTTGTAATTAAGAATTCCTTTTATCCAATTTTCAGATTTTATTTCTATAGGTTGGGTTATGTTTACGTTAATATTATTCTTCCGAGATTTTGGTTTATTCTTTACCATCTTTATCATAGTATACATATTGGTTTATATAAGTTTTTTGTCCCTTTCTTTTTTTAGTCTTCTTTCTCGATTGAGTTGAGCACCTTTATTTGAGCTTTTATAGACTTAATATACAAAAATCTCTAAAAAAATTTAGTTTACAAACTCTCATAAAATTTTTCTCTAAATAAACTTCGATTGACTTTTTCCTTTTGTAGAATGTTTTTTAGTGGAATTAGTTTTTGGAACCAGCCGTCTTTTTCGGGGGAGCCACAAATTGCGGAAGCGAAGCGTTTGATTTCTTTTGAAATTACATTTGTTTCATCGAGGATTGTGATTGGAGTTTTTTGATACAGGGAGTGTGCCATTTTTTTGTGATCTTTTATTTTTGCTAGAACTGGTATTTCAGAAATGGTTTCGATTTCGCTTAGATTATATTCGTGTTTTGGTGAACGGATTTTATTGACGACGATTCCTTCGATTGGAGTTTCTTGTTCTCGTGCTATTTTTGCGGCTTTGAGTGTTGTTGTTAGGGTTACGTTGTCAGGAGATGTTACAAGAAAAATTTTGTCGGCTGCTGCGATTACGGGTTTTAGTTCTTCGTAGTTTGGTGATGAGTCCAGAATAATGAAATCGTATCTGGGTTTGTATTTGTTTAGAATTTTTTTGAGTTTGAATGGGTCGATTGCGCCATGGTAATACATTGATGCGGGGATGATGTCAATGCCGTGGGATTCGTAGATTGCATTGTGGAGTAGGGCTCCGTTGAGGGCATCATGAAGAGTCAGGTCATTTGTTAGGTCAAGGTAGAGTCCGATGTTTGGAGCGGAGAAATTAGCGTCAACTAAGAGAACTTTTTTATCGAAGTTATGGACTAAAGACGAAGCTGTTTCTAATGCTAATGTAGTTTTACCGACGCCACCCTTAATGGACACGAATGCTAGAATGTTTCCGACGGAACCAAGGTTCCCTACAGGTAGCCTCCTTTGAATTTGTTGAACTTTGTTCATAGTTTATCACCTGAAATTAGTAGTTATTTGGGATATATAAAATTAATGTTAGGGGTTTTTAAAACGAAACTTCCCCAGAAATAAGCTTCCTCAAAACATCTCTCAATTCGGTAATCTTAATTCTTTTTTGTTTTCCATCGTCTCGGTTTCTAATTGTGACATCTTTTTTCTCGGCAGAGTCGCTATCAACAGTTATACAGAATGGAGTTCCGATTTCGTCGTTTCGTGCGTATCGTTTTCCGATTGAACCCGACTCGTCGTAGCTAACATCCCATTCTTGTAGAAGCTCTTTGTAAATATCCTTTGCAATTCGAATTAATTTTTTATCTTTTTTTACCAGTGGGAAAATTGCGACTTTAATCGGGGCGAGTTTTGATGGCAGTTTTAGGATTGTATTATTTTCTTTTTTATTAAAAAATATATCCAGTAACATGAAGACATTTCTGTCAACACCAAAGCTAAGTTCGAGAACGTGGGGTATAAATTTTTTACCGTCTATATTAACTGATAAATTTTTCTTTGAAACTTTTTGGTGTCCACCTAAATCATGATCAGTTCTATAATGAATGCCTCCAATTTCTTTAAATCCACCAAGTGTTCCGAAATCAATTTCGACGTCAAAGTGTATTTTATTATAAAAAGCTCGTTCTATTTCATTTAATTCTCTAAATCTGAATTTTTCTTTTGGTATACCGACAATTTCTAAATAAAATTTTTGAACTTTGGCGACATGATAAATATAAAATTTTGGGATTTTATGAGAAGAGTTTAGTTTTTTACATGTGATTTTTTCTATTTTTTCTTTATTTGCGAATTTGATTAATAGTATTTCGTTTTCAATTTCTTTCCAGTTTTCATGTTCGTTAATTCGGTCTGCATCAAAAAAGATTTGTAGCTCTGATTGTGTAAATTCTCTTAGTCTAAAGAAACCTTGCCGAGGGGAAATTTCGTTTCTATAAACTTTATCTATAATCGCCAAGCCCAACGGAAGCTGACTTCTCGTAGCAAAAAATTCATCTTTGAAAGTCAGATAGGCGCCTTGTGCTGTTTCGGGACTTAAATATGCTCTGTCTCCCGCGAATCCGATTTCAATAGGAAACATCATGTTAAATTGTCTGGCATCTATTAAGTTTCCACCGCATTTTGGACATTTTAGTTTTCGATTAATTATTTCATTGTTCATTTCTTCTATGCTCAAAGCTTCAGCATCTGCGATTCCATCTTGTTCAAGTAAATGGTCTGCTCTGAATCTTGAATTACATTTTTTACATTCAACTAAGGGGTCGTTAAAATTTTCTATGTGTCCCGAAGCCTTGAAAACATTTTCTGGCAAAATACTATTGCTTTGAATCTCATGAAAATTTTCGTCTAAATTTAAATAGTATTTTTTCCACAGAGATTCCCAGTTATTTTTAAGCGATTTTCCCAAATGTCCGTATGTGAAAAATCCGGCTTTTCCGCCGTAAATGTTTGCAGTATTAAAAAAGAATCCTCTATTAGAAGCTATTGAGAAAATTTTTTCGGTTTTTTCTTGCCTGTTTAACTTGTTTGTTTTTTCTGTCATGATAATCTTCAGAAGAGAAGGTTTATAAAAATATTGGATTCAATAACTTTAAATAATATTTTTTTGTTCCAATCTTAGGCTCCCTGTAAAAGTTATTAACTCGTGGTTTATTTTGGTTGTCAAGTCAATAACTTTTAAACTCAGCGTTCTGGATAGAGTGCTAGCCTTCTAAGATAGAAGCCGCAGGTTCAACCGTCGCTTCAGAGAAGCTCGGCCGAAATCTTACAGATTTCTAAAAGTCCATAAAGAACTTTTAATCCAACCGGTCGCTATTCAATAAACTTTTAAATCGGATTAAGCATCTAATTCTAGGCTCCCGTAACTCAGTCTGGATAGAGTGCCAGCCTTCTAAGCTGGAAGCCGCAGGTTCAAATCCTGCCGGGAGCGTGTGCAGGTATAGCCAAGCAGTAAGGCAAGCTTAAAAATTTTGCATCTCGCAAAAATATTTGTTTTTATTCTTTTGTTCGAAGCGAAATTTTTACTACAACCACACTAATCCTGAGTGCAATTCCCAGTACCGAATGATTTTAAAACTGTTTTGTTTCTAAATAGAAGTGCAGGTATAGCCAAGTAGTAAGGCAAGCGGCTGCAACCCGCTGATCCTGGGTGCAATTCCCAGTACCTGCTTATATGGAATTGTCCGTGCAATTTCTGTAGGACAGAATTATATTTTGGTGTTACGTAGGTTTATAAAATTTGATTGAGTGTTTTTTTGATGAGAGAAGAGATTAACGATTGGATTGTTCAGGCGGAAGCCGATTTGAGAAAAGCAAAAGTATTGTTGGGTGCTAAAGAGTTTGATGGTGTTGCATTTAATTCTCATCAGGCCGTTGAAAAAATTTTAAAAGCACTTTTTATGAAAAGGAATAGACGGGGCAGGGCGGGACATTCTGTAATTTATATTGCTAAAGAGCTACAAGTTCCAGAGGATATTTTTTCGGATATAAAAAAGATTAGTCCGGAGTATTTGATTTCTAGATATCCAGATATTGCAGGAGTTGCTCCTGTCGATTTTTATAATGAAGAGACGGTGTTAGATTATATCAGAATTGCGGAGGGTGTTTTAAAATGGGCAAAGAAGCAGATTCTAAAATAAAAAAATTTATCAGCAAACTGAAAGAGAAATTTCAAATAGATAGGGCAATCTTATTCGGCTCTCGAGCGAGAGGTGACTATTTGGATGATAGTGATTATGATGTAATCCTTATTTCTCCGGATTTTGAGGGTAAATTTTTCAGTGAAAGAATTTCGGAATTGTATGATTATTGGGATTATTTTCCTTTGAATATTGAGCCGTTATGTTATACTCCTAGCGAGTTTGAGAAAATGAAGAAGAGAATTGGCATTGTTCAGCAGGCATTAGTGGAAGGTATTGATATTTAAATCATGGTAGAAAAAATTAAGGTTACATTTTTAGGAACGGGAAGCGCAATTCCTACGGCTCGGCGAAGTCATCCTGCGATGTTGTTGCAGTATAAGGCGGAAAATATTTTAGTTGATTGTGGAGAGGGGACTCAGAGACAGTTTCGGAAAGCGCATTTGAATCCGTGCAAGATTACGAAGATTTTGATTAGTCATTGGCATGGCGACCATGTTTTGGGATTGCCGGGATTATTGCAGACGATGATGTTGAATGGTTACAATAAAAAATTGGAAATTTATGGACCAAAGGGGACAAAACAGAAAGTTAGGATGCATTTAGATTTGTTTGTACATAAAGGGAGCAAGTTAAATTTAGTTGTTAAGGAAATACCCTCACAGATAGAAAGGAGAGATAGGTTGGGGCAGGCTCTTAATAAGGGGGTGATTTTTGATGATGTGGATTTTTATATTGAGAGCGCGGAAATGGAACATGATTGTCCTGCGGTCGCCTATTCGTTTGTTGTGAAGGAAAAAAAGAGATTAGACAAAGAAAAATTAACAAAGTTGAAAATTCCGAATTCGCCTTTAATATCTGAATTGGCAAAAGGAAAAGTTGTTGAGATTAACGGAAAGAAAATTAACGGCAAAAAGTTGATGTATAAAGAGCCAGCTCGGAAGGTTACTTTTGTTATGGATACTCGGTATAATGAAAATGCGGTGAAGTTGGCGAAGGGTGCGGATTTGCTGATTAGTGAGGCGACGTTTTCTGCTGGGGAGGCCGAGGAGTTACTTGGGAAAAGGGCACATTTGAGTTCTGTTGAGGCGGCGACTATTGCTAAGAAGGCGAAGGTCAAGGGTTTGGTTTTGGTACATTTGAGTCAGAGGTATGAAGGAATTCCGAAGGTTATTTTGGGAGAGGCTGTTGAATTTTTGAAGGGGACTGAGATAAGTGTGGTTATCCCTGAAGATTTGGAAAGCGTGGAGTTGTGAGGATGATAACTCCAATTCACATAATTTTTAATCTTATTGTTTTCTTTTTTCTTGATCAAATTATAAGTGTGAATTTTTTTGATTTTATTTTTCTTTTATCTGCAGAGTTAATTGATTTAGACCATTTGTTTCCAAGACCAATTTATCATCCAAAAAGGAATCCTTTTAAGAAACATTTTTTTCATAGAAATTGGAAATTTATTTTAGTAATTGCTACGATTTTATTATTTATACGACCTATCATGTTTTTAGGAGTTGGACTTATATCTCATTTATTTCTGGATTATATTTATATCAAAATAAATAATTTATAAAACTCCAATTATCTGCAAAAATCTCTAAAACAAAAATATTTAAATAATCTACATTTGTATACATCTGTATATGGAAACCACGATAAGAGTGAGCCAAGAAATAAAATCTGACTTGAATGGATTTAGGCAATATAAAAATGAGAGCTATAATGAATTAATTAGAAAACTTTTGTTTATTGCGAAAATGTGTGAGAACGAGCCAAAGTTAAGCCAGAAAACTATTTGGGAAATTAAAGAGGCCAGAGAGAAAATTAGGAAGGGAGAATTTTATACAGAGGAAGAAGCGAGGAAAATTCTCGATTTGTAAAATGTATGAACTTATTTTTGAAAAAAGAGCATTGCAAGATTTGAATAAATTTGATAGACAAATTAAGAACAGAATTTAGGATAAACTGCAAAAATATAAAAAAATCCATTTGTGTTTTTGAAACCACTTGTTCAAATTAGGGGCTTTACCCAGTAGGTGCTCTGGTGAGCTAAGTTAAGAGTTGGAGATTACAGAATTATAGTCGACGTTAGAGAAGATATAAGAATTTTGAATGTTCTGAAAGTCGGGCATAGAAAAAATGTTTATGAAAGGTAAAGTTCCATCTACCAATAAAGATTTGAGAATTCTTGTCCAGCGAAATTAATCGGACAAAACGCTCTATGCTTTAGCCGCTGAGGATGGGGAGATGAAGATTATTGTGTCTCCTCGCAGAAATGTTAAGCCGTAGCTCGTTGTCTGCTCTCCGTTTTCAACTTCTTTCGCGTTGTCGAGAACCACGTTGATGTGGATGTCGAATGCGAGCAAAGTTCCGACAAATTGTTTGCCAGTTTTCAGCTGCACTAAAATCTCTTTACCTTTTGCCGAATTCAGCAAATCCAAAGGTCTATCGATTCCGTTTACCATAAGAGTATTCGAGGATTAGAGTTTTTAAATACTTTGATTGAAATTATTTTCCAGTAGGTATCTTTGGTGAAATGCGGTTTGAAGGCGAATATATTTACTTCGTGGTAACCTTTTTATAGAGGGTTGAATTAGGTTTTTTATGAGGTGTATGCGTTGGTTTCGTTGATATCAGATGGTCGGGTGCAGTTTTTACTTTGGTTTATTATTGTGGCGCTTATTCTTGCAGGAACTTTAACATTAATTGAATTCCGGCTAAAACGAAAAAAAGAAAAGAGAACTGCGGAGACGGTAAATGAATTAGCTGTGGAAAAGGTGAGGCATTTTTTGAAAAATGATAAAACACCTAGAGAAAAATTAGATTTTATTGACAAAACTGCAAAGGAATATTTTAAGGAAACTTATGGAATGCCTTTGAATTCTGGTTATTCTACTTTAACTGAGGAGTTTGAAAAGACACAACGGAATAACGAGGTTGCTTTTTGCAAGGCTATGTTCGCGACTTATTATTCAGATAAAGAATTGGACGAGGGCAGAGTGCTTGTTCTTGGGAATTTGTTGATTGGTATTGAGACAAATATGAAAAGAACAGATAAGATTTCTAAGGCTCCGTCTTTTATGGAACAGGTTAGTAAATTCCTTGAAAAAAGAAAACGGATTGTATTGGCTAAGAAGGTTGATAAAAAAGAAGAGAAAAATTTTAGAATACTTGAACAAAACAAAGTTGAATGTGAAAGAAACAAATTGAGAGCAGAGAGAAGTGTTCAGAAAAAAAAGATGAAACTTGAAGGGAGAAGAAGGGCGGGAAAAAAGACTTTATCTTTCATAAATTCAATTAGCCAGTTTTTTGAAAAAAGGAAAAGGATTGCTTTGAAAAAGAAAATAATTAGAGAAAAAGAGAGGCGCGGGCTTGAAGAGAAAAGGAAAAAATTAAGTGTTGTCACGGAACGGAATAAGGAGAAATTATTGGCTACCAACAAAGCTGAGGTGCATAAACTGAAGATTGCGAGAGCTGGTATTGTTGAAGTTAAGAGGGAGCGCAGAAAAGAGAAAGTTAAAATATATGGAGAAAATGTGAGAAGGTTGGTGCTTGGGGCTGTTGATAAATTAGGTGCGTTGTTTGGGATTGGTAAAGTTTGGAAAAATAAAAATTTTGCTGATGCTAATATTATTGAAAAGAATGAAGGAAAAATTTCGCCTCAAAAGTATACTGAAATTGTGAAGAGTGAGTTGGATGAAAATATTAAGGAGAAGTTTTTTGATAGGGTCAGGGTTCATAAGGGAAAAGAAGAGGCTCCGTTAAAAAGGAATAATTTTTTCAATTATAATTATAGTGGCTGTAAGAATTTACAAAGTGCGGGGCAGGAATCTTTGCAAAAACAAACGGCTGATATTAGCGAGTCTGGTCATGATGTTGATATAATAAAGGAGGGTGTTGCGGGGAGGATTATTAGAAAGGAAAAAGATCGCCTTAAGGAAAGGGGTATTTTTGCGGTAGAAATCTAAATAAAGGTGGCAGACTAATAAATATTATGCGAAAAAAATGGTTGATTATTGTGGATGTGTTTATTTTAATTGTTGTGATTTTAGTGTCGCTTGGAGTGGTGTGGAATTTTTCATTTGGAGAGCCTGCATCTTCTGCTGAAGAATGTATTGATGTAAATAAAGTTTCTAGTTTTATTTATGATATTTGTTACGATGCTTATTCAGAGAACATTTTTATAGAAGTGCAGAGAGAGATAGATAGTTATCAGGTTAATGCATTGGAGATTTCTTTTTTTGATTTTGTCGAACAATTTTATGAATTGACTGATGTGCCTGACACAAAAGGGTCTAAGGCATATAAGATTTCGGCTAAGAAAAATCCGCAGAATATTGATGTTAGATTGAGCATTGTTAAGGATTTTTCGGCGCCGATTTGCGACGAGCCCCGTAAACTTTTTGTAAGATATTGTCCTGCTAATATTCATCAGGAGGGTGTTGATGTCAGCATAAGTCCGTTAGAAAATGTTGAGTTGGATGATTTTATTGAGATTGGTGGTATGCCGGAACAAGATTCTGATATTTTTTCTTTGGATTTGGTTGATAAGGAGAGGATTTGGAAGTCACAATGTGAGTCGCGTTGGGAATGTGGTCTTTGGGGAGATTGCGTTAACGGAATTCAGAAGAGAGAGTGTGAGGATGTAAAGAATTGTTTTATACCAACAGATTTTCCTGAGACTGTTAAATATTGCGGATCTAATTGTTCTGAAAATTGGGAGTGCGAGTGGTTGAGTTGTAGTAGTGGTTTTACGTCGCCGAAATGTCGTGATTTAAATAAGTGTGGAACTTCGTATAATATTCCGCAAAAGTTAAGATGTAGAATAGGTAGTCAGTGTGTGGCTGATGTTGAGTGTGGTGAATGGTCGAGTTGTGATATTGATTATAGTTTTGCGGATTTAATTGAGGGTGGTATTAGCGATTTGAGTGGAGTTAAGTCGAGAATTTGTGCGGATAAGAATGCATGTATGGATTTACAGAAAGAGACGAGGAGTTGTTTAGTGAACATTGATGTCTATACCCGAAAATTTATGAAGTGTGGTGAAAGTTTTATTGGAGTTTATAATAGTTTAAATAATGATTTGATTGCGAGACTTAAAAAGGGAACAGAGGACAATCCGTATTTGGATATTTATCTTGATGGTCAGGGAGATAGTCAGTATTGCGATTATTGTTTTGACGGAGAGTTGAATGGGGACGAGGAAGGTGTTGATTGTGGAGGAAGTTGTGAGGAGTGTGTTGATAAATACAAACAGGTTTCTTTTGTTGAACAAACTTGGTGGGATAGTTTTAGTAGTTGGGTTAAGAAAATGTTGACGTGATAGTAACTCTTTTAAATTGAAATTGATAGTATAATCAATGGCTCTGTAGCTCAGCGGTAGAGTGCCGCTCTCATGAGGCGGAGGTCGGGAGGTCAGCACTCCCCAGAGCCATTTTTTCATCATCTTTATATAACATATTTTCTTTGAAATTGAATGGTTGTTGAAGAGGGTATATCGAATTTGACGGAATTACTTTCAATGCTACCATCAGGTATTATAGAAAGAATTGAGGGATTTGCAATAATTTTGAAAGCGGTTGGAATTGTAGTGGTTGTTTATTTTGTTTATCTTATTGTTATGGGATTTTTTAATTTTCGCAATTTGAGGAGAGTGAAGCATATTGAGGAGCAGGTTGATTCTATAGATAAAAAATTGAATATTTTACTTAAAACCAAAAAAAAGAAATAATTTACTCTACTAATATTTTGATTATAATTGGTTGGGGCAGATCTCGGAGGGTCGGGGTTACCCTCACAGATACAAGGGAGAAACGGGTTGGGGCAGTCCCTCGGACGCTTCGCTGGTCGGAGGG
>JAUWIJ010000006.1 GCA_030605415.1 archaeon | reverse complement strand
GGAGTAGGAAACGGAGACTCGGGCGGTTCTGAGTCGGCGTGCCCCAACCTAATTAAAAAATAAATCAGTGAGGGTATCTAAGAGCGAGGGTCTGCCCCAACCAATAGTGAAAGTAAATCTGTGAGGGTAAGCGGTCTCAGTTCTGGGAGCAAAGCGACCTAAATTTTTATATACTTCATTTTATTTTTTTATATTATGGATTCAAAAGAATTAACAAGCAAATCGTACAAACAATCAAAAAAACTTATTTATTTTATATGATATGGCTTGGGAAAAATTAAATAATTATGTGAAGATGTGGAAAGAACCTGTTTTAGGTTCAGAGAATCAAAAAGATGGTAAAAAATATATGGCATTGTGTATTGATCCATCAAGTAAAAATCCCTATAGGGGCATAGCCAGACAAGTTACTAAGAGAAAAGGAAATGTTAATTTGGCTGGGTTTGTTGACATGAGTAAATTAATCTTGGTGGAAAGTAACAATCTACTAAAATGGACTATAATTAGAGACCTGCAAATTAATGGCATTAAAGAAATAATAAAGAAACTTAAAAATAAAGAAACTTATTTTATAGGGCTGGAAGACCCTGATATTTTTGTTGATAAAACTGGGAAAAAACACATCTATTTTACTATTGCATACAAATATAAAAATAAAAAGGGACATAAATTATTCTTGGGTCATGCAATAGGTAACTCTCTGGAAAAATTAGAAGCAACAAATCCTGTCATTGCTAACAATAAAGAAGTCGCAATATCCCCTATAAAGAATAAGGATTTTAGGTATATTTTGGCTGAATCATGGGAAGGTAATCATAAAGAAGGCATTTCACTACTAAAGGCCAAAGATATGGGAAGCAGATGGAAATTTGAGAGGTTAGTTTTTAATCCAAAAAAGCATAGTTATCCATGGTGTAAAGGATATGCTTCTCCATGTAGGATTATTAGTCCTTCGATGATTACTTTAAATGATAATCTACTACTTGGGATATGCACAGGAAATTCTGGAGAATATATTAAAGAAGGTAAGAAGTATAGAGGTAATTTTGAACCAGGACTTTTTCTTTTTAATCCTAAAACAGGCGATATTCCTTGGATAGATAAAGAACCATTATTTAAAGATCCAAAAGCAACCACTATTACTTTTGCAAGTGAATTGATTTCTATCAATAATCATGAAATACTACTTTATGCACATCCTAATGATTCTTTTGTAAGAGCATACAAAATCAATCTCGAAAAAATAAAGGAAAAATTGTCGGACATAAATTAATACATATCAGCAATTAACAATTACTTGGAAAAATTTTAAAAGTGTGAAGTAGGGATGGAATTTTTATAAGTTTGAGTGAGAGTTATTATATGACATTGCAAGAATTCGCCAAAAAGTATCTATAGAACATCAACTAGAAATAACCAGCAAGAAAAAAAAACTACATTTCCTCAATAGTCTCAATTCCCAAAAGAGAAAGCCCCTTCCCCAAAGTCACCCTAAAAGCATCAACCAACTTCAACCTAAATCCTTCCTCATCACTTCCCAAAACAGGACACGAATGATAAAACTCATTAAACATCTGCGCCAATTCAAAACAATAATTCGCAATCAAATTCGGAGCCAAATTTTCATAAGCCCGAGCAACAACATCTTCAAACCCATCAATCTTCTTCAGCAACTTAATCTCTGGATTTTTCAAATCAATAATTTTAACTATTTTCTTACTTTTAGCCTTCCGAACAATCGACGACGCCCGAGCATAACTATACAACAAATAAGGCCCCGTATCACCTTCAAAAGCCAATGCTTTCTTCGAGTCAAAAATCATGACCCTTTTCGGATCTTGTTTAAGCATAGAATACTTAATCGCCGCAATCGCAATCTTTGATGCTCTCTCATCAATATCTTTCCCTCCACAACTACGAGCCTCAAGTCCCTCTTTCGCAACATTAAAAACCTCACTAGAAAAATCTGAATACAAAACATTTTGTCCGTTTCTAGAACTCATTTTCCCCTCGGGAAACCGCACCATTCCAAAAGTCAAAAAAGCACAAACTTTAGATTTCGGAAATTTCGCCAACTCCAAAGTCTTAACCAGTTGCTCAAAATGCATCTTCTGTTCATCACCAACCACAACCAAATACCTATCGGCAAAAAAATCCTTCACCTTCTTATAAGCAAGAGCAATATCTTTAGCAGAATATAAAACAGTTCCATCCCGACGAAGCAAAACCCAAACACCTAAATTATACTTTTTCAAATTCATAAAAATCGCATCGTCCTTTTTCGCAATATTTTTCTTCAATAAATCCTCAGCAACTTTCTTCCCACCATTATCAAACTCACTTTCAAAATAATGCTTATCAAAACGAACCCCAAGCTCACTATAAATTTTATCCCAAGACTGAATCGAAGCAACTCTCGTTTTCTCCCATAAATCATTAATTTCTTTGTCTTTTTTGCTCTCTATTTTCCGATTAATCTCATCAACTTCCTTTTGAAAATTCTCATTATTTTCGAGCCTTTTTACAGCGTCTACATAAATCCCTGCAATCCATGTCTCATCTCCTTTTAATTTTTCTTTTGCATGATATTTCCTATAACACCAAATCCATTTTGCAATATGCATTCCAGTATCTCCACTATAATTAACCCGAACAACCTTATTTCCTTCAATCTCAAAAATCCTAGCCAAACTCTCGCCCAAAGATGTGCCCCTTATATGCCCAACATGGAACGCCTTGTGCGTATTCGGCTGAGAAAACTCAATTACAATCTTTTTCCCCTTCCCTAAATTATTCTCTCCAAAATTCTTTTTCTTTACTTTCGCCAAAACATCTTCAGCCAAAATTTTTTTATCAATAAAAAAATTAATATAAGCTCCTTTAAAATCAACATTTGAAATTTCCCTAGGCAGTTTTTTTCTTATCTTTTTAACCAAATCTTCGGCAATTATCAGGGGATTTTTCTTAAGCGACTTAGCCAAACCAAAACACGGAAACGCGAAATCCCCCATCTCGAACATAGGTGGAATCTCAATTAAATTTTCAATTTCAACCACACTTAACTTGATTTCTTTTGCAATCAATTTAGCAATCTTATTTTTCATAAAATATAATACGAATCAAGATTTATTAAACTTTACTAGACCTAAAAAGTCTTAACTAAATAACCCCTTAAAAAAATTCCCTATTCCCTCAAAAACATTACCAACCACCTCTCCAACCGACACTATAATTCCAGGACCCTCATGCCCCTTTTCAAAACTATCATCTCCGCTTCCAGCGTCGTCTCCAAATTCAGCTGAAGCATCTACACATTTTATATCAATAGTGCAATCCCATCCTTGTCCAGAAGGTCCCTCAACTGGCTCACCATAACAATGCTCACATTGAGCATAACACACATTTTCTTTTTCAGTCCATTCCTCATCGCTCAAACAGGGACCAGAATATAAATGCTCGCAAGATTTTGCGCATTTTTGACAAACTTCATTTCCTGTTTCTCCTTCTCCTTCAAAAGTCCCAGATGAGCAACTAATGGTTGGGTCAATTTTATTAATACAATCCCTAATACATTGTTCTTCTTCACCCTGCGCTTCTGGTTCTCCAACCATCCCACACTCCTTTTCACATCTACCCATATTAGAACTTTGACAATCAAAATCATATTCATCACAACCCTGAGAAACACACTCCTGCATACAAGCTTCGCCTTCATCAGCAGATTCTGGCGCAGGTTCCACGCCACATTCTTGTTCACACTTTGCACTATTTGCAAACATACATTCTTCATCGCCAGACCCACACCCAACACCAATACAACTTTCTAAACACGCAATATCTTCCGCACTCGGACCGATATGTTCTTCTTGCATTATTTCAGAATCACCAATAACACTACCCGTCATTGAATTTGAGATAAAAGAAATACCAAAAACAAATAACACAACCATCAACACTACAAACAACTCTTTCTTCATAATTAAATAATAAAAAAGAACTTTATAAAATAAACGCTTTTACTAAAACACAGCCCACTTTCCCTTGGCTTTCTGCTCCCTGTCCAAAACCGAACCTCTTTTATTAATCCTCGGTCTGCCACTTTCTTTATCCTTCCTTAGAGTAACATCCAAACTCTTCAATAATTCAGAAATCCCTTCCTCGAATCCACTAATTTCCGATGCCTTCCCACGAACTCCACTCTCTCCCGAGAAATTAATAATCGAATCCGCCAAATATGAAACAAGCAACAAATCGTGGTCTACAACAAAAGCCGTCTTTCCTTTTTCAACCATAATATCCTTAATCGCCTTCGCAACCGAAATCCTTTCCTCAACATCCAAATACGCCGACGGCTCATCAATTAAATAAACATCCGCATCTTTCGCCAGGCACCTCGCAACACTAAATCTCTGCAACTCGCCGCCCGATAACTCCTTCAATTTCTTTCCAACTAAAACCCCAAGATTAAACACCGACGACAATTTTTTATTTATCTTTTCCCTAAATATAATGTCCTTAACAATCTCTTCGCTTTCGCTAAATAAATATTGAGGTTTATATGAAATGCTCAAATCCAAATCCAGCCTTTCCTTTTCTCCCTCTTCAAACTCCGAACTCCGAGAGTCTGCCCCAACCAATTTTTGTTTTGAATTTGTGAGGGTAACTCCGAACTTGCGAACCTTAATTTCTCCCGCCAGTGCCCGCACAAACGAAGTCTTCCCAGTTCCATTCTTTCCCAAAATTCCAATCACATGGTTCTCATGAATTTCGCCAGCATTAACCTTTAATTCAAAACCCAACCCGAATTTCAAATCAAAAGCAGGCCACTCAGCAATCTTTGCTCCAGACATAGCAGGATTTTTTGTAAAATTAAAACTCAAAACTTTATCTCGAATCCGCATATTTTCCTCTTTCAAAAACCCATTTAAATAAGCATTAACTCCAACCCCCGAACTTTTAACTCCCGATACAATTCCGAACGCCCCCTGCCCCCCAAAAAAAACATTCAAATAATCCGTCAAATAATCCAAAATCAACAAATCGTGCTCGACAACAATAACAGACTTACCTTTTGCAATCTCCTTAATAAAATCCGAAACCCTCAATCTTTCTCCAATATCCAAAAATGCCAAAGGCTCATCAAAAAAATAAATACTTGCCTCTCCTAAACTCGCCGCTAAAATTGCAACCTTTTGTAACTCGCCGCCCGATAATTTATCCATTCGATTTCCAAGAACATACGAGATGCCAAGTCTTTCAGCCAATTGTTTAATCTTGCCGACCTTGTCTGCGTTAGCAGATGCCATCTGGGCAGGAGGTACACCCTTGGGTGCATTAGAAACAACTCGCTGTAACAATAGTTTCATAACTCCCACATCAACCGCTAACTGCGACAAGTTCTGTGGCTTATACGAAACCTTTTTTTTATCCAAGCCCTCAAAATATCTCAAAAGTTCATTACCCTTAAAAAATTTTTTAATGTCCTCATCGCTTGCAAACTTTTTTCCTAAATTTATCTTCTCTGTTCCAGCTAAAATTTTCACAGCTGTAGACTTTCCAATTCCATTTCTTCCAAGCAACCCAAGAACCGAACCATCTTTCGGCGTCGGCAAACCATACAACGCAAATCCATTCGCTCCATACCTATGCACCATATCCTTCTCGCTCACCGACGGCAAATTAACAATATCAATCGCACCAAACGGACACCGCTTCACGCAAATTGCACACCCAACACACGCGTTCTCATCAATCTTCGCTTTGCCATCGATAGTGACACAACTATCCGCTTCCTTTTTCTCGACGGGACAATATTTCTTGCACTCATGCCCGCAAATCGTCGGCTTACATTTCTCCTTGTGAATAATCGCTAACTTCATAACAAATAGAAATAAAGCCAGATTTTAAAGTTAATCGTTGCAGAAAACTTTATGTATCCCTGTCAACTCAATATAACATGTCAATAAAATTTTGCCAAAAATGTAATAGTATATTGAAGATAGTAACTGAAAATAATGAGAAATATCTTGTATGTTCCAAATGCGATTTGAAGGAAAAGTATACCGAAGATAATAAAATATTGATGACTGAAAATCTCAAACAAAAGAAATTGGGAACTGGAGCGGCAGAAAATAATCCCAAAACAGGATACGATTTCAAATGTCCAGAATGTGGGAACGACAAATGCAGAGTGATTGACCTCGGAATAATGTACGGCGACGAGGATTGGATATATTTATTGCAATGTACAAAATGTGATTACGGGGAAAGAATCGGGGAGATGAGTTAAACCTAAACTTTCGCCCCACATTCAGGGCAGAATTTCTCCCCACCCTCTAATGCCCAATCACACTCAGGACATCTCTTAATTTTCTTCTTCTCTTCAATAATCACTTCATAACCATCTCGTCCAGATAAAATCTTTCCCATAATTTTACGAATCTTGTCTTGCTCCTTACCCTTCTCCTGAAATTTCGTCAAGTCAAATCCTTCCATTTCAATTAACATTCAAAAGCTTTTATAAATATTATTCTTCTAAAAATAATCTAAGCCTCCGACGGGAGTCAAACTATTCACAAAATGCATCTCGCAAAAATATTTTAAACTTTTGTTTTGCTCAAAGCGTTTTGTTCACCGTGACCGGTCACGTGTTTCTAAGCCTCCGACGGGAGTCAAACCCGTGACCTCAACATTACGAGTGTTGCGCTCTATCAACTGAGCTACGAAGGCATAATAAAAAACAATTTAATACATTAATAAATCTTGGGAATCGAAACATGGAGTTCTCATCCTCATGTGGGGAGGGCGCCGGATTGAAAATCCTCGCTGCTTGACTCGATAAATCTCACAAGCAAGGAATCGAAGCACAGGGTTCTCATCCTCATGTGGGGAGGAGGATTCGAACCCCCGTAAGCGTAAAGCTACTGGCGCTTAAAGCCAGCCCGTTTGGCCACTCCGGCATCCCCACATAAAATTATGCAAGGAATAAAGGTTATAAAATTATCGGAGTGAACAAACGGGCGTTTGGCTGAGCAATTCGCTTTGAGTAATCCAACGAATTTTAATATGATTGCGAAATGCAAATTGTGAATAACGTAGGCATCCCCACATGAAAACAATTAGAAATAACAATATAAAAAGTTGGCGGTAAGTGAACAAACGGGCGTTTGGCTGAACAATTTGCTCCGAGTAAAACACAATTCAAAAGATAATTTTACGAGGTGTGAATTGTGAATAGTGCAGGCATCTTTTCAAATCCCCGCTCCCAATCCCTATCTTGTCCCGTTCCCTTCCCCTCAAATCCCAAATACCTAACCCCAAATCCCTAATTATGTTTCCCAAAATACCTATAAATTAAATATTGAAATCCCTGAGTCGGGAGGACTACAAGTAAAAAAGTTATAGGAATCCAAAAAACCGAAAACACATCAACTCCGAAAAAGTTACTTAACAAAAAGACATAATTGATATCATCTACAGGAGCTGTAAAAAAAATCATCACAAGATAAATCAAAACCAATCCCAGCAAAGAATAAACAAGCGTCTCTTTCGTCGGCCTAACTTTGTATGTAAAACCAAATGCAATTATCGTAGCTAGATGAACAAAAACGGATGAAAAAATTATAAATATATTATAAGTCAAAAGTAATTCCACCTCACTCAGAAAAGAAATTCCCAAAAATATTTTTATAATAAAGCCAAATATATAAACAATTTGGGGAAATAATCCAATGTTAACAATCCCTTTTATGACGTAATCTTTTTTTAGGAAAAATGCCAGGGCCAAAATTATCGGCACGAAATCGCAGAACCAAAAGAAATACGCAAAATCAAAATACAAATTTCTGATTATCACAATAATTTGCAAAAAAATAAAGAACACTCCCGCGAGAACATAGGAATTGGAATTTTTCATAAAAATATAAACAAAATAAAACTTATATAGTTTTAGAAAACAACATAACAAAAAATTCGAGCAAAGGTTTTCGCCACGCGAGTCGCTTAGTTTCAAATCCTGCTCAAAACAAAATAGCGAGAGCGGGATTTGAACCACGCGACCTTGAGGTTATGGGCCTCACGAGCTGACCAGACTGCTCCATCTCGCTATAATATTAAATGATAAAAACGCATTATAAAGCTTTCTTTTGAAAAATAGAGCGTGATAAAAAGTTCTTTATGGACTTTTAGAAATCTGTAAGATTTCGGCCGAGCTTCTCCGAAGCGACGGTTGAACCACACGACCTTTAAGTGTGAAGGATGAACACTTAGTGAGGATTTCTAATCCGAAACGAGGTTATGGGCCTCACGAGCTGACCAGACTGCTCCATCTCGCTATGGAAAGAAATCATACTCAAGACTTTTAAATCTAACTAATATATAATTACATGAAACTTTTAGGCATCGACGACGCAGGACGGGGACCAGTCTTGGGCCCAATGATTTTGGCGGGCGTTCTGATTAAACCAAAAGAGGAAAAAATAATTCAATCTTGGGGTGCGAAAGATTCAAAGCTCTTGACTCCAAAAATAAGAAGAGAGATAAAAGAAAAAATAAAACAACAATTCAAATATCACATCGAAATCACACAGCCAAAAGAAATTGATGAATCCTCAAATCTTAATTACCTTGAAGCGATTAAAACTGCAAAAATAATTAACGAATTAACTAAAAATTTAAATGAAAAAGTAAAGGTCATCGTCGACTGCCCCTCTGTAAATATTCAGGCATGGTCTGACGACGTCCAACAACTTATTAAAAAACCAGAAATTGTCCAACTATCTTGCGAGCATAAAGCCGACTTTAATCACCCAGTTGTATCAGCCGCATCAATCATTGCCAAAGAAAAAAGAGAAGATGAAATTTATAAACTAAAATTACAACTCAAAAAAAACTTCGGCTCAGGCTATCCCGCCGACCCAAAAACAAAAGAATTCATCGCAAAAAATTTCAACAATAAAAAATACAAACACATAATCCGATTCTCGTGGAAGACTGTTAAGAAACTTATCAAAGCCAAAAATCAGGAAAAGTTATTCTAACTTGACAACCCCTAAATCACATCCCCTACTGAGTAAAAACTTTAGCTCACCAGATCACCTACTGGGTAGCTCACCAAAGATACCTACTGGACAATTTTCAAAAATATATATTTTTAAAAACCCAAATTTCCTCTCATGCCCATGACATATATAAAAAAGATGGTGATGCATGGGTTCAAATCTTTCGCACGAAAAACCGAGATACCACTGGAAAACACAATGAACGTTGTCGTCGGACCAAACGGGAGTGGAAAATCAAACGTCACCGACGCACTCTGCTTTGTCCTCGGTCGACTCTCAATTAAATCAATTCGGGCCGCAAAAGCCGCAAACTTACTTTTCTCAGGAAATAAAACATACAAAGGCTCACAAGAAGCATCAGTAGAATTAGTCTTCGACAACTCCGATAAAACATTCGGTATCGACACATCAGAAGTTACAATTAAACGAATCGTCCGAAAAACCGGACAATCAATTTATAGAATAAACGGACAAACAAAAACCCGACAAGACATCTTGGAACTTATGGCTCAAGCTGGCATCGACCCAAACGGATTTAACATTGTGCTCCAAGGCGAAATACAATCTTTAGTTCAAGCAACTCCGGAAGAACGGCGAAAAATAATAGAAGATGTAGCAGGTATCTCAATTTACGAAACACGAAAACAAAAATCTCTGAAAGAATTTGAAAAGACCGACGAAAAACTAAAAGAAGTCACAGCTGTCCTCAAAGAACGAACATCATATTTGAAAAATCTCGACAAAGAAAGACAAGAAGCAATCTCTTATCAAAAACTCGAAACTACAATCAAACAATGCAAGGCAACTCTAATAGCAAAAACAATAAATAGCAAAGAAAAAGAAACTTCTGAAATAAACAAAACTATCGAAGATTACAACTCTGAAATCGAGAAACTCCGAAAACAAATTTATGAAAAAAATTCTAGCGTTAATAACCTGCAAAACAAAATACTAATAATAAATAAACAAATTCAATCTTCAACCAGTAACGAACAGGAAGTATTACATCGGGAAATCTCAGACCTAAAAGCAGACCTTGCAGGATTAGATGTCCGTCGTGAAAACTTCAACAATAGAATGATTCAGGGAAAAGAAAAAATCTCTAACTTCAAAAACAAAATAGAAAAACTAAATCTCGAAATATCAAAAATACAAACTGCCTCTCCGGAAATAAAAGAACAACAAAAACAACAAAAAATCCTTCAGGAAAAATTCGACATCCTCGAACAGCAAAGAAGAAAATTCTACATTTTAAAATCAGACTTATCAACCTTAGAAAATCAAAAATCTCAAAAAGAAAAATTCCTCATTGAATCATCTAAAGAAATTCAACTAATCGAACAAACAATCACTTCATCATTCAACGAAATAAAATATTCAAAATCAACTGAAACAAACAAAGAATTGAATATCGAAACAAAATCAAAAATTGAAACGGTAATTGAGCAAATATCAAATCTTGAAAGAGAAATCCTTGAAAGAGAAAAGAGAAACGCAATCTTAGAAATGAATATAAAAAGAGAGGAGAAACTGAAAACCGATATTACTCAATTACAATTCTGCCCCATCTGTAAACAAAATGTTGAAGACAGTCACAAACACAAAATATCAACAACGGCAAGTGCAAAAATAGAATCAGCAAAATATGAAGTTGAAAAAAATATTAAAATACGAACTGAAGAAGTCAAAAAAACAAACCACTTCAAGGAAAGATTGTCGACGCTGAGGACAAAACTTAACGAACTTGACATTGATCAAATAAAACTAAAAAATTCGGAAGAAAAAAAAGAGCAAATAAAACGAATCACAAAAAATCAAACAGAAATAAAAGAAGAATTAAAATCGACCAATGAAAAAATTCATTTAATAAGAAGTAAATACGAAAACTTAAAAAATATTGAAGAAAAATATGACGAAGCAAGACTAACCCTTCAGGAAATCTCATTCGCTGATATGGATGTCGATACAGAAATTACAATAAAAAGAAAGGAAATTAATCGACTTTCTGTTGAGTTGAAATCAGTCATGAGAGATATAGAAGAATCCGAAATAGAGTTGCGAAAAATAGAATCGCAAATTACAGAGAAAGATAAAGACGCAGTTAAAAAAGAAATCGAAGAACAAAAATTATATGAAAAAGCGCAAAAATTCTTCGATCAAAGAAACGAATTGCAGGACCAGCAAAAAGTTTTGGAAACTGATATTATAGGAATGCAACACACTGTAAAAAATATCGAAGATAAGATAAATCACAACAAAATTCAGAAAGCGCAATTCGCCGCTCAAATTGATTCATTAAAATCTGAGCTATCTGAAATAGGGCAAGTCAAACTCCTCGCTATGCCAACTAATCAGATTAAAGAACGACTGCAAAAATCACAATTTCGGATATCAAGACTTGGTAATGTAAATTTAAGAGCACTTGAAGTGTTTGATAAAGTGGGCGAACAAGTCCAACTAATTCAAAACAAAGTCGAAATAATTTCAAAAGAAAAAGATAAAATCCAAAATATCATCGCCGAAATTGACAAAAAGAAAAAGAAATCATTTATCACAACCTTAACTGTTATCAACGAATATTTTACGAGAAATTTCTCGCAGCTTTCCAGAAAAGGTCAGGTATTCCTCGAACTCGAAAACAAAAAAGGACCGTTTGAAGGTGGATTAAATATTATAATAAAAGTTTCACGAAATAAATATTTCGACGTCACTTCTCTCTCGGGAGGAGAAAAAACAATGGTCGCCCTCTCGCTGATTTTTGCAATCCAGGAATACAAACCATATTGCTTCTATGTTTTCGACGAAATTGATGCCGCCCTTGACAAACGTAACTCCGAACTCCTTGCCGCCCTCCTCAAAAAATACATAACAACGGGTCAATACATCGTCATAACTCACAACGACACTTTAATTTCCGAAGCCAAAAATCTCTACGGAGTAAGTATGCAAGAAAACATCTCAAAAATAGTTAGTTTAAAAATCTAGTATGCCCCAGCCGCCGTGACTAGAGATGTGTGTCTTTGGTGAGTGGATAAATATTTAATATTTTTCTATAACACTTTCTAAGAAATCATAACTTTTTCTTGTTTGTTCCAGCATGAACTGGTAATATTTTTTTGATATACTCTCATTAGCTTTAGCCAAAGAATTGAAATACGATTCTTTATTATCCTTATAAACTATTATCGGCTGATATCCATTACTCATAAGAATCTTATTCGTAATCAATCTTCCAGTTCTTCCATTGCCGTCTAAAAAAGGATGGATTCCTTCATATCGCTTATGAAATTCAAAGGCTAAAATCAAAGGATGAATTTTATTCTTGTTTTTTCTATACCATTTTAATAAATCAATCAGTTCAGATTCTACATTTTCTGGAGCAGTGGTTATAGAATTGCCCACTACGTTTTGAACTTTTTTAAAACCCCTTGGGTAAAGAATCCCTTTTTGCATTTCTAAATCCTTTGTCAAAACATGATAAAGTTTTTTCATAGAGAGAATATTAAATTTAAAGGATTTTTTCAAATAATTAAATGCCTCGATGGAATTCTTTACTTCCTTGACCTCATTTTTGTCAGAATATTTAGTATCTCCTTTATCGATAATTTCCCTAACGGCATGAGGAGGAATTTTAGATCCTTCAATATTATTTGAATTAAAAATAAATTCTTTAGCAAATTCTATATCAACCATTTCTTGACAATTTTTAGCATCGATTAAATTATTTAATCTTATAGAAGCTAACTCTATCTTTTCTGGCAACTTTTCATTGTGAGAAATTTTCGAGCTAATCTGATTTAAATATTTTTTTCTAAAATCAAATTCTTCTTTTGTTATTAAATCAAGATTATCGAATAAAAATTTTTCTTTATTAATAGTTGAGGATTGTAATCCCATGCTTTTTTTAATGACATGAAGATCTCCCATAAAAACTACTTTCTTTACAAAAGATGCATAATTATTGCCTTTTGTTTTTTTAATTTCTATGTGACTCATAATTATAATAAAGATTCTTTATTTAAAAACCTTACTATCTTGGCAGGAAATAATATTTATATCGTCGAGGATGTAATCTTTTTCTATGATCTTTTTGGCATGAAAATTTGACAAAAACATTACCTTTTTGGCAGGAATCTTAAATCTACATATTTTCATAACATATTCTTAATGATTTAAAATTATATAAATATTGTCGGTCTACTTGTGGGTGACGAAGAAGTTTGAAAATTATCAAAGTGGACATTTTGTTAGAACGTCGCCACGGGACGTGATTGATTTATATTTCCAGTCCAACCGAAAGTAATGATAAATCTGTAAGGGTATAACTGTATTGATTACAACGCGAAGCTCCCACAGTTTTTTCGGACACATGAGAAAAACATGAAACATTTTTAATGTTACTTTCACCGATATAAGTTTTTTGATTTGCCTTCCGCAGAAGGCACCCACCGAAGTGCCAGGGAACCTTTTTTTCTAAAAAAGGAAGCATAATGCAGGAAAACATCTAAAAAATAGTTAGTTTAAAAGTTTAGGTCGTTTCACTTCTCCTAGAACTTAGAACTGAGACCGTTCCACTCTGAGAACTGAGACCGCTTTGCTCTTTGTTCCAGAACTGAGACCGCTCATTTCATTCGCTCTTAGAACTGAGACCGCTTCGCTCTGAGAACTTAGAACTACCACTCCCGAAAGCCCTGCCCCGGGGGCACGCCCCCCTGCCCCCGCCCCCCGCTCCCTACCCCCAGTTCCCCGCTCCCCAGTTCCCAGTTCCCCCTCTAAGTTCTGAGTACTGAGATCTGAGATCTCGTCTAAGTTCTGAGTACTGAGTTCTGAGTTCTGAATTTTGGAAGCGAAGCTGACCTAAATTTACTAAAAAATAGTTAGCTTAAAAATCTAAACAATAACCTGAGCTGAATTCTTCAAAAATTTATCATTCTCAAACTTGGTTATTTCCCAATCTAATTTTATCAATTTCTTTACAAAAGGATTTTCTTTATTTAATTTAAATAATTTTGCATTCCCAATTTCTCTCGTCGGAACAACCATCTCTTTATCTACAAGTTTTATCCAAACACCGCTAAAGGCACTCCATCCAACTCCTGCTCCCCGAGCTATTTCTGTCATACCATAATCAAAATCCTGTCCCTGAATTAAAAAATCCAAAATCTTAATATATGGCGAACCTCCAAAATATTCTACAAAAACACTCTGTTCTCCTTGTTCCATTTTTTCTTTAAAATAAGGACGTATTTAAACATTTCTATTTTATTAACTTAGATTATTATTTTGGCGATTATCAAATCGGGGCAATTACTAAAATCTTTTAAACATATTAAGTTATAATAAATTATGAATAATGAAAGAGAAGATGTAAAGAAATTTATTTTAAGAAAGCTCGTCAGAAAAAGAATGTGGCTACATAAACATACGAGTATTCATAATCTTCCAAAAGGTCTCCCGGAATTTCTCAGAAGTGGGAAAGAGGTCAAAAAAGCTATTGAGGAACTTCTTAAAAAAGGACTACTATTATCAAAACCAACTAATTATGGATTAGAAATTTCACTGAACATTCGGGAAAAGGCAAAAATTGAAAGACTCATTGAAAGCAATTAATTTTCTAAACATCTCAAAAATAGTCTCTCTAAAAATCTAACAAAGGAGTAGGATATTCACGACAAGTAAAAACTTTATATGAACTCTTACCACGAACATTTCCAGTTAATACAGGAAAAATTTCAACCTTATCCGGAACATTGCCATTTTGCATAACGTCCAAAACAACCTCGCTACTTACCGATTTTCCAACAGGAACACCTATATCAAAACTAACAATTTCAGAATCTCCACCAGAATACATCTTAATCTCAAATGCACTAATGTCCACATTCCCCCTATTGACAATTTCCAAAATACTATATCCTCCACTATCGACAATTACTGCACTGAAATCTACCGACGAACACAACTCCTCAACTGGCTTCCCAAATTTCTCAATCTGCTCACTAATAAAACCACGTGCCCACAAAAAAATTATAGCTGCCAAAACTAAAACCAATAATATCATAAGAACACTCGCTATCACAGGAGACAGACCTCGTTTTTCAGCGACAGTTTTCATAAACTAAATAAGAAAAAGATGTTTTTAATTGCTTCTATTATTTATAATCTTGAAAAGTGTAAACAATAATTATAAAAAGAGTTTCAACCTGTGTTAGTAGAGGTAAAAATGGAAAAGCAACCACAAAAAATTCAGAACTATAATTCCGATTTGACTACAAACCATATTTCCAATTTTAATAAATCAAAGTTAATTTGGCTAATAGTCCCAGCGATAATCTTTATAGGATTAATTGCGACTTTTTATTTTATTTTTACAGATGATTCTGAAGATAATTCTGAAACAATAATTGCAAAAAATGAGGAACCACAGAAAAACATCCAAGATATTGCGGAGATGGAAAAATGTTTAGAAATGGAAGAATTTGATTTAAACTGTAACTTGCTTTTTTCAAGTCCAGACATCGAAGAAAAATGTGAAAAAATAGAAAATTTGAAAGATGAATGTTTTTACAAAATAGCGATAATGAATATAAGATTAGATTTGTGTTGGCAAATTGAAGATGATGATTTAAAACAAAATTGTGAAATAGAAATAAATAACATACCTATAAGTATCCCGCAAGACACAGATAGATTTTATCCAGGACAATATGCATCCTAAAAAAATAAAAATATGCGCTATTGCTTTTTGCTTATTTATAATTATATTTTTAAGTTCAAGTGTTAGTGCCTATCAAAAAAAGATGGCTGTAAAGGATTGTATTTTCAGTTATAATGATGAAGATTTTAATAATTGGGATGAATCGGCACAAACGGGTATTTTTTTGAAAATTACAAATAATAATCTTGTTCTCGGGGAAACACAAAATCCAAGTTACGAATATACTGTTTATCAGCCCGCAAGAACTTACTACAATAATTTTGAATATGGAGGAACATCAACAATCCCATACCTAATAGTAAGAGCATCTAACGAGGAAAATAAAGTTTACACAAAATGCAATTACAAAGTCGGAGATTATAGAATATTTTTCGTAACCTTCTATCATAATTTTGGAAGTCATTGTGCATACCTAACTCACGATTTTAATTTAACGCAAAATATAGTTACCGAAAGTATGACTGGATATTCTTATAGTTCTCTCTCACAATATAATAACACCCCTAGTTCATATTCAAGATATTCGGGAGCCTCTTCTCAGGTTAGAACAGATGGAATTTTTTATATTGATAATAAAGTAGATTCTGAACATTCTTCATCTACTTTATACAATAATGGATTTTATCCAAATACAGAACCCACTGTAACAACCGTTATGAATTTAGATAATTTTGCATCAAGTATTTTTTATGCTTATTCTTTAATTAGAGAAAACGGGCATCAGTCATTATTTTCTTCTTTCGGTAACTGGTTCTATATCGATTCAGATATGCAGGATGCAAAAAATATGCTGAAACCAAGAGCAATTAGTCAAACTTTTAAAAATGAAAACACAGGAAAATCTCCTTATTTTGTTGCCAATTCTGGAAATAAAATAAGTGCAGCTTTTACATTCAAAAACGATTTTGGCATACCCCTCAATAATATAAGAATAACAAGGGGAATATATTCCGAACTAATGTGGACTGGAGGAGTTGGATCTGCCGGAACAGATATTCATGGTTTTGATAGTAGGAAAACAGATTATGTAGATTTCTTACCAGGAGAAGAAAAGACAATTTACTACGATATGATAATTCCCGAAGGTGGAGTATTTCCTCACCTCAGAGGACGTAGGTATGTATATGGAGATAGCCCATATTCTAGTCACGCTCCTTCTTGGCCTCCAATCGGTTCTGACGAAGTAGATTACTTAGGATTTTTAAGATTTGACCCAAGAATACAGTTAGAAAAAACGCCTGAAGGAATATATCAACCAGTCTTTAATATGACAACAGAATTACTCGTCGCAACCAGTTACGCATACACTCCTGTAATAAAACCAAGCGACTACGCACTCTTAGCCGAACTATATCTTAACGGCGAAAAAATAGACAACTTCACTATCATATTAGATGACGCAGAATTCGCCAAAATGGGAAAAACCGAATTAACCGAAGGTAGTACAACCGAACACACTATCATTATTCCCATAAAGAACGAATACAAGGAAGAAGGGGGTCAATGTTATATCGAATTATACTCCGTCAAACTTACAGAACCATTCAAAGACAAAAAAATAGCAAGCATAGTGAAATCTCCCTACTTCAAAGCAGGAGATATCGCATATTCTTACGATGACACATTAAACTTTGGAATAGGTAGTCAAATAGATAGCGAAAAAATAGTTATCTTCAACCCAAGTTTTTACGAAAACGACATCGACCTAACCATCGGAAGTTGGAGTGACGAAAACAATTTCATGTTAAGTTGGGACGGAAACTCCTTTTCAAAAAACCCTTCTCAAACAATCCACCTATACCCATTGCAATCAAAAGAAATAACTTTTTGGATAAACGCTACTTACGACCCTTGGGTAGCTAGTTCCATACTGGAAAATCTTAAAATAAATACCCAAGCAAATCTAAAAACAGATGATGGAATTATCACAAAAAATAAGGATTTAGATTTTATTTTAGATGTAGACAAAGATGCTTTAAACTGGTTCAACATAAACCCAGTTAGATTCGACCCAGAAATTATTTTCTTAGATAACTTAAATTCTACAAAAAATGAAGAAATTACATTGAGCTGGAATATAGAGGGAAGTGATTCTGCATGGGAAGAATTAGCTGGAAATTCATATGAAGTAGAAATTAAATTAATCAACGGAAGTAATCCAGATGGGGAAGTTTTAAAAGAAACAACTGCTATTTTTTATATCAGTGAAGACGAAGTAACCAAACTTACTTTTGACTTTGATTTCAGTTATGGAGAATATTTAGTTGTTCTCGACTTAGATTCAAATAATCAAATAGCCGAAATACTTTCTTCAGGAGATAGCGGAGAAGAAGATAACTATAATCTTTTTCAAATACCCTTTCTTGTAACTCATTGCTACTACAGCGAAGACGACGGCTATATGCACCGAATTAATTTCTTCGGAGAAGATGTCATAGACAAAGAAAACAAATGCGAATGTCCAAGTCCTTTCATAACAATTCCAGATGAGGGATATTGTGCAGACCCCTACTCCGAAATTTGTTCAACTTTCAACTTATACTCAATATGTAATGATTGGAGTCAATCTAAATCCGGATTATGTGGGTGGGATTGTGATGGAACTTCCTGCCCTCCCTCCTCCGTCGATGACGGAACTTGCCTAAATTGCAGCATCATTCCAAACACCTGCTCAGGATACAACAACGAAGAAACATGTGAGATAGACCCTTGTTACAAAGCACTCCTATATGATTGCGTAGCTTTTAGTTGCGATACAAGTCAAGAATATGGATGTGTTTGGGATGACACATTTAATCAATGCAATTTCAAAAGCACAATCGATGGCAAGAGCTGTTCTTATTTTGGAAACATAATCGGGGAATGCAATGAAACAAACGATAAAATAATTGTTAATTATACAAGTGATGACATAGGATGCGACGACAGAATAAGAGAAACTATGTGCGGACACGATACAGTTCTATTAAATTTCTTTTCAAAACTAAGTCTCATTTTTGCAATTCTAACAATAATATTTTTTTACATTATTGAAAATAAAAAAGTCAAAAAACAATTACAGAAAAACATTTCTAAAATAATTAGTTTGAAAATATAGGTCGTTTTATTCCCGAAACGTAGAACTCAGAACTGAGAACTCAGACCGCTCATTTCATTCGCTCTTAGAACCGCCCTTGGCACGTGAGATGACAACCAAAAACTATCTCACTGTGCCCGCTTCCCTAACTCCCAACACCAAACCCCCAACTCCCAACTATCAGCGAAGCTGACCTAAATTCACTAAAAATAAAATCAACCCCCTAAATGGGGGAATTATAAAAATAAAAATAAAAATTACTTGTCAAAACTAATAGTAACTAGTTTCTACTTCGTCGATCGGCTTTTCTTTTCTTGTAAGAAGAACAACCAAAACTGCAAGGAGTACAACAAAGATAATCACAAGGACTACCGTTAAAGCAACAACAGAAGTCGAGACGGCTGCCTCAACAACATTAGCACCAAAAACAGTTTGCTCACCATCAACATCCACAGAGAAAGTATAAGTTCCAACCACAGCATCATTTGCCGCCTTAACCATAACGGAAACAGTCTCGCTTGCATCTGGGCCAACAGTAATTACTGAAGGAGCCGACACACTCAAAACATCCCCGGAAATAGTCTTAATGTCAAAAACCTTAACGTCATCTGCAGAGTTCACAATAATCAAATCGTAAGTTACTGTTTCTCCCGCACTCAAATCTTGATTCTTCATAGCAGCTAAAACTAAAGTCGAAACAGAATCGCCAATACTAATTAACTTTGTAACAGTAGTTTCAGCATCGTCATTGTAAACTTCAACTTCCAACTCGTAAACGCCAGATTCAGTATTCTTCGGAACTTTCAAGTATACCATTCTAAGCATAGAATCTTCTTCGTCCTCATAATCTTCATAATCTTCCGCAGGAATCAAATCCCCAACATATCCTCGGGAAGAAACACCCAACGCAGGAATTGAAACAACAACATAAGTATCATCCATCCTATTGTAACCAATGTTTTTCACAACAACAGAAACAGAAACAATTTCACCAGCCAAGACTTTCGAAGAATAGTCAACAGACAATACATCAAGAGAATAAGATTCTCTTTGCATACTAATATTATATTCTTCTTCACTTCGATCATCCTTAGAAATAACCTCTACATAGAGAGTATATTCTTCAGACAAATCGTCAGAATCAGAAGGTAATCGCAAAGACAAAAGTTTTGTATATGTTATACCCGCCTCAATGTCGAATCTATTTGTAGAAACAGAGACATCATCTCGATGACCTTCCATATAAACTTTTACCTTAACATCACTTGCATTATCCATGGCGTTAAATGTAACTCTAATTGGAACAACATCGTTAACATTGCCGACCATATTAATATTAGAATCTAACTCAACACTGTTAAAATCAGTAGTAATAGTACCAGCAAGTTCAGCCGAAGCAAAACCTACAGCCATTAAAATCACAACTGCAATAAAAGAAATTAAAAACATATTTTTTTTCATATTTTTCATTTTGTAATTTAGTTAATATTTTGTTCTCTTAAAACTATTTAAACCTTGTTATTGTTGTAATTACAAAGAGACAAAAAGCTTTAAAAAGTATACTTTCGTATACGTACCATTGTCCAAATAAGTAATAAAAAAATGATAAAAGAAAAAACATCAGCAGAAAAAATCACGACGATAAAGTTACTGGAAGAAACAAAACTCCGTATTGAAAAACTCCGAGAATACAAAAGGGAATCTTATGACGACCTTTTACGAAAAATTTTGTATGTTCTAAATATTGCACGAGACGACCCCGATAAAGCAAGACGAATCCTGGAAAAAATTTCTGACCTCAGACAAAGAATGCTTGAAGAAGAAAAACAACAAAAAGAAAACTTAGAAAAAGAAAACCAATTGAAATAATCACTTCATTCCATCCCAAATTTTCATCCCAGCAACCGAATCACCAACCGGATCCGGACTTTCGCAAATTAAAACCACATCTTTATCTAACTCTTTTAAAAATTCCAAAATCTTTTTCCACTCTTCAATCGGCGTCAGCAAATGTTTTTTCTCGCCCTTCTCCCCAAACTCAATCCCGGAAAAATGCACATGCCACTTTTTCATTTTGAACATCTCTTTAATTTTCTCAAATTCATATTTACCATATCTCGCCAAGACATGCGCAAAATCGATACACGCCCCGCACCCCGTTGAGTCAATCAAATCACCAATTTCATCAATCGACCCAAAAACATTTACCTTCCCCATAACTTCGGGACACAACTCAACACTCCATTTATTTTCCTTAATAACTTCCTGCATCTCAAGTATACCCTCCTTAATTTTGACACCTGCCTCAACGGAATTCATCCCAGAATAAAACCCAGAATGAAAAACAACTCTTTTAACACCAAGCCAATTTCCAACCTCGCAACATTTTAAAATTCGCTTTTTCGACGCCTCAATTTTCTCGCTCTCCTTTGAATTCAAATTAATATAGTATGGTGCGTGTATTGATAAACAAATTCCGCACTTCTTCGCAACTTCACCAATCGCAATAGCATCTTCCTTTTCTTTAATATACGGACCATAAGTAAATGCAATCTCGCAGGATTTAAATCCCAACTTATGAAACATCTCCAAATTACTAATCGCATCTTTCACCGGACCAATCCCCGCCGGACCAAATCTAATAGTTGACATGATTAGAAATGGGAAAAGGAGAATTTAAATTTATCCCCCCTCGCCAGTCAGGAGTTGGTAGTTAGGAGTTAGTAGCTCCCCGCTTCCCCGTTCCCTGCCCCCACTCCCTGCCCCCACTCCCAACTCCCAACACCGAACCCCCAACTATCAGCGAAGCTGATAAACTCTTAACTCCCATCCGGCACATCCAATACCTCTAAATTCAATTTCCCTAAATTCTGAACAAGATACGTATGCAACTTCTCAATCACTAAATCCTGCAACCCCTCTTTTAACATTCCATGACAATTTCCAATATCACTCTCAGGAACCATCACAACACCCCTTGGCAACATACAGGTCATTTTTTGCATCTCTAATTTTATCAAATCCCGATTATTTAACTCACCCTGCAACAACTGCACCACAACTTCACACTCCCCATTAGAATCCCCCTCAATGGTATATTTAAAAATCATGTCCACTTCCCCAATAAACCTCACTCTATCACAATCCTTCAAATGAGCATTAAAACATTCCCAGGTCTCACAATGCGCATAACTAAAAAACAACATCCAAATTCCCCAAACCAAAATCACTAATACTACCAAAATCACAAACCACTTCCATTTAAAATACCTGCCCGTCTCCTCACCCTTCATTTAATATAAAATAAGACAAGGTATATAAAACTTTTCAAAAAATAAAAATCCTATAGTTCGCTTCGCTCACTTCACAGCAAGCTGCGGGATATTCACCCAATGGGAAATAAAAAAATAAAAAAATAGGTTGCCCCAATAAGAAGCATAAAAATAAAAAATTGATTTTAGTTGGTAATTTCTTGGTAAAAAAAATTCGTGGCGTATTTAACATACGCGAGAATTTTCTTTACCAAGAAATTACCAACTAAAATCAATTTTTTAAAGCGAAACTAATTGAATGTCCGTATCTGAAACTTTACCAAACGTCTTTGCTGCAACTGCCTTTGATTTCATCCGTTCAGCTTCCTGAATCACAGACTTAGTAGCCACATGAACCATTAATATGAAAGCACTTTTTGCATCAACCGAACTCAATCTCGAAACAGAAATATTCTTAACAATTTCTAAATCTTCGTTCAAAACCAAAACATTCTTCCCCTTAATTTCAGAAATAAGCTCTCTCAATTTAGAAACATCGTCACTAACTAATTCTCTTCGAATAATCCCAGATGTCATTTCTTCTTTGCGAACAGAACTGCGATTATTATATGACGATCTCTTAATGTCCCTCAAAAAAACATCCGCCGAAACCTTTTTTCGAAGCGCTTGTAATAATTCCTTACCAGCCAATTCCTCAACTTCCTTCCCGTCGGGTGCAGTAGCGATATAAACAATCTTAGCATTATCACACACATTTTGTGCAATTAACTTTCCGCCTCGGTCACCATCAACAAACAAAGTAAGCTCCTTTGTTTTACTTAAAGTCGCAATAGTTTTAGGAAACTTTGTTCCTTGCATCCCAATAACATTTTTAATTCCGTGCTTCAGCATATTCACAACATCAGCTCGACCCTCAACCACAATAATTTCCGCATCGTTATCGATATTAGGACCTGCCGCTAAACCTTCTACTCCATACTCAATAGCTTTTGAAACTCGAGTCGACTCTCTAAGTTCAGTTTCCATCTCCGTAGAATCCATACCTTCATTCTTAATCCCAGCCAACAAAGCTTTCGCCCGCTCCATAATGTAATCACGCTTCGAACCCCTGACGTCGCTGATATCCTTAATAGTTATCTTCGCATCGGTAGGTCCAATCTTATCAATAGTCTCCAAAGACGCAGCAATAATTGTCGTCTCAGTTTTATCCAAAGCAGACGGAATCATAATTTCCCCCGTTGTCTTCCCGCCCTCGGTGTTCAGTTCAACTTCTATACGACCAATTTTACCTTCTTTTTGGAGCTCTCTCAATTCCATGTCAGAACCAAGCAAACCCTCGGTCTGCCCAAACAAAGCCCCAATAACATCAGGTTTCTGAAACGGACCATCCGCTACAAAATCCGCTATAATCGAATATTTAATCGACGTTGGACTAATTTTTGCCATTTTTCAGTTTCCCAAAAAATAGATAATGAAACATTTTACATGTTACTTTTGCCATTTTTTATTTTCTCCATATTTAGTTATAATTAGAAATATACCTTCGCTGTTACTCCCCCGAGCCTTTCATGATTGTAAATGTGATAATCGTAATATGATTCTAAGGTCATCCCTAACAATAAATAAAACAATTTTCCCTTTTTAAATCTTTTCTCACAAAATTACAAATAAAAACTCCAAAGAATCCTCCCTTTAAATTATTTTACATTTCTTAATTCCCAAACAAATCCACGCAAATATTTATAAAGACTTTAATTTAGTAAATATTAAATAAAAGAGGGCATATGGAAACCAAAAATGACGAACTCGACGACGAGGAATTCGATGATGAAGAAGAACTCGACGACGAGGAATAGCCCTTGTGAATAAAATGCCAGAAGCCGAAAAAAGCCTAAACGCAGAATACGAAGACATTAACTCCGATATCGACCTTGAAGAAGATATCTAAACTATTTCTTATTTTATTTTTTTAAATCATAAATCTCTCAAACTACTCCCACTCTCAGTTTGTAGTTGGTAGTTAGTAGTTGGTAGTTAGTAGTTGGTAGTTTGTAGTCCCCCGTCCCCACTACTTACTACTCACCACCAACTACTCACTACTTCCCAACAGTCGCGCCTCTCTAAATAAACCAAGTGCTTTATATGTCCTTAATAATTTTTCCTTAATCTCATTTTTCTCAACATCCTCAAGATTCATCTTAATTAATTTCTCATAAAACTTAATCGCCGACGCCCTCTTGCCCTTAGATTCCAACTCCTTAGCCGAAATCAAATAAATATTCTTCCGTGCCAACTTAACTTTTGTCTTCTGCTCGCTGTTCGCATCTCTCATAGCCCTGACAAACATTTCATCAGCGTCGTCAACCTTCCCAATCCTCGAAAACAATTCCGCCGCCGTCACATAACTATCAATCTTATCTTTAAATGTAATTTCCATCCCCGCCTTATTAGACATCGCCCGCGCCGCCCGCTCAAACATCTTCCGCTCCTCGTACAACTCAGACAACTCCTTGCACAAAAACCGCTTAATCTCAAAACTAAAACTCGCGCTCTTCAACACCGATTCCAGATAATCAATCTTATTCAAATCGGTACCCATCTCACCCAACTTCTTTTCAATTTCCTCAATAGTTTTTTCTCTAACCTGTATTGACATGGGAGGGAAAGATTTAAAGAGTTTTTAAGAATTTATGTGATTTGGTTTTTAGAATTTATTTCAATGTAGATTCAAGACCTTCGGCATTATGCTTATCTAATATCTTTTGTCTTGCATTATTATAAATTTTCCTTCCAACTTCATAAACACCAGAAACCACATTTGTTGCAACCGGAATTAATAATGCTTCTGGATGGTCGTGTTCTACTGCATATAAATAACCACCCACTTGAACAATATATGAACCAACTCCAGCTATAAGACCTGCCGATAGTCCAATATAGTCTGCTACATCAATCTCAACTTTTTCACCTAAAGATTCAATATCTCGGTGTAGACGAACAGTTGTAGGAATAATATATGGACAAAGAGAAGATATACTTGCCATTGCAATAAAATCTCCCCCAACTTGCTTTAATTTGCTCCTAGTGTTTTTCAAATTAACTCCGCTAAATGCCTCTCTTAGCACTTCTTTCCTTGTTGGATTATAATTCTCTACCATATTAAAATTAGAGCTACCTACTTTATAAACTTTTGGGCTTGATACTACTTTTAAATTAATACTATAATGTCTGAACTTCTAAAAATTTAACTTCTCCTCAATCCCAAAAACAAAATACCCTAACTCCACAAAAATCAACAAACTAAATTTTTAACATTAACTTCAGAAAGAAAATCTTTTGAAATTCTTTTACTCACGCTTAACAATTCAATACCCAAAATATTTCCATCTTTATCTAAATCTAAAATTGTGTCGTCATCCATTTTTTTGTTTGATACAAAGTCGCCACTAGAAAACTCGATATAAACTGCGTCTGCATCTTTGTCAAAAGTGATTTCCATAAAAATTACAAGATAATAATATATTTAAATGCTTTCCCAAAGCACCCCCTCGGGGAAAAATCTTAAAAATAAAAAAAATAAAAAGGGTCTTTTACAACCCAAAGTTTCCAGAAATTTAATTTTAGTTAGAAAAGTTTTAGGCGGAGTCGAACGTGGTGTACATCGGGTACACGAGTTCGGCTCCAACGCCAAAATTTTCAAATAAAATTATAATTTCTTCTCAGTTAGAGATTTGCAAACCCCAGCCGCAACCGTAACACCCGCGTCTCGAATAGCGAACCGAGCCATATTTGGATTATCTCCAACTGCCTCGAGCACTAAATTTCCGACTGGTTTGATTTTAACAATAGCAACGTCCCCATTCTTCAAAAAGTCCGGATTCTCTTCCGCAACCTGTCCTGTAGCAGGATCCAGCTTAGACTTAATTTCCACAAACTGACATGGAACCTGAGCTGTATGAACATGGAAAACTGGTGTATAACCTTTAGCAATAACGGTTGGATGATTAATCACAGCAATCTGAGCTTCGAATTCTTCAACAAGTTTCGCAGGTTTAGCCGCATCGCAAATAACATCTCCTCGAGCTATGTCTTTCTTGCCAACGCCCCTGATATTAATACCAACATTGTCTCCAGCTTCAGCTTCTTTCAACTGCTCGTGATGAGCTTCGATAGAACGAACTTCGCCTTCGATTCCGGTTCCAGACCGACCTGGCAGAACAACAACCTTTTGACCGACTTTCATAATTCCAGTTTCAACCTTTCCTACAGGAACAGTACCAATACCCGTAATATCATAGACATCCTGAATAGGCATTCTCATAGGCAATCCTGTTGGTTTCTCCGGAATAGAAAATTTGTCAATCTGCCCTAAAACAGTCTGTCCTTTATACCACGCCATCTTGTCCGACTTATTCGCAATGTTATCGCCCATAAGAGCAGAACCCGCTAAAAATGGAACCTCGTCCGGTTTGTATCCCGCCTGTTTGATAATCGCAGAAACATCTTCCACAACTTTCTTGAACTTCTCTTCAGAATATTCCACAGTGTCCATCTTGTTAACCAAGACAGCTAAGGACTTCACTCCCATCGTTCGAAGCAACCAAACGTGCTCCTTAGTCTGAGGCTGAACTCCACCATCAACAGAAACTACTAAAAACGCTGCATCTGCCTGCGAAGCTCCAGTAATCATATTCTTAACAAAATCCTTATGCCCTGGTGCATCAATAATTGTAACTTCAAAATTCTGAGTAACAAGCTTCTTATAAGACAAGTTAATAGTAACTCCTCTCTCTCGCTCTTCCTTCAAATTATCCATCACATAAGCAAATTCAAACCCAGCCTTACCATGCTTTGCCGCTTCTTCCTTGTACTTTTTCATCTCTTGTTCAGAGACCGCACCGCCATCATAAAAGAGCCTGCCCACGCAGGTAGACTTCCCATGGTCGACATGTCCAACGAAGACAACATTAATTCCTGGTTTTTCTTTAGCCATATTTCTTATTTCCTAATTTAGTTAGTTTAATTACCCTCGAGAATTTTGTTCATCTAAGGTATAAATATAATGTATTAATAATGGTTTTTAAAGATATTGGTTGGGAATTATTCTTGATTATCTGCCTCATAACTCTTTACTGCTTTTTCTAAATCTTTTACAGAAAGTTCTGGAAAAATTATTTTATCTTCCAATCCAGCTCTTTTATAAACTTCAAATCTTTCAGAAGGACTAATTCCTTTTTCTCCATCTTTATCAGCATAACCATTTTCTCCAAAAAGTTTTTGTTTGTATTCTTCTGTTTGTGCTATTTCTATTTTGTTTTGTTCATTTCTTGCTTTAACTTTTTCAAAAGCTTGTTTATATTGTTGAGGTGTCCAAATACCACCTACACTTCCTATAAGAACATAAGCACCAAAAACTGCGGTATAAGTAGCATGCCCTAAAATTTTACCAATATATCTAATTCCACTATCTCTTTCTTCTATCGGTTTTTCGAATTGATTAATATTATATTTAATTCCACTTCCAATTGGCAAAACTCCTGCAACTTTTTCAGCAATATTTTTTATTGTCATTGTAGTAATTCTAAAGAAGTGACTATTTATAAATTTATTGATTCTCAGCCAAACCTTTCCGTTCCCTAATCTGCCCAATAACTTTCACCTGCATATCGTTAGGTAATTTCTTGAAAGTCTGGGAAACTAAGCTGGAAACTCCTCTGCCTTCCGTCGCACTACGCAAATCAGAAGTCCATCCAAGCATTTCCTGAACCGGAATCTCTGCCCTAATCGTAGCCCCCGTTTCATCCTGCTGAACATCAACCAAAACTCCTCTCTTAGTAGAAACCAATGATGTAACCGCACCCATAAAATCTATAGGCACTTCAATCTGATGAATCTGAACAGGCTCGTAAATAATAGGAACCGCTTTAGCAAAAGCCGCCCGAAGACCCTCTCGTATAGCCGGGTATACCTGAGCAGGGCCCCTGTGAATCGCATCCTCATGTAACTTCAAATCAACCAAAGAAACCTTCAGTTTCAAAGTCGGCTCCCTCGCCAAAGGACCTGCCTTCATAACTTCCTCAAAAGAATCCAAAACCAACTCAATAACCTCGCCAATATGAACCTCTCCTTTAGTTTTATCTAAAAAAACATTTCCACTAAAAATATCTCTATACTGCTGTGCCTCGTCCCTGGAAATCCCAAGTCCAACCAATGTTTCATCCAGCGCTTTATCTTTCTTTTTAATCCTGCCCTTCGGTAAATTGCCATCAGCAACCGCCTGAACAATCACATCCTCTAATGGCTCAACCGTCAGGAAAAAACTATTATGTTTATTAGGCGAACGACCCTCGGCAACATCACTAAGTTTCGAAACCGCTTCTCTGTAAACAATAATAGGAGGCCCCATTTCAACCTCAAGTCCTTTCTCTGTCTTAATTCTATTTTCAATAATCTCTAAATGCAACTCTCCCATCCCAGACATTAAAGACTCGCCAGTCTCTTCATTAATTTCAATCCTTAGCGACGGGTCTTCCTTCCCTACCTGTCTCAAAATTTCAATCAGCTTCGGTAAATCCGCAGTCCTCTTCGCACTAATTGATTTCGTAACAACCGGCTCAAACAAATGACTAATCGCCTCAAACGGTTCAATAGGATTAGTAGAAACAGTTTCGCCGACGACAATATCTTTCAATCCAACAATGCCAACAATATTACCAGCTACAACTTCATCAAGCTGAACCCTACTCGCACCCTTGTAAATTGAAACCTGCTGAGCCCTGACTTTCCTTCCGGCAATATTCATATACAACTCATCACCCTGTTTAATCCTGCCACCAAATAACCGACCAGCCGCAACCTCGCCAGCGTGAGGATCAATCACAATTTTAATAGGCACAAACGCAACCTCACCCTCAATATTACAACTAACTAAATCTTTACCTTCTTCACTTTTCAAATCGCCACGCCAAATTTTGGGAATTCTATACTTCTGCGCAGTCACAGGGTCGGGATGATTATTAACTACCATATTCAAAATAACCTCATGAATCGGCGCCTTTTTAGCCAAGACCTTATACTCCTCTCCACCAGCCTCGTAAGCATCAATAACTTCTTTGAAAGAAATATTATTTTTCTGCATATACGGAATACTCAAAGCCCAATTATGAAAAGCCGAACCAAACGCAACCGAACCATCGGCAACATTAACCTGCCATTTCTGTTTATACTCAGGCTCGGCAATCTCAGCAATCAACTTATTTACATTATTAATAATATCCACAAATCTTTTCTGCATTTCTTCAGGAGTCAGTTTAACTTCTCTGATTAATCTGTCAACTTTATTAATAAATAAAATCGGCTTAACCCTTTCCTTCAACGCCTGACGAAGAACTGTCTCAGTTTGAGGCATAATACCCTCGGAAGCACAGGTCAAAACAATCGCACCATCAACCGCCCTCATTGCTCGAGTAACATCGCCTCCAAAATCGACATGCCCCGGAGTATCGATTAAATTGATTAAATAATCCTGACCCTCAACCGAATGAATCATAGAAACCGAAGCTGAATCAATCGTAATTCCCCGTTCCGCTTCGTCCTCGTGAAAATCCAAAGTCCGTGCCTTTCCTGCCAATGCCTCGCTCATCATCCCAGCGCCAGCCAACAAGTTATCAGAAAACGTCGTCTTGCCGTGGTCGATGTGCGCACAAATAGCAATATTACGAATATGCGTAGGATCTCTCTGTAACTCCTTAACTTTTGCCGTCGTATCAATTGCCATAGATAATTAATTGAAAAATTGGTTTAAAAACTTTTGTCTACTAAAAAATAATTTTCACGACGAAAAAAAGAATTAACAATTTACAACTCAATTTTTATTTTTCCCAGAATAAAAATTTATTTTTTTTCTTATTAGATAAAATGTTAATCCTATTAAAAGCATAAACAAGATAAAAATTGATGGAAAAGGAAATGTCTTTCCTGCCAAAATCGTAAATCCAGTAAGTTTTTTTTGAGAAAAAAATAAAATTATTAAAAATGCAAAAAAAACTATTATTCCTAATCTGTATTCTCTATCTGTTTTTTTTTGATAAATTAATTCATCTTTTTCAAATCGATAACCCCGAGCAGGAACAAATCTAAATTGAAGATATCTTGAATCTAATACATCTTGAAATTTATCATAGCAAGTAGGTGCTTTCTCGGCTTCTAATTTTGAAATTAGATTTTTACTTTTTTCTGTTACAAAATGTTTCTTTTTTCTTACAAAAGTATATCCTTCAACTTTTTTTAATTTTGGATTAAGTTGGGCTACAACCATTGTTTTAATATTTCTATCTTTAAAGAACCCCTCAAAATCAGGTATAGAGGGAAAACCTATTCCCACTCTATAAAAATAATCTTTAGGATAATGCATTGGGTGTGTATGAATTTGGGTGTGTAAATAATCAGGACTTTCAAATTTCACAGATTTCTTCGCCCTTTTGTATCTTTTTGCTGATTTTATTTTTCCAGGAGTTTTTATCCATACACTTTCTAAATCAGGACGAAAAAAAGATTGTATTCTTTCTGTAGGGGTTTTATATTTACTTTTTTTCATTTTTTTCATAGTCGAGATAGAATAAACAGATATATAAAATTATTGAAAAAGAAATTTTTCCATCCTCATAAATCTAAACAGATAATCCTGTTTTTATTTTGTCATTGTAAAATGCCCATAACCTTCCTGTACATTCACCTTAAATCCAATTTTTTCCAAATCTGTCTTATCTTCTTCTGAACCCAATCTGAACAAATTTTTTGCATGCTTACTCATACCTTCGAATGAATTAAAAACTTGTTCAGTCCCTTTTGTAGATAGTCTGATTGAATCCATTATTGTCCTATAAAATTAACCGTTAATAAATTAAGCAACCACATCCGCCAATGAGCCTTTAAATCTTATTACTTCTCTTAATGGGAACCCCTTCATGTGATGATAATAATTGTAAACAGTTACCGCCGTCTCTGTCCACTTTTCCCTGTTTATATACACACCAAATATTATTCCATACTCTCTATTTATTTTAAATAAAATATCACTATGTTTTGCCCTTCGAATAGCCATTAAATTTTCCGGAACTCCTTCTAAAGAAAGGTATACCGATTCACATAAACTCTTTTCAAAAAATTTAACCTGCTGTTCTTTTGTCTTCAAACTCTCCAAAAAAGAAAATCCCTTTTTCGGTGCGCTCTCTTCAATAACTTTATATGGAACTATAGAGGTCAAAGGTCGATAACCAATTATTTTAGCACTCATACCATTCCAATCGAACTTAACGTTTTTAAAAATTGTTATAATGAAAATATATATAGATTCATACCTTTTCCAAAACTTTATTATAAAGATTGCTTTTTCTTTCTAATAACCTAACACCTAACAGCAAAGCGCCCCAATGCCTAATACCCCAAGACAAGCACAGTCTATCTTGCTGCGTCTGCTTGCTTTTCCAAATCATTCCTCTTCCGAACAGCATAACTCTCGCCCGAATTTTCAGCCGCCAACATAATCTCTTTTGCTAAAGCCTCGACAATAGTTGCCTTCTTATTAAACGCCTTGTCATAAGCTCCATTGACAAAATATCGCAAAACTAAATTCAATCTCCGTCGTGGCGAAACATCAACTGCCTGCGGATACCTTGCTCCACCATACTCTACAGCAACAACCTCGTCCCTTGGCGCACCATTCTCAATTGCCTTAATAAAAACCTTCAAAGGATTTTCCCCTGTTTTCTCCTCTATAATCTTAAACGCATCAATAACAATGCCTATACATCGGGTCTGCTTCCCCGTAATCCATCCCGTAATAATTCTATGCTTCTTCCCCCGCGACCCAGGAACCTGCAACAAATTAACCAGCCTCTCAATAACATTAACCTTCGCCCTCGTCGGGTCCCACTTAATTCGCCCGTGCGATTTCAACATCAACTTAGCATTCAGATTAATAACCCTCCTCATCCCCGGATCCTCCACCCCAATATCCGAAGCATCAAACAGACCAAAAATTTTCATTTCCATTTTAGAAACTAAATACCTCGCCAAATTTAGAAACCTTTTCAAATATTCTCTCATCAGAATCAGATGAACCAAAACTAATTTCTGCTTCAGATCTATTGTAGAAATGAGTCAAGGATGTCTCACTCCTCCTAACCCTATTTGTCTCTCTATCCACTTCAATAATACAAGCATAATTACTCTCTGGACTTAACATAATATCTAAAACTTCAGGCATTCTATAATTCATCCCAAAACCACTACAGCCCATTCCTCCCATCCTAAAACCTCCCCCCAACCTTCAACTCGCCAAGCCCCGAACACCCGAACACCGAACACCGAACACCCATGAAATCTTGAAAAAATTTCATCGTCTTCCCTTCTCAATCTTCCCCGACCAAAGTCGAGCCAATGGCTGATCATTTACTTTAATAACCTGAAATCTAACTCCCGACAAATCGCCCTTCGTCCGTCCCTGCTTCCCGCCAATTCTCTCGATAATAACTTCGTCGTGTTCGTCAACAAATTTCTGCGCCAAGTTCCCAGGAATAAACACCGTCTCTTCCTTGCCATTCTTAATCAACTGCACCCTGCAACATTTTCTCATAGCTGAGTTAGGCTGCTTAGCTTCCTTCTGAATTTTCTTCGTAACAATCCCCTTCGCCTGCGACGACCTCCCCAAAGAATCAAACTTAAGACTAATCCCAAGTCGCTTCTTTTTATCAGGCAACCTATTATCCCTAAACTTCTTCCTATCTTTCTTTAATTTTCGTCCATTCATTAATCCCATCGTATAAATTAAGTGAAAATTTGGTTTAAAAACTTTTGCCAAAAAAATTTTCGTGAAACATTTTTAATGTTACTCTATAAATATTTCTAAGCAATCCTCAATTTCGCAATCCCAAAAAAATTCTTCAAAACATCTGTAAGCTCTTTTTCTCTCTGGCGACCCCGCCCAATCAAAGCCGCCTTACTCTGACGACCAGCATTAAGAACAAGAGAATCTCCCCGTATCTCAATACCATTAAATTCAACAGGCGCTACAACATCTTTAATAAATTTTTCAATTCCCTCATTATTTTCGACAGTAGGCATCGCGACAATTTTAATTTTCTTCCGCAAAATCTCATTCAACTTCTTAGCATTAACCGCATCTCTCCCAATCGCAACTGAAACCTTGCTCTTCGGAACCACAAAAATAATTTGATTATTATAAACAAAAACTTTCGTCGTCTGAATTCTCGTAGTCTTAGAAAACAAATTAATGTACCTCATCATCTGCATATCAATAACCTCAGCCATTTTTTATTCTCCCGAAAATGGATTCATGAAACATTTTTAATGTTACCCCAGCCATCTTATTTAATAGAAAAAACTTCGCACTCGAAATCAAGATTTAATTCCTTAGAAATATCCGCCTTAGACTTCAAAACATCAAATTCGATTTTGGCAGCCTCGAGCTTTTCAACCGTTTCATCTCGAGTATCCTTAGAAATAAAAACCTGCTTCAACTTTTTATTTTTTAATGCTTGTCGAACTCCAAAAAGAACATTCCCTTTTTCCATCGCTTCCTTAATTTCTTTTATACTCATTTATTTTTCTCCTTCTTTTCTGCTAACGAACCAGTAACCTTAACCAAAAGACCAGGCAACCCTGTCCCAACAGGCACAGGTTGATTCAAAATAATATTCTCAATCACCGACGCTAACTTATCCTTTCTTCCAATCTTAGTAGCCTGAACAAACTGAGGCACAGGAGTCTCGAACGAAGCCTTCGCTAAAATAGAACTCTTGTCAGAAATAATTCCCATACGAGTAATTCCCTTAACAACACCCGAATTCGTCATTGTATCCGCAACCAACATAGCATGCTTACCATCAACGGCAAGACCCTGTGAACTAATCACCTTATTAATTTCATTAATAATCAACTGTCGAGTCGTCTCAATACCCAACACCTGCGAAACCTCATGAATATCATTACTCAAAACCCTGTCAGCATCAACACCCTTAAATGACATAACATCTTTCAAATTAGAACCAGCAGTCAAAATAACGTAATCCCTATTTCGCTTAACAACAAGAACCTGCGAAATATTTTTAATACCTGTCAAAATAACTTCTTTAATTTTCTCTTTAATTTTATAAATAGTCTTAAAATCTTCTTTAGTCATATCAAGAACCATACCATCAGACAATTTTTTAATATCAAAACCTTTCTCTCCAAGAATTTCGACTACCTTATCTAAAGAAATATGCACACTCTTCAATGCCTTCATATCAACGCTAATCTTAATTTTCTTTGAACCAAAATCAATTGCAATATCCGAAATAATTTCCTTCAACTTAACTTCCTTAATTTTCTCAGCAACAATTCTGGCATCCTTTTCATTATTGTGTTTCTTGTCTAAATAAATTTCCATAGACGGTGTCTTAGGCAACTTACGAGCATCCAAAATCTCAATAATACGAGGAAGTCCCTGAGTAACCTGCATCTCTGCAACACCTGCCGCATGAAACACATTCAGAACCATCTGCGTCGACGCCTCACCAAAAGACTGAGCAGTCACAATACCAATAGCCTCACCCGGCACAACTTTCTTATTCAAATGTTTGGCCGAAATATCCAAACCATCAATACCATAAATGAACTGAATAATATTATTCGAAGCATCTCTGACAGTCCCGTCATAAGCCATAATTAAATCCTGCAAAGCATTAGCCAATCGTCTGTATAAATAACCGGACTTAGGAGTTCTAAGCGCAGTATCCATTAAACCATCCCTACCCGTCATAGCACCAAAGAAAAATTCCTCAGGTTTCAAACCCTTCATAAACGAACCATAAATAAAACCGCCAGCACTAGCTGATAAATCACCTCTCTTAAAAAACGGCAACGTCCTCTCTGTATAACCAAAATCAATCCTACGACCATGCAAAACCTGCTGCCCAACCGAACACGCAATCTGAGTAATATTCAACATGCTACCTCCAGCACCCGAACCAATCATCTTGCTCGCTAAATTATCCTTAGGAAAACCCTCTTTAACTGCATCCCCAATCTCAGTTCGCGTCTCATTCAAAGCATGCAAAATCTTATTCTCTCTCGTCTCCTCCGCACTCTTCCCTGGCAATAACTCTAAACTACCATCATAATAACTCTCAATAATCTTTGATGTTTTTTCTTCAGCAACCTCAATAATCTTTGATGTTTTTTTCTTCACGGATTCGGGAACATCCAAATCCTCCATCGCAAGCGTAAATCCTGTCCTCGATAAAAAAGTCGTACCAAGCGAAAAAACCTGTCTCAGAAGTTCAACGGCGGATTCACGATTATGTTCCTTATCTATGACCCTTAAAACCTCTCCCCTTCCCGTCTTAAAATTTGTCGCATCAAAACCCTTGCCAACAATAAATTTAGGTATAACTTTTTCAAAAACATCCTTGCCAGAATTAATCTTGTTTAAATTGGGTATCTCAACCCCCACTTCATGCAATAACTGCGAAGCGTCCTCCTTGCTCAATTCAGCTTCACTCAACATAAAATTACCACTAACCGCATCCTTAACACAACCAAGAAAATTCATATTATTTTTCGGAGAAAACAAATTAGCATTAACATTCAATAAAATTTTTGCTTCAGCCCGAGCCTCTTCGGTCTGAGGTGCGTGAATATTCATTTCATCACCGTCAAAATCGGCATTATAAGGAGCACAAACCGCAGGATGAATTCTAAAAGTCCTGCCAGAAATTACCTTAACATAATGCGCCATTAACGAAGCTCTATGCAAAGACGGATGTCGATTAAATAATACAACATCACCGTCGACAAGATGCCTCTCAACAATATAGCCAGGTTCAAGCTCCTCAATTAATTCGTCCCTCAACTCATCAACAATTTTCTTTCTCTTGCCATCAATCCTCAAAATATAATTTGCCATAGGATATTCTGTACTGGCAACCAATTTCTTCATTCTTTTTATATTAATAGAAGTTACCCTCTCTGCAACAGTCAAAATTTTAGCAACCTCGTACGGAACACCCACCTCATTCAATTTCAAATTAAGGTCCGGAGAAATAACAGTACGCGCCGAATAATTAACTCTCTTACCAGCCAAATTTTTTCTAATTCGACCCTCCTTGCCTTTAATTCTTTCTGTAATTGTTTTCAGGGGCTGACCACTTCTATGTCGAGCAGGAGGAATCTTGGCAATTGAATTATCAAAAAAAGTCGTAATATGATACTGCAACAAATCCCAAAGGTCCTCAATAATAACCTCAGGCGCACCGGCATTCAAGTTCTCCCAAAGCCTCTGATTCGAACGAATAATATCCGACAACTTATGAGTCAAATCGTCCTCAGACCTCTCGCCAGATTCTAAAGTAATCGACGGACGAACTGTCACAGATGGGACAAGCAACGAAGTTAAAATTGCACACTCAGGTCTCAAAGTCGCCGCATTAATTCCCAAAATCTTCAAATCCTCGTCGGAAACCTTAACCAGCCTCTCTCTAATCTCTGAAGGAAATAATCTTCTCCTGCCACTTCTAAAAGTAGTCGGTTTTTCCAACTTAGTCTTCTCCTGAATAATTGAACAGTGCGGACATTTTTTCCCGTCTTTTGCTTTCTTAATTCTGCCAATCAAATCTTTAGCCAAATCCTTCTCGTCTTTAATCAAAACTTTACCACACGCCTCACATGTGCTTCGAAGAACCAAATCAATAATAGGTAAATATTTAATATGAACAACAGGTCTCGCAAATTCGATTATACCAGGATGACCCAGGCACTCTTTCAATCGCCCACCGCAAGTTCGACACCTAACACCCGGATCAATCGCACCAAGCCTCAAATCCATCAATCCACCGTCGACAGGATAACCATCAACATCATAAAGCTCCGGCGTCACAATCTTCGCAACGCTCAATTTCTTAATCTGCTCAGGACTAAGCAAAGAAAAACTCAGCTCCTTAATTTTTTTTCTAATTGATTTCATTTTAATTTAACACCTTGTCTTCACATTTATTATAATCGCCCGAACAATATTCATCAAACACTCTTGCACTCTCTTTTGACTTTAAACAATTTGGCAATTGCGAACAAAGTTTCTCCTCAGAATACCCAGTATTATTAATCGGATATCTTATCCCCCTGTCCTCTTTACCATAACCTAATCCTTTCAAAAATTCCTCAAACTCATCCAGTCCATCTAAAATAATATTTGCCATCATTCGTATTTATTTTTCAATCCGAATTTAGTTAATAAATGCAACCCCTGTAATTCTTCAATCAATAACTTAAATGCATACGAAACCTCAACAAACTCGACCTGATTTGAATGACAAAGCGAACAAACTCTTTTATTATGAATTTGGTCGTCGATAACAATACTCCCACACTTTGAACAGATATTAATTACAACCTTATCTGAATCATAACGCTCTTTCAAAAGAAGAGACGCTCCATGACCAACCAAAGCTTCCTGCTCCATTTCCCCAAGTCTCAAAGCACCGCCACGAGCCCTACCTTCAATCGGCTGTCTCGTTAACAAGGCAATTTTACCCGAAGCACGGGCATGTATTTTATCCGCGACCATATACTTCAACTTCAAATAAAACATATTACCAATAAAAATTTTAATCGGCATCCTCTGTCCCGTAATACCATTATACATAACTTCTTTACCGCTCTGCCTAAACCCAAGTTTCTTCAGGTTGTTTTCCAGACTATCAATTGTCTCTCCGGAAAAAGACGATGCATTAACAATCCTCCCAGACAAAGCCGCAACCTTTCCGCCAAGAATATCCATCAAATAACCAACCGTCATACGAGAAGGTATACCATGCGGATTAAACATAATATCCGGTTTAATGCCGCCAACCGTAAACGGAATATCCTGCTCAGGAGCAATCATACCTACGATACCCTTCTGTCCATGAGGCACCGAAAACTTATCCCCAATCTCAGGAACTCTCAACTCTCTAACCCTAACCTGAACAATCCTGTTACCCTCCTTATCGTGAGTAAGAAAAACAGCGTCAATAATCCCCAACTCCTCCTGCTTAATCGCCGAAGAATTTTCCTTTTTTGTCTGGATTGAAATCTCACGGGCTTCACTTAAAAACTTAGGCGGACTAACTTTACCAATAACAACCTCGCCCTCTCTCACTTCAGCCTCAGGAAAAACAATTCCATCATCCTCTAAAAATCTATAACTCTCCTCAATTCTATAACCAGAAACATCTTTATCTGGAATACAAATTTCATCCTGAAGACCACCAGCATAATTCAACTCAACCGAAACATAAGGCTTAAATCGTGAACTCCTGCCAAATCCTCTATCGACAGAACCGCTATTCAAAACAGTAGCATCCTCCATATTGTAACCCTCATAAGGCATAACCGCCAAAATAACATTCTGCCCAACAGGATGAACATTTAAAGTATCATAAGTAAAACTTCGCACCAACGGCTTTTGCGGATAGTGCAACATCGAAACATCGTTATCAATCCTCACCGGAAAATTACCCGCATAAAGACCAAGCCCCTGTCTATATGCCCTCGAACCACCCTTAACCATACGCGCTGGAGGATCATGATTGCCAAACGGAATCAACGAAACACTAACACCAAAAATATCCATCTCATCAATCTCTAAATGTGTATGTTCCTCAGTTAACCCGTCCTCTTTAAGACAAATATAACAATCGTCCTCCTCGGCAGCGTCAAGATATTCCAAAATTCCCTTTTCAAACAAATTCCTCCAGGTTAGAGAACCATCCTTAACCATAACCAAATGCTCTTCTTTTAATCTGGGCTTACCGCTCTCAACAATAATCAAAGGTCTAATCACCCTGCCAATTTCAGAATTAATAAAAACCGTATCTAAAAATCTATCAAACCGAATAGACATTTCAATAGGCAAATTTCCAGTTCTCCTCTCACTCTTAATATTCTTCAAAAAAACATTAGCATCGTCAACAGCTCCAATAAATCGACCATTATAGAAAACATCTAAAGTGCCATCATCATTCATCCCGCCATTTTTCAAAACTTTCAAAACGCCCTCATGCTCCATAGTGGTTCTTGTCGAAATCCTCGCCAACAAAGCCAAATTCTTCCTCAAACCAATCTCAGTTCCCTCAGGAGTTTCAATCGGACAGAACCTACCATAATGCGTAGGATGAACAGTCCTCGCAGGTAAATTTTCTTGTTCTCCTGGCAAAGTAGAAGTCACTCTCTGTAATTGAGACATAATCGCAAACGAATTATTCTTATCCATATTTTGCGTAACACCCTTCCGTTCACCAATCCACGAACCAGTCGCAATCGCACTTTCAACCCGATGAGTAAATAAAGTTGATTTTGCAATCGTTTTAATCGAATAAAACTTCCGCCTCTTCACGGTTTTTTGCAAAGTATGCTGAACCTCTCTCAAAAGAATATTAATATTAACCCTGAATAAATCAGACAACAAATCGCCCGACAACCGAACTCTCTTGTTAGCATAATGATCCTTATCCGTCATAGCCGCACTGGGATTCTCCCTCGCAATATAAAACTGTTTAATAAATTTGCAAAGAGTCTTAGCTTTCTCCACCCGCGCATTCTTATCTAAACCAATATGTGGCAAAAAATACAAATCTATCCTCTGATTAACCCTGTCAAGCATTTCCTTGTTCGTTCCCTGCAACGAGCTCTTCTCCGCAATCCACATTAAAGCATCGTTCACACTCACAATATCTGCGAACTCGTAAAGATTAACAACCAAACTATCTGTCTGTTTCTTAATCAACTTAACTATATCCGCATCGCTCGTAAGTCCCAACGCCTTCAGTAAAACAATAGTTGGTATATCTCTAAAACGTGAAAACGACGTTTCCAAAATTCCTTCAGGACTCTCAACCAAAGAAACCGGAATTTTATAAGCGCCTCTCTGAGAAAACAGTCTAAGCATCAAACGCTTTTTGATTTTCTGCCATTCGACAAAAGTCTGATTAGAAGCCAAATCCTCAGCCATAACCATCACTCTCTCGTTGCCATTAATCAAAAAATAACCACCATAATCTTTAGGGTCAATATAATTCTTAATCAATTCCTCTTCGTTCATCCCATCAAGATTACAAAATTTACTCTTAACCATAATCGGAATTCTACCAAGCTGAACCTCCTCGTTCTCAACCTGCCCCGCATAATTAATTGTCATCTCCATCCAAATCGGCGCCGAGTAAGTCAATTTTCTTAACCTAACTTCAGCAGGAGTAACGAGTCTCGAAGAACCGTCAGCCTCAATCATATTTGGTTTGCCGACCCTGATTTTACCTAACTTAATTTCAAAATCATCATTAGACAAAGCATCGGACAACTCAGTAACAATTTCCTGCATACGATTCTCGATAAAATCATTAAACGATTTAATATTAGATTCAACCAACGAATGATTCTGCAAAAATTTCTTAACCAAAATGTGTTCATTTGCCTCAACCATCTTAAATCACGACCCTGTAATACATCTCGCCAACCCGGGAAATCTTAACAATATCACCAGTCTCGCAACCCTCTGGAAGCGCCGGATCTTTTTTAGAAATCTTTGGCAGCTGTGCCAACGCAATATTGAACTTATCAAGAATCGTTTTAACTTCATTCTGACTCAATTTTGCGTGCTTCGGTTGGAGTATATGCATTTTACGTTTTAGAATATCTCTTTAGATATCAAAAATATCAAAAATGCCTTTAAAAACCTTTTGCTTTTTATTATTTTAAAGTAGTTCGTGTTAAAATTCACAATTTTAATGGAAAAAATCAAAAAGTTTGGCGAGGAGGAATCACATAACCAAAATACAAACTACAATGACTCAGGGGGATTAAAAGAACTTTACGTTCTTTTAGAAATCTGTAAGATTTCGGCCGAGTTTCTTTGAAACGAAGGTTGAATCGTTGGGTTCAAATCCTTATGGCCCCAGGGGATTTTACTCATAAAATACATTTCGAAAAATATTTGATTTTGAATTTGTTTTTCCTCAAAGCGTTTTATTCGCCCCCGACTGTCGTGTGTTCAAATGGCCCCAGGGGGATTTGAACCCCCGACACCTGGATTAAAAGTCCAGTGCTCTGACCAGGCTGAGCTATGGAGCCATATAAAACTATGAAAAATTTTATTTAAAAAACTATGCTTAATTAATACTAAAACTCTGGCTCATTCCTTGAGGCGATTGTCTGAACGAACATCCCCCGACATAATTCCACCAGAAGGAAAAAGCCTATACAAATCTTTATGCCCAGGAGCTTCTACCACATGAATCTTAGTTTCGATAGATTTTTGATCTCTATCTTTAATTACTTTAATATTTGAATATAACTGCGGAACAGCATAATAAGGAAAGCCCCCAACCATCCCCGCAATTTTTATAACTTTAATTCCATTTTTACTTTCAACACCGCAATGAATTCTATGTGACCCATCATTAATTAAATTGCAGGTATCTTCTTTTAAAGTATAAGGAATATTGGCCACCTCTGGATTAACATCCAATTCTTTTTCCGTTAACTTAGCGCGCAATCTTCTCCCAATTAAAGGAGTATAATTGAACCCACCTCTAGAATTTATAGGGATGCCAAAACTCTCAACAACTGGAGAAATCATCGTCCAATTGGTTCGGACATGCCTGTTGTCTTCTGCAATAAAATCATAAGCATTATTTAAATGTAAAATATCTATGCCCTTTTCTAGGAACAGTTTGCGCAACGACGAAACCCTATTAAGCTTATCTCTATAAACATGGGGTTGCGGTGTATGTAAATTTTCAATTATCTCGTCCGAACTCAAAGTCTGAAGAGCAAACGAAGCATCTTTGTAGATTTTGACATCGGGAAACCCCTTAAGTGAAACCTTTCTTAATCTATTAACCAAACTATCTCCATTGCCCACAAACGGTATCTCTTTTACAATGTCAATCCTGATACAACTTTCACTCATAATATTAATTCTCCGATATCTTTAATATTCTCAATGTAATAATCTGCCTCAGAAATATTTTTCCAAACAGCGACAGTGCTCATCCCTTTGTTTTTTGCGGGAAGAATGTCTGAGTTCAAACGGTCCCCAATATATATATAATCTTCACCACTAAATCCTATTTGATTAATTGCATAATCGAAAGCCGTTCCTTTACTTTTAGAAAGTCCGATAGGATTATCCCCAAAAAACATAAAATCAAAAATATCAGCAATTCCAATCTTTTCAAGTTTTGATAAACTCAAATTCATAGGGCTACTGGTTAAAATATAAGTGACATATTGGCTATTCACTCCCCTCAAGATTTCATTTAATTCAGGATTAAATTCTATTAAGTTGACCACGTCGGCATTCGCTAAGCAATCATCCATAGTAGCCGAGGCATCTTCATAGCCCACCTCTCTCAAAACTCCTGTCCCACTTTGAATTTCAGCATACCTCTTCTCAAAAAAATCTCTAGCACTATTAATATTATCAAGGGAAACACATTTGTTTAATAATTTATGTGCTATCTGCATTCGAACACGATTATCAATCTCGGGGGTATTCTTATACAGCGTCCCATCAAGATCAAATCCTACCACTTTTGCTCCGCTTAATGCCATACAAAAATCACATTCCCACAATATTTAAAGACTATTATAATTTAAAATATATATTTCTCTTACTTCCTCAACTTTCTCTCAGCATTAGCAAGTTGCATCCCAACCCACATAGCATGATCGGTAGATGAGAATCCGTCTATTTGTCTTAACTTGTTTTTAATATCCTCTGCGCTACCCCCCACAATCTCTTCAAGGCGAACACTATCGGGACTAAAATGCTGGACAATAATCTTATCAGCATCAGTATCAATAATATAATATCCCTTTGAATCATTAATGTCAATCGGAATATTTCTCTTTGCTTTAATTTTCTCCAAAGTCCCAATAATCTTAGGGTCCAGAGGATCAATCCCAATCCACCTACTTCGAAGATTGATTTTCCCTGGATTCATGCCTGTATTGCTCGCGACTTTCTCCTGTATAGCTCGAAGACCATACAGATTAATAAGCCAAGCCGATGCGGCATTATGCGTCCTAAAACTCGCAGTCATCATTAAAGAATTGTCCTTAACGTCTTTAATGAAATATGCATCGGTGAAACACGGTGAAGATTTTCTCTCTAAAAGATCTCTCCGGGTATCCCAAAGAGAGACAAAGGCATGTCTACTGAAAGAATCTTGATTAAGAAGTTCAGAAACTTTTTCCAAAGCATTGCCGCCAAAATAATCTCCTATTCTATTCCCATAGCCATAGCCCGCCCCATCCAGGAGCACTTTGTCTAAAATATCTTTTTGATATTCTTTTAATGAATTAATATTAAAGCCCCACTTTTTTAAAAGAGATTTATTCTCAAAAGAGGCATCAGTAACGCAGACATCAAGATTATATAATCCGCGACGGACTCCTTTTTTAATATTAATACTTTTCCCAAATCTATCTAAATGCCATAATACTTCACGCCAGGCCTTTAGGGGAGTCCTAGTAATAATATTATGTTCAGACAAATCGGAAGGGAAATCTGTAAATTCAGGTTCAGCTAATTTAATCCTGATACGATCAGATTCAGAAACGCCCCGCTGGCGTGAACTAGTAATATAATTAGCAACCCCCTCCAAATCAGAAGTTTCAAATTTTTTAACCTCTAAATATTTAAACATTTCAGGATTCAACTGAGAATCAAGATAATATTGGCTCCCCTGAATTTTATTCATGGGCACTCCACCATAATCTCTAAGGTCAACATTTCCTTTCAAAAAATTCGTCAGATATTCTGAGATAGGAACAACCTTTGTATCAACCCCTGTTATGGCAATTCGTGCAATCTGCGGATTATAAGATAGATTTGCAAGCATTTGAGGTAAGCCGTTACCATAAAGACTAGTAAGTGTAACCAATTGAGAATCACTTTCAAAAAGTTTTGGATATCTGCTTATTAACCTGTCCTTATATCTATCTGGATTCGTCCATAATGTAACAATACCCGCACTACCTTTATCATTGACAACAGACAATCCTTTATCTACAGGATTTTCTTTTTTGTAATAAATTGGTTTAAATTTCATATTCTCCCCTTAACTTTTTCAGCATTTTCCTCATCTCGACAATCTGTTCCATATGTTTAGGAGACCAAATACCATGGACAACATTAGAATGATTAATATCAATATCTATTTTTCTCATGGGGCTCATATCTAACTGATAAACATCAGTTCCACCTTCTAAAAATAAATCAAGAGCAGAATCAAACTCTCTAGAATCATAGGCAGACTTGAAAACCAACTTCTCAATCCCATAAATATTCTTAGCACAACTATTGCATGGAAAAATGGTAGTGTATAAAGATAACTCAGACATCTTGGACTGCTGAGTCAAATGATGCAATGCATTCATCTCTCCATGAACTCCACGACAAAGCCCCATATTCATAGTTTTTTCATAGCTATTACCTGTTTCAATCTCTTTATGACACCTCTTTTTTTCCAAACAGGACTCGGCCCCAGCAGGAGCACCATTGTACCCTGTTCCAACTATGCGCTTATTTCTCACTAAAATAGAGCCAGCATGAACTTTATAGCAGGAAGCACGACTAGAAACACCAATAGCCAAATTCATAAAATATTCATCCCAATTAGGACGACTTCCCAATTCCCCTTCCCTAATAACTGTAACACGATTATTCATAAATAAATATTATCTCTCACTATTATAAATATTATTACACTCAATACTATCTTGTTACCATACACACTTCTACCCTGAATCTCGCGAGCATAATAACAATCCCATTAATATTCTAACCTTAATACTCCTTAATCTCTTCAACCAAAATTCCAGCTTCTTCCATCAAGCTCTGTGCCCCAGATTGATACCGTTTCTCACAAACAACTCTTTTTATTCCGGAATTAATAATCATCTTTGCACAAACTGGACACGGCTCCATCTTACAATAAAGCGTAGCCCCATTAATAGGAATTCCAAGCTTTGCCGCCTGACAAATAGCATTTTGTTCAGCATGCGTGATCCGAATGCAATGCGCCCGCTCTACGCCATCCTCATGAATAGTATTTTCAAACTGATGCCCAACATCATCGCAGTGAGGCAACCCAACCGGTGACCCAACATAACCCGTCACCAAAACCTGCTTACCCCTAACAATAACACAACCGCTCCTCCCCCTATCGCAGGTTCCACGCTTTGCAACCGCCCTGCAAATTTCCATAAAATACTCATCCCACGTCGGTCTAACATGTTTTTTAACCCCACTAATTTTCTCTAAAACTTTCTCTACCTTCTCGTGCAATTCGGAAATTGTCCAATCATTTTTAAATTTGTAATCCGCCATCTCAATACACCTTCGAAGATTCTGCTTATTCGGATCACTCGAACTCATCTCTTTCTGTTCCTGCACCACAAATTCATCAAACGAAATTCTATCCGTTTCGCTCGCCCGCTCAAAAATTCTCGTATACCTCGTTTCAATATCTGCATCAACCGCAAACAAAACAAAATCTTTTTTTCCTTTTAATGCCTCAACCTCTCCCGGACATCGCAAACTCTCAATGACACAATCTCCACCATCGCTCTTCGCTTTTTTATACAACTCCTCAACAATACAACTCGGACCAAATTTCGCCCTCAAATCATTCGCAACCAAAACCATATTTTCCCGATTAGATTCTATTCCCCTTTTTACAATTTCCTCGACCAAAAAATCCCGAACAGAATAATGCTTAAAACCCTTCTTCAAAAGATATTCAACAATCGTCCCCTTCCCCGCACCCAATGTCCCAGTAATTCCAATAATCATAATAAATCCCCCACACTATTAAAATCAAACTTCCGCCAGTTGCTCAAATCGGATGACAAAGTCATCCTTCCGACCAGCGAACAGCGTGCCCCAACTTGTTTCTCCTTTATATCTGTGAGGGTAGCGCCCGAATACCGAATACCGAATACCGCGCGAAGCGTTGTCCCCTTCCCCGCACCCAATGTTCCGGTAATTCCAATAATCATAATTTCAAAACTGAATCTAAACTTATAAAGACTATTGCGATAGATTGTATAATAATCTATAATAAATCCCTATAAAATTATTATTAATCTATTACTTACAATCTCTAAGTGACAAATAATTTTCCATGTTTTACAACCATTTCCATAACGGAATAAATTTTATTTTTCTTTTAATTCCAAACCACTCAAAACTTTTTTTCATTTCTTTATCTCTTGTAATGATTAAAAGATTCTTGCATTTTAATTCTTTTGAAGCACTAATCAACGCCCGAACTTCTCTATTTTTTGTCTTCAAATTATCAACATCGTAACAAACCTGAATTAATTTATGAACCCTCAAACCCTTCTTAATCACAAAATCAACTTCCTGCTGTTGCTGATTTTTCCAGTAATAAAAATTAATTTTATTATCTAATTCCAATTTTTTTAATTTTATTGCTACTAAATTCTCATAAAGTCGTCCATAATCAGGACTAGTCCTAAATGACTTAGAGCTGATAAAACCATTATCAATACAGTAAATTTTTTTTATAGAAGACAGTTGCTCTTTAACTTTATAGGAAAATCTTTTTACATTAAAGAAAATAAAACCTTCCTCTAAATATTCCAAATATTTTTCAACAGTATGACTACTTTCTATGCTCGTTAATTTTTTTAAAGAATTGAAAGAATATTCATTTGAAATATTTGACATTAAATAATATGCTAAATCATTAATTTTATTTGGGTTTCTAATATTATATCTTCTGACTATATCTTTGTAAATTATTGAGTCAAACAAGCTAATCAAATAATCTTTATTATCAATTTTTTTAATTTTTGGCTCAGGATAGCCTCCCTCAAAAAGATACTCATCAAATTTATTTTTAATTTCATTTGTTGTTAAATCTTTTTTAAATAAATTTAGATATTCCTTAAACGAAAACGGAAAAAGATTTATTAAAAAATGTCTCCCTGTTAAATGAGTTGCAAGCTCTTTTGATAGAAGTTTTGAGTTGCTTCCTGTAATTATTAAATTGAATCCTTGTCTTGCTAACCTGTTCACAAATAATTCCCATTTGTCTAAATTTTGAATTTCGTCAAATAAAATATTCTTAGGATTTTTATAAACGGAATTTATTGCTTCAACCAAAGAGTCATAGTCTTTAAGTTCAACTAATCTCTCATCATCAAAATTAACATAACCAAAATTATTTAATTCAGATAAAAAATGCAAAGCAAAAAACGATTTCCCCGCTCTCCTTGGTCCGACAATTATTTTAATCAGGGGGGCATTTAATTTTTTAAAATCAGTTTCTCTCTGAACATACAATTCTTTTATCTTATTTTGAAATTCCCGTTTTTGCAAGATTAATATATCTTTTAGCATAAGAATTATACTGCAAATTAGTTTATAAATATTTGTATTATGATTAATAATCCCTATACTTCCTATGGGATTTATTAAAGATTTCTATGATTTATAATTAATTTTACTTCAGAACTTTCTCTGTCCTTTTATGTAATTCAATAATTCCAATAATCATAACCAAAAACCAAATCCAAATTTATAAAGACTATTGCGATAGATTGTATATTATTTTGTGGAGATTTAAGACTTGGCTTAGATAATTTTAGAATTAAGTTAATGAAGAAGTTTTAATTTAATTATTTTTTAGAAGAAGTTCATGACAGAATTTTTTATTTATTAATTTAACTAAATTGAAATAATAATAAATATATATTATTTTAATATTATAAAAAATAGTTCACACCTTTTATTTTGATAAAATATTAGAATTAACTAGCACATAAAGCATATCCGTATATATTCTTATTATAAACTACTGAACCATAATCTTCATGACCTTGACAAACCCAACTATTACCGGAAGGATAATTACCTTGAATATTCCACCATCGATTATCTACTCGACAGCCTCCGCCTATTAATGTGGTTCCAGTGGGACAAATAGCAGAACATGAAGCATAGTATTGTCCACTACTGCTACAAGTTTTAGTAATAACACTAGAAAAAAACCCACCCGGCAAACTCACTGAACCTCCATCAGTTAGTGATAATTTCTGTCCAACAATAGATAATTTTTGGTCATCTGTATCCGTTCCACAATTATGTCCCGTTATCTTGTTACAAAAAGCATTATCCACTTCAATCTCCCCAGCACTATGTCCCATCACCGCAGGATTAGAAGTCCCATAAGCATAAACAACACCGACGACCAACACAGCAACTAACAAAACCACCCAAGTAATATTTTTCTTCCCCAACTCAATTTTCAAACTCACCATAAATGTACTAACAATATGTAATATATAAACATTGCCCTCACCCCGTTCCTAGTTTGTAGTTGGTAGTCCTTGCCCGCCAGTTAGTAGTTGGTAGTTAGTAGTTAGTAGTCCCCCGCTCCGAAGGGTCTGCCCCAACTTATTTTTATTTTGGATATGTGAGGGTACCCCTAACGCCGAACTTCCAACCGCAACATCTCCGATGTTGCTCCCCACAAATCCCAAATCCCTTGTCCCCGCTTCCCCCACGAATACCAAATACCAAATACCTAAGCTCGTGTCCCGGCATCACCCTCGTGCGCATATTTTGGAATAATTGCACTCTCTTTCAGTTTTTTAATTTTTATTTTAATCATGATAAACAATTTGATTCAACCTTTATAAATTTTCTATAACCCAAGTAAACAATGCTTACGAATATTTAAAAATAAAACTAAATTGATATACAAGAATTAAATCAAAACAAAGTCAGAGTGCCCCAGCCAATTTTACAAATCGGTTCGCGAGGGTATTTGGAAAATAAGTTTTTTCTACTTTGCCTCAACAGAGGTACGCCATTTTGGGCGGAAGAGAAATTTCTTTTTTTCTAAAAAAGAAAGAAATCTATGGAACTAGAAAACGCAAAAAACACAATTAAAAAGGCGGCAGAAAAATTAAATCTCTCAAAAGAAACTCTCGACATAATTCTAAACACAGAAAGAGAAGTAAAAGTAAATTTCCCTGTACAAATGGATGACGGAACACAGAAAATTTTTACCGGCTACAGAATCCAACACAATTCGTTACTCGGACCATACAAAGGAGGAATAAGATACCATCCGGAAGTAAATCTCAATGAAGTATCTGCCCTGTCAATCTGGATGACAATAAAAACAGCGACGCTGAATCTTCCACTCGGAGGGGGAAAGGGTGGAGTAATTTGTAATCCAAAAGAACTTTCAGAACAAGAAATTGAAAATTTAACGCGAGGATTCATAAAAAAAATCGCTCCGGTAATCGGACCACACAAAGATATCCCCGCACCAGACGTATATACAAACTCAAAAATAATGGACATAATCGTCGACGAATATTCTAAAACAGAAGGTATACCAATTGAAAAAGCAAAAGCTGTTGTCACGGGGAAATCTATAGAAAACGGAGGCTCGCTCGGACGAGACACTGCAACGGCACGAGGCGGACAGTTTGTTTTAAAACAAGCAATCGAACAAACTAAAATAATTCCAACTCTGGAAAATGCAACTATAGCAATTCAGGGAATCGGAAACGCCGGCGGAAATTTCGCAAAACTGATATCCAAAGATAACGCAAAAATAATTGCCATCTCAGATTCCAAAGGCGCAATCCACAATCCAAAAGGACTAAATATAAATAAAGTTCTCGAACATAAAAAACAAACGGGTTCGGTGATGAATACTCCAGACACAATTTGCATGACAAATGAACAGTTATTAGAATTAGATTGTGACGTCTTAGTTCCGGCAGCTCTTGCAAATCAAATCACAGAAAAAAATGCAGACAAAATAAAGGCAAAAATAATTTTAGAACTTGCAAATGGACCAACAACGCCCGAAGCAGATAAAATTCTTGAAGAAAAAAATAAACTAATCCTTCCTGACATTCTCACAAACGCCGGCGGAGTAACTGTTTCTTATTACGAATGGTTCCAAAATATAAATCAGGAAAAATGGACAGCAGAAAAAGTAGATGAAAAGCTAAAAGAAAAAATGCAAAATGCGACAAAAGAAATTCTAGATAAAAAGGAAAAATATCAAACCACGACAAGAATTGCAGCGTATGTTAATGCAATTGAGAGGTTGAGTAGGAAGTTAGAAAATTAAAAAAACCAAACTATTAAGATAAATTTATATATCCAAGTTCATTTAATTCTTAATGGAACATTATCAAGATACCCCTGAAGATATTGCCGAGCAAGAAAGAATTCGCATAAGAGCCAATTATTCTGCGTCTGTTTTAGGAAAGAGTTTTATTTCTCGTGGGGGTGGTTATTTTCTCAATATTAAATCGTCAAAAGAACTCCCAAGAAATCCAGACATTAAACACATAGATGATTCTGTTTGACTAATTCAAACCTCTTAAGTTCAAAACTATCTTTCAAAAAATATCCAACACCCTATTAGGAATAAACATTCTTTCTATAACCAATTCTTAAAACAATTATTTTCCTGCCCGAAACGACGACGTCGACAATCATCCTATATTTAAGAACCCTTAATCTCCAAAGTTTATGTCCTTGCAATCTTTTCAAAAATCTAAATGGATTTTCTCTTATAGAATAAAGTTTATTTAAGAGTATACTCTTATCTTCTTGAGAAATTTTCTTGAGAAATTTTTTAGCAGATTTAGAAAATTCTACAAAATACATTTTATCTAAGAATTACTCCAAATTCTTTTGCGACATCTTCTATTGGAATAGTTTCTCCCCTTCTAACTTCTTCTAAAGCTTCCTTAATTTCGTCAATTTCGTCGTCGTCCAAAACATCTTCTTCAGCTTCTTCCAAAAGGACATTCAAAACAAAATCATAAGATTCCCTTTCGTGTCTCTTAAGCATCTTCAATCTTTCAAGAGTATCTGAACTTATTTGAATAGTTGTTTTTTCCATGTTATACAGAACTTATAACTACTATATAAACATTTTGTTAAAAAATTTCCTAATCCCTAATCCCAACTTCCTCAAAAAATTCTTTGACACTACTTTTTAATTCATTCAAAAATTCCTCGCTAACATCTTTCTCTTTCAAAAAAGAAGAATCAATCATCCCCCCTTCGTTTCGCTTAAACCCCTGCAAAAAATATCTCTTCGGTTTCGCACCACAAATCTCATTTAACCATTTTCCCAAAGCTTTTATGGAATCCACATTATGATATCTTTCTACAATCGTCGTCCTAAACTCGTACTCTTCAAAATTATAAATCATCTTAATTGACTTTTCAATTTTTTTTAAGTCAACCTTAACACCAGCAACTTTTTCATAATCCTTTCTACAACTCTTCACATCCATCGCAATATAATCGACCAGTCCCAAATCAATCATCTCTTTTAGTCGGCTTGGAAACGAACCGTTTGTATCAATCTTTACTTTATATCCTAACTTTTTAATCTTCTTCACAAAATCAAAATCCAAACTCATTAACGGCTCGCCACCTGTAATACAAACCGCATCTAATTTCCCACTTCTTTTTTTCAAAAATTCTAAAACCTCCTCTTCATGATAACCCCCTTTAAAATCCCCAATAACCAAATCGGGATTATGACAAAACCCACAACGAAAACTACATCCATGTAAAAAAATCGTACACGCAATCTCGCCCGGATAATCAATCGTTGTTACTTTTTGTAGACCTGCAATTTTCATTTTAACATTATTCTCATTTTTTGTTTCTCATTTCTCCTTCAGAACTCAGGTCGTTTCACTCTGAGAACTTAGACCGCTTTGCTCTGAGAACTCAGACCGTTCATTTCATTCGCTCTTAGAGCCACCCCCGCTTCCCCGTTCCCCCTCTGAGTTTCTGCCCCGTCGGTTGTCGGTTGCCCCCTTTCCCCTCTGAGTTCTGAGATCTGAGTCGGCGTGCCCCAACCTGTTTTTCTCTTATATTTGTGAGGGTATCTGAGTTCTCGTTGGAGTTCTCAGTTCTGAGATCTAAGTTCTCGTTGGAGTTCTCAGTTCTGGACTCAGTGTGCCCCAACCCATCTCTCCCTTATATCTGTGAGGGTATCCTGTCCGCCGAGTTCTCAGTTCTCGTCGCGCTAAACATCTTCCTATCTTTGAACTCTGCTAATTTGCCTTCATTCCATCGGGCAGTCGGTCGAAGATAACCACAAACCCTACTCCACACCTCACATTTCGTCCTATTCATTAGTATCACCTCTTAAATTTAGTTTTAAATCCGACACATTATTTCCTTTCATCGCCACTTTTTCAACTTCTAGTACTTCTGGCTTTTGATTTTTTATCACTCCAAAACTTTCAACCTCGCTAATTTTTTCATCTCTCTTTTCTGCTTCAACAATATCATCAGCAACAGAAACCGGAGCAACTTCTACCTCAGCTATTTCAGCATCACACTTCGGACAATATTCATGTTCCCCACTCAGATATCCATGAATCGGACAAATCGAAAACGTCGGCGAAATTGTAAAATACGGCAAATGATAATTATTAGAAATTTTCTTAACCATCTTCTTAACTGAATCTTTAGTCATCTTCTCACCAATAAAAGTATGAAAAACCGTACCTCCGCTGTATTTACATTGTAACTCATCCTGCAAATCCAATGCCTCAAAAACATCATCAGTAAAATTTACAGGAAGTTGAGTGCTATTTGTATAATATGGTTTCGCACCTTTCTGATACGCATCTTCATTTGCAACCAAAATTCTACCAAACCTTTTTTTATCCATCCGAGCAAATCTATAAGTTGTTCCCTCGCCCGGCGTTGCCTCTAAATTATAAATATTTTCAGTCTCTTCTTGATACTCTGTCAGCCTATCCCTCATAAAATTCAAAATCTTCAACGTAAAATCTTTACCTTTCTTTGTCGTAATATTTTCCCCGGGCAAAAAATTCGTCACCGCTTCATTCATCCCCAAAAGACCAATCGTCGCAAAATGATTTTTCCAATATTCACCAAATCTTTGATAAACCTGCCTGAGATAAAATTTCGTATAAGGATAAAGTCCCATCTCTGTAAAGTTCTCAATCGTTTTTCTCTTAATCTCCAAACTCTCTTTCGCCAACTCCATCAACCCATCCAACCTCGCCATAAAATCATCCTCATCCGTCGACACATAACCCAATCTCCCCATATTTATTGTCACAACTCCAATACTTCCTGTTAATGGATTTGAACCAAACAAACCACCGCCCCTTTTTCTCAATTCTCTATTATCTATTTTTAACCGACAACACATACTTCGCACATCTTCCGGTTTCATCTCAGAATTAACAAAATTTGAAAAATAAGGAATACCATACTTCGCCGTCATTTCCCATATTAAATCATATTCAGGATTATCAAAATCGAAATCTTTTGTAATATTATAAGTCGGAATCGGAAAAGTAAAAACCTGTCCCGTCGCATCACCTTCAAGCATACATTCTGCAAACGCCTTATTAATCATATTCATTTCTTTCTGAAAATCTCCATAAGTTTCCATCTGTGGCTGACCTCCCGCAATCACATGTTCCTTCACCATATAGTCAGGCACATCTAAATCCATTGTAATGTTTGTAAACGGAGTATTCCCTGTAATAAATACTTTCCCGTTTCTTCTGGCTACGACCGTTTCATTATCGGTATTAGGACACCAAATGATTCCCTGATAATTCACTTCTTCCACTTTTTGAATATATGTATCTTTATGTTTAATCAACCTCAAAACATAAATCAGCTTTTTTCCAATGGTCGGCTTTCTGGTTAAAACACTAAATCCATATTCTGAATTAACAGAAATTTGTTGTAATCCATCCAAAATATTTTCATTTGTTGTAGCAATCTTACAACCTTCAAAACCATCACCCCTGATGTAAGTATCCAAAAATAATCTTGATTGTTTCTTACTCATATTCGTTAACTTCTTCGGTATAAAATTAACACTTTCGTTTGACCCCATCATTTTATAAATAACCCTCGAAGATTTGGCATCCATTCTTATCATTTTAACAGAATCACCAAAAGCCGGACAAGAATCTCTCTCGTTGAAATTTAACTTGAATTTTTTTAACAAATTTATTATCTCTTTATATTTTTCAAAATTCTTTAATTTAGATTGATATATCGTAATTCGTTTGCAATGTCTATGCGTCGTATAATTTTCAATCGTTCCTTCGCTAATTATCCACGCAAGAAGTTTTATTTCTTCGTCACTTATTTTTGAATCTTTCTTGGAATTAATCCCGGCAATTGGAACTATAAATGGCGACTTTATTTTTTTAACATCTTCAATTTTCTCCAAAACATAATTCCCACAAAATTTTCTTCTAACAACTCTATGCCCTGGAGAAATCAACTGGTCCTGAATTCTATTTTTCAAATTATACATAATTCCATTATATTTTCTAGCAAAAAGTTTCTTAATAAGCTTATCTTCAATTATTCCTTTTTCAATATTAAAAGTTTTTATTACATCTCCCTTTTTTAAATCGTTATAACCTGCCCAACCATTTGGTGTCAAAATTTCAGTATCTTCCGACATGCACTGAAATCCCACCCTCGTCGGCACCGCCAAATTAAAAACAAATTCCTGCATGGCCTGTTTAACTTGTTCATAATCCAAATTATCATACCTCACAAACGGCGCAAGCAAAGTATCAAAATTTGAAAACGCCTGAGCTCCCGCAGTTTCACCCTGCAAAGTATAAAAGAAATTAACCATCTGTCCCAACACCGTTCTCAAATGTTTAGGTGGCTTTGATTCAACCTTGCCCTTAACCCCTTTAAATCCAACCGTTAACAAATCCTTTAAATCCCATCCAACGCAATTTCCCGAAACAACAACTTTCCCCTCTCTCATAACAATCAGTGTTCCATTTTTAACTGAAAAATCATAAACCTTTCCACTATATTTTTTCTTCACAGCTTTCTTATTATAAACAGGAGTAAGGTGGTTATTTTCAACGGATACCATATAAATATTCATCCCCTTTCTCCTTGTAATCGTGCCACAAATACCAATTTTCAACAAACACTCAACAACATCCTCTGCCAATCTCTTAGATTTTGTATAATATTTATACAACTTTCCATTTACAGAAAATGAACCATCTCCCTTAAACAACGCAACTAAAAACTTCTTAATCATTTTAGAATCCAATTCCTTAATATTTTTCGGAACATATTTTACACCAGATACTCCAAAACCTTTTAGATAATAAAATAGATCTTTCGAATGAAGATGAATATTGAATTTAGATTGATTATTATAATTTAGTTTCATCTTATCCAATAATTTCAAAATTTCTTCTCTATAATTTTTTCTTAACTGCGCAATGCTTATCCTATAATCTCCCTTGTTCGGCTCATAAACTGAACCCTCGGAAAGATACCATCCCATAAATTCTACATAATCTTCCACTTTAAATTTTTCGATATCTTTCTTCCGGTTACCTCCTTTAACATTTGGAATCTGAAACATTTTCACTGTTTTCCCTTTCCATGAAACTCTTTTTTCAAATTCCATGCCATATTTAAACTCGGTCGGATTAACAAACTCCCATGTTTTCTTGTGTTTTCTCCTGACTAAAAGCCGATGCTCTGGGGTAACATTCAAGGACACGCTTCTTCCTTCAAAAGAATACATCTCTCCAGAATAATTATAAACCTGTCTGCCATAAGGGACTTGAAATTCCATATCACCCGTCTTTAAATTTTTCGTTGCGACTCTTTCTCCTTTGATAACATCCTTAAAAAATTTCCAACCATGCTTCGTTAAAATCATAGTTTTATCATCAAAGCAATACGCCCCCAAACAGCCTAAATCATGAATATGTAAATCCCCTGTCTCATGAGCACGTCTAATCGCCTCAGGATAAATTCTTCTCACCCAATAGTTCGCGATAATTTTCGTCGCAATATAATTATTCAATCCCTGCAATGAATACCCCATATTAGAATTTTCTTTAACCATCCAATCATCCAAGCCAATGTAATCTTCAACCGCCTCAATTGTATCGAACAGACCCTTAACATCTCTCAGCTCTTCACGACTTTTACGATAAAGAATAAACGCCTTAGCAACCTGAGCATGTCCTTCCTCAATTAAAATCTTCTCAATTAAATCCTGAACAACCTCAACCTCCGGGATTCCATGCACCCCATATGTCTCGTCCAATTTTTTAATAATCAAACCCGCAATCTCCTTCGCACGCTCTTTATCTTTCCCTCCGACGGCACGAACAGCTTTCCAAATTGCATTCTCAATTTTATCCTTCTGAAAAAACACAACGCTTCCGTCTCTTTTTCTAATTTTTTTAACCATTTTCCACACCTCCCACAATTTTAACTTCAGAATCTGTCCCACTCCATTTTTTCATCGTTCCTTTTCTCTGTGCTTCTTTCAAGCTAAACCCGCCACTTGCATATCTTTTTTCCAACTTCTCTAAATTCTCACCTAAAATTTCATCCAGACTCCAATCATAAAAATTACAAATCATCGCAGTATACCACATCATATCTCCCACATTTTCTCGTATACCATCTTTAATCATTTCATTTTCATGAAACACCACTTTCTTAATACACGACACTACATCACCCGCTTCCCCCGCAAGCCCAAGTCCCCAATTGCAAATCTCAAGTTTATCATTCTCACATTTCTTCGCCGTCATCTTACACGTCTCCTGATATTCTTTTATATTTACACTCATTTTATTTTCCTAATTTTTTAATCTCGTCCCTGAATTCTTTGATGTCAGCAAAATCACGATATACCGCCGCAAAACGAATATACGCAACTTTGTCAATTCGCTTGAGTTTGTTCATAACAATATCGCCGACTTTTGAACTTTTAATATCTTTATCTTTTGCAACTCGGTAAATATTCGCTTCCACATCATCAACAATTTTATCTATTTGCTCACTTGTAAAAGGCCTTTTCTGAAGATTCTTGTCAATTCCTTCAAAAAGTTTTCCACGCGAAAATTTTTCCCGCCGACCATCTTTTTTAATAACATTAAGATCTAACTCTACCCTCTCATACGTCGTCCATCGTTTCCCACATTTTAAACATTCACGTCTCCGACGCGCCACCGAACCACTATCACGCTTATCAGTAACTTTCGTTTCGCTCGCAGTACAATATGGACATAGCATTTTTTATTTTTTGTTGCCTTTATTAAACAAATGAAAACATGGGACTTCTTTGAGGTCACTTTGTTATTTTTTAGTGAATACAAGATATAGTATCTCGCACCTCTTTTAACCACAATTGCTTGTAGTTGTAAGAAAAACATTACAAGAAAGACTATTTAAAGATTATTGTCATAAAGAATACATCTCTGTTAACAATAGTTAACATTTCAAACCCGCATTTACTTTTTTTTAATAGTTACGCATCTTTATATAGCCAAAATTTTCCATAAAATTATGATAGAAATGTCGAGGATGATATTAAGAATTTTAATAAAAACAAAACCCCTTACACATTTCTCTAACCTCTTCCCGAATTTTCTCACGGACAGATTCATCAGACATATGATTTATCACATCCGCAATCCAGTTTCCAACAATAACCATTTCGTTTTCTTTCATCCTCACTGTATTTCAAACGTTCCTCCAACTTCTCCCACAACTCTTCATGAATTTCTTTTGGCGTCTTCAGCGAAGCCATCGTTCCGTTCGGCGCACAATTAATCATAATCCAACCATACAATTCAGCCAAATGTAAATATGACTCCTCCGCATTTTTCATATGTTCCTTGCACCCTTCGTGTCCATCTAACTTCTCGGCCCCAGGATGAAACTCCGACTTCCGTTCACGTTCCGACATCAATTGCTGACCAACCTCATACGGCATATAAAGAAACACAACGGCGTCAGGCTTTGGTAGTTTAAAATTCTCATATTCAAGTTTATACAACCACTCAAAAAACTTCTCTCTCTCGGCACGGTCACGAATCTTTCCTCCCTGATGTCCCATATTTGACTCAACATACCTATCCAAAATCGTCACATTCCCCTTTTCCAACTCGTCATAAATAAATTTTTTCGAGGCAAACCTATCTTCTGCATAAAAAACTGAAGCAACCTTCGCCGGAATTTCATTCGCAGGACCAAACTCCCCATCAAGATAACGTCGCACAATCTTTCCGGTCGGCGTCGAATAATTCGGAAAGTCTAAGGTTACAACTCCACGATTTAAACTTTTTAATTTTTCAATTAACAAATTAATCTGTGTAGATTTTCCAGAACAATCAGTTCCTTCAAAAACAATTAGCTTTCCTTCTTTCATGTCTGAATAAAATTTCAAACCTTTATAAGAAAATATGGGATATAATATATAGGTTACTTCAGACATTCAAAAATCTTACAAGCACTACAAACTTCGCCCCTCGACGGCTCCCCGCATTTTTTACATTTCTTAATTTCCCGAAAATTTCCTTCTCTTAATCTAGGAATTAATTTTTGGAATTCTTTAACAATCGTCATTTTTTCCCCATCACTTATATTACTCATCCAATCTCTGGTCTCAACCCTGTACGTCCCAAACGCACACGGACATTTATCATACAAAATATCAAATTTTTTTTTCTTAGCATATTTCATAATTTCAGATTCCGGAATAAAAAACAACGGCTTAATTCTCTGAACGAAGCCACCTTCGGCTGTCGGCTGTCGGCTGTCGGCTGTCGGCTGTTCCCCCTTCCCTGTTCCCACTTTCCCGAACCCCGAACCCCGAACCTCCGACCCTCCGTCCCCACTCCCCCCTGTCGCTGGCGACGAATTCACCCCGAGCAAAATATTTCCTTTCAAAAAATTCATCAAAACATTTTGCGCCTCGTCGTCCAAATTATGCCCGGTCACCAACTTATTCGCCCCCATCTTCTTCGCCCACTTATTCAAAATCCACCGCTTAATAATTCCACAAACCGTGCACCCCGTCAAGTTCTTTTGCTTTTTTAAAACCGTTTTGATAAAACAAATCCTTTGCCCCACCTCTTTTTTCAAATCAACAATCGTCAACGGCACACCAATCTCCCTACAAAACTTAATCATATTTTTATTATGAATCTCTGACCACTGCCCCAAATACAAATCAATCATCAGCCCCTCGACGTTATATCCCAATTTTTTCAATATATATAAAACGCTCGTCGAATCTTTCCCACCCGACAAAGCCACAACTACCTTATCCGACTTCTTAAGTAATTTATATTTCTTAATAGTCTCCGCAACCTTCTGCTCGATATTCATATAACTAAACTAACGAAAACATTTATAAAGAATTGTTTTTTCAATAAAACATGACAGATAAAAAGAAGTGCAAATTTGACTGCAAGAAAATTCTAAAAAATTTGCCAGAAAACTATTGGGCAATTTCGACGGTGATATTGGCAGTTATACTAATCGCAATTTTAATAAACGGATGCTCAACAACCAGTGCAGTGGTCAGTGCAGAAAAAGCTGGACAAAATATACTATCATTCGCAAACAACCAAGGAGCAGGAGCAGAATTGGTTTCAGTAGAAGACAGCGGACAATTTTATCAAGTCGTCTTATCAATACAAGGACAGCAAGTCCCACTCTATGTAACCAAAGACGGGAAGTCGTTCACACAACAGGTAATCCCGCTAACAGCAAACGCAGTTCGGGATACACCACAACAAACTGCTCAAGACAACACTCCTAAAATTCCTATCTACGAATGTGTTGAAAAATATGGGATTTCAAATGAAACAATTATTTTTTATTATTCCGACGGATGTGGATGGTGTGCAAAAATGAAACCAGGAGTAGAAGCATTAGAAGAAGAAGGATATAATTTCAAATGGATTGAAGGAAGTGACACAGAAGGTTCTCAAATAATTAATGAATGTATTCGGGCACATATGGGTAGTGGTGGAGTCCCACAGTTTATTTGCCCAAGAACAAATGAAATACATGTAGGAGCGTTTACAGATGAAAATAGAGAAATGGATAAATTAGCTCTTAAAAATTGGGTTGATAATTGTATAGCTAATTAAATTTTATATGAATTTTCAAGCACGGCACCAAGTCCAATGTGGGGATGGGATACAACTGGAGCTGACACGCAGGCTCAATGTTAAAAATTATTCATTTTTATAAAATCTTAAAATACAAAACTTGCATAACCTACGACACTATTTTTATCTCCTGTAATATCTCCTGAATTTTTATATTCTATAAGTTTTGGTTTCCAGTTATATAATTTACACAAATGAATCATAATCAATAAAGGAAATTTTCCACAAGCATCAACCTCATTAAATTTTTCAAAATCTAAATCCTCAATTATTCCAATCGTTTTTTTATCTTTTTCAACAGCAATATCATAAGGGAAAAAATGACTCAAATCACTTGAAAAAACATAAACTCCGTCAATTTTCGCAATTTCTTTAGCAATCTCCTGAGCTTCTTTATTTGAAATCTCTCCTACAACCAAAGGTAAAACCTCAATCTCAGAATTTAAAAATTGCAAAAAAGGAATCTGGTTTTCAACAGAATGTTCACATTTTAATTTTTCAAAATCATTTTCAATTATTCTAACTCCGCCTAAAGGAGTTTTAATTTTTTCCAAAGCCCGCACGCCATGAAAATCGGCATAATGAGACGGTCCCAAAACAACTACTTTATTTATTTTTTTATTCTTCAATAAACCAAAAGATTTCCCTGCAACTGCTCCAGAAAAAACATAACCAGCATGGGGCACAACTAATCCATGCACCTCACCCTCAAAACCTGTTTTTTGAGACAAAAACTTTTCTAATAAATTACCCAACTCATTTTTATCTGATGGATACCACTCAGCCATAAACTATTTAATAAACACATGCTTATTAATCTTATGAAACAATGTGCTCTCTACAAAAAATTAAAAGATAATAAAGTCCAGTGTCTTGCCTGCAATCATAAATGCCTAATATCACAAGGCAAAACAGGAATCTGCGGAGTCCGAAAAAATATCAAAGGAAAACTCTATCTTCTTGTTTATGGAAAAGTTGTTGCAAAACACATTGACCCAATAGAGAAAAAACCCTTGTATCATTTTCTTCCTGAAACTAATGCCTATTCAATTGGAACAGTAGGATGCAATTTTAAATGCAAATTTTGTCAGAATTATGACATTTCCCAATTTAGAGAATATTATAAAAAAGTTATAGGAGAAGAAATAACTCCTGAACAAATTGTTAATGATACACTAAAAAATAAATGCAAAAGCATTTCATATACATATACTGAGCCGACAATTTTTATTGAATTTGTTCACGACACAGCAAAATTAGCAAAACAAAAAGCATTGAAAAACATTTTAGTGACAAATGGGTTTATGACAAAAAAATGTTTAGATTATATTTCTCCTTACATTGATGCAATGAACATTGATTTGAAATCTTTTAAAGATAAATTTTACACAGAGATTTGCTCTGCCCGCCTAAAACCAGTTTTAGAAACAATCAAACTTGCGTACAAGAAAAAAATCTGGATTGAAATTACAACATTGATTATTCCGGGCGAAAATGACTCAAAAGAAGAATTGGAACAAATTGCAAAATTTATTGCCTCAATAGATAAAAATATTCCATGGCACATCTCAAGATTTTTTCCGACATATAAAATGTTAAACAAACAACCAACGTCATTCGAGAGTTTAAAGAAAGCATATGAAATAGGAAAAAAACATCTAAACTATGTTTACATTGGAAACATCCCTGAAGAAAGCCCAACCTTTTGCCCTCATTGTAAAAAAGAAATAATAAAAAGAACAGGTTATTTAATTGAAAACAAACTCAAAAAAGATAAATGTCCTTATTGCGGAGAAAAAATTGCAGGAATTTTTAAATAAAAAAATGAACCTCTCACAACTTGCACGAAAAACAATTGAAGCTTATTTTCAAAACAAAAATTTTAAACCAGACGAAAAATATAAAGAAAAATATAAAGAAAAAAAAGCAAGCTTTGTCACCTTGACCAAAAACAATAAGTTAAGAGGGTGCATTGGCTCACTATTTTCAATAAGACAATTATACAAAGATGTTCAGGAAAATGCAATAAATTCTGCTTTCCACGACTCAAGATTCTCACCGTTAGAAAAACAAGAACTAAAAAAAATTAAAATTGAAGTTTCTATTTTAAGCAAACCAAAAAAATTAAAATTTAAAACCCCTGAAGAACTGCTCAAAAAAATAAATAATAAAATGGGAATAATACTAAAAAAAGGTTTTCATAATGCAACATTTTTGCCACAGGTCTGGAAACAGATTCCGGATAAAATTGAATTTTTAGAGCATCTCAGTTTAAAGACAGGTCTTAACAAGAACACATGGAGAGATGCAGAAATTTGGTGTTATGGAATAAATACCGAAAAAGAAAAAAATCACAAAACCAAAGGCACAAACCCATACTCCTCATTTGTATAATCTTTCTTAATTTTTCCCTGCTTCTTTTTAATTATAATTAAAGGTCCCGACTGATGCGGACACACTAAAATTCCGTTTTCATTTAAATGTCCTTGAGCAAAATTTTCAATTATATTTTCTTCGCTGTGTAAAATGCCCGCAGTAAAAATAATCTTATCAAACTTTTCTTTTAATTTTCTAAAGTCCTCTTCTTTAATCTCAATATTTTTTATTTCCAATTCCTTGATTTTATTCCTTGACCTTTCTGCCAACTCCTTAACAATCTCTAAACTCTTAACCTTTCCTGATTTAACCAAATAACTTATCAGACCAGCATTCCAGCCAGAGCCAGTCCCAATTTCCAAAACAAAATCGCCCTTTTTTAATTTAAGCAAAGATAACATTCTGGCAACTGTCGACGGCTGAGAAATTGTCTGACCATATCCAATTGACATCGCATTATCAACGTAGGCGAACTCTTTATTTATATCCATAAAATCTTTTCTGTCAATCTTTTTCATTGCTTCTAAAATTTTCTCGTCAACATCTCCGAATAAAGAAAGATAATTATAAACACTTTGCAACATTCCTTGTTTATTCATACAAAAAATAAATAAACGAACTATTAAAACTTTTCTGGATTTTATTAAAACATTACAATTATAATATCAAATTTTTAACAATTAGAATTCGTTTCAAAAACTCTTTTTTGCCTTCGGGTGTTGCTCACTTGAATGAAATCTGCTCTCTATTTCATTTTCTATTTTCTTTAAAACCTTGTGCATTGTTCTCGCAAAATCCCAGTTATGAGCGTTCGCCTCAAACACATTCGCGCCATCTACAACTTTAATATTTATAGTATACTTTTTTCTCTTGCCATCTTTTTCATATTTTTTAATATGAACCTCTAAAAAAATAATATTCTTTAATTTCCTTTGAATTTTTGGATAATATTCATTCAATAATTTATTAAACAATTTTTTCTCTTCATCTATCAGATTCTTTATTCCTTTTATTTGTATTAATTCCATTTTGCTTCTCATACAAAAAGAATCACAACTTAATAAAATTTTCGGTATTTCCTCAACCCCCTTCCTCCGCTCTCGTTCCCCTCTCTCAGTTTGTAGTCGGTAATTAATAGTTAGTAGCTCCCCGATTCCCCGTTCCCACAAATCCCAAATACCAAATCCCTCGCTTATGTCCCTACCACCTAACTCCTAAAAATCTCCCGTTCCATACAAATAATTTTAATTCTTAGCAGGATTAGACAAGGCGGACGGTTCCGTAGCGTAGTTTCCTACGTGAGGGTTCGTCCAACGCAGTATAAGTCGCTAAGAATTAAAATTACTTATCCAAATAGGTAATTTCATCACTACTCAGTTTTAATCCTCTCCTAATTTCCTCATTCCCCAAAATAACTCTCAATAATAAAAAATCTTTCATCGCAGTTTTCGTCGAAATATGACACATTTTCGCATACTTCTGACAAATCGTCTTCTTTTTTGCCGCCCTCTGATTCTGCAACCAAATCTTCAAAATTCTCGACGGCTTTTTATATGATACCCACCCGCTCCGATTATATTTTTTCACACTGGCAATTCCTGCCCCCAACAAAAAATACTCATAAACCATAAACCTCCAATGTCTCTGCCGACGAATTCTCCCTCTAAAAACATCAGCCAAACTCAACGCCTCAATCGCTCGACACAACTCCTCGCCCTTATACGCCAACGGGATATTCTCGTCAATCCACAAAAAAATATCATCAATCGGCATATTAACCTCATCATAAACCCTAATCATATCCTCGTCAATCTTCGCATTTTGAAACACATATTGCAACGCACTAAAAATAGATTGTTCTCTGTTCCTGTCCCCGACCTCTTTAATTAATTCCGGCGAATCCATCTTCGACAAAACCTGCAAATCATTCAACGCCGCCCGAATATCCCCACGCGCCCTAATCGCAATCGACGTCAAAACTTCATTAGAAACCACACAGTTCTCGCTCTCGCAAACATCATTCAAAATCCCCAACACAACCTTATAATCAACTTCCTTCAGCGGAACAATCTCTGCCTTTCGCCTTAACAAACTAAACTTTTTATTCCAAATATCATTCGCAGTAACAATCACGGGAAACACCGACCTCTCTAACAAAACCAACAACTCCCCAAGTCCCCCCCTATCTTTAGTCGCCGAAATTCCGTCAACCTCATCAATCAAAATAACTTTATGTTTTTTAAACAAACTTTTCTGCTTACTCGCCGGACCAATAATTTCTGAAATCTTTTCCTTGTTCCGAAAATCCGATGCATTCAATTCCATAATCTCGGCATCCATTTCTGACGCAATCGCATAAGCCAAACTCGTCTTCCCAATCCCCGGTGCCCCGTGCAAAACAATCGCCCTCTTCTTCGGGAAACTTTTTAAAAAAAACCTTATCTTATCTATCGCTAAATCCTGCCCTTTAATATCCTCAAATCCCTCAGGACGATACTTTTCACTCCACGGAATATTATCCACATTCATCATTTTATTTCCCTCAACATTTCAACAACAGTTTCCAACGGAATTCCTTGCAAAATATTCAGATAGCTACCACTAATATTTTTAATAAATGTTGAACTAATGCCCCTCATAGGGTCAAATCCTTGAGCATAAGTTTTGTAAAGTTTTTCTTTATCAGAGATTAAATATTCCTTAATCTCTTCATTACTCAGAATCCTCATTGACACCTTTGTCTCTACACATCGGACAATTTCATTACCCGTAGGCAACTTCTTCATATAAACTCCAGTAAAAAAAGAATAGGAATTCCCAGAAAGTCTCCTAAGTCTATCAAAAGCCTCGTTATAAGAAGTTGGTTTTTCAAGAATCTCTCCATTAAAAAAACCCAAAGAATCAAACCCTATAACAACTCCATCAGTAAAATTTTTGGCAACTTCTTCTGCTTTTAATTCAGCAAGAGCCTTCACTAGCTCAGACGGCTCAGTTGGTCTACCCTCAAACTTTTCATCAATATTACTTACATAAGCTTCAAATTCAATTCCCGCATTTCTAAAAACTGCCTGTCTATAGGGCGACCCCGTAGCTAAAATTATTTTCATCGTACCAACTCCAAATCTCCATTTATTATAATAGGGTTTATTCCTTTAAGCTCATCGGTAAAAGAGCAATTCGGCAAAGGATTATAAAAAAATATTCTCTTTCTTAATTGCCAAGACATATAAATCTCTAAAAAAGTAGCACCGCCAATATAGTTAGGAATTTTATTCTTTTTAAAATTCAAAACTAAAATTGCATCCTGCGGCTCAATATTTTCCTTATCCTTGCCCATCATCATCGCTTTCCATTTAGCATGTTCTTCCGCACTCATCTGCTTAAACCGCTCCTCCGCAAACGGCTCATCATAAGAATTCGGATAACTAATTTTATGTCCCATGTCCTCTAAAATATTAGCAATTTTTTTTATTTCGGAATAAAAATACTTACTGCACGCAATATAAATTTTCATTATCCACTCTCCTTCAACCCGCCAACACCATTACCAATTCCAGCCATAACAAAAGCCGCGATTAAAGATTCAAGCTGAATAAACTCATCCGCACCCTCGACCAATCGAAACTCAATCTCACCAGTTTTCTCCGTCAGCCGAACCTTCAAAGCATTATCAATCGGCAAATTCCAAACTTCCTTCTGAATCGCCTTAATCACATCCTGCCCCGAAATCGACTCCTTCAACATAATATCTAACAACTTCTCTTTAGAACTCACAAAATCCCCACTCAACGCATAATCTAAAACAATCTTAATATCAGACGGTCTCGCTTTTGAAACAATTGTATTCACCAAATCAGGAGTAATATTCGGAGAGATAGACGCTGTTGCCTGCAATAAATTAATCACCCGACGACAATCGCCCTCGCTCGCTTCATACAAGGCATCAAACGCATCGGCGTTAATAGACAAACCCTCACTCTCCGCAATCAAATCAATCCTTTTCTTAATATCTTTTTTCTCCAAAAGCTGAAACCTAAATACAACTGTCCTTGACTGAATCGGATCCAAAATTTTCGACGAATAATTACAAGACAAAATAAACCTACACGTACTTGTAAAATTCTCCATAGTTCTCCTCAAAGCCTGCTGTGCCTCCCTCGTCAGAGCATCCGCCTCATCCAAAAAAATCACCTTAAACGGAACATCCCCCAGCGCCTTTGTCCTCGCAAAATCCTTAACTTTCTGTCGAACAACGTCGATACCCCTTTCATCCGACGCATTCAACTCCAAATAATTTTCCCTCCAAGACTCACCAAACAAACTCTTAACAACAATCAAAGCCAAAGTCGATTTCCCAGTCCCCGCCGGTCCGGCAAAAAGCAAATGTGGAATATTCATAGAATTTGTCAGCGCCCGAACCCTCTTGATAATCTCCACCTGCCCAACCATCTCCTCAAATTTCCGCGGCCGATACTTCTCAGTCCACACCTCTGAATTATAATGTTCACTCATACATTGAAAAGAATGATTCGGTTTATAAGGATTATTGTGATAAGTTAAATAGTGAGATAGAGAATATAAATTCTTTTATAATGGTTTCAAATTAAATAGGTATGGATGGAATAAAATTTAATTCAAAAGGAATGAGTTTAGATGATAAATTTTTTCAAGATAGTAAATTATCATTTTATTCCACGAAAAAAACTATTGGAAAATCCGTTTATAATGTACACGAAGCACTATCCGAAAAATATTTTATAATGAAAGAAACTTGTATAAGAGATAAACTTATGGGAGAAATATCTCATATAATTACAGATTTAAATTTAAATCCATCATTATGTTATTATCCATTTTTTAAGGAAAAGGAGGATAAAATATATCGCCTCGGAAAAGAAATCGGATTAGAGGTAAGTAATAAAAGTAGATGGATTGAATTTTTAATAGATAAAGAAAGCAGGGAATTTTATGGAGGATTTGGACTAACTCTTCCTAAAAAATATTTTCTACAAAACCAATAGAAAATTAAACAGCCTTCTATAAAATTATCTATTTAAGAATTAAAAATCAACTCTTCCTAAAACTATCTCCCTCTCTTCAACTTTCTCTTTCGCTTTTCCTTCTTAAGTCTTTTACGCTGCCACTTCCAACGCATCTGACCTTTCTTCTTCCAACGTCTTGAACTTCTCTTCATCGTAATAACTAATCCGAATTTTGCTTTATAAAGTTTCCGCAGAAAATTTATTCGTGAAACATCTTCGATGTTACTCTATAAAATTTTAGATAGCCCCGCGCGGATTCGAACCGCGGTCCCAACCTCCAGAGGGTCGGATCCTTGACCACTAGACTACAGGGCTGTATTTTACCTGTTGTCTTTACGAAACAGCTGTGCTGTTACTCTAGACTACAGGGCTACAATTCTAATAAAAAACCCTCGTTTAAAAAACTTTATAATCTACCTTTGTCTCTATCTACTATGACAAAAATCAAGGCAACACTAATATCAGAAAAGATAACATCAAACACAACCGAAGCTCAAAACTTATTTGCAACAAGTAGATTTGGAGAGAGATTTGGAGAGAAAATTTTGTATTCTTTGCCCGAAGCATTTTTTCTGGTACAAGATAAAAAAATGGATATCTTGGATTACCGTGAAAAAAAATTATCACAAAAAGAAATTTTAAAAAAATTTGAACGAATTGATAAAAAATTTAAAACAAAATATATTGTTTTCAAAGATTTAAGAAAAAAAGGATATATTGTAAAAACCGCCTTAAAATTCGGAGCCGAATTTAGAGTATACGATAAAGGAGAAAAAATAAGTAAAGCTCATTCTAAATGGATTTTATTTCCGGTCTCAGAAAATAAGCAAATGACTTGGCAAGATTTTTCAGCGAAAACCCGCGTTGCCCACTCCACAAAGAAAAATCTTCTAATCGCAATCGTAGACGAAGAAGGTGATGTTTCCTACTACGAAATCAAATGGACTCGACCATAACGCGACTTCCCAAAAAGAAAGAAATCCCCTATACGCAAAGCTCCCACGGTTTTTTTGAGCATCGAGAAAAACATGAAGTATTTTCAATACTACTTTCGCCAATATAAGTTTTTCTACTTAGCTCACCAGAGCACCTACTGGGTTGCCTCAACAGAGGTATGCCATTTGGGCGGCCTCAACAGAGGTATGCCATTTGGGCGGCCTCAACAGAGGTATGCCATTTGGGCGG